>NZ_OEPV01000002.1 GCF_900240225.1 Dysgonomonas massiliensis | reverse complement strand
CGTTATTACCTTGCTTCAATCCAAAAGATCAAAGCCGGGTAGGAATTGATATGTAATACTTATATGTACTACACGCTTTGTATGTATCTATATTTTCTTATAACTATGTCAATGATCTCTTTGTTTTATAGCTTCAAACCGAAACGCTTATCGTTCTAAAGCGGGTACAAAAGTAATAGACTTATATATACAATCCAAATCTTTTGAGAAGTTTTTTTCACAGTACCAATTCAAAAAAAGTGCAAATATCAAATTTACACCTACTTAAGGATAGAAAATAATTTCAAGATATTTTTCGGCAGACGAATCAACAGCCATTATTTTCAATTCACGATCCTATCTCTTAGCAAAAGATTATAGATTAATTCACATACAACAAGATCTGAACATCCTCAATGCATCTAAATAAATAAGATCCAAGAATCACTTTTTTAATGATTGACAACACATTTCACTATAGGTTTATAATCATAAAATTGTATTTTTGTTCATCATCTCAAACTCTTTCAATAAAACAACAATGACAAAACTCTATAAAATTCTAGGATTGCTGTTAATTACATGTAGTATTATACAAATTGGATTTGCCCAGAACAAAAGAACAGTAGTACCGAACTTATATAAAAACGCAGATCAAGTAAAAATGCAAGCTTGGGTCGATTCTGTTTTCAACACAATGACTCTCGACGAACGTATAGGACAACTTATAACTGTAATTACCTATGGAAGCGAACCCCATCGTCAAGAGATATTGAATTGGGTAGAAAAGCAACATGCAGGAGGAATTATTTTTCTGAAAGGAACACCCGAAGAGCAGGTTAATATTACAAATGCAGCTCAGGCCCAATCTAAAATTCCATTACTGATCTCAATAGACGGGGAATGGGGACTAGCAATGCGCTTATCCAATACTCCTCGTTTCCCCAAGAACATGATGCTTGGAGCTATACAAAACGATTCCCTACTCTATTACTATGGGAATGAAGTCGCACGACAATGTCGAAGAATGGGAATACATATCAATTATGCTCCAACAATGGACGTAAACAGTGACCCGAACAATCCTGTGATCGGGATTCGATCTTATGGAGAAGATCCGCTGAACGTAACTCGAAAAGGCATTATGTATGCCAAAGGCCTTGAAGATGGAAAAGTTCTTTCTAGTACAAAACATTTTCCCGGACATGGAAATACCTCTGTAGACTCTCATTATGCACTGCCGCTTATCAGCGACAACATAGAACGTCTTAAAGAAGCAGATCTCGTACCTTTCAAAGCATATATTGACTCTGGCCTTTCGGCCGTAATGGTGGGCCACCTGAATATTCCTGCATTAGATCCTATCAAGCAGCCATCATCATTATCAAAAGCAATAGTTACCGATTTCTTAAAAGATGAGCTTGGATTCTCAGGTCTTACTTTTACAGACGGGCTAGCTATGAAAGGCGTATCGGATGAAAAAGATCATTGTGTAAGAGCTTTGTTAGCTGGAAATGATATATTATTAGGACCAATCAACCCACAACGACAATTCAGTGCTATAAAAAAAGCAGTTGAAGATAATGTCTTAACCGAAGAGATCATCAATAACAAGTGCCGTAAAATATTAGCATACAAATTTATTCTTGATGTAACCAAAGATAAGATAGAAACCGAAAATCTTATAAAAGACATCAACATCCCATATGCAGAGTATCTCAATCGAGAACTGAATGCAAAAGCTATCACACTACTTAGAAATAAAAATGAGATTATTCCAGTCAAACAGATTAACAAACGTAAGGTTGCAGCAATCTCAATCGGTTCTAAAAATGGGAATTCTTTTCATTCATCGTTAAAAAAATATGGCGATATAACATGCTTCAACGTCAGTGATGGAAGTGATCTCCTTTCTCTGAAGAATAAGCTCAATGAATTTAACACCCTAATAATATCAGTTCATACTACCAAAGGCAATTCAAACACCGCTATCGAAAGAGTTATAGAAGGCAAGGAGTCTATTCTTACATTCTTCACGATCCCATATCGTATGAGTGCATACAAAACATCTATCGAAAAATCGCAAGCATTAGTCCTAGCATACGAAGACACGCAATATGCTCAAGAATATGCTGCACAATCGATATTTGGCGGAATTGACATTAATGCGAAAATTCCGGTATCCGTAAAAGACTTGTTTAAAGTTGGCGATGGAATAGACACATACAAAACACGCTTAGGATACAATTCTCCTGAGGCTATAGGACTTAACAGCCAAATACTTGACAGTATAGAATTCATCGTCAATGAAGGAATTGAAGAAAAAGCATTCCCTGGTTGTCAAGTATTAGTTGCCAAAGATGGCGTTGTTGTCTATAGTAAAGCTTTTGGCAAGTTCAAATATAAATCGGACGATGAAATTACTGATGAAGTAATTTACGACATTGCATCTATGACTAAGGGCATAGCAACTACACCAGCCGTTATGAGCCTATATGATAAAAAAAAAATCCTGCTCAATAATACATTTAGCCAATACATACCCCAACTAAAGAATACTGACAAAAAAGCTATAACAATCCGCGACGCTCTACTTCACGAAAGTCGGCTAACAGCCTATATACCTTATTACAGAAAAGCAATTAACGATTCGACCTACGAAGGTACCCTCTTCAAGAGATATAGAGGTGGTGACTACACTATTAAATTTGACGACAATACATGGGTAAACAAGCATTTCAAGTTTAAAGAAGACCTTGTTTCATCGAAACCCAAAGCAGGATTTAATCAGATAGCCGATCACATGTACATAAACAAAGCTTACCGAGACACCATTATTCAAGCAATAGCAGATTCAAAACTACTCAAAAGAAAAGTATATCGATATAGCTGCCTGAACTTTATACTACTAAAAGAGGTAGTTGAAAATATAACGAAAACCGATTTAAATACTTTCTTACAAGATAGTTTCTATCGGCCCCTCGGAATGGATAGAACTACATTCAACCCTTTATACAAGTTTGAAAAAGATGAAATCGTCCCCACTGAAAAGGACGATTTTTTACGAAAACAACTTTTACAAGGCTATGTACACGACGAGGGTGCAGCATTTATGGGAGGTATAAGCGGTAATGCAGGATTATTTTCGAATGCAAATGATATTGCCAAATTATGCCAAATGCTACTCAACAAAGGAGTCTATGGCGGAGAGGAATACATCTCAGATAAGACTGTCGAATTATTTACTAAAACTCGCAGTACCATATCGCGTCGAGCTCTAGGCTTTGATGCTACAGAAACGCGTTCAGCCAAATCAAGCCCTACGAGCCCCAGCTCTCCGAATTCGACATATGGCCATACGGGTTTTACTGGAACTTGTTTCTGGATTGACCCTGATAATAATTTGATTTATATTTTCTTATCCAATAGAATTTATCCGGATAGAACTCATAAAAAGCTAATGTCGCTAGATATACGATCACGAATTCAGGAAACTATATATCAAGCAATGAAAAAATGAAAAAACTATACTCTATTATATTTCTAATTACAGTCTGTATTTCAATATTCTCTCAATCGAAATTAGAGAAGGAGTTGATTGAAGCCGGTATGGTCGAGGTACAGTCACAAGTTCCTGAAGCATGGGTAGAACTAAAATACGCGACAACAGATAATTTCACTAGAAGTATTCTATACAAGGATCTAAACCGCGCATATCTACATCCCCTCGCAATAGAAAAGCTTAAAAAAGCAGTATCTATTCTTAGGAGGATTGCACCTGAATTATCAATATTGATCTACGACGCTGCGCGCCCACAAAGCGTGCAATACAAAATGTATGAATCTGTACGTAATACTCCTTACGCCATCTATGTAGCCGAACCAAATAGAACGGGCCTACACAATTATGGCATGGCTTTGGATGTTACCCTTTGCGATCAGTATGGAAGACCTTTAGACATGGGAACTCCTTTCGATTTCTTTGGAAAAGCTGCCAGCATACGAAACGAAGATAGTTTGATTGCTCAAGGCTTATTAAACCAAGAACAAGTAAAAAACCGCAGATTATTACGTAAGATAATGACAGAAGCCGGCTTCCTTACAGTCAAGGGCGAATGGTGGCATTTTAACGCTATTTCTCTACAAGAAGCCAGAGCGAATTATCAGCTACTCAAATAACTAAAAAGATAGACAAGTATTCTAATCTTCGAAGTAGTCGTCGTGATAATAAGAGCTTTTCTTCTTCAAATAATAAGTCTTATCTCCATAATAACGCGATGTCCCGTAATAACCTTCACGACCTTTTACATCATTAAAGACTAATGCTACATTTTGTACGTCGTCATATTTGACCTGACCAATAACGCTTTTGAAAAATGATTTATTAGTCTTAGCTCGGCGAATTACAAATAATGACGTATCTACTATTTTAGCCAAGATATAAGCATCCGAAACTAATCCAATCGGACTACAGTCGATAATTACATAGTCATATTGCTCACGGAGATGCTCGATAAGCTTCTTCGTTTTTTCTGTTTTTATCAATTCACTCGGATTAGGAGGGAGTGTTCCTGCAGGAATAATATCAAATCCATAACTAGGATGTGACATAATTATTTGATCAAGCTCAACCTGACCAATCAGATAATTCGAGACTCCCTTTGCTGTAGTAGGCAATTTCAAAGTCTTTGACACTGATGGACGACGCAAGTCTAAGTCCAGCAGAAGCACCTTTTTGCCCATCAACTGATATACTGAAGCAATATTAGTAGCTACAAATGTCTTCCCATCTGCAGGTTCGGTAGAGGTTATAAGCACCGCAACATGACTGTCTTTTTTAGCCATATACTCAATTCGAACTCTCATATTTCGGAACGACTCAGCAAAGCTCGACTTTGGGTAATTTTTAACCAAGGTAATACCTTTGCTTATTTTCTTTGAGACATTCTCTATTGTTCCAATTACCGGGAAACCGGAAATTCGTTCACACTCCTCTTTCGTTGAAACTGTAAAATTGAGTATTTCCTCTTTAAGAACAACAAAAATAAGAGGGATCAGACATCCTAATAGAATATAATAAGAATACTCTTTAGAGGCTGATCCAGAGTTTATAACTCCAGAGGTCATCCTTGGATTCTCCAATATGAAGTTATCAGGAGTATTAGATGCTCTTTGAATCTGTGCCTCATATCTACGCTGAGTCAAGTAATTCAGGTAAACTTCATTAAGGTTATATTCTCGTTGATGTTTTACCAAAATTCGCTCTTGAGGAGGAAGGCTATCAATTGCAGCTTCCAGTTCTGCATAAACAACCTTAGCTCTCTCTTTTTCTTTTACAAAGTTCGATTGAACAAGTCGCAACTCGGCCAAAATAAGTTCTCTTTGATCATTCAGCTCCGAGACTACCTTCTCGAATGTCGGATTTTTTACCCCAACGTATTCTGACCGTTTAAGCATTTCGTTATAATCTCTTACGTAACGGCTAAGCCTAGGTTCATTGACACCATACATAGATGGATCAATTATCTCTTCGTTTGCCTTGAGTGACGTTAACACGCGATCAGTTACCACCAAGATTGAACGCTCTTTGATATCCTGAGCTTCACGACTTTTATCTGCCTCACGTATCTGTCTGCGAAGAGATTGTGATGTTACCTCATACACACCAGTATTACGCTGAAAATCATCTAATGCGATGCGTGAAGACTCTAACGAGTCGCCAATAATTAACAATTGCTTGTCAATAAAATCAATCGTCAAATCTGCTTGAAAATTCTTTAGCGACAAGTTATAATCCTGGTATTCAGCAAGGAACTCATTCATAAATTCCAGATCTTTATTTACTTCACTGGAAGTCATAGTTAGCGAAAACGCTGTTGATTCATTAAGTATTAAACTACAGCCTATACGTCCAGCATACGAGTTAATCAATTGATCTTTTGTCAGAAAACTAAATTTAAATTCATAAAAATCCTTCTCGTAACTATCTGACTTTACAAACTTAACTTTAAACCATTCTGTTTCAATTATCTTATTATATGGTACTGCTATAGAGAAAGAGGAAGCTTGATCTGCTCCTTCTATGTATACTTGGCAATGATTATCATCAACCGATGCTACAGTATACACTCTGCCATAAGCTCCGGGCTTCAATTCGATAACATCAACAACGACAGGCGAATAACCATATATTCCTGACTGCTTAAAATGTGTCTTCCGAAAATAATTTACTCGCATTCGTTCAGGCAAACGTCCGACTGTCTTTTCAACCATTCCTCGCGACTCCAAAACAATTCTTTGATTATTCGTATTACGTAAAATTGTCCCCAAAGGAACTGCACCTGCTACAGGGCTTACATTACCCCTATCCTCCAACATCATTATTGCTCCAATACGATAATATGGAATCCATCCCTTAGTGCTTAGATTCGCAAAAATGATACAAATAACTATAGAAATTGCAAATAAATACCAGTACTTCAGTATACGATAAAACCAAAGCACAAAATCGAAAGATATCGAAGTTTTACTTTTAATTTCCTCAAAATACGGATCGTTTATATTAGGTATATTGTTGTTAGTTCGCATTCGTTATCTACATTAAAAGTTAATCTAATCTCAGCCTAGTAACCATTAATAAGAAAGTTACAGGGGTTAAGATTGTTGTAAAGAAAGAAGACAATGATGTTATGCTAAAGAATGACTTTTTGCTTGTAGGAAAATAAAGCATATCATTTGGCATCATATAGTAAAATTCTGATTGCACTACATCTTTTGTTCGCAGGTCAAAAGATCGTATTTCTGTTGTACCATCATCGTTTTTACGCAATACCTTTACATCTCTAAAATCCAGAGAAATATTTGCTCCCAATCCTATCTGAGTTATTGCTTCGTAAATTGTCATATTCTCTTTATAAATCGCAAACCTTCCTCGCACAGCTCCTCTATCCGACAAAACATAGAATGCATTATTATAGAGGCTCAAACTGACAATCGCATCAGTAATAGATTCTCTCATTTTTGCCTGAATTATTTCTTCGGCTTCTTCAATAGTATATCCAAGTATATCTACTTCGCCAAAAAAAGGCAATAATATCTTACCATTTTTATGAATTTGGTATACATTTCGCTGCATGACACTATTAGCTCCAGCTACTCTCCCTGCATTTTGGGCTTCATTTGTCACTGCATTTCCTTGAATAATACTGCTAAAAACCGATCTAAAGTTAACATCTCGAGTAGATATTTCACATTTAACCAAGTCATTCACAGCCAACTTATAGGGTTTAAAAGCCTGTTTTTCATAGGGAATATTAATTGATTGCAAATAGTTTGTTTCTTCACTCGTGATGCAGGAAGAAAACAATGAGGTCAAGATTGACATCATTAAAAAGACTTTGATAATTTTCATTCCTTTCATATCTAAAATAGTCTAACCAACATTAACACAAGACCAATCACTCCAGTAATGACACCTATAGAACTGCCTAGATTCGTTCCATTACCGACGAATACCTTCTTAGATTTAGCAACATAAACAACATCATTTGGCTGGATATAAAAGAATTCGCTATCAACAATATCTTTCGTACGAATATCAAATTCTTTGATAACTGAACCATCTTTTGTTTGGCGAAGAATAGTAACTTTCTTACGATCACCTGCCAAATTTGGAACAGTAGTCATAGCCATCACCTCATAGATCGTCATAATTGGTTTAGGCATAGCAATTCTAGTTGTTCCCATTTCTCCCAATAAAGAGATATACATATTGTTCAATACAACTGTAGCTGTAACGCCTTCTCCTATTGCTTCAAATTTCTGTGTGAGCAATGTACCGATTTCAAATAATGTCAAATCTTCAACATATACTTTCCCTAAATATGGAATTTTAATTGTCCCATCCTGTCTGATATTTAGAACACCACCATCAGCAAATGCGCCCAATTCATCATTGAGAGTTCCGTACAAAGAAAAAATCTTTATACGAAGCTGGTCACCTGCAATCACTCTATAGTCTGGCTCGGGAGCTGGCTTATAATCCTTAGGTATATTTTGTAAAAAGTTTGTGTCACGAGTTGTTGTACACGAACTGATAAAACTAACCAAGATAAGCAATAGGAATATTATCTTATTTACTTTCATCGAATTTTGTGTTATTTATTTCTGAACAGCCTTAGTCCTATAATGGCATCCAACTTTCCCTTTGATCATGTTATTCAATTTCGACTTAATCAACTGTTTACGTATAGGCGAAATATGATCGATAAAAAGGACACCCTCTATATGATCATATTCGTGTTGAATACAGCGAGCAAAGAAATCGTCGTACACTTCGTCATATTCAACGAAATTTTCGTCAAGATATTGAATGCGGATTATACTCTCTCTTTCTACTGATTCAGACAATCCGGGAAGGCTCAAACATCCTTCGTTCATTTTGACAAGATCCCCCTTACTTTCAATGATCTGAGGATTGATAAATACTTTTTTGAAGCCTGCATATTTGGGATCATCTTCAGCCAATGGCTCTAGATCAACCACAAACAATCTCAAGTCTAATCCCACTTGAGGAGCTGCAAGTCCGATGCCTTCAGCATTATACATTGTTTCAAACATATTGGCTATCAATTCATCCAATTTAGGATAATCTTTATCTAGTTCTCTCGTCTCTTTTCTCAATACAGGCTGCCCGTAAAGATATATAGGTAGTATCATATATAATTTTCAATATTTAAAATTTCATTCTTAAGCTTTCCATATAGCTTTGCAGGATTATCGTAGCACTTACCTCATCTACCAAAGCTTTATTCTGTCTATCTTTCTTTTTCAGTCCACTGTCTATGATTGCTTGTTGTGCCATCACCGACGTAAACCGTTCATCGTAAAGTTCAATTTTCATATTAGGATAGATTGTTTGTAGTTTCTTCACAAAAGGACGAATATTCTTCATATTCTCTGACTCTTGATTATTCATCTGTTTTGGAAGACCTACAATAATACATTCTACCTTTTCTTGTGCCAAATATGTTTTTAAAAACTCAAATATTTTATGCGTTGGAACTGTCGTCAGCCCATTTGCAATTATTTGAAGCGGATCCGATACGGCTATACCCGTACGTTTTGTCCCATAATCGATAGCCAATAATCGTCCCATATTAGCGAACAAAGGTAGATAAAATATGCTATATTGCATTATCAATAAGCAAATAACGTTAAAGTTTTCTTATTATTTTACAAGAAACAGCAATAATCTTTTTTATTCGAGTCTACGACTATTCGTTTTAGTCATTCGCGTCCACTATGAGCACGAATTCCATCTTCCTCTTATTTTCGACAAAAAAAGACCGACTAAATATTTAGTCGGTCTTTTTTACATGTACGATATTGATTATTTATGCAATGTGAACAAAAACTCTAATCCGGCTCCTACTCTATTCTTCGCTTGTATTTCTCCTCGATGTACCAGAACCGCATTTCGCACTATAGCTAAGCCTAGACCCGAAGCACCGCTTTCTCTTGTACGTCCTTCATCGCCACGATAGAATCTTTCGAAGATTCGAGGGAGTAATTTCTCATCAATCCCTTTGCCCGTATCAAAGTATGAGAAGTAAACAAACTTTTCATCTTCAAGATAGTTACTTATATTAATAACTGTTGAATCCCCAGCATAATTGATCGAATTATCAATCATATTACGGAATATCGAATAGATCAATCCATGATTACCTTTAATCTTCAAGTCGGGTCTGACCGACACATTCAATTTTATATTATTCTGTTCAATTTTGTCAGCTAAATCAATTCGAACTTCAGATATAATATCAGACAGATTAACCTCCTCGAAAGTAAAACGAGAAAGAGGCTCTTCAATCTTGCTCAGCAGGCTTACATCATCAATTAAATTTGAAAGACGAATCGATTGTATGTAGGCTCTATCAGTAAATTGTTTCCGTTTTTCTTCCGACAACTCTGTCCCTGCAAGTGTCTCAAGATAACCACGCAAACTTGTTACTGGAGTGCGAAGTTCGTGTGCAATGTTGTTAGTCATTTCCTGCTTTATCAAGCGTGTTTTTTCAGCTTGAGTTATATCGCGAATGGAAACTTCGAAAGTCTTATCTTCATATATAACCGTCTGAATAACAAACGAACGACCATTCTTGTTAATCTGGAATACATTCTGGCTCTTTTTCCGATCAGTAGTGTCAACAAAGTCTGTTACAGGCTTAAAAATTTCTTCCCGGAATAAGATATTAGCATCCAAAGCAGGATCATCAATCAACAGATTTAAGTATTGCAGAAAATGTGAATTACAGAATTGCTGCTTCTTTTCGCTCGAAAATATAGCAAACCCTTCGGCCGAATACTTGAAGTGTCGAATCAGTTTTTCGCGTTCAACTTCCAGCTGTTTTTTATCTTTTTCACGCTGCTTAAAGATCTCCACCAATTCATTACCAATAGCTCCCAGTTCGTCTTCCGGAAAATCAATTTCTTTTGGAAGCGGTGTGTTATTTTTTACCAGAGAAGAAAAATGCTTCAATTCTGTTATTGATTTACCAAATCTACTAACCGCGTAATTCAGTAGTAAAAGGACCAAAAGGAACAAGCCAACAACAACATATATAAACATATTGTCAGCTTTCAACAGATTCTGGACTTCAATATTGTAAGGTAAAGCCATTCGAACGAAGCTATCTTCATATGATTTAGCATAATAGAGAAACTCTTGCTGCACAGAAGTAGACATCCTTATATCACTACCCTGACCTTGATACTGCGCACGCAGAATTTCGGGACGATTGCTGTGATTCTCTAAAGTAGACACATCGGCTACTTCGCGATCAAAGACAACTGTTCCATCGGGCTTTAGTATTGTTACACGTGCTCCTTCGGGAAGCACATCGATCAGCTCATGAATTTGAGACATATTTGTATCATTCAGATGATACTTTTTTACATAATTATGCACTATATCGGCATAATCATCCAGCTCGTTCTCCAGGGCTTGTGTCTTATATCTTATTTCTTCTTTTTGTTCAACATAGACTATCAAGGCCGAGAAAGCAGCAAAAATAATCAGAAAAGAAAAAAACACACGTTTCTTATAACTCAGCTTCATCGCAATACTTTATTATTAATCTTTACGTACAAAACCATATCCATAACCCGTACGATTTACAATACAGTCTCCGTAAGGTCCTATTTTCTTTCTCAATCGGGCAATATGCACATCAACTGTACGATCTACTACAATACCTCTATTACCCCATGCTCTGTTCAATATATCCGTCCGCGAGAAAAACCGTCCTTCGTCCTGCAACAACATCAATAGTATATTATATTCAGTCTTTGTCAATTCTATTGATTGTCCATTCACTGCTACAGTCTGATTCAGAAGGTCAACTTCTAAACCATCTACCTTGATCTTATCTTCTTTTTCGCTTGCAGCTATAGCAACACGTTTAAGAATACTTTTTACGCGAGCGATGACTTCTTTTATCGAGAATGGCTTTGAGATATAATCATCACCACCTATAGAGAATCCCGTAAGCATATCGTTTTCGGTATCTTTTGCCGTGAGAAATATAATCGGGATATTATTCCCTGATTTTCTCAGATGATCTGCAAATTTAAAACCCGACATACCTCCCATCATCACATCCAACAAAATCAGTTGATGTTTGTCTGACAACATTTTCGAAGCCTCCTCTGCCGAACGTGCCGCATCTACTTCATATCCTTCGTTCTCGAGATTAAATTCAAGAATTTCACGGATATCAACTTCGTCGTCAACCACAAGAATTGATATTTTATCAGTCGTTATCTGCATGCCTTATATCTTTTCCATCTGTCATATATATAGTCGATTCGGCTATATTAGTAGCACTGTCGCCTATACGTTCCAGATTATGAGTTATTGTTTCTATATTAACGATTGCACGTAAATCTTCTTCGGTTACCTGTTTACCTGCAAATTCTTTCTGAAGCCAATTTTTCAATTGATGATACAACTCATCAACTTTATCATCTTCTTTTAGTACTTCGTAAGCCAATTTAGAATCTTCATTGCTGAATGAGATAATTGCATTTTGAAGCATCTCTGATGTATATTTCAGCATTTTGGCTATGCCCTTTTTCACTTCAGCAAACTGCCTAGCATCCAAATCGGTTTCTCGAATATAAGCAATAATATTTAAGCACATATCACCTATTCGTTCCAAATTTGTAGTAATATCCTGATAAGTTATTATTTGACGCAAATCACTTGCCTTAGGAGTAAAACGGAATATGGCGAAAACAATCTCTTCACGAACCTTCAATTCCAGACGATCAATTATTATTTCATTTGCCTGAGATTCTTCAATCAGAGATTCTATATTTTTATTTTCCAGCAATTTCGATACAATCTGGAGTTGTAACAAAGCTGTTTTTGATAGCAACTCGAAATCATTCATCAGAATCTGAAGTTGCTTACGTTTCATATTTATAGTCATTGTATCTTGTTTTAATGTTTCTTATAATATTATCCAAATACACCTGTCAAATAATCCTCCGTACGTTTGTCTTTCGGTTTTGTAAACATCTGTTTCGTTGAATCATACTCGATTAAATGCCCCAAATACATAAACATCGACTTATCCGAGATGCGGGCAGCCTGCGACATATTGTGCGTAACAATAACAATTGTGTATTGTTCTTTCAGTTCCAGAATCAATTCCTCGATACGATTTGTCGAAATCGGGTCAAGAGCTGATGTAGGTTCATCCATAAGCAATACCTCAGGTTTCAAAGCCAAAGCACGAGCAATACACAAACGTTGCTGCTGACCTCCCGACAAAAAAGTTCCCTTCTTGTTAATCGAATCTTTCACCTCATCCCAAAGTGCTACGCTACGCAAGCTATTTTCTACGACTTCATCGCGTTCTGTTTTACCTAACTTGATTCCGTTTAATTTATACCCTGCAATGACATTATCATAGATACTCATTGTAGGGAATGGATTAGGACGTTGAAAAACCATTCCAGCCAAGCGACGTACCTTCATTGGATTCATTTTGAATACATCCTCTCCCTTCAGAAGTATTTCTCCGGTAGTTTTTATAGTTGGGTAAAGATCGTGCATACGATTAATCGCACGCAACAATGTACTTTTTCCACAACCAGAAGGTCCCATAATAGCCGTTACCGAATTTGCCTCAATAGCGGCAGTTACTCCCTCTACAGCTTTTTTCTCGGGATTGTATGCAACTGATACATCTTTCAGTTCCAATATATAATTTGAATTTATTGTATTTTCCATTTTTTAGCGATGCTTTTAGCAAAAATATTAACTCCTAAAACTATTATTAACAACAACAGTGATGTTGACCATACAAGATCGGCCAGATTCGGATCGTTGTAAAACTCCCAAATCAAGAGCGAAAGTGCACTTGTAGGATGCGTAAGATCCCAGCTGACTATCGATGCACCAAGCACAGTAACCATCAGTGGCGCAGTTTCGCCCATCACCCTTGAGATTGCCAATAGTGATCCGGTGAATAAGCCTCCGAAAGCCGAAGGAAGCAATATCCGAATGACTACCGATGTATACGAACCGCCCAATGCAAGCCCAGCTTCTTTTAACGACGCGGGAAGCATCTTCAAGCTTTCTTCGGTAGATCTGATAATCATTGGCAACATCATAATAGCCAGAGCTACACTACCCGCTAAGGCAGAATATGTATGCATAGGTACTACTACCCAAATATACACAATTACCCCGATAACTATTGAAGGTATTCCTTGCAATAAATCGGATAAACTACGTACAAAAGATGCCATTTTCTTGGTGGGATTTTCTGCCAGATAAATACCTGTAAGTATTCCGATCGGAATAGCAATTACAATTGCTGCCGCTAATATCAGGGCGGTACCTGTTATCCCATTCAATATACCTCCCGGAATAGGACTATCGGTCATACGTGCTACCATAGCATCCATCGATGTAGGTGACACCTCAGTAAACAAAGCAACATTGAATTGCTTGTATCCTTTCTTGAATAGCTCCCAAAGGATAAGGAACAACGGTATCATCACTATACCCGAAAAACCACATACGGCATAGAAGAATAAATTATTCTTCGCCAAACGATATCGTGTACTCGAGAAAAATGACTTTTTCATTTATTGATAATTTTCATTATATACTTAGCTACGAAATTGATAGAAGCCGTTATCAAAAACAACAACAATCCGATAGCCATCAGTGAACTTAATTTCATTCCGCTTGCCTCGCCAAACTGATTGGCAATGATACTTGCCATAGTATTACCCGTATCGGACAAAGAAGTGGCAATATTGTTGGTATTACCAATCAACATTGTAACGGCCATTGTTTCGCCTAATGCACGACCGAAAGCCAAAATGTACGCAGCGAAAATCCCCGACCCTGCAACTGGAAGACTTATCGAACGGATAACCTCCTGATTCGTTGCTCCCAGACTATAGGCACCCTCTTTTAAATCATTTGGTACCATCGAAATAAACTCGGTACTCAACGACGATGCGTATGGAATGATCATTATTGCCAACACGATTGAAGCTAACAATACACCAAATCCCTGATCATTGATTCCCATATCTACTATGATTGGTCGCAGTGCATAAAACCCCCACAAACCATAAACAATAGAGGGTATTCCAGCCAAAAGATCGACAACAGAACTAACTATTGTCGAAATCTTCTTATTTCGGAAATACTCTCCATTGAATAATGCAATGGATAATGAAAAAGGTATACAGAATATCAGTGCCAGAATGGCTGTCAGCATAGTCCCGCTAATAAAAGGCAAGGCACCATATTGATCGTTACGAGCATCCCACGCATCTGATGTAATGAAGTTAAACACTCCAAACTCACCAAGAGCAGCAGTACTCTGGCTAATTAATCCGTATACAATGCCTGCCGTGAGCAATATGATCAGGCAGGCTGCTAAGAATAAAATTCCTTTAAATATCTTGTCTTTCATTACTCGCTATTAGAGCATTGTTCCTTATTAGTTTTGTGAAACGGGTTGTCCGTTATATTGGATCGAGTTTACCACCGCTTTTGTCTTTTCAAGGGCTATACCCTTAAGAGGAGAATAATGTGTTTTGGCTGCTAAATCTTGACCTTGTTCGCCGATCATAAAGTTGAGCAAACTAACCAAGCTCTTCGCTTGTTCTTGTGTACGATCGTTGTACGCTTGCTCTTTGTATAGGATAATCCATGTAAAAGTACTGATTGGATATGCTTCAGGATTATCTGAGTCTGTAATCATTGTACATGTATTGTCTGGAATCTCTACGTTTGCGGCAGCAGATATCGAATTATTATTTGCTTCGATAAAGTTTCCTGATTTATTCTGCAACTTAGCTACTTTCAGACTTAGTGCAAACGCATATTCTGATCCTATATAACCAATAGACCCTTCAGTTTCAGCTACTATACCAGCTACACCGGGATTTCCTTTAGCAGCTACTCCGACTGAGAAATTAAGAGATTTCCCACGACCAAGATCAACCGACCACAAGCTATCAGCTTTTGTCATATAATCCGAGAATACATAAGTTGTACCACTACCATCCGAACGATAAACCGGAGTTATAGCTTTATCAGGCAATACAACACCTGGATTTATTGATGCTAATTTCACATCGTTCCATTTTGTGATCTTGCCTCTGAATATGTCTGAAATAACTTCAGCTGTTAGATTTAAATTATCTATTCCTTCTAGTTTATATGAAAGAACAACAGCACCTAGTGCAGTTGGAACATGCAATACCTCTGCTCCCATTTCAGATCTTTCTTCTTCCGATAAGAACACATCAGTTGCTCCGAAATCAGCCGTTTTATCTTTCAAGCTTCTGATTCCTCCGCCACTACCAATTGCTCCGTAAGTAACATCTATTGCAGAGGTTTTAGTAAATTCTTTGAATGCTAAATTATAATATGGTGCAGGAAAAGTAGCCCCGGCTCCAGATATCTTTGGCGATTGATTTCCACATGATGTAAGCATTGCAACAGCCGCAAGCGATAACAGTAATATTTTCTTCATAGTTTTGTCTTATTAAAAATCTACTGCAATATTACGCAACGCTTGTAACAGGATAATTACACCCCTGTTACGTTTTTGTTAAGAAAGGTAGAGCATTTATTATCTCATTGATAATATGACAATAACACAGATCAATCCCACTCTGGATCCAGACTGGATCTACGACTGCGCTCCTCGTATTTAAGGTCTTGTAGCATTTGCGAACTAGCACTCAATTTCACATAGAAGAAGTTTCCTGATGGAGAAAAGTTCGCCGAAAGATTCCAACAATGCAAGTCTCTCGATATTGATATATTAGGTATAATAAATCTCTTATTATCAAAGTCATAATCGGCACTGAAAGAGAGATTCCAATTCTTGGTCGGCTGTATTTGACCACTCAGCCCGAAATTATGTACAAGCTTACGTTTATATTCCATATTTTTGAGATCGATCCTATTCATGTCTTGAGTCAAACGCATACCATAGTTGAAGTTTACGTTCCACTTAATCTCATTCTTCAGATAGCCATCATCATCATATTCTCCTTCATCCTCGGTTTTACGCTGTAGCAAGCTTCCACTCCTTTCACCGCCAGAAGAGTTACCTGATTCGGAACTATCCCGATTTTGATTTTTATTATTCTTATCCTTATTATCTCCTTTACCAAACCATTTCTTGAATGTATCTTGGTTTATAGAAGGACTTATCGAATAACTTGTACTTATAAGACGTCCAAATCCTTTTCCATTTGATATTCGCAATTTATCAACTTGTCTCAGCCTTGTGATTTGTCCATATTCATCCTTCACTCCTTCATACAAATACGGATCGAACTGACCACTCAGAGCTACAGTCAACGACTTACTCAGCTTCAGACGCATATTCACTCCAATATTACTCAACTTAAAGGAATCGGCAGCCATATTATAACTAAAATTGACTCCTAGATCATCAATCAAACTAATCTTTTTCAGAGAGTCGTTTGCTGTTCTAATTTTCATCTCCAAGTTATTCTTGAATGAAAAGTTGATCGAACTTTGCTTACCTCGGGGTGCAGTTCCGAAAATATTCCTCGAATAAGGTGAATAAATATTCTGAAATTCGTTTCGATGCCCATATTCATCAAAATAGTTTATAGGCTCGTAAGCCCCATATTTGGGATCTCCAAAATCAGGTTGATAAGAAAAACTTATCGATGGACTAAAGACGTGACGTATACGATCAATTTTATTTTTCAAGAATAATGGAGTATACATACCATATACTTTTGTCTCGAAAGATAAGTTAAAGTTAAAATCATACACGCGATTAAATCCGGTTACCGTATCTGTTTGAGCGATTTTACCTTCCCTTCTATCGTAATGATAATTTACTTTTTGCGTATACCAACGTTCTGTATAATTGAAAGATGGAGTAATGTTCAAATAGTTGAGTACACTAAATGTTGCACCAATCGGAATATTATGTTTGATACCATTTTGCCAGTCTTTACGAATATCTGATTTGAAAAGGCTGTCTTCTTTTGTTCTGATACTGTTTCTGATATTGGCTGTATAGCCCATGTATATTTTTTCGTACCAACGTTCTTCTCCAACAGCACTCTTACGCTTGAACGGATATATACGGCTCATCGACACATTGACATCAGGCAAAGTTAACGAAACCATTTCGGTACTTTGTTGCTGATTTACACTCATCGAAGCCGATATGGTCCAAGGAGTGTTCGGTATTTTCTGAGTTATATTCACACTCGAACTTTTTTGATCTTCAGTATAGTTCGGTGTTCCTAACATATTCAGTTGATTACGGTTATATGCGCTACTCGAATACTGCACATTAGCCGATATCGTACGATACATATTTGCCTTAGGGTCTTGCGAGTGTGACCAATTTAGACGTATCGATTTAGTAACTGACTGATCTACACCTTTATCACCATACTTAGAATACTGATAACCAAAATCAACATTACCGCTATACTTGTACATTTTTTTGTATGACGAACGGGCATTCACTCCCCAAGATCCTTTAGTGTATATCTCTCCAGTTAATCGTAAATCAACATGATCATTAATTGCAAAGTAATATCCTCCATCGTGCAAAGCGAAACCTCTGTCAAAGTCATCTACAAACGAAGGAAGAATAACCCCTGAAGAGTATTTCTTAGTAAACGGGAAGAAACCGAAAGGAACTCCCAGAAACGGGATTGGCAAGTCTTCAATAACTAAGTATCCTGGTCCAAAGACTACATTCTTTCCCGGAGTAACTTTAGCTTTAGTCATCTTGAAATAGAAATGCGGATGATCGTGATGGTCACAAGTCGTGTATTTACCATTCGTCATAAAGAATGAATTGTCCGGATTCTTTTTCGATTCTCCAGCTACAACATAACCTTCACCTTGTTCGGTCACAGTATGACGAGTAAATCCTTTTCCAGTCTTGAAGTTATATTTCATCTCTTTCGACTCGTAGGTAGTACCTTCCTGATCGAAAATCGGATAACCAAATTCTTGTCCGGCTGTATCCAAACCAAAGGAAGCCCAAACCAAGCTGCTATCCATGTTCAGGATCATTCGCTCTGCTTTAAGATTCAGGTTTGTATAATATACTTCGCTGGCACCATACAAATATCCCCAGTTTCCGGATTCGAAAATAATCGAGTCATTCGCTTTAAAATCAACGGTAGCATCAAGTCCCGATTTCTTTTTCTTAGTAGTATCCGAAAGTAGGCTATCAACAGGTAAGCTATCAACGGGCAACGCTAACGAATCGGGATCAACAATAGTTGAATCCAGCGTAAGCGAATCAGTTAGTTTGGGTAGAAGTGTATCTTTCAGTAGCGATTTGATCTGCGATATATGCATATACGAAGGCCTCGCCGCCCAGAAAGGCGTTGAAAACAAAAGGAGCGCAAAGGCACATAATAAGACTCTAGATCTACGCATTATAAATGACCCAATGTAATATTGTGACCAATTTTTGGTGCAAAACTAATCATTTATAAGTTAAAAGAAGGCATAGCTCATTGAAAAAAAGGGAAAATACATCCTATTTTTTCGTATCTTTCGTTTCTTTAACAATATAATATCGTACAAGTTGCCGTAAATAAATTCGATCTCATGAAAAAACTCACTCTTATTTGTTGTGCAATAATCTTATGCGTAATATCCATCTCGGCTCAGAAATTCGAAGAACACTTCACGAATAATGCGCTTCGCATCGACTATATATTTTCTGGAGACAACGAGTCTAAAGAAGTCGCGCTAAGCGGACTTATACAATTACCTCAATGGAGCGGACGAAAGCATAACTTATCTGAACTTTACCTCAGTGGGAACGGCCAAATATCTGTGTACGATTTGGCATCCAACAAATGTATCTATCGTGATGCGTTCAGCACCCTATTCCAAGAATGGCAAACGACCGATGAAGCTAAAAAGCTCAAGCGCAGCTTCGAAAACACATACTTGGTTCCATTTCCAAAACAAAAAGTAAGAGTGGAGATTAGCTTCCGCGACAGAAAAGGCAATTACAACAAAGCCTTTTCGCACGAAGTGGATCCAACAGATATACTTATCAAAAAACAAGGACTACGAAATACTGTTCCATATAGATATATCCACAAAGCCGACAGCAGTTTATATTCGCCTATAAATGTTGCTATAGTAGCCGAAGGGTATACCAAGAAGGACATGCAGCTCTTTTACAAGCATGCCCGAACAGCGGTTTCGGAAATCATTGCACACACCCCGTTTAAGAAATTTGCAGATCGTTTCAATTTCATCGCAATCGAAACAGCATCTACTCAATCGGGCGTAAGTGTTCCTAGGGAAAATAAATGGCAACAAACAGCATTTAGTTCTCACTTCGACACATTCTATTCCGATCGCTATCTAACCACTTCACATGTCTTCGATCTTCACGATGCTATTGCCGGTATTCCGTATGCACATATTATCATTCTTGCAAAGACTGACGTATATGGTGGAGGAGGAATATTCAATGCTTATACACTAACGACCACCGGACACCGAGGTTTCAAGCCTGTAGTAGTGCACGAGTTTGGACATAGCTTTGCTGGTCTGGGAGATGAATACTTCTACGAGAGCGATGTACTGGACGCAACATACACTACAAACATCGAGCCTTGGGAGAAGAACATCACATCTTTAGTCAATTTCAAAGATAAATGGGAAAACCTCTTAATGAAAGGAACTCCCATACCGACACATACTGACGAAAACTCTGTAAAAAAATACCCTATAGGTGTTTTCGAAGGTGCAGGCTACTTATCGAAAGGAATGTACAGATCGTCAATAGACTGTCGCATGCACACCAACACCTGCGACGACTTCTGTCCGGCATGTCAAAAAGTGATCGAAGAGATTATAAAATTTTATACCGAACAAAAATAATAGCACTAAGATTTTCTTTATAAAAAGAAAACAGCTATTTTTGTCGCTCTGAATTTGAATTGTAAACTGTTATAATAAAATAAATTAATCGATAAAATGTCGTCTAATAAAAAGAAAGAAGCGGAGCTTCGCGGAGAAAAAGAATGGGAAAGCATCGATAATGCTGTGATTAAATCACAAAGCTTTCTTGAAAAATACAGCAACTATATCTTTGGCGCTATAGGTGTATTTGTGATCATCGCATGCGGTTATCTTGCATACCAACACTTCTACGTAGGACCAAAAACCAAGGATGCACAAAACGCAATAGCACAAGGTCAAATCTATTACGAATCAGGACTAGACTCGCTTGCTTTGTTCGGAGACGCTAACGGATACATCGGATTCGAAAAAGTAGCAAAAGAATACAGCTCAACAAGCACTGGAAATCTGGCTAACGCATATGCAGGTATCTGCTACGCTCGTATGGGCAACTATGCAAAAGCTCTTGATTTCTTGAAATCATACAGCTCAAGCGGCGACGAAGTAATCTCATACATGGTACAAGGTACAATCGGCGATTGCCTTCGTGCTGACGGAAAAGCTGGTGAAGCAATCTCATATTATGAGAAGGCTGCGAAATCGTTAGATAACTTTATCCACAGCCCACTATTCTACCAAAAAGCTGCAAACATTTATCGCGAGCAAGGTAAATACGATAAAGTGATCGAAATATACACATTGATCAAAGATCAGTATATGAATTCGCCAGTAGCTATGGAAGCTGACAAATATATCGAAGAAGCAAACCTACTAAAAGCAGGTAAATAAGCGATCCATTCGAAATTATATGAAGAGGTTACTCAAACGAGTAGCCTCTTTTTCATTTTTATTGTATATTTATGCTGCTAAGCAAAACACAAATATACTATTATGTATCCTATAAGAAAATATCAGTATATTATACTTTTAACCATAAGCATACTCATAGCGCATTCCTGCTCTACTAAACACACAGCTTATATTTCAGTACCTCAAAGTGACGGAATTAGTTTTGATGGTATCATAAACCACCTTTGGTTCGGAACAAGAAACCCAATCTACATAAACACACCAGGAAAATTAGTAGCGATTTGGACCGATAATGGACAAATTATCCATGACACAACAGCTCATAGTTATATAGAATATTTTATAAAGCCAAATAAAAAAGGTTCTGTTAAAATATTTACATCATATGCGACCAAAAACAATAGTAATTCTACTGATACAATAACGCATTACATTAAATTCAAAGCAATTGATCCTCCCCGACTGAATATCCGCATAGACACTACTCTATTAAGGAGTAACTCTATCCTCAAATACGATATCATCAATGAAGACACGTCCAAACCATTAATGAATAACAAAAGGTATGGATATGGAGGTCTCATCCCCCCTATATCTGTATTTTTACATGAAGATAAAATCGGTGACATAGATTTTTATCACGAAGATGAAAATAAGCAAAACCTACTTAGAAAAGGCAATAGAATCTCTATCCCTCCCATAGCTATTTATGATTCTAAAACAGGTCTATATATATTTACTAATACATACGACTATAAATACAAATAAGGAATGCACTTTTCAGCACACCCCTTATACTGTATTCTAACTAAATTCTCTTTTTATCCTACACTACCCTCTAGACTTATTTGAAGAAGCTTCTGAGCTTCAACAGCAAACTCCATTGGTAGTTTTTGCATAACCTCTTTTGCATATCCGTTCACAATCATTCCTACTGCGTCCTCGGTAGAAATACCGCGTTGATTACAATAGAAGATTTGATCTTCGTTGATCTTAGAAGTTGTAGCCTCATGCTCGATCACAGCTGTTGGATTTGCAATATCCGAATATGGGAAAGTATGTGCTCCACACTGATCGCCAAGCAACAAACTATCACACTGCGAGTGATTACGCGCATTTTCAGCTTTAGCTGCTACACGTACCAATCCGCGGTATGCGTTCTGACTCTTTCCTGCCGAAATACCTTTCGACACGATACGGCTCTTGGTATTCTTGCCCAAGTGAATCATCTTAGTTCCGGTATCAGCCTGCTGATAGTTGTTTGTGACGGCTACTGAATAGAATTCTCCGATCGAATTATCTCCTGCAAGAATACATGACGGATATTTCCAAGTAACAGCCGAACCAGTCTCAACCTGAGTCCACGATATTTTTGATGATACCCCTTTACAGATACCACGTTTAGTAACGAAGTTATAGATACCACCTTTACCTTCTTTATCTCCAGGGTACCAGTTTTGAACTGTCGAATATTTCACTTCAGCGCGATCCATCGCAATAATTTCAACTATAGCTGCATGAAGCTGATTTTCGTCACGCATAGGTGCTGTACATCCTTCCAAATAACTTACATACGAATCATCATCGGCAACAATCAGTGTACGTTCAAACTGACCGGTATTTGAAGCATTAATACGGAAATATGTAGAAAGCTCCATTGGGCAACGTACTCCTTTCGGAATATAAACAAACGATCCGTCGCTGAATACTGCTGAGTTCAGTGCTGCAAAGAAATTGTCGCGGTAAGGAACTACCGTGCCCAGATATTTCTTCACCAACTCGGGATGTTCTTGAACAGCTTCGCTAAATGAACAGAAAATAATTCCTTTCTCAGCCAACGTTGATTTGAATGTTGTTTTCACAGAAACACTATCCACAACAGCATCCACAGCCATAGGAGCCACTCCAGCCAAAGCTTCGCGCTCGTGCAAAGGAATGCCTAGCTTATCGAAAGTTTTAAGCAATTCAGGGTCTACTTCATCCAAGCTTTTTGGTCCGTCTTTCTTTTTCGGAGCTGCATAGTAACTGATAGACTGGTAGTCAATCTCAGGAATATCCAAATGTGCCCATTTAGGCATATCCAACGTTTGCCAATAACGGAAAGCTTTCAAACGAAATTCGAGCATCCATTCCGGCTCGTTTTTCTTGGCCGAGATCAGACGAACGACCTCTTCGTTCAAACCTACCGGAATAACTTCTGTTTCGATATCTGTCACGAAACCATATTTATATTCACTGGAGGTTATCTCATCTAAAATTTTATCTTGATCTTCTTGCATTATGATTATTTTTATCGAAAAAACAATTTATTCAGCCTATAAGCAGGCCACTTTATATCATTACAAAGATAAACACATTCTCTTATATTCTACACAGATATCAATTTTTTGCATCTGTAATAGATAGAGAATGTGTTTACGCACTGCGTTTGTAAAGATGATTATCCTGGTCAGAACTTAATAAGACATACAGCCTTTGTCGGATCTGCCAATCTAATCTTTTAAGGCTGAGAAGTCTGACCTAATAGTCGATCAGAGTAACTCTACTATATACCTGAGCATCAGCAGAGTTTCTCATACACCTAAATTAGAAATAAAAAGTAATATTTACAACACTTCGAAAAAAAAGGTTTAAATATTTTTTAACTCACTTTTTCAACCTACTTTTGCATCGAATAACATTATACAGGCCAATGAATACCCCTTCAAGCCCATACATGTGTTTTACTCGCGATCAATGGGCTGCTTTACGCGATTCGGAACCGATGACTCTTACCGAGAACGAGGTTCAAAGACTGAAAGGTATCGACGATGAGTTATCGATTCAGGAAATTGAAGAAATTTATCTTCCGCTTTCGCGTCTCCTCAACTATTATGTAAAAGCACGCATCGGACGTCAAACAGCTCTCTTGAAGTTTTTGAATGCAAAGTCACAGAAAATACCTTTTATCATAGGAATTGCAGGCAGCGTATCTGTAGGAAAGAGCACTACAGCACGTGTACTACAAGCTTTATTGAGTCGTTGGCCCGAACATACTAAAGTTTCGCTAGTAACGACTGACGGGTTCCTTTATCCAAATGCAATTTTAGAGGAAAAGGGCATTATGCTCAAAAAAGGCTTCCCTCAATCCTATGATATCCGGAAACTTCTTGAATTTGTTGTCGATATAAAGTCGGGCAAAGAGGTGGTTAATGCACCTAAATATTCGCATCTTATATACGACATCATACCCGATGAAGCAGAAACTATTACTCAACCGGATATTTTGATTCTCGAAGGCCTAAACGTCCTTCAAAGCGGAATGGATTATCCAAGCGAGAAACCCCGCCAATTCGTTTCCGATTATCTGGACTTTTCGATCTATGTAGATGCCGAAGAATCTCTTCTAGAGAAGTGGTATATATCCCGTTTTATGAAATTCCGCGAAGGAGCATTCAAAGACGAGCAATCGTACTTTTACAATTACTCACTCCTACCTTTCGATTCGGCAGTAAAAACAGCTAGAACAATCTGGAGAGAAATAAATCGTAAAAACTTACGACGCAACATATTACCTACACGTGAGCGTGCAAGCTTCATTCTTCACAAGTCTGAAAATCATAGCGTAGATTATGTACGGTTAAGGAAATAAAGTTATTCCTCATCAATTCATTTAATCTTACTTTTCAGCATCATCTAGCCAATCGAAACGAAGATAAGGCACTATCGTAGGAGCCACACTTCTAACAATAGAAAACGTGTGACTATCAACCCGCACCTCGTCACTCAATATTGATTTATTTCGATCGAACTCAACAAGTAAATTCAGACAGATACTAAGAATAAACAGCACAAAAGTCAAGCAAAAAGCAGCACCGCTTAAGCGGTTAAGAAAATTCAGCTTAATAGCTTTCAATACAGATTGCAACATAGTTCCCAACAGACTAATCACAATCATGATCAATATAAAAGCCAGCACATATGAGGCTGGAGCCATTATATGAGGTTCCAATTGCAAATATTTCTCCATAAATGGATATATCTTATCCGCAACCAAGCCTGAAAACATTCCACCAAGGACAATTCCAATCAGTAAAGCCAATTGCATAATGAGGCCAGAAGTGAAACCATAAATAACACTTACAGCAGCCAAAACAAAGACAGTTATATCAAACCAATGCATAATCAGTAGAGTTTGGTATATACATAAAATAACAAAGGTAAGAATTTTACAATCCTCACCTTTTATTATTATAGCAAAAGTACCGTATTACCGGCTATTATTTTCCGTGGTTTTCGCAAGAAACAGTTAGACTTTTTCTGCCTTTAGCTCTACGAGCCGCTAATACTCTACGACCGTTAGCTGTAGCCATACGCGAACGGAATCCGTGCTTGTTTACTCTTTTTCTGTTAGATGGTTGAAAAGTTCTTTTCATCGCTATTATATATTATTTCGTTATTATTATCTACAATTTCGGGTTGCAAAAATAAAGCTTATTATTTAGAAATGCAAGACTATTAAGCTTTTATTTTCTCAAATTTCAAGAAACTATATGCAAATTGGTGCTTTTCATCGGCTGTGTGATCTTCGCGTTCAACTTCTTTCCAGCACTTTTCATCGATCTGCGGAAAGTATGTATCAACTCCTTCAAATCTAGCGTGAATACGGGTCAAATACAAACTATCGGCCAAAGAAATAGACTGACTATACACATTGCCCCCTCCAATAATAAAGATTTCATCCTCATTATTGCACATTCCGATAGCTTCCTCCAACGAAGATGCCATCTCGCAATTAGCAAAGCTCAAATCTTTATTTCTCGTAATTACAATATTACGTCTATTAGGCAAAGCCCCTTTGGGAAGCGATTCGAATGTTTTGCGACCCATCACTACTGTATGTCCACTTGTTACTGCCTTGAAATGCTTCAAATCATTCGGCAAATAACACAATAATTCATTATCCTTACCTATAGCATTATTTTCGTCTGCTGCGACGATTATTGAAATTTTTGTCATAATATTTCTATTTATTACGAACTGACAAACCTAGCTTTGCCGCTTCTGTTATTAAATATTCATACGCAGCTTTGTATTCATTCGGAATTTTCCCATCAAGAATTGCGTCTTTTATTGCTGCTTTCAAAACACCTACTTCGCGACTTGGCATAAGATCAAACATTTTCATAATCTCTTCACCCCCAATTGGTGGCTCAAAATTACGCACATGATCTTTCTCTTCAATCTCTTTCAACTTCTGACGAACCAATCCGAAGTTATTCAAATAACGCTGTACTTTTGCCGGATTTTTCGAAGTTATATCAGCCTCACACAAAGTCATCAGATCTTCAATATCATCACCTGCCTCGAAAAGCAGCCGCCGAACCGCCGAATCTGTAATATCCTCGTCTACCAGAACTTGCGGGCGCATATGCAATGTTACCATTTTTTGCACATACTTCATCTTTTCGTTTAATGGCAGCTTCAGTCTATTGAATATCTTGGGAACCATTTTCTCTCCTATAAAATTATGATTATGGAAAGTCCATCCCAAACGCTTATCCCAACGCTTCGTCGCAGGTTTAGCAATATCATGCAAGATAGCCGACCATCTCAACCACAAGTCATCGGTTTTTCGGGATATATTATCCAACACTGCCAATGTATGATAGAAATTGTCTTTATGACCTACCCCGTCTTTAGTTTCAACCCCTTTAAGTGCTACCAATTCAGGAAATATAATCGACAAAAGACCAGTCATCTCCAACTGTTTAAAACCTACCGATGGCTTTGGCGATAAAACAATTTTATTCAATTCGTCGATAATACGCTCTGCCGATACAATCTTAATACGATCTTTATTGCGGCTTATCGCATCGAAAGCATCAGCATCTATATCAAATCCCAACTGCGACGAAAAACGTATAGCACGCATCATCCGCAAAGGATCATCACTAAAAGTTATATCCGGATCGAGAGGAGTTCTGATTAGCAAATTCTCCATATCATTCAATCCACCAAATGGATCTAGCAATTCCCCAAAGCGATTTTTATTGATACAAACAGCCAAAGCATTGATTGTAAAATCACGTCTATTCTGATCATCCTCCAACGTACCATCCTCAACAATAGGCTTACGCGAGTCTCGCTGATATGACTCTTTACGAGCTCCTACAAACTCCACCTCGAGACCTTTATGCTTTATTTGGGCAGTTCCAAAATTGCGAAACACCGACAAAGACGTCTTCGGTCCCAATTTTCGGGCAACAGCTTCTGCAAGCTCTACGCCACGCCCAACCGTCACTATATCGATATCCTTAGATGGACGATGCAAAAAAATATCGCGCACATAACCACCAATAACATAACATTCAAGTCCAAGCTCGTCAGCTACATCACCTATAGTCGTAAATATTTTATCTGAGAATTTTTCAATCAAATCCTCGCGGTCTATATACATTTCTTTATTATTATTAAGTAAGTCTTACAAGAAAAAGCCTTACTTTTACCTTATTATATTAGGCTCGAGCTTTTACCAGCGACTTATGAAACAAAATGTTGCTGCAAAAATAGAACAAAAAGCTCAAAGCTATAGTTTATAATTCTAAAATAAATAAAACAGAGATATTGTAATGTTATGAAAAAGAATACCATCTTATCTATTTTAGCCCTTTGCGCACTATTGTTTTCTTGTTCGTCGAAAGACAATGGAGCAATAGAACGATTGAACGACGCACGAGCATCCCTCAACGAACAAGATTTCGCACGAGCCAAAGGCCATCTGGACAGTCTTGAAATTCTTTATCCGAAAGCACTGAACGAGCGCTTATCAGCCATGGCGCTTCTTGACACGATACGTCGTGCCGAGAACGACTATATTATAAAAACTTGTGATTCACTTCTGGTTTTCTACCAAGTTAAAGTAGATTCAATAAAAAACGGATTTATCACCGAAGAACAAAAAGACGAAAACTCCTCTACAATCTCGTTTATACCCCGCGAAAGTTGGACAAACGGGATGGTATCGCAAACCTCTTTACGCTCACGTGTCATGTCAAATGGAGAGTTTCGCATCGAAAGCTACTTCGTAGGTCCCAAACAATCGCACGACCGATTGGGGTTTTCTGCTAAAGATGCGAGCAGCGTCGAATCGTTACCCATAACGGGAGATGGATTTAATTTCAGATTTTCCAATCTTGGTAAAAATTATGAAGTTATGACTATTACATCTGCTACAAATAATGGTATTACCGAATTCCTTGTCGAAAATCAAGAAAAGAACATACAAGTAAAACTGACCGGCAAACAAACCTACCAATATACATTACCGAAATCTAGCCAAAAAGCAATCATCAAATCAATAAACCTTTCCAAAGCAATACTAACGAAAGACAGTTTAGTTACGGAAAAAGAGAAAGCTGCTTTCAGAAATTACAACCTAGACCTCAAATCGAGCAAAGATTCTATCAAATAGTCAAATCACATCAAACATAGAACTATATCAAAAAGGTAGCACCTACTACCTTTTTATTGTTAATAAATATTAATTATTTACACTTTACTGTTAATTATTTTACAATGAAAAGACAAAATACAGCCATTGATAATTGATTATCAAGTATATGCATAAGCAGCTCAGAAATAAACCATAAAATACCATATTGATAGATATTGCTTTCAATATGACAAATGCATACCTTTGTATCGTCTAACAAAACAAGATAGCAAAATAGAAAAAAGACAAAAAAAAGGATTTTTAATACATAAGGTCATGAAAAAGCTAACATTAATTCTAACAATTACACTTATTTCATTTACAACTAACGTTTTTAGTGTAAATAAGGACAACAAGACTTCCAACCACGCAAACACTCCTTATAGTGTAAACATCGATGACAATGGGATCGAAACAAAAGTATACATAACTAGCGACGAAAAAACAGGAGAACTTGAAACTAGAACAGTATACATGACAGGAGTAGATGGTAGACGATTAGGCACTGTAATCTATCGTTGGGATAGTTCAATCGGTTGGATACAAAACTTAAAAACTGAATACTTGTACAATCAAAACAATGAACTTGTACAGATCGTTAAAAGTAAATGGGACACCAACAACTCTGAATGGATAAATAAATTAGTACAAGATATACAAGCACGCTAACACAACAACACTACTACACAAAGAAAAAAGGTTCTGCAACAGCAGAGCCTTTTTTCTTAACCAAAAATTAATAGCTTTCTCAAAACCGTGATGCTTGTTATTCTGTTAATTTGTATCTTTATTGCAAGTTTTATACATCCAACATTTATAACATTTAATGAACAACAAGAAAGACTATAATGGGCTGACAGACGAACAAGTTTTAGAAAGCCGAAAACTACATGGAGACAACCTTATCACACCTCCGGTCAAAACTCCCCTATGGAAGTTATTTCTAGAAAAATTTGAAGATCCTATTATCCGTATATTGCTCATTGCAGCATTTCTGTCTTTAGGAATATCAATAATACATAACGAATATGCCGAAACAATAGGTATATTCTGTGCCATCTTCCTCGCAACCGGCGTAGCCTTCTGGTTCGAGATGGACGCAAACAAGAAATTCGACGTACTAAACCAAATCAACGATGAAGATCTTGTAGTCGTAAAACGCAATGGGAATATCGTTCAAGTACCAAAAAAAGATATTGTCGTAGGAGACATCGTCATCCTCGAAACTGGCGACGAAGTTCCTGCTGATGGAGAATTAACTGAAGCGGTTTCACTACAAATAGACGAATCAACACTAACCGGGGAGCCTAGCATTGACAAAACTACAGATCCCGAGCACTTCGAAGATGGAGTTACATATCCTTCGAATGCAGTTCTGAGGAGCACAAAAGTTATCAATGGACATGCCGTATTTTGCGTACAGAAAGTAGGTGATGCAACCGAATTTGGCAAAGTAGCTCAAAAATCGACAGAGAAAGTTGAAAAACAAACACCTCTAAACAGACAACTAGATAGCCTTTCGAAATTTATCGGAATAGTAGGACTTTCGCTGGCTGTACTAACATTTAGTGTCTTATTCATAAAGAACGTCTTACTAAATCCAGAAATACAAATTTCACTCGTGCAGCTTGGGACATTAGGAGCAGTGCTGATCGGAATGGTCATAGCTTTATCCAAAATGTGGATACCTATTACATATGGCGGCTTGGAACTAGTTGGGAAGAAAAAAGAAATCCCCAAACTAATTACTAAATGGAGTTGGTTTTTATGGATCGTAATAGGAGCATTAGTATCTGCAATAATTATAGGAGCCGGAATGCTATTTGGCGTAGACCCAACTCAAAGCGAATCGTGGATCAGCATTGAAGTAGCAGGTCATATCCTTCAATACTTTATGGTGGCCGTAACCTTAGTTGTAGTTGCTGTTCCTGAAGGATTACCAATGAGCGTAACTCTCAGCTTAGCTCTTAGCATGAGAAGAATGTTAAAGATGAACAACCTTGTCCGCAAGATGCATGCATGCGAAACCATGGGAGCTACGACAGTTATTTGCACCGACAAAACCGGTACGCTGACTCAGAATCAGATGCAAATCCACGAGACAGATTTCTTCAGCTTAGATAACCAACAAATAGACAACAGTACTATCAGCCAAACAATAGTAGAAAGTATAGCTGTCAATTCGACTGCATTCCTCGACAAATCTAATACAGAAAAAGCTACAGTTATTGGCAACCCTACCGAAGGAGCTTTATTACTTTGGTTAGACAAAAACGACATAGATTTTTTAAAATACCGAGAAGAAGCCCCTATTGAGTCGCAGATACCTTTCTCTACCGAGAGGAAGTTCATGGCAACAATAGTACAATCTCATGCATTGGATGGCAAAAGAGTCATCTATATAAAGGGAGCACCTGAGGTGATCATGCAGAAATGCAAGACCATACTTGACAAATCAGGCGAAGAACCAATAACACAATATAAAGATAAGATCAACGAAAAACTGCTACAATATCAAAATAAGGCCATGAGAACTCTAGGCTTTGCTTATAAAATACTAGAGCAGAATGAAACTGACGCCGTAGAAATTGTAGCTCAGGAGAATCTGGTCTTCATCGGAATCGCAGCCATCTCAGATCCAGTACGCCCCGATGTACCTAATGCTGTAAAAGAGTGTACTCAGGCCGGAATTCAGGTTAAAATTGTCACTGGCGATACATATGGTACAGCCAAAGAAATAGGTAGCCAAATCGGCATCTGGGATAGAGAAAAAGACACCGATAGAAACATTATATCAGGTGTTGATTTCGAAGCACTGACAGACGAAGAAGCTTTAGATCGCGTAAAAGATCTCAAAATAATGTGCCGCGCAAGACCTGCTGACAAACAACGCTTAGTATACCTACTAAAAGAGCGTGGCGAAGTTGTAGCAGTTACAGGCGACGGAACGAACGATGCCCCTGCCTTAAACTATGCCGATGTTGGCTTGTCTATGGGCAGCGGAACCTCAGTTGCAAAAGAAGCCAGCGATATCACACTACTTGACGACTCATTTAGCAGCATTGCAACAGCTGTTATGTGGGGACGTTCATTGTATCGAAATATCCAACGATTTATCATATTCCAGCTGACGATCAATTTAGCTGCCTTATTAGTAGTATTCTTAGGATCAATATTTGGACATGAACTACCATTGACTGTTACACAGATGTTATGGGTTAACCTCATCATGGATACATTTGCAGCCGGAGCATTAGCCTCACTTCCGCCTGATCCGAATGTAATGCGCGATCGTCCTCGGATGAATGATGCATTTATCATCACCCCGCTAATGGGCAAGCTAATTATCTTTGCGGGAATCAGTTGTGTTGTTTTACTCCTTTCAATGATGATGTATTTCAACAATCAGATACATCTTGATTCGTTCTTCCATTACATTACACCTGAATTGAGACAAGACTATTTCTTATCTTATTTCTTCACTGTATTTGTAATGTTCCAATTCTGGAACCTATTCAATGCAAAAGCTTTCCTAACTAAGAAATCGGCATTTGCAGGAATCAACAAAAGTTTCGGATTCGAATTAGTCGCTTTAATTATACTTGTCGGACAATTCATCATCGTAACTTTTGGAGGCGAAGTATTCCGCACAATGCCACTGACATGGCAAGATTGGTTGACAATAATTGCCGGAACTTCGGTAGTGCTGTGGGTCGGCGAAATATTACGATTCATCAAGAGGAAGTAACTGACATTAAAGATAATCGTGGAAGGATTTTTGTATAAAATTTAAGAAGATTACTGATATCTCGCAAAAAAGTTGTAAATTTGCGTGCAATAAAATTTTTACCCTATGTCGTTTATTGCAGATAAAGTAGTTTTAGATGGGTTAACATTCGACGATGTACTGTTGATACCCGCTTATTCAGATGTCCTTCCACGCAACGTCGATCTTTCGACAAAGTTCTCACGCAACATCAAGCTTAATATCCCTTTTGTGTCGGCAGCAATGGATACTGTTACCGAAGCAAAACTGGCAATAGCTATTGCCCGCGAAGGTGGTATTGGTGTTATCCACAAAAACATGACTATCGAGGAACAAGCTCAGCAAGTTCGATTCGTAAAACGTGCCGAAAACGGTATGATATCGAATCCGATCAGCATACTTCGCGATAAGACTGTTAGAGATGCGCTAGCTTTGATGGCCGAATACAAAATCGGTGGTATTCCTGTTGTAGATACTAGCAACAAGCTTGTAGGTATCGTTACAAATCGTGACTTGCGTTTCGAACGCGATATGAACAAACTGATTGATGATGTAATGACTAAGGAAAACCTGATCACTACACAACAGTCGACAGACTTGGAATCGGCAGCTGATATATTACAACTTCATAAAATAGAAAAACTACCAGTAGTAGATTCAGACTATCGTCTGGTAGGATTAGTAACATACAAAGACATCACCAAAGCGAAAGACAAACCCTTTGCAAGCAAAGACGAAAAAGGTCGCTTGCGCGTAGCTGCCGGAGTAGGTGTTACGAGCGATACGCTTGAACGTGTAAGCGCATTGGTAGAAGCCGGAGTTGATGCTATCGTTATTGATACAGCTCACGGACACTCGCAAGGTGTAGTAGATACGTTGAAACGAGTAAAAACTCAATTCCCTGCTATCGACGTTATCGTTGGTAATATAGCAACCGGAGCTGCAGCTAAATATCTGGTTGATGCTGGCGCAGATGGTGTAAAAGTCGGTATCGGTCCGGGATCAATCTGTACGACACGTGTTGTTGCAGGTGTAGGTGTTCCTCAGCTATCAGCTATTTACGATGTGGCAAAAGCACTCGAAGGTACAGGAGTTCCTCTTATTGCAGATGGTGGATTACGCTACTCAGGCGATATAGTAAAAGCTCTAGCTGCCGGAGGCAACTGCGTTATGATGGGATCGATGTTTGCAGGAGTAGAAGAATCACCAGGCGAAACAATCATTTTCAACGGACGTAAGTACAAATCATATCGCGGAATGGGATCGCTCGAAGCTATGGAAAAAGGATCGAAAGACCGTTATTTCCAAGATATGGAAGCAGATATCAAGAAACTTGTTCCGGAAGGAATTGCTGCACGTGTAGCATTTAAAGGATCGCTTTTCGAAGTTGTTTACCAAATGCTTGGTGGACTTCGCGCAGGAATGGGATATTGTGGTGCTCATAATATCGAGCAATTGCACAATGCTAAGTTCACTCGCATTACTTCGGCTGGTGTAGTAGAAAACCATCCACATGATGTCACTATAACAAGCGAAGCTCCTAACTACAGCAGAGGTTAACACTGCAAAATATTATACAAAAGATAGGGTTGTCCAAAAGGCAACCCTTCTTTATTGATAGATAAAATAAAAAAATAAAAATGGACTTATTCTTTCGAATAAGTCCATTTCATTATATATAAAAAGCTATACTTTATTTGTCCAATCCACCTAAATCCACATTTGGATATTCATCTGGATTCAAAGGAATAATCTTTTCCAATAGAATATTGAAATATAAGGTAGTATAGCCAGGTATTGTAACATTCCCATTAGCATCTGTTTTAGCAGACTCTCCATAAGCCAAATTATATGGTATTACTACTTGTACCTGATTCAGATCTTTAATATCCATAAATTGAAGCATCGTAGCAAAGCCACGAGTAAGATCTTTAATCTGAAATCCTTTACTAGCTTTTCCTGAACCTTCTATTTCTGTACCATCAAAAGTTATGCGTTTCAATTCGCCTTCAGTATTTTTTGTGTAATACCAACCCATATAACGGATATCAACACTATCCGTAAATTGCGGATTACCTTCAGCATTTACCTTAGGTCTTATTTCATTCTTCAGACGATCTAAGTCAGCAGGTTTAATATCCGACGAACGTTTGTAATACACATCACCATTGCCCGTCAAACACGGAAGTTTAATGTATTCTCCTCCTCTACTCACAAGACTATCCTCATGAACGTAGAATAAACTATCATTAAAGTTTTTCCAAACTTCATTTATTTTCACATCGTATTTGTCATCATCATCTCCACAAGAGACAAAGAGACTCAAAGAAACACCTAGTATTAAGCTAACTAAAAGGCTTAGTTTTTTATTTATCATAATTATATATTTTAGCTTAGTTTTTTAAACAAGCTTTTCATGCTTACTTTTTCCGAAATGATAGCATTCAATTGATCAATAGCAACTCGTTCTTGCTCCATTGTGTCGCGATAACGAATTGTAACTGTATTATCTTCTAAAGTCTGATGATCAACAGTCACACAGAAAGGAGTACCAATAGCATCCTGACGGCGGTAACGTTTACCAATACTGTCTTTCTCGTCATATTGACATTTGAAATCAAATTTCAGGTCATTTATGATTGCTTCTGCTTTTTCTGGAAGACCATCTTTCTTAACCAAAGGCAATACAGCTAACTTGATTGGAGCTAGCGGTACAGGCAATTTCAATACAACACGAGTCTCTCCGTTTTCAAGAGTTTCTTCGCAGAACGAACCAGCCATTGTAGACAAGAACATACGGTCTACTCCGATCGAAGTTTCAACTACATACGGAGTATATGACTTGTTCAATTCCGGATCGAAATATTGAAGTTTCTTACCTGAGAATTTTTCATGCTGCGACAAGTCGAAATCTGTACGTGAATGGATACCTTCTACTTCTTTGAAGCCAAACGGCATCTCGAATTCGATATCAGTAGCCGCATTTGCATAGTGAGCCAATTTATCATGATCGTGGAAACGATATTTAGCATCGCCAAAACCAAGAGCTTTGTGCCATTTCATACGAACAGCTTTCCATTTTTCGAACCATTCCAATTCTTCACCCGGACGAACAAAGAATTGCATCTCCATTTGTTCGAACTCACGCATACGGAAAATAAACTGACGCGCAACTATCTCGTTACGGAAAGCTTTACCGATCTGAGCAATACCAAATGGAATTTTCATACGACCTGTTTTTTGCACATTCAGGTAGTTTACAAAAATACCTTGAGCAGTCTCAGGACGAAGATATACTTTCATCGCTCCATCAGCCGTAGAACCCATTTCGGTAGAGAACATCAAGTTGAATTGGCGAACATCTGTCCAATTGCGAGTACCACTGATTGGACATACGATCTCGCAGTCGATGATAATATCACGTAATTCGACCAGATTATTATCATTCAATGCCTTTGCAAAACGTGTATGAATGGCATCGCGATTAGCCTGATATTCCATCACGCGAGGATTTGTCTGACGATACATAGCTTCGTCAAAACTTTCGCCGAAACGCTTGGCTGCTTTTTCTACTTCTTTGTTTATTTTGTCGTCTATCTTAGCCAAATGATCTTCGATCAATACATCGGCACGATAACGTTTTTTACTGTCTTTGTTATCTATCAACGGATCGTTGAAAGCATCAACGTGACCCGAGGCTTTCCAAATAGTAGGATGCATAAATATTGCCGAGTCGATACCTACAACATTATCGTTAAGTAGTACCATACTATCCCACCAATATTTTTTGATGTTGTTTTTCAACTCAACACCCATCTGGCCGTAATCGTATACAGCCCCTAAACCATCATAGATTTCGCTCGAAGGAAATACAAAACCATACTCTTTACAGTGCGAAATCAATTTTTTGAAAATATCCTCAGACATAATTTACTTATATAATTTACCTTTAATTCATTAAGCAGGACAAAGTAAGTGTTTTTTTTCTATATAAAAGACAGGCAATCGCTTAAAAACTGATAAATGCATCATTTATTAGTCTAAAGATTTCTTAATTGTTAAAAAGTAACACTTGTATACACATTCCACTATCTTTCTGCAATCCTTTTCATCGGAATATCTTTGTCCAATCATCTTATTGTATAGATAAACTTAAGCAATCTTCTTTTTATTCCTTACCGACGAAGTATAAACGCCCACCAGACATAGGAAGAAGAATACGGCAAAAGTAACACGCATACAAATTATAAACTTATCGCTGAGGGCTGACGATAATTCTACGCTACCGATAATAAGAGATATCGACATAATTGCAACCCCCATGCTGAACGACTGGCCGGTCAAACGCATAGTACCAACTGTAGCCGAGGCTAATCCAAAGTGCTTTTGTTCAACCGAACTCATCACAATATTCATATTTGGAGATGAGAATATGCCAAAGCCTATGCCCAACAGCAGTAACAAGACAGCTAAGTAAATGTAATTGGTCGTTTCGCCAAGAAAACATAAACCAAGAAGCCCTACAGCTATAATAGCCATTCCCAAAGTCGCGAGAAATGTAGCCGACATCCTATCAGACAATCGTCCCGAACGAAGTGTAGCAATAGCCTGAGCTACTGACTGAATAACGAGTATTAAACCGGCATCGCGTGGCGACAATCCTCGTACATATTGCAGATACAGACTCAACATAAATGATATAGCATAAGTTGCCGAATAATTAATCAGCGCCGAGATGGATGACAAACGAAAAACCCTATTCTGAAGAAAAAGCTGAACATTGAAAACCGGAAAGCGTTGTTTCTTCTCATACATTCCGAAGATAAGCAGGAATATACACCCAACCAAAACGCAAACTATACCCGCCATTTCAGGAAGTTGTGTAAATCCGTATATCAGAGACGAAAGTCCTATCGCAAATAATATGGAGCCTACGAGATCGAATTTGCTTTTCTCCTCTTCTTTCCAATCATCTTTTATGAAAAGAAAGCTTCCGACCAATACCAACACACACAATAATGTTGTGATATAAAACACCGTGTTCCACCTCAAATATTGAGTTATAATACCACCCAAAAATGGACCAACGGCTGTAGAAAAATAGATAACGGAAGTATTAATACCCAATGCCATACCTCGTTTCTCGGCTGGAACTGATGATGTAAGTATTGCCGTACTGGTACCAAACATCAGAGCGCACCCCACTCCCGTAAGGAAACGATATATAATCAAAGCTGCTCCGGATGTAGCCAAAGCACTCATAAAAGTAAAAATGGCCGTCACAACAACTCCGGCAATAAAAACTTTTCGTCGTCCGATCATATCTGCTATACGGGCACTCGGGATTTGCAGAATAGCTGTCGATAACAGAAAAGCAGCCGGAACCCATCCCGACACAACTGCATCAAGCGACAAATCGCGATTAATATACGGCAAAGCCAGATTCAGAGCCGACCCCATAAAAGGTACAATAGCTGAACCTAAGCAGATAATAAAGAGTAAAGCACCAATATTTGTAGTTTTGCCGTTTGTCATAATTATTTATTCTCCTTTCGCCATGTATGAGGATTTTGAGCATTTGGATCACTCCAAATATTTATTTTTTCACGTCTGGCCTTATCCATCAAATCGTTATAAGACTGATCTTTATTATACTTGTATTGCCAAGCCATTCCATTTTCAAGCATTGCCTTATTTATATCTTTCCCTTCAAGGAATAGCACTCCAAGTACTCTATTATACTGATCTACACCTATCTTTTTTACTTCGACACGTTTATTCAACACCAAACTTTCGAGAAAAGCTTTAGACTCTTGCCCATAACTCTGTCCCATCTCGGGTGCATCGATTCCATCCAGACGGATTTTTTGCTCTTTACCATCCTCATCCTCCAGGATAACCGTATCACCATCCGACACGTGTTTAATAAACCCTCTAATAATATTCTTTGGCTTACCTATCTCTACTGTTTGATCTTGCTCTACTTTAGGCTCCGATTTTTTATTTTTAATCAGATCCTCGCCTCCTCCAAAGTAAGTAACGACCAAAATCAAGCCAATCAATAATACATTTACAAGGGTATTGTTCTTTTTCTTCACGTATTTTCTCTTTTTACTCATACACAAATGTAATCATTGTTTTAGAATTCGTGAAAACATCCGATTTCTTAATCACACGTGCAAACTCGATGACATTTTTTTACATTTTTTCCGATAATTCAACACTTTTATCTGCTACATAGATCGCAACTAGATTATAATGTAACGAGAAAGCATTAACTTTGTATTATAGCATTCAATGAAAATGTATGAGTAATACCAAACCTCAGTTTATCGATCTCGACAAGATATTCGAAAGTAAAGCACCGGGAGTATACAAGAAAACTCCTCGTTTTGCGATCAATTACCTGAAACGTAAAGTTCACGTTGACGAGCTCAACGATATACTCGACCGTTATGCCGACTGCGATGGTGTTGATTTTATGACCTCCGTAGTCGATTATTTTGACCTGAAGTTGAATGTAATCGGATTGGAAAACATTCCGAATGAAGGCCGTTTTCTTTTTGCATCCAACCATCCACTAGGCGGACTAGACGGCATCTGCTTATCGGCAATTATAGGAACTAAATACGACAAAAAAATACGTTATCAGGTAAATGATCTTCTGCTGAATATCCGTAACTTACAATCCATTTTTTTACCAATTAACAAAATAGGTAAACAATCGAAAGAAATAGTTGAAAAAATTAACAACGCTTTCGACTCCGATAATCAGATCATAACCTTTCCTGCCGGACTATGTTCGCGAAAACAAAAAGGCCAAATACGAGACTTGGAGTGGAAAAAAAATTTCATCCAGAAGGCAATAGAATCTAAAAGAGATATAGTCCCTATCTATTTTGATGGTACAAATTCAAATTTCTTTTATAGATTTGCAAATATACGTAAGGCCATCGGCTTGAAATTTAATATAGAAATGGTATTTTTACCTGACGAAATGTTTAAGAACAAGAGCAAGACATTCAATATTGTGTTTGGCGAGCCAATCCCTTATACATTTTTCGATAAATCGAAGAATGCTATGCAGTGGGCTGAGTACATGAAAGAAAAATCGTACTCTTTGAGCAAAATGATAAAATAAATCGTATGGAAAAGATTTTAGCGCCTATCGACCCGAAGGTGTTGATGGCAGAACTTACACCCGATAAATTTTTGCGCCGTACCAATCGCGCAAACAACGAAATATACATCATAACGCACGACAATTCTCCGAATGTCATGCAAGAGATTGGCCGTCTTCGCGAAGAAGCATTCCGATTTTATGGTGGAGGTACCGGTAAACCTGTCGATATAGACGAGTATGACACGATGGACAATCCGTACAAACAGCTGATTGTATGGAATCCCGAGGAAGAAAAAATAATCGGTGGATATCGATTCATCTGCGGACCCGATATCACTTTCGACGAAGAGACCGGAGAGCCTTATCTGGCGACATCGCATCTATTCAACTTCTCAAAAAAATTCATCGACGAATATCTGCCTTACACATTCGAGTTGGGACGTTCGTTCGTTACACTTGAATATCAATCTACACGATCGGGAACTAAAGGCATTTTTGCACTCGATAATCTTTGGGACGGATTAGGAGCATTGTGGGTAGCAGATCCTTCGATGAAGTATTTCTTCGGAAAAATGACTATGTATGACACCTACAACGTGGAAGCTCGTGATATGATTCTTTACTTCCTCAACAAATATTTTCCGGATCCCGACCGCTTGGTTACTCCGAAGAATCCGCTAGAGATACAAACCGAAAAGAAAAAGCTAGCACGAATATTCCACGGCGAAACATTCCGCGAAGACTACAAAATACTAAACACATCGGTTCGCAAGCTTGACTTGAACATCCCCCCACTAGTAAACGCCTATATGAGCTTATCGCCTCAAATGAGAGTGTTCGGTACGGGTGTTAACGATGAATTTGGTAACGTCGAAGAGACCGGTATTCTTATCGCGATGGAAGAAATTCTTGAAGAGAAGAAAAAACGTCATATCGAATCGTATCTGAATGATAAACCATCGAAACGTTTACTGAAACGACTTCGTCAAAAAATTAATTGGAACTGGAGCAAACCAGAGGAAGAGCCTACTACTCCGAAAGAGACATTCTGGATCCAAAATAAACGTCAGCAAAAGTGAGTTTTCTCCAGAATATATCTAAATATAAAATTATTCTTGCCTCGAATTCACCTCGTAGGAAAGAATTGCTATCGGGCTTAGACATTAACTACAAAATCAAAACGATTCCGAATGTAGACGAGTCGTATCCCGACTCAATACAAAAGACCGATGTATCTCTATACATAGCTAAAGCCAAGGCAGCAGCCTACGAGCAACTAATGCAAGACGATACTCTGCTGATCACAGCCGATACAGTTGTCGTTCTTAACGATGTGGTATACGGCAAGCCCAAAACTGAAGAAGAAGCTCGACAGATGCTTCGTCAGCTATCGGGAAATACACATATAGTGGCAACTGGAGTATGTATAACGACGAAGGAGAAACAATGCGCATTCAAAGTGGAAAGTGAAGTTCGATTTGCGAAGCTTGATGACGAAGAGATCAACTACTACGTTTCGAAATACAAACCTTTGGATAAAGCAGGCTCATATGGTATTCAGGAGTGGATAGGTTATGTAGCTGTCGAGTATATTTCAGGATCATATTTCAATATTATGGGCTTACCTGTCCAACGGCTTTATCAGGAACTAAAGAGGTTTTAAGACATTACAATTCTTAATATATCGCAGAGAATCTATTCACAGTAACCTGACTAGATTCTCTTTTTTTACGATCTATTATACAATCACAGCCTTTTACTTTTAATATCTTTAATGTATCTTTAACTACTTAATTAAAGACTCAACAAAGAATGAAAAACGCAACTCTATCCAGCTTAGCAATCGTCCCATTAGTATTTTTCGGGTCATGCTCATCTACACAGAAAGAACAAGACAATAAGAAGCTAAACATTATACACATCATGACTGATGATCATTCTTATCAGACCATCAGCGCATATAGGCATCCATTATCTAAATTAGCACCCACTCCAAATCTTGATAAATTAGCCAACAAAGGCATGCTATTCCAACAAGCTTTTGTTGAGAATTCGCTTTCCACACCAAGTCGAGCTTGCCTTATGACCGGATTATATAGCCACCAGAACGGACAACGCCGCTTGGGTGCAGGTATCGATTCGACCAAAACATTCGTTTCCGAAATATTACAAGAAAATGGTTACGAAACAGGTATATTCGGAAAATGGCATATGCAGTGCGAGCCTAAAGGTTTCGATCATTACTCTGTACTTTGGGATCAAGGCAATTATTACAATCCTGAATTCAAGACAGAGACTTCAAACGGAAAATACATCCGAGAAGAAGGTTATGCTACAACACTGATAACCGATCATGCCATCGAATTTCTGGAGAATAGAGATACAAATAAACCTTTTGCCATGTTTGTACATCACAAAGCACCGCATCGCAACTGGAAGCCCGAAGAAAAATACCTGACACTTTACAACGATATTGAATTCCCATATCCTGATACTTTCGACGACGACTACAGCACACGCGAAGCTGCATCGAAACAAGAAATGCAAATAGATAAGGATATGAATCTGATTTACGACCTGAAACTCGAAAATTTACTTGAAGACCCAAAATACAATAAAGAAATAAACGCTTCTACACTCACTAATTTGCTATCGCGGATGACTCCGGATCAGCTTGCTGCTTGGCGAAAGGCTTACTCGTCTCGTCAAGAAGATTTCGTAGCAAAGAATCTTAGCTGTGAAGAATTGAAAAAATGGAAATATCAGGAATACATCAAAGATTATTTACGTTGCATCAAATCTATTGATGACGAAATTGGCCGTTTGATCGAATACCTCGAAAAAGAGAACTTAATGGAAAATACCGTTATTGTCTATACTTCCGATCAGGGCTTCTATATGGGCGAGCATGGCTGGTTCGATAAACGTTTCATGTATGAAGAATCATTCAGAACGCCATTAATCATCTATCATCCTGATATCAAGGAAGGAAAATCGACAAAATCACTGTCCCAGAATATCGACTTTGCACCTACCTATCTCGATATAGCCGGCGTAGCGAAACCCGCGGAGATGAGCGGACGCTCGTTACTACCTTTATTGGACGGAACGCAGCCTGCCGATTGGAGAGATGACATCTATTATCACTATTATGATTATCCTGCTGTCCATATGGTTCATAGACATGATGGCGTAAGAACAGATCGTTATAAACTTATCCATTTCTATAATGGTACAGAAGAAGATGAACCGGATAAAATCGATTCGTATGAATTGTTTGACCTGCAAACAGATCCGAATGAACTGAATAATCTATACGGAAAAGCCGGATACGAAGAAATAACCGACGACATGCTAATGCGACTCAAAAACTACAGAGAGAAATTGAATGTAGACGAGTAACGAAAACAAATAGCAAGCAATATATCACAAGTTAGACACTCACATTTTTATCATAAAATCTATACAGACAATAAAACAAGTTAGTTCTTTTATTCTGTTTATATTTTGTGTGAAAAAATTGTATATCTTTGCAGAATAGTTGTCGATGCAATCTTTAATTTATTGTTTATGTTTAAAAAGACTCTACTAGCATCAATTGTATTTTTTGCTATATGCACACAAATATCAATAGCTCAGCAACTCTTGACACTCGACGAATGCCGTCAGTTAGCTATTGAGAATAATAAATCGTTGAAAGCCGCATCCGAACAAGAGCGCGTAGCATATTATCAAAAGCGTGAAGCTTTTATGAATTTTTTTCCCAAGCTATCAGCTTCGGGAACCTATATGCATCTTAGCAAAGATATCCACTTGATAGGTAAATCATCTATACCTAGCGAGCTATCACTAACTATACCGGGATTAGGTCCGATCAATATTCCTGTTGATCCAAAAATTCAAGGAGCATTATACAATGCAGGTAAAATAAGCCTTAGCGATATTTGGATGGGTGGCTTTACACTGACTCAACCCATATTTGCAGGAGGTAAGATCGTAGCCTACAACGACCTTCGAGCTTATGCCGAAGAACTTGCAAAAACAATGAACGAGACAAAAGCTTCGGACATCATTGTTGAGGTAGACGAAGGCTATTGGCAAGTTGTTTCATTGGTCAACAAACAGAAATTGGCAAAATCGTACCTAGACGTTATCAGCCAAATGAGTTCGGATATCAACGAACTAGAAAAAGAAGGACTGGCAACAAAAGCTGACAAACTAAACGTAAATGTACGCCTCAATGAAGCAGAAATGACTCTGACCAGAGCGAATAATGGCGTAAGCTTAGCGAAAATGGCTCTCGCACAACTATGTGGATTAGAAATCAGTGACAATATAACACTTGCCGATGAAAATATCGAATCGCTGCCCGATGCATCAGCATACGATTTGACAATCAACCAAGAAGAAGCTATCAGCAATCGGTCGGAAATACGAAGTCTGAGTTTGGCAACCCAAATATATAAGAAGCAAGAAGCTATTGCCCGCTCCGAGTTTCTACCGACTGCCGGAATTGCCGTTGGTTATAATTGGATGAATCCGAATGGTGCTGATGGCCTGAAATACGAGTTTGGAGGCATGTGGAATGTAGCTGTACAAGTAAAAGTTCCGCTAAACTTCATATCAAGTTCTGCAAAGCTAAAAGCAGCTAAAGCCCAAACACGTATCAAGCAGTTTGAGCTGGAAGAAGCCCGCGAGAAAATCAAATTACAGATAACTCAATCAAATTATAAACTGGCAGAAGCCAATAAAAAGCTGAAATCGGCACAAAAGAATTGCGAAACAGCAGACGAAAATCTTCGCTATGCCAATGCTGGTTTCGAAGAGGGAGTAATATCAGCCCTAGATGCCATGCAAGCACATACAGCATGGATAGCCGCTCATGCAGATTTGATTGATGCACAAATAGATGTTAAACTTTGTCGCCTATACTTGGATAAAGCATTGGGACGTAAATTAAAATAATCTGGAGTATGAATACTGAAAACGTTAAAACAGATTCTTCATCAAAACTCATTCCTATACTTGCATTTATCGCATTTATAGTTGCCATTGCCCTTTATGGATTTTTCTTTATGAATCGAAAAGACAATATTATACAAGGAGAAGCCGACATAACCGAAGTACGCATCTCGAGCAAAATACCGGGACGTATTGCCAAATTTTATGTGCAAGAAGGCGATTATGTCAAGAAAGGAGATACACTTGCAATACTTAGTGCTCCGGATATAGATGCAAAACTGACTCAAGCCGATGCTGCTGCCGAAGGAGCCTTGGCACAAAGTCTGAAAGCACAGAAAGGCGCACGCGAAGAACAAAAGCAAGCAGCCTACGAGATGTGGCAAAAGGCTAAAGTAGGAGTTGACATAGCCGAAAAGTCATTCAAACGTGTACAAAATCTTTTCGACAAAGGAGTTGTAACTGCTCAAAAACGCGATGAAGCCGAAGCAAACTACAACGCATCGATAGCGACCGAAAAAGCTGCCCGCTCACAATACGACATGGCTGTGAATGGTGCTGAACGCGAAGATAAGATGGCTGCCGCTGCTCTAGTTGATCGAGCACGCGGAGCTATTGCCGAAGTGGCTTCTTATGTGGCCGAAGGATACATTATTTCGCCGGTCGAAGGTCAAGTATCCGAGCGATTCCCTAACGAATGGGAGCTGGTAGGGACGGGAGCGCCAATATTCAACATTATGGACTTTTCCGATAAATGGGGTTCATTCAACATCACAGAAGACAGACTGATGAATTACGAGATGAACAAAGAAATAGATGTATTCGTTCCGGCTCTGGATCGTAACGTTAAGATGAAAATATACTACCTTAAAGATCTTGGATCGTACACAGCTTGGAAAGCAACCAAAACAACGGGGCAGTATGATCGTAAGACATTCGAAGTAAGAGCTCGATTTATCGATCAAGAGGAAACAAAAGTTATTCCGGGAATGTCTCTCATCATCAAAGAGTAATTCGGACAATGATAGAAAAAACAGGCATCATACCCGTATTTGTCAGAGAGTACAAGCGCATTGCTTCTTCCAAAGTTTTAATTTGGGGATTCATCCTTGCGCCCATATTGTCGATGCTTGTCCTAGTGTATATGATGGACGAGGGATTGCCTCGTAAAATTCCGATTGCAGTAGTTGACTTCGACAATTCGGTAACATCGCGCAAGCTTATCCGTCAGCTTGACGCCTTTCCTAAAACAGATATTAAATTTAAAAGCCTGAATTTCAGAGAAGCCCGCCAACGAATGGAGCAAATGGAAGTATATGCAATCCTCACCATTCCTCAAAACTTCTCGACCGATGCTGCTTCGGGCAAACAACCCAAATTGGTATATTATACCAATAATGCATTCCTCATTTCAGGATCGCTATTATTTCAGGATTTAAAGACAATTTCTACACTTGCATCGGCATCAGTCGGATTACAAACCGGGCAAGCCAAAGGTTATACAGTATCACAGATCATGCCCATTGTACAACCTATATCAGTAGCATCGAATCCGATAGGTAACCCTTGGCTCAACTATGGAGTGTATCTGCACAGCTTATTACTACCTGCTATTTTGCAACTACTTATATTTATGTTTACTGTATCCAGCTTCGGTTCAGAGTTAAAAGAAAGCAGCGGTAAATATTTGCTTGAATTATCTGGCAATTCAATTGGAAAAACGATCATAGGAAAAACGCTGCCATATACGATAGTTGCAAGTATTATCAGCTTGCTTTTTATGTCGGTGCTATACTACTATAAGCAATTCCCTCTACATTGCGGATTTTGGCCAATGTTTGCAAATTATATCTGTCTGATAATAGCTTCACAAGGGTTTGGTATTATACTGTTAGCAATATTCCGTAATTATCGCTTTGCTTTGAGCATAGCCAGTCTGCTGGGAATGGTAACATTTTCAATTATGGGAATGTCTTTCCCCGTACTTGCCATGAGTGGAGATCTTCAGAGCTTATCCAATTTTTTCCCGATGCGCCATTTTCTACTCATATACAACGATCAGGCATTGAATGGCTACCCTATAGGTTACTCAGCTTATAACTTCGCAGCCTTGCTGGCATTCGGTTTGGTATCTGTCTTCTTCTGGGGAACGATTCGAAAGTTGTTATACAAAAACCAATATGAAGAATAGAAAAGAATGAAAAGGTGGTTTTTAGACATATATTACGTTTGGGTCAATGAATTCAAGGTCATACTTCGCGACGAAGCAGTGATTCTCCTATTCATAATCGTTCCTTTTGCATATCCCATACTATACAGCTACATCTACAACAACGAGGTAGCACACGATGTAAAAATGGTTGTAGTCGATGAATCGCATTCAGCAATGAGCCGCGAATTCGTCCGCAAACTAGATGCTACACCAGATGTTCAGATAGTTGGAAAATCGACCGATATGGAAGAAGCCAAAGAACACCTTCGCCGAAAAGAGGCTTACGGCATTTTATACATTCCTAAAGATTTTAGTAAACGTATCCACCGTCAAGAGCAGGCGCAAGTGAATGTATATGCCGATATGAGTAGCATGTTGTTTTACAAGGCTATGCTTTTAGGAACAACCGAGGTTTCTCTGGATATGGGCGCTCAAGTTCGCGTAGCCGAAATGGGGTATAAAACGAGAATGGAAGATAAAGTTTCTGAACAAGCTGTTTTGAACGAATGGGTATCATTCTACAATGTACCGAACGGATTTGCCAGCTTTTTGATTCCTGCTATTCTTATTCTGATTATTCAACAGACACTACTATTGGGGATTGCAACTCTAGTCGGAACCCACAACGACAAAAAACGCTATTCTATAGCTTCGCACACACATAAAGGCAAACGCGTCAATGCGTTCAAACTGACTATTGGAAAGGCTTTCTGTTATGCAACTATATACGTGATTATGTCGGCTTGGATATTACGCGTAGTGCCATACATCTTCAATCTTCCGATGATAGGTAATCCGTGGACAGTAGCTGTATTTCTTCTTCCGTTCTTGCTGGCTGCAACTTTCTTCTGCATGACCATATCGTACTTTTGTTCGCAACGCGAGTTCGGGATGCTTTTATTCGTATTTACGAGCGTTCTATTCGTTTTCCTATCTGGTGTATCGTGGCCATGGATATCTATGCCTGGGGCGCTGCAATCTATCGCATACATGATTCCTTCAACACCGGGAATACATGGTTTTGTCAAAATCAGTACAATGGGAGCAACTCTGTCCGATGTATGGTTCGAATATTGCGTCTTATGGATTCAAACTGGAATCTATTGGATCACTGCAACACTTATGTATGTGTGGTGGATTCGCAACTATGACCCTATCAACAGAGGTCGCGAAATGCACCGAGTAGATGATGATTTTATATTTGGGACTAAGGATATTAGTAGATAAGATCAGTCAGAATAGGCTTCAATTATCTACTTCTGAAATCTGCAGTAATTAGAATTAGATTTAATATATAATATAGCTAATTTAATTATATTTGTCGATATTTCAGAAATATAATTAATGAGTCTCTCCCTATATAATCTAAACAAAGATCAAGTAAATATAATGAAGGCAATCGCTATAATACTGATTGTTCTTCATAATTTCTTCAATCATATCACGGATATTGGAGTAAACGAAATGTTCTTTGACTCAGATAGAGTGTACCGATTATGGGACAAACTTATTGAATACCCCAATATATGGAACACAACATTAGAGCTAATATCTTATTATAGCTGGCCAGCCGTTCTTTTATTTATTTTTATTAGTGGCTATGGTTTAGCTAAAAGATATCTTGGTAAAGAAAAGTTCGACACTAAGTCATACTATATACACCATACAACAAAGCTATTAGCCCTATATATATTTGCACATATAATTTATTTTATTCTCGTATCAAGAACTATAGATATAGAAGAATTTGGCGAGTTCATAATACAAACAATATTTTTACCTTTCAAAAACTACAACGAAGAGCTAATGTTCAAATATTCTGGGCCATTCTGGTATTTCTGCCTAGTTGCTCAATTATACCTCATTTTCCCGTTAATATTATTCGGCATAAAAAAATATGGAGAGAATTTCTTATTAATTTTATTCCTTTTCTCATACTTATTGATTTATATAATGACACCCTTAGCAGAAAAAGTAGAATACCCAATCTATGGAAATATATTTGGACATCTACCTGAATTTACTCTAGGCATTTTGCTCGCTTTTTCACCCAAATACAGAATAACTATATGGTCATTTATTATAGCTTTAGGGATAGCCATAACAGCTAACTTCTACGAGATAGTACATCCTTTATCATACCTAGCCTTACTTATTATTATCCTATATACTTTCTATCCTCTTTATGCAAATCTGCCGGCAAAAAGTATCATGTACAAGACTTTAGTCTTTATAGGCAAAATAAGTATGTTCATGTTCATAGTCAATACTATGATTAGAGAAAAGTACACTCTAAAACATTGTGCAAATAAGAGTATAGAAGAACAATTGATTATAGGATTAATTCATTTATGCATTGTCATACTTGTGTCATACATACTATCAATAGCATATCGGATGAGTGGGAAAACAATCGGACTTATTGGAAGAAAACTGTTTGCTAGATCTGGCCAATAAAGCTAAAGTTCGATTTGTTTCACTGCAGACCAGTCCACAAGCTCAGCTGCCTGATGTACATCTACCCATTTGAAGTCTTTCAACATTCTCTCGAATTTAGGGTATGCATTCTTCATCCCGTAATATGACTTGAATTTGCGCATTGCCGATAAATGATTGAAACGAGGTTGTTCGTAATCAAAGTCACGCATATGCAAGTACGTCATATTATAATCGAGTTTGTTCATTTCTCTCTTGATAAACCAATATGGAAATAAGCGGAAATAGCCACCACCACCGAAAACCATTTGTTTTCCGAGAAAAGTTCCAGTACTGATTGGAAATTCTTTGATCGAGTAATCTTTGTATTTTATTATAGCAGGATTTGCTTCTCCGAACGATGGGAATCCGCCAAAACTGCGTGTAGTAGGGAATATCGAACAATCTATCTCAATGCCATTTTTAGCAAGCACTTCGAATGCCCAAGTAGCCTCTTCGGTAATAGAAAAAGCAGGAGCACGAAAAGCATTAATTTTCTTTCCGGTCACATTTTCTATACTATTTATCGACTGACGAAGATCTGCGTCAAATGTTTCCGGCGTCATTTCACGCACAAAATAGTGTTTATCACTATGACAAGCCAATTTATGGCCTCTGCTGTCTATTTGTTTTACAAATTCAGGATAATTACGAGCAATCCAACCAAGACAAAAGAAAGTAGCTTTAGTATCAAGTTCATCCAATCGATCAAGTATCCGAGGCAAATACAAATCGATACGTGATGGATAACTCAACCATGTATCTTCTGTAGATTCTATGTCGAAATGAAACCATTCTTCTATATCAAAGGTTAAAACATTGATTTGCTTGCTCATAATTTTGTATTATATTGTGTCTAAGTCAATTAATTGTATAAAAACGTTTTCTTTTTGTATAGGGGGTATTTCTCCCGTAAAATCCTTGAAAACCAAATTAAAAGGCGGCCTCTTAATAAATGAAGGCATATTGAAGTAAAATCCGCGTGAAATGTCAGCTCCTAACCCGACATAAAGATTCAATGGACGAAAGCCTATATTCTGAGATAATTCTTCTACTGTCTTATTAAACAAATTGATTTTAGATATAGTTTTAGCAAAAAATGAAATTGGAGAATACAGACACCCATCCGAGCAAGAATATTTGTTTACAGGGCTATTTAAACGCCATTTATACTGTTTTTCGTCCCATGATTTATAGCAATCAAAGTGCCTATCCGAGAAAATATTATTCCCAATTCCAACTTTTACCGATAAAGGAGAAATTAAATAAAAGCCCAGATATTTTAGAAAAGTATGACTACTGTTGGCATTTGGCACTGCAATCATAAAATCATATCCGTTATCCATTGCATATTTTACAGTACGTTCTCCGAGTGTTTTGAAAAGCTTCTTACCCTGATATTTCGGATCAGTAGAGACATTGATGCATAACAATCCTCGACGTTTTTTATCAAACAAGTTCATTTCTATAGGGAGACCCGCAAAATGTGATATGATCCTCCCATTATGCCAAGCGTTAAATCCCTCCATTTCACCGAGAGGATTCTCTTTATATTGCCAACGAAGAAAATCGAGAGTAAATCTGGAAGTACGAGGAAATACTACCTTCAGAAAGTGTTGCAACTCTACCAAAGAATTGTCATCAGTAGCAATATATTTTATCTCATATTCCATATCCGCATATCATGTAATAATGAATGACTTGCAAAAATAGAAAGTTTTTCCCGTATTACTCGAAAACGCACCTATATAAAAAATTTGAAGGGCTTCTCCTCTACGGAGATTCCCTTCAATTGTCATCCTGTATACAAATAATAAAACTGAATTAGCATTCTAATTCTCGTTGCTTCACAGCAAGGATTTCTAACTTAGGTCTAAAATTCTAAAAAAACACCTGCAAAGGATGTTATACTTATAATAAATCTTGGATTATTATATATATGATTTAGAAGTTTGGTCAAAAAGTATTCTTTAAGACACTTACAACAGAATCGCTATCTGTCTTGTCTATAGTACAAAGGTAAGGGTATTTCGAGACTATAGATAATCTATAAGCCTGTATATAGATTATTTATAGATTTAAAATATCTAACATACTGGTTTAATGTGTAATAACATTTAACAACAAATAGATGTATATAGATATTTTAGCAGATAAAAATTCGTTTTATGGCTTTAATTAGCTACTTTTACCATCCCAAATGTTACGGTTTTATGGTTTATAAGCACAACATACACTACATTCTACACAGCAATATTTATCCCAGCAATACAATTGTTGTAGTAATCATATTCTTTCTGATTGCCGCTATAACTCTGTCTATTTTCTATTTCAAAATTCACAAAAAGAATAAACAAAACACCAATGAATCGAAAGATATTGATCCGAAGGAAGAAAAAAAAGACACAGGAAATACGTTAACAAAAGAAGTCGCAACTGACTATCTGAGAATTCTAAGCGATACTGCTCTGATAGAATCATTCATTCCTGAGGAAGATCGCAAACTTGGGCTAAGAATTTTAAGAAAAACATACGATGTAGTTTACGGAAAAAAAAGCTATCCTTGGGAGAAAGCCTATAAAGCCATAAGCATATTGTACGACAATCTACCCGATAAGCTCCGTCAGATTTACCCCGAACTAGATGAGGCGGAAATACGCATTTGTTGCTTGACCTATATGGAGGTCAACAATACAGAGATAGCAGCAATAATGCGCTTTAAAATCAATACCGTACAATCCAAGAAATCTGTTATCCGGAAAAAACTCGGAATTGATGGTTATGGCAATATAAGGGACTTCATTATAGAAGATCTAAACAAATTAAAATAAATAGGCTGTTCCGACAAACGGAACAGCCTATTATATATAGTATAAGAAACAAAATCACTTAATCTTCACATCTACCTTCGCTGTAGGAGCTTGTTCAGAGTTACGCTTATCCACTGCAGCAACAAAGTTATCAGCCAATGAAGCGAATGCCATTCCCGTAATGCTATCTTCATTCAATGCCACAGGTTTACCTTGGTCTCCACCTTCACAGATACTTTGCACAATAGGAATTTGCCCTAGCAATGAAATGTTCATTTCTTCAGCCAAATCCTTAGCCCCACCTTTACCAAAGATATAGTATTTATTCTCTGGAAGTTCGGCTGGCGTAAACCAAGCCATATTCTCGACTAACCCTAAAATCGGCACATTTACCTTATCGTTCGTAAACATATCGATTCCCTTACGGGCATCAGCCAAAGCCACTTGTTGGGGAGTACTTACTACCACAGCACCAGTAATAGCCAATGTTTGAACCAATGTAAGATGTATATCGCTTGTACCAGGAGGTAAATCCATCAGAAAGAAATCCAATTCTCCCCAGTTTCCTTCTGTTATCAGTTGTTTCAAAGCATTACTTGCCATAGCTCCACGCCATACAACTGCATTTTCCGGATTTACGAAGAAACCAATAGAAAGCATTTTCACTCCATATTTTTCGATCGGAGAAATCATTTCTTTACCATCTACCGGATCCAATGTTGGACGAGCGTCTTCTACACCAAACATCTTAGGAAGCGATGGCCCGAATATATCTGCATCCAGCAATCCCACTTTATAGCCTTTATTAGCTAGAGCTATAGCCAGATTAACCGAAACAGTACTCTTTCCTACTCCTCCTTTTCCCGATGAAATGGCGATAATATTCTTAACTTGAGGAAGCAGTTTAGCTTCTTTTGCCGGAGTTGGAGCTGCTTGTCTTGTCACGACATCAATATTTCCTTTTATATCGATATTAGGGTCTGCAAAAGTCAATATTGCTGTTTCGCAGGCTTTAACTACCGACTTGATAAAAGGATCGTTTGCTTTCTCGAACATCAACGAAAAGCTAACCTTATTACCAGCGATATGTATGTCGTCAGACACCATACCCATCTCCACTACATCTTTGCCTGTACCCGGATAACGTACGTTCCGCAAGGCATCAATTATCAATTTTGGATATATTGCCATGATATTTGAGTTTTAAGTAAAATATTTAATTCTATTATTTTGTCGTCCGTTTTGTTTGAATACTTTCCATATTACTTCGCCCAAAACTACGATAATCATCTTTTTCGATTTCAACATCCGGCTCGATCCATTCTGTCAGATGCTTGTACTCGAATTTCAGATACTTTATGTTTAAACCACGAGCCAACCACTGTTGTTCGTAGAAAGTCTGTATTTTTAGTATATCGTCTACCAAATCCGAGTGATAAAGATCATTTGTAGAATACAATACGGGCAGATTGTTAGCTTTCACCATCTCACACGTATAAGTATACATGAAGTTACTATCCGACTTCAGATGAATTATACTTCCTTCTCCAAGAATTTTACCATACATCTCCATAAAACGGGTAGATGTCATTCGCTTAATTACTTTTCTCATCTGAGGATCAGGAAACGTAATCCAGATTTCAGCAACCTCTCCCTTTTCGAAGAAATGAGCTATCAGTTCAATATGGGTACGCAAAAAAGCGACATTAGATAAGCCAGCCTCCAAAGCTTCGGTTGCACCCGTAAACATACGTGCACCCTTTATATCTACACCGATAAAATTTTTATCGGGATACATTTTAGCTAAACCAACAGCATATTCCCCTTTGCCACATCCCAGCTCTAACACGATCGGATTGTTATTCTTAAAAAAGCGTTCGTTCCAATGCCCTTTCATATCAAACCCTTTCTCTTTCAGTACCGAAAAAGGATATTGAAATACATGAGGATAATCCTCCATTTTGGCAAACTTAGCTAGTTTATTCTTTCCCATTCTGATTCTTTATTCTCTTATTTTAGAATTGTTGCATATCAACTAATTTGCGATAATAACCATCCATAGCTATCAGCTGGTCATGCGTACCACGTTCGACTACTCGCCCTTCGTGCATAACATAAATTTCGTCAGCATTCTTGATTGTTGACAAACGATGTGCGATAACCAAAGTTGTACGATTAGCCATCAGCTTGTCAAGTGCTTCCTGCACTAATTTTTCTGATTCTGTATCCAAAGCCGAAGTTGCTTCGTCAAGAATAAGAATCTCCGGATTCTTCAGAATGGCACGAGCAATGCTCAATCGCTGGCGTTGTCCTCCCGATAGATTTCCTCCGCGGTCTCCGATATTAGTATTGTAGCCATCTGCTGTTTCCATGATAAAATCGTGTGCATTGGCTATTTTTGCAGCCTCGATCACCTGCTCCATTGTAGCATCATTAACACCAAAAGCTATATTATTGAAAATTGTATCGTTAAACAAGATCGCTTCTTGATTTACATTTCCCATCAGAGCCCGAAGATCGAATACTTTGGCATCTTTTACATTCACATCGTCAATGTAGATTCCGCCTTTCTGAACGTCATAGAAACGAGGCAACAAATCGGCCATTGTCGATTTACCCGACCCTGACTGTCCAACCAGAGCTACAGTCTTACCTTTTGGTATCGTCACATCAACACCTTCAATCACCCACTTCTCATTGTACCTGAACCAGATATCACGGTAAGAAATCTCTTTCTCAAATTTAATTGCTTTTGGATTCTCTGGATCTACAATTGTATTTTCAGCTTTGAGAATCTTATCGATACGCTCAACCGAAGCCATCCCTTTCTGAATAGCGTAAACTGATTTCGATAAATCTTTTGCAGGATTGATTATCAGATAAAATATGGTCAAGTAATAGATAAACTGAGCACCATCGATTGTGCTATTTGCCGAGAAAATCAACGATCCCCCGTACCAAAGGACAATTACAATCGTAATTGTTCCCAACAATTCACTCATTGGATGAGCTAACTGTTGACGGCGCGCAATTCGGTTTGTCATTTGTCTGAATATATTGCTCTCTCCATCAAAACGACCTTCTATCTTAGATTCAGCGTTGAATGCTTTAATGACACGCAGCCCTCCCAACGTTTCTTCAACCATCGAGATCAATCGTCCCCATAGATTTTGAGCTTCCAGCGATTTTCTTTTCAGACTTTTACCTACTTTGCCCATAATATAACCTGCAATAGGCAATAGAATAAGCACAAAAACTGTCAGTTGCCAGCTGATAAATAGCATTGTCCCCAGATAGATGATGATCATTATCGGATTCTTACTGACCATATCCAGAGAACTCATCACCGAAACTTCGACTTCGTTCACATCTCCAGTCATGCGGGCAATGATATCACCTTTACGTTCGTTCGAGAAGAAGCTCAATGGCAATGAAAGTATTTTATCATTGATTTGCTTACGAATATCACGAACTACTCCCGTACGCACATCAACTATATAATAAGCAGCCATATATGTTGTCAAAGTTTTCAGCGTGGTCATGAATACCAAAGCCAAGCCCAACATGAGCAATACTGTCCCACCTGCACTTTGCTCGATCATATTACTCATATACCAATAAGCATTATTCTTCAGCACATCGAAATCTAGCATAGCACTTAAACTCGAGTTATCGACAGGCATATATTCATATACCGCATCGTTTACCTTAAATAGAATTTGAAGAATAGGGATTATCAGGGCAAATGAGAAAACATTAAGAAATGCACTCAATATATTGAAGAAAATATTCAAAAACACCTGCCTCTTATAAGGAGGAACAAAGCGTTTTATCAGTTTAATAAAATCTTTCATCAGACTGTTTTAAGTTCAAAAAAATGCCCTCCGAAAGGGCTTTGTTTTCAATTGAGGGCGCAAGTTAGTTATTATTTTTTCCTTACTAAAACAATTATATTTACTTTTGTATCAAACTGATAATAAATTATGAAAAATTTGCTATTACTATTTTTTTGCACGCTACTGCTAACTTCCTCTTATGCACAAGAGTATGATTACAAGTTCAGACTCATACTCAAAGATAAGGGCAAGACGAAATACGAAGTAGACCGTCCTGAAGAATTCTTATCAGCAAAATCTATCGAACGACGCAAAAAACAAAATATAAACATAACTATCAGTGACTTACCAATATCTGGTGAATACATCAACAAAATAGAATCACTCGGAGCAAGAGTAGTTACAAAAAGTAAATGGCTCAACTCTGTATCAGTCAATTGTCAAGACAGCGCAATGATTGATAGTTTAAAAAGTTTACCTTTCGTTAATGATGCTATTTTCGTATGGAAAGGGAAACGTACAGAACCGAAAGTCGTAACTTATCCCGATACGTTGAAACTCCCGAATCTTCAGGAAGCACTGCCCGGCGATTATTATGGATGGGGATATCAAAACATCAAGGCTCTTAATGTAGACACATTACATAAAATCGGATTTAAAGGAAAAGGTATTGATATAGCAGTGATAGATGCAGGATTCAAACATCTTCCGTCAATTGAACTATTAGACAACATCAGTATAAAAGGTCAGAAATCTTTTGTAGATGGCATGCAAAATGCATATGTCGAAGGTAATCAGCATGGACTAAATGTTTTGTCATGTATAGCAGCAAACAAACCTGAATATATTGTCGGAACTGCTCCTGAAGCAGATTTTTGGCTTCTTACGACTGAGGATAGCAATAGCGAATTTCCTATCGAAGAAGATTATTGGGTAGCTGCAATAGAATACGCAGACAGCGTAGGTGTAGACGTTGTTAATACCTCGCTAGGTTATAGCTCGTTCGACAATCCAGCCCACGTTTACAAACACGAAGACTTGGACGGACGAACAGCATTCATAACGAAAGGAGCAAACATGGCTGTTCGCAAAGGGATGTTTGTCGTAGTAAGTGCCGGCAATTCAGGCGATAGCGAATGGCGAAAAATAACACCACCATCGGATGCGTACAATGTGCTCACAGTTGGTGCTATCCGTCAAGACTCAGTGATAGCACGTTTCAGCTCTCGCGGGATGACTGCCGATTTACGCGTCAAACCCGATGTTATGACACTGGGAGCAAACTCGACTGTAATAGACTCTAGAGGTACAATTGCCTACAAAAGCGGCACATCTTTCTCGTCACCAATCATGACAGGTGTGGTAGCTTGTTTGTGGCAGGCATATCCAGAACTATCAAATATTGAGCTACTAAATATCATACAAGAATCGGGACACAAGTACGAAAATCCCGATGAAAACTACGGATATGGCATTCCGAACATAAAAATAGCAATACAAAAAGCAGAAGCTTTGTTGAAGAAAAAACAAGAACGCAAAACTAAAAAGAAATAAGGAATACAGCATTGGCAGACAATCAGGCAATATCGCTTTACGATCTGAATCGTATGATAGGAGCTACTCTTTCGGGTGGCCTCCCCGAACTGATGTGGGTACGTGCCGAAACTAGTGATGTCCGCGCCAATCAGAACGGGCACTGCTATCTCGAATTTATTGAAAAAGATGCATCGGGACGAAGTGTTGTAGCCAAGATGCGCGCAATGATATGGGCAAGCACATTCCACATGCTGAAAGCCTATTTCGAGTCATCAACGGGACAACCCTTCGCTTCGGGTTTGAAGGTCTTAGTACAAGTTAGTATATCTTTTCACGAAGTTTTCGGATTAAGCCTCGTCGTACACGATATCGATCCCGCGTACACACTTGGCGATCAGGCCCTGAATCGCACAGCAATACTTCGTCAGCTGGAAGAAGATGGAGTATTGACACTCAACAAAGAATTGGAATTAGCTACACCAGCCAATCGCATAGCTATCATTTCATCGCCAACCGCTGCCGGATACGAAGATTTTTGCGATCAATTATCTCGTAACCCTCTAGGACTGGCTTTTTATACAAAGCTCTTTTCTGCTATCATGCAAGGCGATCGGGCGGAAGACTCAATAATATCGGCTCTCGAAAGAATATATGATAATCAAGATTGCTTTGATGCAGTTGTTATTATTCGAGGAGGAGGAGCTACTTCCGAGCTAAGTTGTTTCGATTCGTACCTGCTAGCAGCCAGTTGCGCACAGTTTCCGCTGCCTATCATTACGGGTATCGGACACGAACGAGACGAAACTGTACTAGATATAGTTGCTCATACACGAGCAAAAACACCTACAGCAGTAGCTGAATTTCTGATTGATGAAATGACCTATTTAGCTGACTCTTTATCCGAAGTCGAAGACTTCTTCGCATCCGAAGTACCAGCATTATTACAAAATGAGGTTCAAACTCTGAATCATTTCGAAAAGGAATTCTACTATTTCGGAAAGAGCTGGTACAATCAGCAGTCGAACATTCTCGATGTTATGACTATCAGTCTGAAGAAAGAAATACTTTCGAACCTGAAAGATAGCAACATGCTATTTGCAAACTATGCGAACAGTATACAACGAGCAGCTCAACGAGCAGAATCAGAATCCGATCAGCTAAACGTTTTATCAGAACAATTACACAAAAACATTAAGAATAAACTAGATCAGAAAAGCGAACGACTTGATAATATTGCTAAATTTATAGAACTTGTATCCCCTCAGCATATTTTGAAAAAAGGTTATTCGGTAACCTTAAAGGATGGGAAAGTTATAAAATCGGCAAAAGAATTGCAGGCAAATGACGAACTGACAAGTTATTTTGCTGATGGCGAAGTGAAATCAATTGTAAAAAACTAACAACTATATGGCTAAAAAAGAGCAAACTTACGGAGAAGCAATGCAAGAACTACAGGAAATTATGCAACGCATCGAAAACGAAGATCTGGATGTCGATCGTCTATTGGAAGACGTAAAAAAAGCTGCTACTTTGATTAAATTCTGTAAGGAGAAATTATTCAAGACAAATGACGAGATTCAGAAAATCCTAGATAAAATCGAATAATATGGCACAGCTAAATGTAATCATTGTTGCCGGAGGAAAGGGCTTACGCATGGGAGGCGAACTTCCAAAACAATTCATAGAAATAGGCGGTAAACCTATCCTTATGCACACCATCGATGCATTCTTTCGTTTCGACAGTTGGATACGCATTATCCTTGTTTTACCCGAATCACACCGCGAGTATTGGCAGGAGCTTTGTCAAAAATACAATTACGACGTACCTCATGTTGTTACCATTGGAGGTGAAACACGTTTTCATTCGGTAAAAAATGGTTTGGCTCTAGTTGATGATGGTCTTGTAGCCGTACACGATGGCGCACGTCCATTTGCTAGCGAAGAACTGATTGGTCGTTGTTTCTTGGCTGCAAGGGATAACGCAGCAGCTATACCTGTCGTAGATGCTACTGATAGCTTGAGACAAATACAAGAAGATGGCAAAAGCAAAATTATCGATCGCTCGAAAATAAAGCAAGTACAAACACCCCAAGTATTCTCGGTCGTGCTATTAAAAAAAGCTTACGAACAAGAATTCAGTAATATATTTACCGATGATGCTTCGGTTGTAGAAACTTTAGGGCAGGAAATAAAACTAGTTCAAGGCGAAATCACAAACATAAAAGTAACTACGCCAATAGACCTTAAAATTGGAGAACTGATATTAGGGAAACACTAACATTACTGTATAGAACAAACTTACATATTTAACAAAAGCGATAATTCTTCATGAAACGTTCTACACAATACGCTGATATACTACTTCAGTTCTTACTACCAATATATATACTCACAATCATATTACTTACGATATTCAGACTGATATTTATATATCATCAGTATGATGATATTATACAGCTTTACCCATCAAACAGTGAGATGTATCCAATAATCAAAACCGCAATGGGTAAAGGATTTCGGTTTGACAATATTGTCACTTCAACTACATTGATCATCCCTTTCATAACATTGATCATACTTTGGATAACTAATCAGCCAACCAAATTATACCTCAAACTCACAACAATATACCTAATAATAGCATTAGCTGTTATATTCGGGTTTTCGTGTATAGATTTCCCTTATTATGAATATTTCGGAATACATCCCAATAAATCTATTGCGAATTGGCTTACTCATAACAGTACATACAAGATGATTCTAGAAGAATCATCTTATTATATATACTTTTTAGTTTACATAATAACGATAGCTATATCAATATCTTTCGTTTTATTTTGCTATAAAAGGATAAAAAAGACTAGAGAAAATGGGAATAGTTTGTTGAATAAAGCCTGGATTCAAGTCTGTATTTTTTGTCTATTATAGTATTAATTCGAATCGGGTACAAAGGTCATACAAAACACCCTATAGATAAAAAGAATGCTACATTTACGATGTTCTCATTTATAAACGATATTCCACTTACCCCAATTTATAATTTTGCAGTATCATTGAGAACAGATGAAGTTGGGCAACAATATTTAGCAGACTCTGATTCAGCCCTCGATTTTGTAAAGAATGAGCTAAATTCAGACACTAACAATACCTATAAAAATCCTTTAACACGTAAAATTGAGATCGATAACCTAAAAGAAGCAATTACACCCAATATTATACTGATTTTCATGGAGTCAATGAGTGTAGATCTATTGGGTAAGGAAGACAATAATATAAAACTCACTCCTTTTCTAGACAGTCTGGTTCAGAATTCGTATTATTTCGAAAACTTCTACTCATCGGGGACTCATACAAACAATGGTGTCGGATCAGTTGTTACCGGTTACCCATCTATGTTTGAACTGCATATGATGAAGCCTCCTCATCAATATAAAGGGATTGCAAGTACACTAAAAGAAATTGGTTATCAGAGTTCTTTCTTTATCCCTCATGATGAAGAATATGATTATATGGGTGATTTCTTAAGGGCATGTGACTTCGATCGTGTTTATGATAGAAAAGATTACAACGAGGAGACATCAGAAGTATGGGGAGGGGTACCGGACGATGTACTTTTCCATCATTCCATCAACTATATAAATAGCTTCTCTGAAAAACCATTTCTTTCGATGATTATGACAGTTAGTAATCATCCGCCATACATCACCCCTGAGAGATATAAGAAAATTAGTGATGATCCAGAGAGAGCCGTTCTAGCATATACAGATGATGCTTTAAAAGATTTCATCCGTGAAGCTTCTGAACAAGATTGGTATGATAATACAATCTTTATTCTGGTAGGCGATCATGGAAAAAAATCTCAAAACTACAAGTATAACATGGATTTAAGCTACAATCACGTGCCTTGCATCATATTTAGCACATTATTTAAAGATATGCCTCGTAAATTTTCTCAGTTCGGAGGACAGATCGATATTTATCCGACAGTTATGGGATTATTAAATCAGCCATACTTTAATAATACTCTAGGTATTGATTTATTTAAAGATACAAGACCATATATGTTTTTCACTTCAGATACACATATGGGATGTATCAACGACTCACTTTTCTTTGTTCTTGACCCTCTGAATGATAGTGAGTACCTCTATAATCTAAAAAATGGAGAGAATGTTATTAATAAACTACCAAACAAGGCAAAAGAGATGAAAGAATATGGTACTAGCATGCTTACAGTTTCTAAAGATTTGTATATGCAAGGCCTAGCAAACCAATATTAGTGTAAATTTACAGCTGTTAGGGAAATCCCTTTTTATTGGTTAACTTTGCAAGTTCTGAATTTTATAAAGGTCTAGAATTATTATGAAGAAATTTAAACAAATCACCATGATCGACGCTTGTCGTCTTACGCAAGAGTCATTACCGAGAATTCAAGAGCTTTCGGAGAATCCATTGAAATTGTATTGGAGTTTTCCCGAAACAACCGAAGAAGTAATCGAACGCATAGGAGATAGCGACTGCGTATTAATTAGTTTTCAGACACGACTTACGCCCGAAATCATCAATGCAGCTCCAAACCTGAAATACATCGGTATGTGCTGTAGCCTATTTAGTGAGGAAGCATCTAGCGTAAACATTCCGGCTTCGCGTGAAAGAGGTATCGTAGTGAAAGGAGTATTTGATTATGGAGATGAAGGCGTTATTGAATACATCTTTAGCAAACTAATCAGCCTTGGAAAAGGTTTCGACAAATACCAATGGAAAGAAGAGCCTTGCGAACTAGGAGGTAAAAGCCTTGGGATCATCGGAATGGGAACCACTGGTAAAATGGTTGCAGCAGCAGCTCGTGCATTTGGCATGAAAGTTTATTATTACAGCCGTAATCGCAAAGAGGATGAAGAAGCAAGAGGATCGGAATATCTTCCATTGAAAGACCTTATGGCTACTTGTGATGCTGTTACTATCCACTTGCCACGATACACTATTCTGCTAAACGAAGAAGAATTTGCAGTAAAAAAGAAAAACTCTATTCTAATAAACACTTCGTTTGGTCCGTTGTTTAATAAAGAAGCTTTCGACAAATGGTTAGCTAGCGATCATACTTCGTATGCAATCTTTGACAAAGATGGATGCGGTCCGCTTTACGATGAGATGATTACTCGTGAAAGAGTTATTACCTACGATAAATCGGCTGGATTTACAGCAGAGTCCAAACAACGTTTGTCGGACAAAGCCATACAAAATATGATAACTTTCTTGGAAACAGGAAAATAAAATAAAGCTATATGAGTGTTGACGAAAAATATTACGATGCTGTTGATTTGCTTAAAGCAATGATACAAATACCATCGTTCAGTCGTGAAGAAGATGCTGTAGCAACAATGCTGGAAAGCTATATCCGCAAGAACGGACATAGCCCGCATCGAAAAGGCAATAATGTTTGGATATTATCTCCAGACTTCAGTGATTCAAAGCCTACAATTATACTCAATTCTCATATAGATACCGTCAAACCAGTTTCCGCTTGGACTCGCAATCCTTTCGAAGCTATAGAGGAAGATGGGAAATTATACGGGCTTGGAAGTAACGATGCCGGAGCCAGTCTGGTATCGTTGCTACACGCCTTTTTCTTGCTAACAGAAAAGCCTCAACATTACAATTTAGTATTTTTAGCTTCTTGCGAAGAAGAAGTATCGGGCAAAGGCGGTGTTGAATTTGCTTTGCCGGAGTTACCGAAGCCTGCTTTTGGAATAGTTGGTGAACCGACTGGAATGCATCCTGCTATTGCCGAAAAAGGCCTAATGGTCTTGGATTGCATTGCTCACGGAAAATCGGGACATGCAGCCCGCAACGAAGGAGAAAATGCGATCTACAAAGCAATGAGAGATATTGAATGGTTCCGTACATTTCAGTTTCCAAAGGAAAGCAAAACGTTAGGCCCTATAAAAATGTCGGTAACAATGATTAACTCAGGTACTCAACACAATGTAGTTCCAGATCGCTGCGAGTTTGTTGTCGATATCCGCAGTACAGACACATACTCCAATCAGGAGTTATTCGAGATCATAGATAATCATACAGAAAGTGAAATCAAAGCTCGTTCATTCCGTCTGAATTCGTCCGGAATTTCTCTTGACAATCCCTTTGTACAAAGAGCTATAACGATTGGAAAAGAGCCATACGGATCTCCTACCCTTTCTGATCAGGCATTGATGAATTTCCCTACTGTAAAAATAGGTCCAGGAGAATCAGCGCGTTCACATACAGCCGATGAATATATCGAACTAGATGAAATACGTGAAGCTATCGAACTATATTATAAGCTTTTGGACAATCTAGAACTTTGATTTTAACTTCTCCTTATCTTTCTTATAGAGAAGCCTATTCAACTGCGCTCTGGTATATTCTCCTTCCTTAATAGGCACTAATTCTACCAAGGCCAACGATGGGTCAACATCGTACATCTGTGCATTGGATGTTGAGAATCGTTTCACGATATTGTACAAGCTTATAATAATTTGCTGAACGGGCTTCAATGGCACATTTCTGAAAATCCTATCAACTACTACATACAAGAAGTCTCCCATATTATCTTCCGAATCTGACAACGAAGGATAGCGAGTCTTAAGATCAACCATACCTTGGCGTTCTAACTCACGAGTAATTAACGAGACATATTTATCGGTATGAACACCGACTTTAAATCCGACACGAATATCTAAACGAAAGGCTTTCTGAGGAATCAAAACTGTTGTATCATAACCAAATTCGTATGGCTCGTCCGAATGATCGATATGTATAAACCAATATGTATCTGCACGTTTAGGCGTCTTCTTGAATAGTGAATAAGCAATTTTACTCTCTATACTATTTTTCTCTTTAGCTCTTATCAGATAAACCAAATGCGTTGCAGCCTTCGGAATTGATGTATCAGCACTAACTTTTTCTATCAGATCCAAATACTTATCATCTACTATATCATAAATTGTATTGTGTTGCTTAATACGCCTTCCATTGTACCACGAATACATAATTACTAATATTACCCCGCCCATTATGATAGGAACAAATCCTCCATGAGCAAACTTCTGCATATTGGCTATAAAGAAGCTGAACTCTATTACGACAAAGAACAATGTGACTGGTATACTATACCAAAGAGGCTTCTTCTTGATCATAAAGTACAAGAAAAGAAGTATGGAAGTCATCAACATACTGATTGTAATGGCAAGTCCGTATGCAGCCTCCATGTGTACCGAAGATCTTAGCATCAGGATGACAATTATACACATTATCATCAGACTGTAATTGATCGAAGGAATAAACATCTGCCCTTTTATATCAGTTGGATATTTGATCTTTACGTTCGGCCAAAGTTTCATCGATACCGCCTCACTGATTACCGTAAACGATCCGCTTATCAGCGCTTGACTTGCAATAATTGCAGCCAAAGTAGCCATCAGAACTCCTATCAGCGAAAACCATTCAGGCATCATCGCAAAGAATGGATTTATCTCTGTGTTTACCATTGATGGATTATTAATTATCCATGCTGCTTGCCCTAAATAGTTTAGTAATAATGCAGCTTTAACCAGTCCCCACGACATACGGATATTCTTTATTCCACAATGCCCAAGATCGGAATAAAGAGCCTCGGCTCCGGTGGTACAAAGGAAAATTGCTCCCAGAATTACAAGTGCTTGGGGTGCTTCGGTTACAAACTGATAAGCATACCAAGGATTGAAGGCTCTGATTACAGAAATATCTTGGAACATTCGCCAGCCACCAACAGTAGCCATCATTATGAACCAAAGGAGCATAAAGGATCCGAAATATTTACCTAAAGATCCCGTACCGAATGGCTGAACAAGGAAAAGAGCTACAACAATTACTATTGTAACCGGTACTACCGGTACATGTGGAGCTATTGCATTCAGACCTTCTATGGCTGATGTTACTGTCATCGCAGGAGTAATAACTCCGTCGGCCAAAAGCGTGGCAGCCCCTACAGCTGCAATAACATATGCCCAGCGATATTTTTTCCTTATCAGAGCATAAAGAGACAGAATACCTCCCTCTCCTTTATTATCTGCCCGAAGTGTAATAACTACATACTTCAGCGTTGTTTGTATTGTCAAAGTCCAGATAACGCAAGATACTGCACCTAATATATAATCAGGGTTCGAGAGCTGCCCAGCAGGTAGCCCATTCAGTATTGCTCGCATTACATAGAGAGGAGATGTACCAATATCACCAAAAACGATTCCGATTGCCATAAGAACCCCAATTGGGCCAAATGGAACTTTGTGAGTCTTTTCCATAAATTTGCATTATCTTCAAAAAAAGTGTGTAAATGTACTTATTCAATTGAAGATGGAAACAAACCCTCCGTTAAAAGAAATTAATGCAGATTACAATACATTTCGTCCTATCCAGAACAAAATGACTATAATCAGTATTAAAAAAATAGCTTTTCGTCCAAAAAGCACCCTATACAGCTGTGGAAATCGTTTCTTGCCATTTAGATACTCTAAATATAGTCCTAATATTATATAAGGAATTGATATTACGAATAATGCATTCTGCTGAAAAGCTTTGACAATATCGAAATTCAGCAAATGGTGTATTGCTCTTTGTGACCCGCATCCGGGGCAATCATAACCAGTCAAATAATGAAAGGGACACGATGGAAAGAATCGGGAAAGAGCCGGATCAAATATATAGTATAGCAAAATCAAGAAGACGACAGCCAAAAGACCAATAAGAGGAATGATACTTTTCTTTTTTGATACACTCATTTCAATCAAATACTATCACAGATAGGAAAACGCCATAACGCCGTAAAATAGCATTATCAGAACAAACAAACCTAAAGATCCGAAAAGCCCAATAAGTACCCACATTTTAGCACTCTTCGCCGAGCTTACCGCTCCATCATAATCTCCTGCATAATAGCGCGATTCTACTTTATTTGCATAGATTATTGCAATGATCCCAAAAATAGGAGAACACAACAATGTCAACAATATAGCTTCTATAAACCAGTTTTTGGGCATAGGTCTCATTTCCGGAATGTTCACATTCCCATTACCACTCCCTGCACTATAACTAGGTTGGGGAGGTGTAGTAGAACTATATCCTGAATTATAGAATAGATTGCTCAGCTCCGGTACTTTTCCGGCCTCTACCCAGTCTGCCATACCATTGCTCCATACCAAAGTATTAGGAGTGATTCCTTTACGTTTAAGTTCTTCTACCGGAAACGGGCCGTATTGTGCGTTTGTATTTCTGTCTATGTAGTAATAAGATACCATGAGGTAATGTTTTTGTTAATCAAATTGTTCAAAGGTAATATATTTCTTGCAATTGTATTATTTAATGGTAAAGTTTAAGGAAACGCTTGCACCACCTTCATCTACCACTGTCAGCTTGTGTTTCCCCGGGCTAGGCGTGTAGTCTTTCTTATGAAAATCACGCGTTTCGCCAATATACTGATCGTCTATATGCCAGAAGACACGATTAGACGGAATACGATGTGCTATTTCGAATACGATACGCCCTTGTGATCCATCCAACTGACGAGGAATGCTAAGCACACTGTTCGGTTCAGGATATAGAAACTCCATAAGACGTCGCTCGTTATCTTTTCCACACTCAGGTGAATAAGGAGGTAATGGCATATACGAGGCATCCTTATCGCGATAATACTTCTCCCAAGATGGTGGCAAAACAAACCACGATGCATGAATTATACCACGATCTCCGGTACAATCTTCATAAACCTGAAAAAGCTTGTCTTGCGAGAGATGGACACGTTTATGAAACGGGCAAACTTCGGCCTCAACTCCTTTCGGGCTAATGAATATTTCATCTATTTCATCGTCAGGACAATTGATTCCTCTCAAGAAACCACTCTTGCGACAGACTTCTATACGTCTCAAATCTCCGGTTGGTATCTTAAACCAAGGACTTTTAGGCAATCCGTTGAATATATCGAACATCACCATACCTGCTGTTGGGGCACCGACCAATCCCGGACGACCTTCGCCATCCGAATTTCCAACCCAAACGCCCACTACATAACGAGGGGTAACTCCTACAGCCCATGCATCGCGCGAGCCAAAGCTCGTCCCTGTTTTCCATGCAATCCGCTGTATTGAAGGGATCGACTGTATATCAATTTCTTCCGGACGATCTACGCCTGTCAATGCATTCAAGGTAAGCCAAGCTGCTCCGGCTGTAAAATGAGGTTTCGAATCCGTTTCTTTATCCGATTGATCCTCTTCATCCAAATATTTAGGTAAAGAATGCTCGTAGTACATTCCGCTATCATTGAAATCGCTTAAGGATTGTGCCATCCGTAAATACATCAGACTGATATCCCACAATTTACCTTCAGCACCACCAAGCACCAATGACAAGCCGTAGTCTTCGTTCGTACGGGTCAAAGTAGTCATGCCAGCTTCTTGTAGAAAGTTTCTGAACTTAGGAACCCCATAATCTCTCAAACAAATAACAGAAGGGATATTCAACGATCGGGCCAATGCCTCGGAAGCGGCAACGGCACCATCGTATTTTCTGCTAAAGTTCTTCGGTGTAAAGCCCGACATATTCACAGGAATATCTACCAACAACTGATCTGGCAGCAGTAAACCCTCTTGCAACATAGCCTGATAAAGAAATGGCTTAAGAATACTTCCAGTACTGCGTGGAGCCTGAATTATATCGACCTGATTACCTGACACATTCTTACTGAAATGTACATTTCCACAATAACTTACCACCTCATTACGTTCGACATCGAAAACAATTGCTGCAATGTTATTTATTCCATTTTGGGCAAATTCTGCATTCCATCTGTCTAAAATCGCTTCGATATGCTCTTGCTGACTTTTCTCTATTGTAGAACGAACCTGCCGGCCACCTTCTTCAAGATAAATTTTCGTCACCAAATGCGGAGCAGTTTGCGGCAAAGCTAGTGGATGTGATGGTAAAGGTTCAGTCACAGCCAATTCGTAATCCACATCATCAAGAACACCTTTTTCGTGAAGTCTGTAAAGTAGTCGATTACGCTTTTCAACCAACTTATCCCGATTGCGTCCAAAATGCATTAATGCCGGCGAATTGGGCAATACAGCCAATGTAGCAGCTTCGCTCCACGACAAAGAGGATGACGAGTGCCCGAAATAGCGCCACGATGCAGCTTCTATTCCTACCACATTCCCTCCCATCGGAGCATGCGAAGCGTAAAGTCGAACAATCTCATCTTTCGAATACGCAAATTCAAGACGTGTAGCCAATATCATCTCAATGATTTTCTCCCAATAGGTACGATCTTTATTCCGCGACAGACGTATCGTCTGCATCGTTATCGTACTTGCGCCACTTACCACTCGCTCTCCTTTCAGATTCTGCTTGATGGCTCTGAATACAGATGCTGGATTTACCCCCCAATGATAGTTGAAGTAACGATCTTCGAATTCAATGAGGCAAGTCTTATATTTCTCGGGAACAGAGTCTGCTGTTGGAAATCTCCATTGCTCATCCGATGCAATACGCGCACCAAGTAACATACCATTGCGATCATTCACAACAGTACTATACGGCACATCAAATAATGGAGATGGCAAACAAAAGACATACCACGTCAAAAGTATCAGTAAGATAGGAATCCCTATCTTATATCTTAGCTTGCTGTGTTTGTACCAATCAGTTATACGCTGCAAAAAGGATTTAATATATGTAGCTATCTTCGTGTTCAATTGCTTAGAATCTTGATTGTTGTAAAAATACAAAAAGATACCATCACCCTTCGAATGTTTTACTAAATTTGTCTACTATACAGTTAATTATTAAAGTCATCTTAATTCATGAAAAAAATCACATTCCTATTTTTAATCTTTGCTCTGTTTTCACTAGCATCCTTTGCTCAGAAAGTAGATACAATATCTGTGTTCAGCCCGAAAATGGGGCGCGAAATCAAAAATATAGTTATTACTCCTGCCGAATACGGGCAAAACTCGGGGAAGAAATATCCGGTTATATATCTTCTTAATGGATACAGCGGTAATCATCTGACATATATTAACGGCGTGAAGAAAAACCTTCCTGAAATATCGTCTCAGAAAGAGATTATATTCGTATGCCCCGACGGACAAAACAGTTGGTACTGGGACAGCCCAATAGATTCGAAATTTCAATTCGAGACCTATGTCAGCCACGAGTTAACTGCGTATATCGACAAAACATATACAACTATTGCTTCGTCTAAAGGCAGAGCTATCACCGGATTAAGCATGGGAGGACATGGAGCTTTATGGCTCGCAATCAACAATCCTGATATCTTCGGCGCCTGTGGCTCGATGAGCGGCGGTGTAGACATCCGACCATTTCCAAATAACTGGAGCATGAAAGATCGTCTGGGCAAATATGCCGACAACAAAGACATCTGGGATTCGCATACTGTGGTTGAACAATTGCATAAAATACAGCCCAATAGCCTCGATATTATTATTGATTGCGGAATAGATGACTTTTTCTACGATGTAAACTGCAAGCTACACGAGAAAATGCTCCATCTCAATATTCCACACGATTTCATTTCCCGTCCCGGGGCTCATACCGGCGAATATTGGAACAATGCTATAGATTATCAGATTCTATTTTTTGAGAAATTCTTCAAAAAGTAACAGAAGTAACAAAATAAACACTATTTATAAAAAGGCTTTATTCTTTCATGGATGAGCCTTTTTTTCATTAATATAGATAAACTTATAGTTTTCTCTTTACTGACCACTTAAAACTGCAAGACAAATATCACTAATTTACACAACTATTACACATATTGTCAATACAATTAAAAATTAGAGTGCATTTTATTGCACTAAACAAAACAATCAACTATATTAGAAGAACTTAACCTTAAATAACGGACACTATGAGTAAGATTAGAAACACTTTAATCTGCTGTTTGTCGCTATATTTAATATCACTGAGCCTATTTGCCGGCGACACCGACAGTGTGCAAACAATCGTATTAAACAACTACAACCTACAAGCAGAAGCATTCCCTCAAGAGAAGATTCATCTGCACATTGATAAACCTTCTTATCTTTCGGGAGAGCGAATTTGGTTCAGAGCTCATCTTGTAAATGCAACGATTCACACTCCATTGTCTGCAAGTAAATACGTCTATGCTGAATTGATTGACAACGAACAGAAAGTCCTTTCACGAGTGAAAGTAAGGAAAGAAGAATCTTATTCAGGATACATTGGTATAGCCGAAGATTTACCTGAAGGAAATTACTTCATACGTGCATATACCCTATTCATGAATAATATGAAAGGTAAATACGATAGCTATATACCCATATCAATCTATGATCCGGCAAGTGCCAGAACATCGATAAAGCCTTCTTTCGAATACCGGAACAAAAATAACGTCAGAGTCACATTAAGTATAACCAGCACAAGCAATAACTCGAAAATAGTCCCTACACTTTTAAGGATTTCCCATAATGGTGAAAGCATCAACCACCGGCAAGATGAGGATGGAAATTATTACTTCGACTTTAAGTTCGATAAAAAATCGAAAGTAGAATCGGTTCTTGTAGAATGTGACAGATACAGAAAAAGCATATTCATAGCACGTCCTGCGCAAGATTATGAAGTATCTTTCTATCCCGAAGGCGGCAACATATTATCCGATACTGAAAATACGATAGCATTTAAAGCTCTCGACAACGAAGGAAGAGCTTTAATATTAGAGGGAGAGATTATTGACGAGCAAGGTAATCTGGTTACTAATTTTAAGACTATGCATGAAGGCATGGGAAGTTTCAGATTGAAGGGTGAGAAGGATAAAAGATATTTTGCAAAAGCATCCTATCTTGAGCAAGAAAAACAATTTGAACTTCCTCCCGTTCGGGAAACTGTTGGTCTGAACATAAAACAAAAGGGGGATAAACTGACAATACAACTTTCTGGCAATACACAACTCTATCAGGATAGAACGCTTTATCTGGTAGCCCATACTCGGGGATTCCTTCACTTTGTTGGGAAGTATGTCAAAAAAACAAATAATAGCATAGAACTCGATACAAAAGATTATCCTTCTGGGATACTGCATCTTCTACTTATCAATGATAAAAGAGAAACTCTGAGCGAGCGCTTGGTATTCTGTCTCAATAACGATAAGGCTAAAATAAAAAACAAAAAAAACAATAACACTTTTGGCACTCGCACACATATACCTGTAAATCTTTCATTATTTGACTCTAATGATAGCTTAACAGATGCAGACAATATCTCTGTATCGGTTGTCGATAGTAAAGATGTTGATCCAAACGTTAATCCGTCAATTCTTTCAACACTACTCCTGACGTCCGACCTAAGAGGCAACATAGTCAATCCAAACTATTATTTCGAGAATGATGACCAAAATCGCAAAGAAGCTTTAGATCTTCTAATGCTTACACATGGCTGGAGACGCTACAATATTCCACAAGTCATCAAGGGCGAAATCCAATACCCCGAAGACCCCATCGAAATCGGTCAGGTAATCTCAGGCAAAGTAAAATCTTTAGTACGTGGAAAACCTTTAAATAATAGTGGCATAATAATAGCATCTCCCAACTCGCGCTACAGTGATGCTACATTAACCGATGAAAACGGCAATTTTCTTTTTCAGGGGTTCGAATATCCAAATAATACAAGATATATAATACATGCACTGTCCAAGAAAGGGTCTTCAAATGTTGAATTGTTGATTAATCAAGATAGTTTCCCTTCAGTGAATCAGTTACCTTTCATTGACTATAATGTTCCTCTGGTTAAAAATGACAACAAAGATTATATCAATTATATAAATAAAGCAGAGCAGAAGTACACTCTGGAAAATGGAATGCGAACAATCTATTTAAAACCCGTAGAAGTAAAAGGACAATCCCTCAAAGAGAAATACACAACACCTTATTCCATACTTGCGGACAATAGATTTTCTTTGGAAAATATGGAGCAGAACTCGGCGACATCTTTATCAGATTTATTATGGAATATACCTGGCGCAAGAGTTAGCGATACAGATGTATACTTCTCTCGTTACCATGGAAAACCTGCGTTGATATATATCGATGGTGTACATTACTACAGAGAAGGTGACGAAGAATACCTAGGATCCGGTACACTACTCGATACACCTCAATTAGGATATTCAGAAAGTCTTATACGAGGAGCCTTGGATAATATTATTCCTTTTGACATGATAGAGAGTATTGAGGTATTTCGATCTGCAGGAAGCGCAGCAATATTTGGAACCAATGGCGCAAATGGTGTTATAATGATCAACACGAAAAAAGGTAATTTCACTGATAATACAAGACCATATTACAATATAAAAGAAACAAGTCCTCTAGGTTATCAGAAACCTACTGAATTCTATTCACCTAAATACGAAACAGCTGAAGAACAAAACAACTCAGATCCTGATTTAAGAACAACAATATACTGGAATCCTAAGTTGAAAGCCGACAAGTCGGGGAAAATCGAATTCGATTTTTACTCAGCCGACTCTGAGGGGAACTATATTATGACTATAGAAGGTGTGACCAACGATGGACAGATCATCCGATACCAGAATGAAATAATCATAAAATAAGTAAAAGACACAGCCTTTTAACGAGAAGACTACGAAATCTCTAAGGATAATCCTCTATCTATTTGAAATCTCAATATTATATCTATTTTTGCAACCGAATTTTAAAATCTAAAAATGGAAACGAAAAATGTGAAAATTGAAGTAGCTGATCCTACTACTTTAGGCCTGTTTGGCTTGGCAATGGTTACCCTAGTGGCATCAACGCAAAAACTTGGATTGACAGATGGATTGTCATTTGTTTTACCTTGGGCATTCTTTCTTGGAGGACTGGGACAACTCATAGCTGCAATGTTCGACTTCAAACACAACAATCTGTTTGGCGCTACTGCTTTCAGTGCATACGGATTGTTTTGGATTGCTGTAGGAATGAGCTGGCTTATCAAACTGGGGTGCTTTGGCGAAACGTTGGCTGAGACAGCCGACGGACGTCAGTTGGGAGTAGCATTCATCGGTTATTTCATTCTTTCGTTTGTACTCACAATCTCATCGCTGAAGATGTCGAAAGCAATGTTCATCTTGATGTCGCTGATTGTAGTATTATTCTTAAGCTTAGCACTCGATGCTCTGGGATGCGGTTCGACATGGCATACTATTGCGGCATGTTCTGAGATGGCAATCTCGCTGACAACATTCTACGTGCTTGCCGGTAAATATCTGAACTCATATTTTGGAAAGACAATTGTTCCTCAAGGAAAAGCTTTTCTTCAATAAATAGCTTCTGATGTTATAAATAAGGGGCAAATCTCGTTTGAGATTCGCCCCTTATTCTATTGTAAACAGAGTATGAGTTACTTGTTAATGATTTCCATTGTATCAGCAGCAATCATATATTCCTCGTCAGTAGGAACTACCATTACTTTCACTTTCGAATCGTCAGTACTGATTATTGCTTCTTCACCTCTGGCATTGTTGCTCTTTTCAAGATCGAGCTTAATACCCATGAAGTCAAGGTCTGCACAGATTTCCTCACGCGAGTTTAAGTGGTTTTCTCCAATACCTCCGGTAAATATCAGAATATCGATACCTCCTAGTGCAGCAGCATAAGCTCCAACATATTTTTTTACACGATACTCAAACACATCATGCGCCAGTTTAGCACGCTCGTTACCGGCATCCATCGCAGCTGTTAGTTCACGCATATCAGACGATACACCCGAAAGACCTAACAAACCACTGTGTTTATTTACCAATGTATTGATAGCCTGAGGACCGATATTTTCTTTTTCCATGATGAACGAAAGTACACCAGCATCCACATCACCCGAACGAGTTCCCATCAACAGGCCTTCTACCGGAGTCATACCCATCGAAGTATCGATAGATTTACCATCCTTGATAGCAGCTACTGAACCACCGTTACCCAAGTGACAAGATACAATCTTAGTTCCTTCAGCCGGAATGCCTAATATTTCGCATGCACGTGCCGATACATAACGATGGCTTGTGCCATGGAATCCATAACGACGAATAGCATATTTTTCGTACAACGAATATGGCAAGCCATACATATAAGCTGTAGCCGGCATAGTTTGGTGGAATGCAGTATCAAACACAGCCACTTGAGGGATATCCCCCATCAGCTCTTTCACAGCCGAAATACCTGCTAAGTTAGGTGGATTGTGTAGAGGAGCAATCTCAATACAAGCTTCGATTCCTTTGATCACTTCATCGGTAATCAATACACTGCTATTGAATTTTTCACCACCATGAACCACACGATGTCCTACTGCATTAATTTCATCAAGCGACTTAATACAACCATATTTTTCGCTGGTCAATACACCTAATATATATTCGATACCTGCCTGATGCTCTAGGATTTCACCTTCAAGAATAACTTTATCGCCATTCGGTAGAGGGAATTTCAGGAACGAACCTTTCAGTCCTATTTTCTCGATTCCGCCCTGAGCGATAACCGATTTGCTTTCCATATCGAAAAGCTTATATTTGATAGAAGAACTACCACAGTTCAAAACTAATACTTTCATTTTCTTAAATTAAATTGTTAGGTCCAACTTTTTTTCCTGATTCGTCATAGATATAAAAGCCTCTCTTTGTCAGAAGTCCGTATTGTTTCGAACGGTAAAGTCTCCATAGAACAGTAGATGCTTTGTATTTTCTGTCGCCATAATCATGGAACATATCTTCCATCAGCATCACAATTTTTTCGATACCTACAATGTCAGCATATTCGAAAATTCCGTATCGTTGACCAAATGTTATGGTAAATTCTTTATCTATATCTTCCATGCTTGCAGTATTGTCTTGCCATATCTGACAAGCTTCGTTCAGCATCGTTACAAGAAGACGCATACTTACAAGACCACTGCTTTCGTGAATCTCTACCGGCATGAACTTGATAAGTTTAGCAAACAAGAATATTTTGTCTACAACTTCTTGCGGTGTAAATGCACCACGTACAATCTCCAACAAGCGAGCATCGGTATGAGCTACCGGGAAATGTACACTTACGCAACGATCTTTATGTTCAAGTTCGGCTGCAAGTTCACTAACAATTACTGTCGTAGCATTTGTAGCGATTATAGCATCAGGGGCTAATACTTTCTCAAGATTACGGAAAACTTCTTTACGAAGTTCGGTACTTCTTTCGCCATTTGCTTCGTAGCGAATGCATTCAACCACGAAATCACAATCGCGAAGAGCCGAGTAATCCATCGTGCCGTAAATACGTCCCATTGTAGCACGTTTTTCCGACTCAGTCAAACCCCAGTTTTCTATTTTTGTATCTAATCCGTGTTCGATATTTCGCAAAGCTTCGTTGATCTTTTCTTGCGATATATCTACAAAGATTACTTCCATGCCCGACAGAGCTGTTAGGCTAACTATGCTTTGCCCGTCGCGGCCACAACCTACTACTCCGATTTTCGAGAATAGAGATTTCTTTTTGTGTTTTGCACTTAACCCAAAATTCTCAATGGGTTCTTTGATTTCTGCCATGTGTATTGTTTGTAAGTATTAAATTATTTCTTTGCTGCTATTGCCTGATTAGCTGTGATAGCTGTCATATTGTAGATATCTTCGACAGAGCATCCACGAGACAAGTCGTTAACCGGAGCTGCCATACCCTGAAGGATAGGACCTACTGCTTCGGCACCGCCAAGGCGTTGAACCAATTTGTAACTGATATTTCCAACTTCCAGTGTAGGGAACACCAACACATTTGCTTTTCCTGCAACTTCGCTACCCGGAGCTTTGCTTGCTGCAACTGATGCCACAAGAGCAGCATCTGCCTGCATCTCGCCATCGATTTGCATTTCGGGTGCTAATTTTTTAGCCAAATCAGTAGCTTCAACTACTTTATCTACAAGTACATCTTTTGCACTACCTTTTGTAGAGAAGCTCAACATAGCTACGCGAGGTTCTTCACCGACTAGAGCTTGAAGTGTTTTTCCTGTAGTGACAGCTATTTCTGCTAGTTGCGGAGCTGTCGGATTTGGTGTTACAGCACAGTCGGCAAATAATAACAATCCGTCTTTTCCGTATTGTTTTGTTTGTGTAAACATTAGAAATGCTCCTGATACAACGCTGATACCAGGTGCAGTTTTGATGATTTGAAGTGCCGGACGCAATACGTTTCCTGTTGTATTTTGCGCACCTGCAATTTCGCCATCTGCATCACCGCTCTTAAGCATCAACGATGCAATGTAAAGCGGATCAGATGTCAATTTAGAAGCTTGCTCAACTGTCATACCTTTCGATTTTCTCAATTCGACAAGCAGATTAGTATAAGCTTCTTTTTTATCGTAGTTTTCTGGATCTAATATCGAAGCCTTATCGATGTTTTTCAGATCAAACTTTTCAGCTAAGCCTTTAATTTCAGAAGGGTTTCCGATCAAAATAATTTCTGCTAACCCATCAGCCAATATACGATCTGCTGCTTTAATAGTTCTTTCTTCTGTGCCTTCAGGTAGCACGATGCGTTGCTTGTTTGTTTTTGCACGCTCAATAATTTGCTTCAATAAATCCATGATATATGTATATTAATTATTTATATTTCTCAATAAAACAGGTCTTTTACAACACAACCCGATTAAGCTAACAAATATACAAAATTGTAACGTAGAGTTAGCAATATTAGAACACAAAAAACGTGAACGATTATGTCTATCATTGATAGTGAAAGTCAATACCATCAGTCAGTTAAGCTACCAGAAAGAGATACAATCAACTATCAATTAGCAATTTACAACAAACAAAATGTAAGAATCGACATTTTTATCAAATAAATTAAAAAGAACTTTCGTCACAAATTGAAACATTTTAGTTTAGCTTTACATTTATATAATACCCAATACGCCCAAGTAATGAAAATAAGATTGACACTTTTATCTATTTTATTCAGCATCGCATCTATAGCAAATGCTCAAATAAACACAGCCGATTCTACCGTTCAAATAATCTCTTATTGGGATCTGAACGAAAGTCATGTCTATGAAATCACTCAAATAACCAATAGTAAAGAAAGTGACAATACTGCTAAAATCGATTCTATATCGATGAAAGCAAAAGTCACAGTAATTGATTCGACTGCTACATCATATACTGTAACATGGGAGTTTTCAGACTACAATGTACGCGAATCAGCATTTTCACCGAAACTAGAGATGCTACTGAAAGCACGTAAAATAGTCTATAGAACAAATGAACTTGGCGTTTTCGAAGATCTCCTGAATTGGGAAGAAGTCCGCGACAACCTAATAGCCCGCACCAAAGAAAGTATAGCTATTGTTGGTGGAGAATACGACTCCGAAGAATTCAGAGAGAACATGGATAAAGTGATGAGTTCAACTCTGCAAACAATATCCACCAAGGAATATATTCTTAACAAAGAAATAGAACCGGTACAATTATTTCACACGTTCATGGGCAGTGCCTTCAAACTTGGAGAGATTATCGAATCCGAGATTCAGACTCCGAATAATTATTTTCCTGACAAACCTTTTAACGCTCAAGCAACCTTATATCTAGACACAATAGCTGCAGAGGACAACTACTCAGTCATAAGATACGACCAAATGGTAGATCAGAAACAGTTAACCACCGCAGCCAGAGACTTCATCGCTCAGATGGCTGAAAGCATGGGACAAGAAATTGATCTGGACGAAGCCATTAACGAAAGACAGCTGGAACACAAAAGCAATGTAGCAGCAGCTATAGATAACTGGGGCTGGCCATTATACATCGAAAGAAGGACAAAGGTAAAATTCGACAGTAACGAAAAAACAGTAACAATGACAATTCAGATGATAGAGTAATACTGCTGCTGAAGCAGATCGACAATAAAGGTGAGCAGTAGATTTTATCTATATAACTTGATTATATTTTCTATTATAAATAACTTTATCGTATCATCAAATTATATAAAACTAAAAAGTTATGGAAAAAAAGACTCATTATTGAAAATTAAAGTTGTACCTAATGCTCCTTATCTAGTAGAAGGAACAGTTGAATTAACATTAGCAGACGGAACAGTTGTAGTAAAAGAAAATCCGCATCTTTGCCGCTGCGGTGCATCGAAGAATAAACCTTACTGCGACGGTGCTCATGCTAAAATTGGCTTTAAGGACTAACAATCAATACAATAAATCTCGTAAAAGTACACCTCATTAAATAGAAGTGTACTTTTTTTTATTATTTTCGAATATTTTTATTCAAAAAATTGCATGAGTTATATTTTTTATTCTATCTTTGTACCCGCTAACATAATAGCCGCGGATGTGGCGTAATTGGTAGCCGCGCTAGACTTAGGATCTAGTGCCGAGAGGCGTGGGGGTTCGAGTCCCTTCATCCGCACTGAGAGCGACAAATTGAATATTTATTCTTTTTGTCGCTTTTTTAATTCTTATAACTTACTATTTATGTGATAATTAGACGAAAGAATGAATTATGCTTAGGTGTTCGATAATCCGATACCCTATCGCACAAAGCCTGATAGAAAAATCTGTCAGGCTTTTGTTAATATATGCCTCATCATACCTTTTACCACAAGTTTATGGAAAGGACATATCGGATAAAAATAGACATACCCCAACCAATTATGGATATCTACAACTGTGGATATGCTTATGCAATATTTACCCTCTGAAGCTTTCACGATATAAGCTGACACATACGCATCAAGATGTCTGTCCGATAGCTTTAGAACTGTCTCATATTCCGATTTTCCTTCTACCGAGAAGATACTATAGCTTGTCCCTTGTCTAATACATTCTATCAATTCATTTTGACTCTGATCATCTCCCGAATCCGCCCCTTTCAAGCCGATTTTCTTCACTATCTTATTCCGTAGTGTGAATAAAAAAGCGACCCATTTCGGAGGTTTTGTCCAGAATTCAATCATTAAATCATCAGGAGATATCTCCTCGTCAGTCACACATGAAAACACATCATAATAATTAGCTGGAAGATATTTCCTCATCAGACTATCAACAGGCAGATCACTCTTTTTTATTTTCATAGTATTTATTTTTATAGTCTATATCAGAAAAAAAATTACAATAAAAACTACTCTTTATACACTCGATATAATTTATCAAGTTCATTTCGGGATAGCTTAGGATACAACTGTTGCAGTCCAACTAACAACGCATAATCAATGCGAGATTTAATTTCCGCATCTTCTTTACTCTCACCTTTCAGCACACGCAAACGGACTAGATACTCTAGACGAATCTCGTCAATCTGATCCAAATACTTCTTCACAATCTCATTCGAATAACTCCACGCCCTTATCTTATGTGCAACATTATAATCAGATACAAAACCCATCAATCTGATCAGGTCAAGACGCTTCTCTAAATTTTGCTCTTTATCGGCTTTTTTCATATAATCCAGAGCTTTTTTCTCTAAAATATACGCCATGAATGCATCGATAAAACCCTCAATATTACCAAAGTGGTGATAAAATGAGCCCTTTGTAACATTCAACTTCGAGCACAAGTTATCAATTGTTATCTTAGAAAAACTTTCTTTATCCAAAATCGACAATGCAGCCAAAAACCAATCTAATTTATCAAGTCTTTTCATAAAACATACCTTATGGTATGGAAAGATATAAAGAATAAATACGATATAGAAATTATACACACAAAAAGTATCTATCACTCTCTTTTGTATTTGCATCACTTTTTACTATAAAAGCAAGCAACATATCCTACTCATCTTCGTATATTTGTATATTAACTCGAAGAAAAAATGACCAACAAAATAATAGATTTCAAAACAGCAAGCGACGGCTCGAAGCCAGTTAGCGAACGAAACAACAATCCCGTAATAGGGATTTCCGTAAATATCGACTCTCAAACATCTCGCTTACACGAAGCATACATCAATTCAGTTCTCAATGCTGGAGGTATCCCCGTGCTAATTCCGGCTACGGATGATGTAGACGTACTACGCGAAATAGTAGACCGATTGGACGGACTGCTACTTTCGGGAGGATCGGATATAGATGGTCGCTACTTTGGCGAGGAGACTCTTGAAGAACTGACAGATGTATCGCAAGAGCGTGACACATACGATTTCCTATTGCTCCGTATAGCAGCCGATCGCCAATTGCCTATTTTCGGTATCTGCCGAGGCATGCAGGTTATCAATGTTGCTTTCGGTGGTGGCATGTATCAAGATATTCCATCGCAATTCCCGGGAGAACCTCTAAGCCATAGCATTCTGACCGACAAGGAAAAACCGGCTCACAGAGTACGTATCGAGAACGGAACAGTACTACATGATATCTTCGGTTGCGATGAAATCGGTGTCAATTCGCGCCATCATCAGGCAGTAAAAGAGATTGCACCTGGCTTTAAAATATCGGCAATTTCTACCGATGGAGTTGTGGAAGCCATCGAAGCATTTCCTGAATATCGAATACTAGGTGTACAGTGGCATCCCGAGAATATGGCTACCGATGGCAACGACGAAGGCATGAAAAGGCTTTTTGCGCGACTCGTCGAGGAAGCGAAACTATTCAGCAAAGCCAAGCAATTTCATTCACAACATTTGTCTGTAGATTCGCATTGCGATACACCTATGCTTTTCGAAGAACATACAATTGATATAGGTCTTCGCAATCCCGCTGCACAAGTAGACCTGCCAAAGATGTACGAAGGGAAGCTGGATTCTGTCTTCGTTGTCGCATATATTCCTCAAAGTTATCCCGAAAAAGGAGCTACAAAATATGCTACAGATTTGCTTACTGAAATGCAACGACAAATTGAGAATAACAGTCAATATGTAGGTCAGGCACGTACTTTTGAAGAAGCCATCGAGCTGAAAAAACAAGGCCGAAAGGCTATTTTTCTAGGAATTGAAAACGGACACGCACTTGAGGGCAATCTTGACAACTTAGAGTTCTTCAAAAAAATGGGCGTCACCTATGTTACACTTTGCCACAACGGAGCGAATGCTCTTTGCGATTCAGCTATAGGAGAGCCACTCTACGGAGGATTGAGCGAGCTAGGAATAAAAGCAGTAGAACGCATGAACGAATTGGGCATAGTTGTCGATCTATCTCATGCCGGAGAGTCCACTTTCTATCATACGCTAAAAGTGAGTAAAACTCCCGTTATAGCTTCGCATTCATCAGCGCGAGCTTTGTGCAATCACCCTCGAAATCTGACAGACGATCAGATACGAGCAATTTCAGAAGCAGGTGGCGTAGTTCAGGTTTGTATCTATAGCGGATTCTTAGTAAAAGATCGTAAAGCAAGCATCATGGATGCAATAGAACATATCGAACATATTATTCGCGTCGGAGGAATCCAATGCGTTGGTATAGGTTCCGATTTCGATGGTGGTGGCGGTGTCGAAGGATGTCAGGCAACAAACGAACTGATCAATATCACAGTTGAATTGCTTCGCCGCGGATACACCGAAGAACAAATCGCAGCTATTTGGGGAGGTAATATCCGCCGAACGATAGAAGCTATTCAGAACTATAACAAGATAAACTAAATGGCTTTAAACTATATTTGGATCGGATTTTTTCTGGTTGCACTGGTCGTAGCTTGCGCAAAGCTTATATTCACGGGCGATACGCAGGTATTTTCCGATATCATCAACGCAACATTTACTTCTGCTCGAAGTGGATTCGAAATATCACTTGGTTTGACGGGAGTATTGGCTCTTTGGCTAGGCATTATGCGTATCGGCGAGCAGGGAGGAGTGATCAATACCTTTGCGCGCATTGCAGCACCCGTGTTTGGGAAGTTGTTTCCCGACATACCCAAAGGTCATCCCGTAATCGGACGTATGTTTATGAACTTTTCGGCGAACCTACTGGGACTTGACAATGCGGCAACTCCAATTGGACTAAACGTCATGAAAGAGCTTCAGGAACTCAATCCGCAGAAAGACACTGCAAGTAATCCGATGATAATGTTTCTCGCCATCAATGCTTCAGGACTGACACTCATTCCCGTAACCATATTGATGTATCGCGCACAATTGGGAGCTGCTGCACCTGCTGATGTATTTATACCGATACTACTTGCAACGCTTATATCGACGTTGACAGTTATCTTTCTTGTAGCCACGAGACAAAAAATACAGCTGTGCAATCGCGCTATCCTTATTCCATTCGGCGGGATAATGGCATTTGTAGCAGGAGTATTACTATTATTCGTCACAATGGACAGAGAAGTAGTGGCTTCTTATGCCACGACTGCGGCAAATATCTTGCTACTGACTGTTATCTGTGGATTTATTCTAGCCGGAGTTATCAAAAAAATCAATGTATACGATGCTTTCATCGAAGGAGCCAAAGACGGATTCAAAACTGCCGTAACAATTATACCCTACCTCATCGCTATACTTGTTGCCATCGGAGTATTTCGTGCTTCGGGGGCAATGGATTATCTGATCGATGGCATCAAAGCAGTAATAATGCTTGTAGGAATTGATACTGCATGGGTTGATGCTTTACCTACGATGCTGATGAAACCGCTTAGCGGTAGTGGAGCTCGCGGAATGATGGTTGACGCTATGCAAACTTATGGTGCAGATTCACTTGCTGGACGATTAAGTTGTATAGTACAAGGCACAACAGATACTACGTTTTATGTCGTAGCATTATATTTCGGATCGGTAGCTATCAAAAATATACGCTATGTACTATCATACTCACTGATAGCCGACTTTGTAGGACTAATTGCAGCTGTATTCTTGGCATATATTTTCTTTGGATAAATAAAGTATGAAGTTAGAAACATTGTTTTTAACTTTATACCACTTAAATCATATTAATACGCATATGAAAAACAAAATTTTACTAGGTTCAATCTTACTTACATTCATGGCTTGTAACAACAATGTAAAGCAAAAGATCACCTACCCTGAGACACGGAAAGGTGATGTAGTAGATGTGTATTTCGGCGATTCGGTTGCCGATCCATACCGTTGGCTGGAGGACGATCGTTCGCCAGAAACTGAGGCTTGGGTAAAGGCTCAGAACGAAGTTACATTCGGCTATCTCTCTAAGATCCCATATCGCGACCAGATAAGCAAACAGCTCGAAGATATGTGGAATTACGAACGTATCAGCGCACCATCTAAACAAGGAGACTATACATATTATTTTAAAAATGACGGGCTGCAAAATCAATCGATCATATACAGAAAAGATGATAAAGGCCAAGAAGAAATTTTCCTTGATCCTAATAAATTTTCGGCAGACGGAACTACTTCGCTCGGAGGAATGAGTTTTTCTGAAGATGGTAGCTTGTTTGCTTATGCAATATCTGAAGGTGGAAGCGACTGGCGCAAAATCATTGTGATGGATGCCAAAACAAAAGAGATTGTCGGCGATACACTGATTGACGTTAAATTCTCAGGCATGTCTTGGTACAAAAACGACGGTTTTTACTATTCGAGCTACGATAAACCTGAAGGTAGCGAATTATCAGCCAAAACTGATCAGCATAAATTATACTACCACAAGTTAGGCACAGCACAAAAAGAAGATAAAGTCATCTTCGGAGGCGATATCAAGAGACGTTACGTTGGCGGATATGTTACCGACGACAACCGTTTCTTAGTCATCACTGCTGCAAATTCAACTTACGGAAACGAACTTTACATCAAAGATCTTTCAGCTGCTAATAGTCCGATCAAAACTATTGTAGACAATTACAATAGCTCGAACTACATTCTAGACAATAAAGGTGATGTATTGTATATTTCGACCGATATGGATGCACCAAACTCGAAAGTTGTAACAGTAAATATCAATGCTCCTCAACCTAAAAACTGGAAAGACTTTATCCCTGAAACTGAAGAAGTATTGAATCCTTCAACCGGAGGTGGATATATATTTGCACAATATCTGAAAGATGCACTAACCCAGATAAAACAATACGACTATGATGGCAATCTAGTACGTGATATCGAATTGCCGGGATTGGGCTCTGCAAGTGCACCGGATGGTAAGAAAAACGATGAAATTCTTTACTACAGCTTCACAAACTATGTGACACCTACGACCATCTATTCATACGAGCCAAAAGAAGGTAAATCGGAAGTTTATCAGAAACCTGATGTAAAATTCGATCCTAGCGCATACGAATCAAAACACGTATTCTACAACTCGAAAGACGGAACTCGCATCCCAATGATGATCACATATAAGAAAGGAACTGAATTTAACGGTCAGAACCCAACAATTCTTTATGGATACGGAGGCTTTGGTGCCAGTATGACTCCTGGATTTAGTGTATCGAATGCCATTTGGATTGAGAACGGAGGAATCTACGCCGTAGCCAATCTTCGTGGAGGTGGTGAATATGGCAACAAATGGCATCAAGCTGGAACACAGATGCAAAAACAAAATGTTTTTGACGACTTCATAGCTGCTGCCGAGTATTTGATTGCAGAGAAATATACATCACCAAGCCATCTGGCTGTTAAAGGCGGATCGAACGGAGGTTTACTTGTTGGAGCTGTTATGACTCAACGTCCTGAGTTATTCCAGGTAGCACTTCCTGCTGTTGGCGTATTGGATATGTTGCGTTATCATACATTCACAGCCGGAGCTGGTTGGGCATTCGACTATGGAACAGCTGACGACAATAAAGAAATGTTCCAATATCTGAAAGGATATTCTCCGCTACACAACGTGAAAGAAGGCATTTCTTATCCGGCAACACTTGTCACAACGGGCGATCATGACGACCGAGTGGTTCCGGCGCACAGCTTCAAATTTGCAGCCGAATTGCAAGCCAAGAACACCGGCGACAATCCGATGTTAATCCGCATCGAAACAAATGCAGGACACGGAGCTGGAAAATCGATGACTCAGATCATTCAAGAGAATGCTGATGTACAAGCATTCACTCTATACAACATGGGTGTAGAAAGTTTGAAATAAACTATTAGTTATACAATATAAAAAGGTTTAGATCTTTATGATCTAAACCTTTTTTATTCTTTGTGTATTAATACTTCTAACCCTTTATCTCGTCAAAACCTTTTCCATATACACCCCTCACAGTACTTTGCGAAATGAATGCATTTTCATCGATACTCTTTATCAAGCGGAACATTTGTACAGATTCCGATCGTTTAGTCAAAACAACTACAACCTTAACAGCATTATGTGAATAGGCTCCTGTACCATCCAAAAGCGTACATCCTCTATTCATTTCACTAATGATCGCTTGAGATATAATTTCGCTTTTCTCTGAAAAGATAAAAAACTGAACTGACTGACGGAATCCATTGATAACCATATCGATGGTATAGGTCATTACACCCATAACGATCAAAGCTGTTACAATTTTATTGAAGTCATGGAATAATAGATACGAGCTTGATATAATTAAGAAATCGCACAAAAGCATACCTCGTCCGAAGGACAGATTCTTATACTTATTGATTACTGCCACTACTATATCCGTACCTCCGGTACTACCATTAGAACTGAAGACCAAACCTATACCGGCACCACATAACATAGCCCCGATTACACCTGACAAAATAGGCTCACCCACAAGCAGAGGCTCCTTAATTAATTCTTGAGCTCCAGCCAATAGCAGAGTAAGTACAACAACACCGAATATTGTCCTCTTCAAAAAATCAGCTCCAAGAAACTTAAATGACAACAACAATAACACTGCATTGATTGTAAAATAAGAGTATTGTAACTTTATACCTACCGCATATTCTATCAAAAGACAAACCCCAGTCAGACCTCCAGTAACAATCTCGCCTGGTTTTATAAAACCGACCAGACCGATTGCATACAACATCAAACCAATAACGATATTGATATAGTCTTTTACATAAAAGGATTTTAAATACTTTTTCGCCATATTATATTTTAAATATTAAACTCATTACTGTTTCCTTAAGCCCTTAGTTCATCGAAGCCTTTACCATATACACCTCTAACTGTACTTTGCGAAATAAACGCATTCTCATCAATACTTTTTATTATTCTAAATATTTGAACCGACTCCGATCTTTTAGCCAATAGAACAACTACCTTCGATGGTTTATGTGTATATGCTCCCATACCATCCAGAAACGTACATCCACGCCCAGTATTTGCTATTATCGCTTGGGCAATCTCCTCATGCTTTTCGGTAAAAATCATAAACTGTACCGACTGACGGAAACCATTAACTACAGTATCGAGAGTAAAGGTCATCACACCCATTACAATGAGTCCGGTAACTATTTTATTGAAATCATGAAAAAGGAGGTATGAACTTGATATAATCAAGAAATCGCACAACAACATTCCTCTGCCAAAAGACAGATTCTTATATTTATTGATTGCCGCCACAACGATATCCGTTCCTCCGGTACTACCATTCGAACTGAAAACCAATCCAATACCTGTACCACACAACATGGCACCAATTACTCCCGACAATATAGGCTCGCCAGTCAAAAGCGGTTTAGATATAAATGTTTCGGCAATTGATAATATGATGGTCAACGTAACAACTCCGAAAATTGTTCTTTTCAGAAAGTTAGAACCTAACATCCTGAAAGACAATAATAGTAAAATTGCATTGATTACGAAATAAGAGTATTGAAGCTTTATCCCAGAAGCATACTCTATCAACAGACATACTCCGGCCAAAGCACCGGTCACTATTTCGCCCGGCTTGATGAAGCCGACCAGACCTATGGCATACAATGCCAGACCGATAACTATATAAATATAGTCTTTGATATAAAAGGACTTCAAATACTTTTTAGTCATATCGCGATACTTTTAAATTATCTAAGGTTAATCATTCCACAGAACGGAGAAATAATCTCCTCTGAATATTTTATATTGGGTCTCGTCTACCTTGTCTATTGCTATATTCGAAATAACATATGCTACACGAGATGTTGGCCTCAAAACAAATGGAGTTTTAAAATAGTGTTTCCCATAATCTCCACTTCCGGAATATCCTTCTCCCACTCGCCTTTTCTTTTCCACGTATTCATAAGGATTCATCGGCGTATAGAACAATATTTGAGGATAAGCAGGTACATGAACATTATAAACTGTATCTACATCCAATTGATCGGTAAATTTAGCTATTTCTTCAAGACCTTTCACGAAACCATTGTAGTTTCTTTTAGTAAATGAACTCTGAGAATAATACATGAAATAATATGCCCCGAAAAACAAGCCTAGCATAAAAAATCCTGAATAAATCAGCTTTCGCCATTTCACGAACCAGGATGTAAACAGATATATTCCTTTACCAAAAAAGAATAATAATGGTGGCCATATCAAATTCCAATGGTTGGTATTTGGTTCTACTAGTATGAATATTAATATTGTAGATGCAAGCCAAAGCAGGAAAATCTTATCTATATCACCTAGTTTTTTCGTTTTTACATAGTTACAAAAAGTATAAATGATAAAAGGTAGTCCTATGATGTTATAAAACTGCCCCCAAAGAAAGAAGCTATTCCATCTGAATGAATCGTCTCCCGTAATAAGGAACATTATTCCTCGTTTCAAATATGACAATACAGACATTCCGCCTAAAACAGTGGTAGAACTAGCACGATCCCCATCTAGTTTTGTGATTGTCATAAATCCCAGCTTAAATTCTTCGAGATCGAAGAACATTACGCAGGCAAAACAGATCAAAGGAATCAATACGATGAGCATCAAGGTTCCACATATAGCTATCTGAGGAACCGAAAGCTTTTTATTCTTTAATAAGAAACCATATATCAGGATGCAAAATAATGGCAACATAAACCAACTTACACCATATGCATATGCCGACAACGCGATAAGCAATGAAGCTACAAGCACATAAACAAATCGTCGATAAGATGATTCTTCGTAACAAACAATAATAATCAGGCTGGTTGCAATGATCAATAGATTTGGACACAGATTACAATCCAATGCCCAACGGCTCATCATCCAATGCCACGGACTTATTACAAACATCATTAAGACTATAAACTGCATAGCGTATGCAACCTTAGTCTTTTTCAAGGCATAATAGATTGAGAATAAAGCTGCGCAACTTGTTATTATCATTGGCAGCCGGAAAGTGACTTCCGAAAGTCCGAACAATTTGATAAATGGTACTGCAAGATATGCGTACAATGCCGATTGACCGGTTCCCCACGATTTGAAATATACCGGATAGGAAGCTAAATGTCCGTCAACACCATAGTTTGCCAAGCTCCATGCATCATAACCGCCTATGGCTTCATCCGAATAAAGTCCGAAAGGGTAAGATGGCCAAATACTGCGTACGAATACACCAAACGCAAGGATAAATAACATAGCGTACCAATAGTTTTTATCGCTAGAAGCGGGCAATTCCTTAGCTATTTTATATTCTCGAAACAGAAGTACAAAACAGACGACCCACAAAAGCAATATTACACTATGATACGCCTCTATATCCATTACGTCTTCAGTAAGAATTTACTACTGAATTATATTACAACGTTTACGATTTTTTTCGGAACTACGATAACTTTTTTCGGAGTTTTACCTTCCATCCATTTAGCTGAATTCTCGTGCTCCAAGACTGTTTTTTCGATCTCTTCTTTAGCTGCATCAGCTGCAAATTCGAGTGTAAAACGAGCTTTCCCGTTGAACGAAATTGTGTATGTAATTACATCTTCAACCAGATATTCAGGTTTGAATTCAGGCCAGACAGCATCGCAAATTGTTGTATCGTGTCCTAATGCATGCCATAATTCTTCTGCAACGAAAGGCGCAAACGGAGCTAATACAACAAGCAGTTCTTCAAGAATTGCCCGCTTACTGCATTTCAATGCTGTTAGCTCATTCACACAAATCATAAATGCCGAAATAGACGTGTTGAACGAGAAATGTTCAATATCGTAAGATACTTTCTGGATCAATTTGTGCAATGCTTTCAATTCGTCTTTCGATGGAGCATCATCAAATACTGCTAAAGAATCTCCTTTATAGAAAAGATTCCACATCTTGCGAAGGAAACGGTGAACACCATCAATACCATTTGTATCCCAAGGCTTTGATTGCTCTAATGGACCTAAGAACATTTCGTAAAGGCGTAGTGTATCAGCACCGTATTTCTCTACTATAACATCCGGATTCACTACATTGTGATACGATTTAGACATTTTTTCAACTGCCCAACCGCACACATATTTACCATCTTCAAGAATAAATTCTGCTGTATTGAACTCAGGACGCCAAGCTTTGAATGCTTCAAGATCAAGTATATCATTGCTTACAATATTTACATCCACATGAAGCTCTGTTGTTTCGTATTGATCTTTCAAGTTCAACGATACAAACTTGTTAGTTCCATTTATACGATACACATAGTTACTTCGTCCCTGAATCATACCCTGATTGATCAGCTTCTTGAAAGGTTCATCCTCGCAAGAAACACCCATATCGAACAAGAATTTATCCCAGAAACGGCTGTAAATCAAGTGACCAGTCGCATGCTCCGTTCCACCGATATAAAGGTCAACATTGCGCCAGTATTCGTCTTTTTCTTTCGAAACAAGAGCTTCGTTATTATGCGGATCCATATAACGCAAATAGTATGCTGACGATCCTGCGAAACCAGGCATCGTATTCAATTCAAGTGGGAATACTGTCTGATTATCTATTTTTGTGTTTTCTACAACTTTGTTATTTACTGTATCCCAAGCCCAAACTGTTGCACGACCTAGAGGCGGCTCGCCAGTTTCGGTAGGCAGGAATTTATCAACATTAGGCAACTCCAACGGAAGTGCTTCGAAAGGGAGCATTTGTGGCATTCCGTCTTTGTAATATACAGGGAATGGCTCACCCCAATAACGTTGACGAGAGAAGATCGCATCACGCAAACGATAGTTTGTCTTGATACGTCCTAATTTATTTTCTTCGATGTATTGTTTTGTCTTTTCGATAGCCTCTGGCACAGTCAAACCATTTAGATTCAAACCTCCTTCTGCATTCGAATTGATCATAATACCTTCTTTAGCATCGAAGCTCTCTTCCGACACATCAGCACCTTCGATCAATGGAATAATTGGTAAATCAAAATGTTTTGCAAAAGCATAGTCACGGCTATCGTGCGCCGGAACAGCCATAATAGCTCCCGTTCCGTACCCTGCCAATACATAATCTGCAATCCAGATCGGAATTGATTTTCCGTTCAAAGGATTTACTGCATACGAACCTGAGAATACACCCGTAACTTTTTTATCCATCTGACGTTCACGCTCAGTACGCTTCTTAGTAGCAGCCAGATATTCGTCTACAGCTTCTTTCTGATCTGCAGTAGTTACTTGCGCCACGTATTCACTTTCGGGAGCCAACACCATAAATGTTACTCCGAAAATAGTATCGGCACGAGTAGTAAATATATCGAATTTAACGTCCGAATCTTTTACAGCAAATTGCATTTCTGCACCTTGACTGCGACCAATCCAGTTACGTTGAGTTTCTTTTATCGAGTCTGTCCAATCTATCTTATCTAAACCATCTAGCAGACGTTGTGCATAAGCCGATACACGTAAGCTCCATTGACGCATAACGCGTTGTTCAACCGGATATCCGCCACGTTCTGACAATCCGTTGATAACTTCATCGTTAGCCAATACAGTACCTAGTGCAGCACACCAGTTAACTGTAGTATCTGCTAAATATGCGATACGATAGTTTAGAAGTATTTCTTGTTTTTCTTTATCCGATTTTGCTTTCCATTCATCAGCAGTAAATTCCAACTCGTCAGTACAAGCTACATTCAAACCTTTAGCTCCATTTTCTTCAAAATAAGCTATCAGCTCTTCAATCGGACGAGCTTGTTGTTCATCGTTGCAGAAGTATGAGTTGAACATTTTGATGAATGCCCATTGTGTCCAATGGTAATACTCGGGCTCGCAAGTACGGATTTCACGGCTCCAGTCGAACGAGAAGCCAATCTTATCCAATTGCTCACGATAGCGATTGATATTCTGTTCGGTTGTTATTGCCGGATGCTGACCTGTTTGTATTGCATATTGTTCGGCAGGAAGACCGTAAGCATCATAACCCATTGGATGCAAAACATTGAAACCGCACAGACGTTTGTAGCGCGAATAAATATCCGACGCAATATATCCCAGTGGGTGCCCAACGTGCAATCCCGCTCCCGATGGGTATGGGAACATGTCGAGGACATAAAACTTAGGTTTATCTGCGTTCTCTACTGTCTTGTATGTTTTGTTTTCGATCCAATACTGATACCAACGTTTCTCTATCTCTTTGAAATTGTATTCCATAGCTGAATAATAATGCATTAAAAAAATCGGTTCAAAGTTAGTCAATTCTTCGGATTAAAATGATGGTATACCCAAAGAATATTACAGCAGATATCCTTATCGCAAGGATACTGACAACAACATCTATTCAGACGACTAGTCGTTTGCTAAAATCTTCCGCATTTCCGACAGCTGTTGTTCCTCTATCGACAACGGATCATATGCCAGCCAAAGCTGATTAGTAGCCTTTTCGTTACCTTCCCACAATATTTTCAAACGCTGTCGCTCAAGACTATCACCCAACAACATATCCGAAGCAATAGTTATACCGTATTGAAGATGAACTGCTTTAAGCATTATATCCAGATTAGGTATTACAAAATGTGGCTTAATAAGAGGTCTTTTCTTGAAATTCTCACGCCAGAAACGACGAATTATAGATAATTTATTATCAAATACTATCCATGGCTGAGCCAGCAACCATTTCTCGGCAGCATCAATATCTCCCTTCGAGATATATTGCTCTAGCTCACGGCTATCTAAATTGATGTGAGAAACAATAAGAAATCGTTCTTCAATAACCGGCTCATAAACGACTTTGTCCGACTCTACTTGTTGAGTCACAATTGCAAAATCCAGGTCTTTGTTCAAAACTGCTTCTACCAAATCTCCTGGAAAACCGAATCGAAAGTTGACATCTATCTTACAATCTGCAAATTTATCGATCAGTACATTATATGTATATTCTATGGGTGCACCAATCCTCAGATTTCTCAGTCTCTGCAACGATACCTTACGGAATTCGCCTTCCACACGCTCCAGATTTTGCACCGAATCCACAATCTGCGTATAAAGCAGTTTTCCATATTCTGTAGGAACAAGTTTACGAGGAAGTCGTTTGAAGAGTTTATGACCAATATAGCTCTCCAATGCAGCCAGTTGAATACTCACATTAGGTTGAGACACCAACAACTCTTCGGCTGCACGTGTCAAATTACCATTCTGATAAATGGCTTTAAACGTTCTATACCATTCTAAATTAACCATATGACAAACATACACATTTATCTATAAATATTTTTATAGATATGCATAAATTATTCTATTTTGATTATAAATAAAGGCATCGTATCTTTGTAATGTAAAAATTAACACAACAAATTAGAAAGGAACATAATATGAAAACTACATTATTCAAAGAAGCAACAAGAGGTCACGCATACCACGGATGGTTAGATTCTAAACACACATTCAGTTTTGCAAGATACTTCAACCCCAACAGAATGGGATTCGGATTACTAAGAGTAGTAAACGACGATAAGGTAGCACCAAGCGAAGGTTTCGGAACGCACCCACACGACAACATGGAAATTGTATCAATACCTCTTTCGGGCAAACTAGCTCACAAAGACAGTATGGGACACGAACAAGTTATCACTACGGGTGAAGTTCAAGTAATGAGCGCAGGAACAGGTATAACTCATAGCGAGTACAATGGAAGTAGCGACAAGCTAGTCGAATTTTTCCAAATATGGGTATTCCCTCGCGCACAAGGCTTGAAACCAAGATACGATCAGAAAGCGTTTGATTTCGACATGAAGAAAAACGATCTAACTCTTACTGTATCTCCTGACGGAAGCGAAGGCAGCCTATGGGTAAACCAAGACGTATGGTTTAGCATCGGAAACTTCGACAACAACAACGCCAAAGAATACAAAGTAAAGAAAGAGGGAAATGGTGTTTTCGCAATGGTAATAGAAGGCGAATTTGAAGTAGCCGGAACGAAATTATCTCGCAGAGATGCTATCGGAATAGAAGACATAGACAAGTTTGATATAAAATCTCTATCTGACGATGCTCGCATCTTATTGATAGACGTCCCAATGAATTGACTTCCAACAGACACTAATACACAAAACTAGACAATAAAAAAGCTGCAAACTTATGGTTTGCAGCTTTTTTTATTTATCGAAACTAAACGATCCTTATTCTACCGGAACGCTATAGTTATCACCAGCATCAAGAACAACACCAGCATTGTTGATTTCAAGGAATGTTGTACCTCCACCTTTCGCGAAACTTCCGCTTAGGTAAGTTACCATATCTTCACGTTTTACGTGACCTTGTTCAACTAGGTCTGCAAGAGCTTTTAAGAAATACTCTTTGTGTTTGTTTGTTGTATAACCTGTAGATTCTCTGTATCTAGCAGTCACACCGTAACATACTGAAAGTTGACGAGCAACTTCTACATCAGAACAGAATGCATAAACAGGGCTCTTGCTACGGAATGCAGCTAGAGTACGAGCTGTACGGCCAGTAACACTATCAGTGATGATAGCTGCAACTCCAAGTTGGCTACAAGACTTAACCGCTTGTTTAGCCAAGAATGAAGTTTCATCGTATTCACTATCTTTGAAAGGAACTGGAACTACTTTTTCAGCCAATTTAGAAACCTCAGTAGCAGCACAGATTTGTGCCATTGCACGAACTGCTTCAACCGGGTATTTACCATAAGCTGTTTCACCACTCAACATCACAGCATCAGTTCCGTAATATACTGCGTTAGCAATATCTGTTACCTCAGCACGTGTTGGACGTGGATTTTCGATCATTGTATGCAACATTTGAGTAGCTACGATAACCGGTTTTTTATATTCAATCGATTTGCGGATCAATAGACGTTGGATAGCAGGGATTTGTTCTTGTGGAACTTCAATACCTAGGTCACCACGAGCTACCATCACACCATAAGCGTGTTCGTAGATTTCGTCGATATTATCAACACCTTCTTGGTTTTCAATTTTAGCGATGATTTTGATTTTGCTATTGTGAGCATCAAGGATTTTTTGAACATCAAGAACGTCTTGTTTGTGACGAACGAATGAGTGAGCAATAAAGTCAGCGCCGTTTTTGATAGCAATCTCGATAGATCTTTTATCTTTTTCAGTGATTGAAGGAAGATTGATGCTAACGTTAGGGATGTTTACACTCTTACGGCTTCCGATTGTTCCGTCGTTTTGAACAACGCACAATAGAGCGTCAGCTGTTTTGTCAACAACTTGAAGAGCAGTTTCACCATCGTCAATTAGAATAACGTTACCTACAGGAACGTCTTTAACGATGCTTGGATATGATACAGAAATCGTTTCTTGATTTGATTTGAAATCAATATCACCGATTACATTTATTTTGTCTCCTGCTTTCACTTGGATTTTACCTCCATCAGCAGTAGCAGTAGTACGGATTTCAGGACCTTTAGTATCCATAATGATACCAATATGTTTTGAAACTGAACGTACATTGTTGATTACTTTAACAAAGCCCTCTTCTGTCATGTGGGCAGAGTTCATACGCACTACGTTAATTCCTTCGTTATACAATGAACGGATGAAATCAACATCACAACGCAAGTCTGAAATTGTAGCTACAATTTTCGTCTTTTTCTGAATCATAAATTTTAGAATCTTAATTTATATGGTTATTTAATCTCATTTTTTACAAAATAGTCTATTGCCAGTCGATACGAATCCATTCCGAATCCAACAACAGAACCTTTGCATGCTGCTGCAATCACAGACTTATGCCTAAACTCTTCGCGAGCATGTATATTGGACATATGAACCTCTATTACAGGAGTTTTAATTGCTTTGATAGCGTCTAGCAATGCTATCGATGTATGTGTATATGCGCCTGCGTTTATTACAATCCCATCGTAACTGAAGCCAGTCTCATGTATTTTATCGATCAGATTTCCCTCGTGATTTGATTGATAATATGATAATTCACAGCCTTCGAAAATAACTTTTAGTTGTTCAAAATATTCTTCAAACGAGTAATTTCCATATATAGACGGTTCTCTTTTTCCCAGCAAATTGAGGTTCGGACCGTTTATTATCTGTATTTTCATATATACCAAACTGTTATGAGCAGCAACTGCTATTTTTAATAACGAGTGCAAAGGTAGAATTTTTTACCATATACCGAAAGCTTTTAAGTACAATAATTGTGAAAAAGTAAGTCTAAATAATAGATTTAAATCCTTTTATCAAATCGGCCTTCAAATCCTCAAAATCTTCTAATCCGACCGACATGCGCAGCAGATTATCTTCGATGCCCATAATTTTCTTCATTTCGGGCGTAAATGTGCCATATATTGTCGATTCGGGATGAATAATCAGACTTTTATTGTCAAAAAGGTTTGTAGCTAACCTCACTAGTTGCAAATTATTCACGAAACGATAGCAAGCCTCCTTACTCTCAAGATTGAACGTTAACATAGCCCCAGGATTCCCCTTGAATAATTGATCCGAGATTTGTTTATAAGGCGAACTTTCAAGCCTTGTATATTCAACTTTGACAACATGTGGTTGATCTTCCAAAAATTTAGCCAGCTCGTATGCTGTTTGAGAAGCTCTATTGTATCGCAACTCCAGAGTCTCCATACCTAAGGCCTGCTGATAGGCAGTATCTGCATCCATGCAAGCACCCAGATTACGAGCGACTTCTCGTTTGATCTTAAACATGAAAGGCGACAATTCTGCATTTCCTTGCACTTTACCTAAACGTTTGTGAGTCGACCAATCAAATGAACCATAATCCAGAATAGCACCTCCTATACTGGTTGCACCACCCGAAACGTATTTTGTGGTAGACATTACCTCAATATCTACTCCTGCTTTTCGTGCATCGAATCCGCACCAAGGAATTATCGTGGTATCCACTATCATCGGGACACGACGTGCCTTCAATATTTCCGAAATCTCCAAAAGATTAGCAACCTCCATATGAGGATTAGTGATCAACTCGCAGAAAAAAGCACAGGTATTTTCATCAATAGCCGAAGCAATCTCCTCAAGATTATCCGTATTTACAAATCTTGTTTCTACGCCAAATTCAGCTAAAGTAAATTTTAAAACTGAAAAAGTGTTTCCGAATAAATGGGGCGATGTTACAATATTAGCTCCAGCCGAAGCAATAGCCATAAATGTATTTGTTATGGCAGCCATACCCGAAGCTACACACTGCACATTATCGGCACCCGAAGCAACTTTTATCTTTTGTTCAAGGTTATCGACCGTCGGGTTCGTAATTCTGGAGTATGTATGCGAAGTAACCGACTCTCTATTCTGAAAAGCTGAAGCAATGCTTTCTGCATCTGCAAACTCAAATGCCGCGTTGCGATAAATAGGCATCGTTATAGCCCCATGAATATCTGGTTTGGTAAACTTTTTATCAATTATTCGCGTAGTAAAACACGCAGAATCTTCATTGTTTTTTGCTGCCATATCAATAATAATATAGAATAAAGAAACAAATATATGAATATTAAAAGAAAATAAAAGAACTTTATTTAAAAATACGCAGCAAATAATTCAAGTAAAAATGCAGCATGACAAATTGGCACAAAATTCAAGTTTGGCAAATACTTTGAAGTATTCAATATACAATTAACAATGAAAGAAAGGAGACCTAACATATGAATTTCAACAACTTTACTATTAAATCTCAAGAAGCTTTACAGAAAGCGATAGAGATAGCAAAAGAAAAAAATCAACAGTCAATAGAACCGGCACACATCTTATTAGGTGTATTTCTGGTTGGAGAGAATGTTGTGAATTTTCTTTTTCAAAAACTCGGAATCAATTCGAGACAATTAAATGATATACTCAATAGAGAAATAGATTCATTTCCGCGAGTTTCGGGTGGCGAACCCTATTTGAGTCGCGAGAGCAATGCCGATCTAGACAAAGCCGTAGATATAAGCAAAAAAATGGGTGATCAGTTCGTATCGCTCGAACACCTATTATTAGCTATTCTTGGCGGAAAGAGTTCTGCATCGCGCATCATGAAAGATGCAGGCGTAACTGAAAAAGAGCTGGAAGCTGCTATTGTCGAACTCAGAAAAGGAAATAAAGTAGACAGCCAATCGGCTGAAGATACCTATCAATCGCTCGAAAAATATGCGATAAACCTTACTCAACGTGCTCGTGACGGTAAACTCGACCCGGTAATTGGACGTGACGAAGAAATTCGTCGTGTACTACAAATTTTGAGTAGACGTACTAAAAACAATCCGATTCTTATCGGTGAACCAGGTACCGGTAAAACAGCCATAGCCGAAGGATTGGCACATCGTATAGTTCGTGGCGATGTTCCTGAGAACCTGAGGAGCAAGCAAATATACTCGCTTGATATGGGAGCTCTGATTGCCGGAGCCAAATATAAAGGAGAGTTCGAAGAACGACTAAAATCTGTCGTAAACGAAGTAACTAAAGCCGAAGGCGAGATCATTCTGTTTATCGACGAAATACACACATTGGTTGGCGCCGGAAAAAGCGAAGGTGCTATGGATGCTGCCAACATCTTGAAACCAGCATTAGCACGTGGCGAACTTCGTTCGATAGGAGCTACAACTTTGGATGAATATCAAAAATATTTCGAAAAAGACAAAGCGCTCGAACGTCGTTTCCAGATCGTGATGGTTGACGAACCTAGCGAAGTAGATGCTATATCTATTCTTCGTGGATTGAAAGAAAAATACGAAAACCATCACAAGGTTCGTATTCTAGACGAAGCAATCGTTGCAGCAGTACAATTATCATCACGTTATATTACCGATCGTTTCTTGCCCGACAAGGCAATTGACTTGATGGACGAAGCAGCAGCCAAACTCAGAATGGAAGTTGATTCTGTCCCAGAAGAGTTGGACGAAAAGAGTCGTCGTATTGCACAACTCGAAATAGAACGCGAAGCCATCAAACGTGAAAATGATAAAGATAAAGAAGCTCTGCTTTCGAAAGAAATCAGCGATCTGAAAGAGGAAGAAAAAGCCTTGAAAGCAAAATGGCAAGCCGAAAAAGAAGTTGTAAACAAAATACAGCAGAACAAAGTCGAAATAGAAGAAGCCAAATTTCAAGCTGAAAAAGCCGAACGTGAAGGCGATTACGGAAAAGTAGCCGAATTGCGTTACGGAAAGATCAAATCGCTTGAAGAAGGTATTGCTGCGCTTCAAAAAGAATTGCACGAAATGCAAGGCGGTTCGGCAATGATAAAAGAAGAAGTAGACGCCGTAGATATCGCTGATGTAGTATCACGTTGGACTGGGATTCCGGTCAATAAGATGATGCAGAGCGAACGTGAAAAGCTATTGAATTTGGAAGACGAACTTCACAAACGTGTGGTTGGTCAGGACGAAGCTATAGTTGCTATTTCGAATGCTATTCGTCGTAGTCGTGCCGGTCTGCAAGACCCTAAACGACCTATCGGTTCGTTCATTTTCTTGGGAACAACGGGAGTCGGTAAAACCGAATTAGCGAAAGCTTTGGCCGAATTCTTATTCGATGACGAAAATATGATGACTCGTATCGACATGAGCGAATATCAGGAAAAATTCAGTGCAACCCGTCTAATCGGAGCACCTCCGGGATATGTTGGCTACGATGAAGGCGGTCAGTTGACCGAAGCCATCAGACGCAAACCATATTCTGTTGTGCTGTTCGATGAAATCGAAAAAGCGCATCCTGATGTATTCAACATTTTGTTGCAAGTGCTAGACGATGGACGATTGACCGACAACAAAGGACGTGTCGTAAACTTCAAAAATACGATCATCATCATGACTTCGAACATGGGATCGAATGTTATCCGCGAGAACTTCGCACAGATGACACCCGACAATCATGGGGAAGTAGTTGAGATGACAAAACTGCAAGTTCTGAACATGCTGAAATCGACAATACGACCAGAATTCTTGAATCGTATCGACGAAATAATCATGTTCGAACCATTGAAAGAATCGGAAATTGAAAGCGTAGTTCGTATCCAATTGAATGGCATTAAGAAACTGCTCGAAGGTAATGGATTCAAGCTTGAATTTACCGAAGAAGCTATCAAATTGATTGCCCGATTGGGATACGATCCTGAATTCGGAGCTCGTCCGGTGAAACGTGTTATACAACGTACTGTTCTTGATTCATTATCGAAGAAACTATTAGCCGGAACAGTAGATCGTTCTCATCCGATTGTGGTAGATGCAAAAGATGGCGAACTAGAGTTCAAAAACTAACAAAACCTCAAATAATAGAAAAGCTCAGGAAAATAGTTCTCTGAGCTTTTTTTGTTTATACTTTGATGCGAATTAATTATCAACTCTAGTACCAATACTTGCAATAATATCCTCTACCGTTTCACCCAAACCTTTAGGATTGGGGCCATATTCGTTAATTCCATAATCTCCATCACCAAACAGCATCACCAGATTATAAAAAGGAATAATCTGATACCACCCCGAGTTGCCTCTATCATGACAACGCTTTGCTCCTTGAGCAAACAGAAACCAATAAAGAGGAATGCTAAGAGGCAACATCATAAACATCATATAACCACTTCTAAATTCTGTAGTCGCAAAAAGACTATGCAAAAAAACTACAATAAAGATACACGCAAATACATATAAGTACATTATAATAATGCTAAGTCCATATTCAAGACGTCTGATACGTCCATAAAAAGAAAAAGGATTTTTAAACATGTGTAGTTTTTATAATATTTTATTTAACAATTGGTTAATGTTTCAAATGTACAATTTTTCACGTGCAAACAAAAAAAATAAACCTCTATACACCACACTTTATCAACGAGAGTGTTGAACTCACATATTTTTTAGTCATTCAAAATGAATATCTTTTAATATAAAGATGAAAAAAAAGACATAAAAGACACATCACGTACAAAATCGCTCTTCATTATTTACAAAATGAAATCAACATCAAAGAATACACCTAAAATAAAAGGCATTTTATATCATTTTGTCAAAACAATATTGTAATTTAGAGTCCAAATTTGATGAATCTAAATAAAAACGAAATACAAAACAATTACAATTATGAAAAGAACCGAAAGAGACCTGATTGGAGAAGTACAAGTACCTGCCGAAGCTTATTATGGCGTACATACTCAACGTGCATTAGACAACTTCCACATTTCTGGAATTAAAATCAACAGCTTTCCAGAATTCATCAAAGCAATGGCTTATGTAAAATGGGCTGCCGCTGCTGCAAATAGAAAAGTAGGTATTTTGGATTCGAACATTGCTAACGCAATAATCGAAGCTTGTAAAAAAATTATTGCAGGCGGATATATCAACGAATTCCCTAGCGATATGCTACAAGGAGGTGCAGGAACTTCGACAAATATGAATGTAAACGAAGTAATTGCAAACATCGCACTCGAATCGATGGGATTCCAAAAAGGAGAATATCAACACTGCTCGCCATACGATCATGTAAACTTGTCACAATCGACAAACGACGCATACCCAACAGGTGTGAAACTTGGAGTTTTGTTTTATAATAAACACTTGACCGAAGCATTACAAAAACTGATCGATGCATTCCACGCAAAAGGCCGTGAATTCTCGAAAGTAATGACAATGGGACGTACTCACCTTCAAGATGCTGTTCCTCTTCGTTTGGGACAAACATTTGAAGCATGGGCTGCTACATTAGAAAAAGAATTGAAATCAGTAAACAACGCTGCTGACCAATGTCTTGAAATCAACATGGGAGCAACTGCCGTTGGTACTGGTCTGAATGCAGCTTCAGGATACGACAAAGCTTGTACTGAAATGCTTGCCGAAATCACAGGTTTGAAATTCCGCGAAGCTGACAACTTGGTCGAAGCGACTTCAAATACGGGAAGCTTCGTAGCTTACTCTGCAGCAATGAAGCAACTAGCGGTTAAGCTTTCTAAAATATGTAACGACCTTCGCCTATTGGCATCAGGACCACGTTGTGGATTGTTCGAAATCAATCTTCCTCCACGTCAAGCTGGTTCATCTATCATGCCAGGGAAAGTGAATCCGGTAATTGCTGAAGTAACAAACCAAACTTGTTTCCGCGTAATAGGTAACGATCTTGCTGTTACATTGGCAGGCGAAGCTGGTCAATTGCAACTTAACGTGATGGAACCAGTTATGACATACAGCATGCTTGAATCGGCAACATTGTTGACAAATGCAATGACTACTCTTCGTGTCAACTGCATCGAAGGTATCACAGCTAACGAGGAACATTGTAAAGAACTTGTTGTTGGTAGCGTAGGTATCGTAACAGCACTTAACCCACACATCGGTTACAACAATAGTACAGCTTTAGCCCAAGAAGCTTTAGCATCGGGCAAGAGCATCTATGATCTAGTTCTTGAGAAAAACATTCTTCCAAAAGAACAACTAGACAAAATTTTCAGCCCTGAAAATCTACTTGGCGAAAAATAACCAATTATAAAGAACAACGCATTTAAGCAGCATTTAAGCAGCATCTAACTTTATCAAGATAAGGATGCTGCTTATTTTTTACAGAATTATCACCTATACCATAAATAACACTCTGTCCGTGAATTATCCCCAAGAACAAACATCAATCAGTTCTGATAAACCAACAATTGCGTTCAATGATCGCTTCATGTAAAAAAAGTTAAGATAAATCTATTACGCTTCGACGCTCATTTTCTGAGCAAAAATTTGTGTAAGTTTGTAATTAGACCTAGTCAATTTTGCAAATGAATAATTCTGAAAAATATAATCTTCTGACTGAATCTGAGGTTAAAATGGAATCTTGCATGGCCATTATTCCTCGCTACAGCCAGACGAATGCCTTTTCTGAAAATTATATCCGCAGATCTTTATCAAATCATGCGGGAATTAAACTCGAACAACTTAGTCAAAACGAAGATACTTTCAATGCGAAGATTAGTTATCGCGATGTCAGTTATTCTGTAGATATATATACTCTTGAGATTGCTAATCTAAATCTGCAAAGTTACGGATTTGCCAATCACATCGACGATGAATCGTTTCGTCTGGCTCGTCTACAGAAGAGATGCATATGCGTATCACTTTATTTCGGGGCAGATAATCTTGATTCATTTTTGTTTCAGCTCAAACTCCTGGATGCGCTGGTTCCAAGCGCTAGTTTGGTTATCGACTTTGTATCTTACCGCCTCCTGTCACCGCATTGGCTGAAGATGACCGCGCAATCGGACACACCACCATCACCTGATTACCTATATACACTGCATTGTGTATTTGACGAAAAAGAAGATGGCGAACGACGTTACTGGTTTCACACGCATGGCCTACTCAGATGCGGTTCAGTTGAACTCGAAATGATCAATATAGGCAAAGGATACGAGCAGATGCAAGTACTGATTAACACCACCGTCAAGAAATTCCTGACATCTCCGTCCATAGAATGCGAACGTTTTACTATCGGTTACGATGGGATGGGAATCAACCTTTGCTGGTTACGATGGGAAGAAGCCATTAAGCAATTCCCTACAGATACACTAGGCGGAGCTAATGATCGGAAAGGAAAAGAGAATGTACATACCGATCCGGGAGGAGTTATCTTTGCCGTCGAAGATGGCAACATGATTTCGCCCGAGATATATGCATCTACTTTGGCCGTAAATCCTATTTACTACATCAGTACCGAAGAGACTAATCGCATGAGCGCATTGGCTAAAGAGCGTTACAACCTCTTCTTGAAAGCATACAAAAAAAAATATATTAGTCCGGGTAAAAGAAATATATTCAAAAAAATATTCCGTAAAAACAATGACGAACAATACTGGGCTTTCTTGGTAAAGCTTGGTTTAACAGTAGACAACGCGCAATCGTGGGACGAACGCGAACACTTGTGGTTCGAAGTTCTTTCGAGCAGCGAACGCTGGATTAAAGGAAAGCTATTAAATCAGCCTTATTGGATTACCGAGCTCAACGAAGGAGACGTACGCGAATTTCCGATCGAATTGCTTACCGATTGGGTTATCTATGCACCGGGAACGAGTTATACGCCCGATACGATCTACGATTTAGAGGTGGAAAATTAGAATAAATGGATTACTTGTCTTCTTTGATTTCTTCAAAATCGACATACTGACCTTCATCTTCCGAAATAAACTTTTTAGTACCTGAGGCAGACTTTTGCTCTTCTTCATACTGCTGTTGTCTGGCCTGATGACGTTGGTTACTTCCTCGGAAAAGGTTTGCTACTTTGCCGATGAATGATAAAACCAACACAACGACAAAGAAAATAATAATCAGAAAAAAGAATAGTATAAACTTCATTAGCGAAGAATAGATTATGAAAACTTTTTACTAGTTAATACCTAACAACACAAAGATACAGTTTTTTATATTCTTTCCGATTTAATCTGATTTCGATTTAATCTTTTTGCATTTTATTACGATTCTTTGTTAAGTTTGAGGACTCAAAGCTGGATTAGCACAAAAAAAGCGACGCCGTGATTCAACATCAAAGCGCCGCGAACTATCATCAAAGTTATGTTATAAAATTAAACTAAAAAATCATTTATCAGATATTACAAAGGTCAAGCTTTTTGCCAAAAGACACAATCACAATTAATTGCTATTTTACCCACAGCAGGTCACTATTTATTGCTAGTACCATTTAATATGGTTATTCTGAAAAAATACAGTAATTTTGTATACTCAACAACATAAAGCCTACTGATATGAAACTCTTCAAAATGGCGCTTATTGCGCTACTAGCTTTGGTTAGCGCATCTTGTACACAAAATAAGCAGAACGATATTCCTCAAATAACTTTCGGAACAATGTCGTCAATGGACTACCTACCGCTTGCGGTTGCTCAGCGCGAAGGTTATTTTGAAAAAGAAGGTATTAAAGTTGATTTGCAGAAATTTCTTTCGGCTAACGACCGCGATGCAGCCATCCAAGGGGGAGCTGTAGATGGTGCAATTACCGACTACACAAGTGCCGCATTGGTTAATGCTGCCGGATTCGATATCAAGATAACATCAAAATGTCAGGCTCCGTTTTACATCATTGCGGGCGAAAATTCAGGAATCAATACATTAAATGAATTGAAAGGCAAAAAAGTTGCCGTATCGCAAAACACAGTGATCGATTTTTGTGTGGATATGGCTCTCAAAAGTGTAGAAATGTCGGCATCAGACATCGAGAAGGTTGAAGTCAACAAAATACCTCTTCGTCTGGAGATGATGCGCAACAACAAGATAGATGCTACCGGATTACCTAATCCTTTCGCGCTAATTGCACAAAACGATGGTTGTAAATCGCTCGTTTTGATGGAAGATCTGGGATATACAGTTACGGGTATAGTATTCTCGCAAAAAGTAATAGACGAAAAAGGTGCTGAGACAATCAAAAAATTCTACCGCGCTTACAATGAGGGAGCAAATTACCTTCGCACACATTCGGTTGAAGATATCAAAGATATATTGACTAAAGACTTGGGATTCCCAGAACCTCTACTCGGTCAGGTACAAATACCCAACTACACAAGTGCAACAGCCGTACAAGCGACCGACAAAGATATAGTAGCTGTGATAGAATGGCTAACAGAGAAAAACTTGATCAACGATTCGTTCGATATCAATAAGCTAGTTAATACCGAATTGGCAAAAACGGAAGAATAATGCTATCTATCCGCAATCTCAAGGTCAGTTATGGCAATAATGAAATATTGAGCGATTTTTCGCTTGATATGCTTGATGGCGAAATATATTCGCTAATTGGTCCTTCGGGTTGTGGAAAATCGACACTATTGAAAGTCCTCTGCGGAATTATTACCAATTATTCGGGTGAATTGCTACTCGATGGTAAACCTCTTGATCGTAAAAATATTCGGATAGGGTATGTTCCTCAGCAATATGGACTTTTGGATTGGATGAAAATCAGAGACAATATTTTCTTGTCAGAACGTATCAACAAAGGATTCAAAACCGAAAAACGAGAGAGTCAGGACATCATTCAATCGCTTGAAATTGAAGATTTACTGGATCGTTATCCATCACAGCTTAGCGGCGGTCAGAAACAACGCGTTGCTCTGGCTAGGGCTTTTGTGTCTAAACCAGATCTTCTGCTGATGGACGAACCATTCTCGTCGCTCGATACATTTACCTCGCAGGCTTCGCAACAAGTATTTCTAAGGCTTTGGGAAAAATACAAAGTGACAACACTTTTCATTACTCATAATATACACGAAGCAGCGGCCATAGGGCGTCATATTCTGATGATGAGTAAGCTACCAGGCGAGATTATTGACCGTGTAGAAAATCAATGGTTTGGAGCCGATATGAAAGCCGAAGACAGACTTAAATTCGTTGCCGAAATCATTCATAAAGTTGGATATCAATGACCAGACAACAACATAGAAGATTTAACTACGTGACATATATTGTTGGCGGATTCATCGTCCTCAACATTGTCTGGTATCTGGCGTACATTATACTGAATATAAAAGCACTACCATCACCTTTCGATGTATATTCTAGTTATCCCACAGCCATCGAAGATGGAATATTTACCCATTCGCTGGCCAGTCTGCGTCGCATAGCCATAAGTTTGGGAATATCGCTCCTGATAGCCATCACACTTGGCCTATGGATGGGATACAAACCAAAAGTGAATCGTGTATTGGGGCCTATGGTGTATTTCTCCTACCCTATACCAAAGCTTGCATTGCTACCTATTATTATGGTATTGTTCGATATCGGCGAGACGTCAAAAATCATTGTCGTTGTACTGATAGTCGTTTTTCAGTTAATTATTACTATCAGAGATGCCGTCACCAATATTCCGCACGAGCATTATCACGTACTGACGTCTTTCGGAGCTAGTGGACTACAGAAAATGAGATACATCACTCTGCCTGCTATACTTCCCGAATTGCTGTCATCACTGCGTGTGGCATTGGGAATTATAACTTCGGCATTATTCTTTATCGAAACCTTTGGAACTGATGAAGGGTTGGGATATTATATTACCGATGCACAGAACAAAGTAAACTATCTGCAGATGTATTTCGGTATAATCGTCTTGTCACTTATCGGCTTCGTTCTGTTTCTCATTATCGACTTGATCGACAGCATAGTATGCTCGTGGAAATATAACTCATAGCCATTCGCAACAGCACAAACTCATTTATTTAGCTACAAACCAGAATATTAACAGTAGGAGACTCAACATATAAAAAAAAGAAAAATAACACAAAAACTAGCTTTTGTTTTATATCTTTGTTACCTTAACGGCTACTTTACAGCCTTAAAATAACATTTTGTAAACGACCTATGGATAACGAATACAAAACATCTATATTAGATCATATAAACTATCCATCCGACATGAAAGGGCTTACAATCGAGCAACTCGAAACCCTTTGTGCGGATCTGCGATATTTCATCATCGATCAGCTAAGCCAAAATCCGGGGCACTTTGCTTCGAGCCTTGGTACTGTTGAGCTGACCGTTGCACTTCACTATGTTTACAACACTCCATTCGATCATATCGTTTGGGATGTTGGTCATCAAGCATATAGTCATAAAATTCTGACCGGACGAAAAGACCGTTTCTATACAAATCGCCAGTATGGTGGTTTGTCTGGCTTTCCGAATCCAGAAGAAAGCGAATACGACTCATTCATAGCCGGACACGCTTCAAACTCGCTATCGGCAGCATTAGGTATGGCCGTAGCATCTGAATTGAAAGACGAAGACCGAAAAGTTGTAGCAGTTATCGGCGATGGTTCGATGACCGGAGGTATGGCTTTCGAGGCATTAAACAATGCCAGTTCGCAGCCAAACGACATGCTAATAATATTGAATGACAACGACATGGCCATCGACAACAATGTTGGTGGACTTCGTGATTATTTGGTAAAACTGACTACATCGCCTACATACAACAAAATACGTAACAACGTTTACCAAAAATTCAAGAAAGAGAAACTAATCTCGGAAAGCGAAAAAAATATTATTCTACGCTTCAATAACAGCTTGAAATCCCTCTTGGTAAAACAACATAACTTATTCGAAGGATTCAATATCCGCTACTTCGGTCCAACCGACGGGCACAATCTTGCCGAACTAATTCGTATTCTTCAGGTTCTGAAAGATATGAAAGGTCCTAAGATGCTACATATCCATACAGTGAAAGGTAAAGGATACGAACCTGCTGAAAAAGCAGCTACTATCTGGCATGCTCCGGGAAAATTTAATAAGGAAACCGGTGAGCGAATTGTTGCCAGTAAAACAGATCAGCCTCAGCTCTATCAAGACGTATTTGGTCATACGCTAGTAGAACTCGCTAAACAAAATGAGAAAATAGTAGGTGTAACTCCGGCTATGCCTTCGGGATGCTCTATGACTTACCTGATGGAAGAAATGCCTAACAGATCTTTCGACGTGGGTATTGCCGAAGCTCATGCCGTTACATTCTCGGCAGGGATGGCTAAAGATGGCTTACTGCCTTTCTGCAACATCTATTCATCATTTATGCAACGTGCATACGATCAGGTAATACACGATGTCGCATTGCAAAAACTTCACATAATATTCTGTCTCGATCGCGCTGGACTTGTCGGCGAAGATGGGCCTACGCATCACGGAGCTTTCGACCTTGCATATATGCGCTGTATTCCAAATCTGACAATTGCTTCGCCATACAACGAGCATTATCTCCGCCACTTGATGCACACTGCTGTATATGCAAATAATGGCCCATTCGTTATCCGCTACCCTAGAGGTAAAGGCGAACTCGTGGATTGGAATGTAGACATGATGAATCTGGAAATAGGCAAAGGCCGCAAACTGAAAGATGGTAAAGATCTGGCAGTACTAACCCTAGGTCCTATTGGCAATTCAGCAAGCAGAGTAATAGAAAAATTAGAAGCCGAAGGATATAGTATTGCTCATTACGATATGATATTCTTGAAGCCGCTGGACAAAGATCTACTAAACGAAGTTGGTCAAAACTTCAAACGAGTAGTTACTGTCGAAAACGGAACTCTGATGGGAGGTTTAGGTAGTGCCGTGCTCGAATTCTTTGCTGATAATGGGTATAATAATGTTTCTGTTACGCGCATCGGTTTACCGGATGAATTTGTGACACACGGAGCTGTGGATATTCTAGCCAAAGTATGCGGCATTGATGAAGAAGGTATCAGCAAACAAATAAGAAAAGCACTTGCCGATTGCCCGGCACATAAGCCTGAGGCAAACAAACATGTAGAAGAACTACAAGGTCAGTAGTAAAATAAACGTTCAATGATATGAAGATTGTTGTATCAGGCGCAGGAGCCGTTGGAACACATTTGGCGAAATTGCTTTCGGCCGAGAACCATGATATAGTAGTTATTGATCCGGACAGAGAAAAACTCAATTTTTCGAAAAATAATCTGGAGATGATTACAATGGTAGGATCATCAACATCATTGACCGACTTAGCCGAAATTGGCATAAAAAATACAGACTTATTTATCGGTGTGACGCCCGACGAGTCAGTCAACATCACATCATGTATGTTAGCTTCCAAAATGGGAGCTAAGAAAACTTTTGCGCGTATCGATAACTACGAATATCTCTTACCAAAACATAAAGAGTTTTTCGAGAATCTAGGTGTCGATTCGATGGTTTACCCCGAGATGCTGGCAGCCAGAGAAATTGTTTCGGCAATAAAACGTCCTTGGTTGAAAATGTGGACCGAGATGTGCGGAGGTGTATTGATATTGATAGGGGCAAATGTAGTAGTAGGGGCACCACTTGATAAGAAATTCTTATACGATTTCAGCAGCGAACAAAAGAAATTCCATATTGTTGCCATCAAACGTAACGATATAACCATAATTCCCCGAGGTGATCATCAAATACTGGCCGGTGACACCGTATTTTTCATGACAACAAAGGATTTCGTGAACGATCTCCCTGAACTGATCGGACGTAGAAATTACGACGTAAAGAACGTCATGATCATGGGAGGTAGCCGTATTGCAATCCGAACAGCACAATACCTATCTGATAGTATAGATATAAAACTGATCGAGTCGGATCGCGAAAAGTGCGAAACACTGCTCGATGTACTTCCGCCAAATGTGACAATATATAATGTAGATGGCAGGGACGTTGGTGCTTTGGTTGACGAAGGTATAGATCATATGGATGCCTTTGTTGCCGTGACCGGTAACTCCGAAGCAAATATTCTGGCATGTATGGCAGCGAAGCGCAAAGGTGTGATCAAGACTGTAGCCGAAGTGGAAAATATGGACTACATATCACTGGCTGAGAATCTGGATATTGGTACAATCATTAATAAAAAGCTGATTACGGTAAACAATATTTACCGATTCCTGCTTAATGCCGATGTCAGCAACATCAAATCACTGATGGTTGCCAATGCCGATGTAGCAGAGATAGTAGCAGCACCTAATTCGAGAATCACACAAAAAGAAATAAAGAAAATATCTTTCCCTAAAAATGTAACACTGGGAGGATTGGTTCGCAACGGAGAGCCCGTCATTATTGATGGTAATACCGTTATCGAACCATATGACCGCGTTGTAGTATTCTGTCTGGGAGAAACCCTGAAAGATGCCGAACGTCTGTTCAAGTAATACAAGCAGTAGAATGGGAACCTTAAATTTTAATTATCGATTTGTCCTAAAAACAGTTGGTTTCATACTCATCATCGAATCGATGTTTATGATGCTATCTACTATTATTTCATTCTATTCGCATGAAATGGCAGGAGACGCCATGCTTCTAAGCTCTGTAATCACTTTCTTTTCGGGAATATTTGTCCGCCTGATTGGTACAGATGACTACGAACGCCCTATTACCAAACGCGAAAGCTTCCTTACCGTAACTCTTACATGGGTGTCATTATCTTTATTCGGTATGTTGCCTTTTTATTTAAGTGGCGTTATACCGAACATAACTGATGCTTTTTTCGAAACAATTTCGGGTTTCACAACCACAGGTGCAACCATCTTAACTGATATAGATAATGTACCTCGAGGTCTTTTGTTTTGGAGAAGTCTTACGCAATGGATTGGAGGTATTGGAATTATCGTCTTTGCCTTGGCTATTATTCCTATTATAGGTGGTAATGCATCCGTTCTGTATGATGCCGAAGCTACGGGTATAGTCCATGAACGGTTTCAGCCACGCGTAACACAAATTGCCAAGCATCTTTGGATTATCTATATAATAATAACAGTCACATTGACGCTCTTGCTATGGGTTGGCCCGATGAATCTGTTCGACTCTATTTGCCATGCCATGTCGTCGGTTGCTACAGGAGGATTCTCTACCAAACAAAATAGCATTGCTTATTGGGATTCACCATACATACAATATGTACTAAGTATATTCATGTTCATCGGAGGTATAAACTTTGCGCTCATTTTCTTCCTTATAAAAGGTATGCCCAAAAAGCTGCTCAAAAACGAAGAGTTCAGATGGTATGCATGCATTGTTCTATTTTTCACGATAGTATTTGCTATCTGCCTGCTTGCATCAGGCAAGTTTACGAATGTAGAAGAAGTATTCCGAACCTCTCTTTTCCATGTGATTTCGGGTATCAGTTCTACGGCATTCACCTTCCACAATTATGCCGGATGGGGTTCGTTTTATGTTTTCATGATGCTTATTCTGATGCTATTCTGCGCCTGCTCAGGTTCAACATCGGGAGGTATAAAGATTGTCCGCGTAATAGTTCTTTTCAAAAACACAATCAACGAATTCAAGCGTCAGGTACATCCCACAGCCATACTTCCGGTACGCATCAACAAACAAGTAGTACCAGTAGATACAGTAACCAAAGTTTTGGCATTCATGTTTCTTTATGTTGGTATATTGGTTATCAGCTGTGTCGTTTTGTCGTTGATGGGAATGAACTTCGAAAGTGCTATCGGTGCTTCCATTGCTTCGATAAGTAATATTGGAGCAGGATTGGGATCTGAAGCCGAAACCGGACATTTCGCCAACGTATCGGCCGGAGCGAAATGGTATATGGGATTCATCATGCTGGTAGGCCGTCTCGAAGTATTTACAGTACTATCGCTATTCATGCCTACTTTCTGGAAGAAGTAATCACTCTACTTTGTTGATATTTAGATTATTTCGTTATTTTTACGACTTAATCGAAATCCTTACACTTTATTTATGCACAAAAGCGCACTTACAATAATACTCGCATTAATATATTTTATCGGGATACATGCTCAGAAAAAGGAAGTCAGTTTCCTTTTTGCTGGAGATGCTATGCAACATCAATCGCAGATAAATGTTGCCCGAACCACTGACGGGTTCGATTATTCAGCTTATTTTGAAAAAGTCAAGGATAAAATAACAGCTGCTGATATTGCAGTAGTGAATCTGGAGGTTACTTTAGCAGGAAAGCCATACAGAGGTTATCCTCAATTCTCAGCTCCCGACGAGTTTGCATCAGAATTGAAAAACAGTGGATTTGATATTTTTCTGACGGCAAACAATCATTCATTGGATAGAAGAAAAAAAGGTCTGGAGAGAACTATCGAGGTGCTTGATTCCTTGAAAATACTACATACCGGTACATTTGTAGATTCGACAAAGAGAGAACTCTACTATCCGTTGATGATGATCAGAAATGGTATACGTATAGCTATGTTAAACTATACATATGGCACAAATGGAATAAAACAAACATCACCCAACATTGTCAACTATATTGATAAGCCAACCATACTAAAAGATATTGCTGCAGCCAAAGCCATGAGAGCTGATATAATCATTGCAAATATGCACTGGGGATACGAGTATAAACTTATGCCCAATAAAGAGCAGAAAGAGCTTGCAAACTTCCTTATAGCAAATGGAGTAAAGATAGTAGTTGGCAATCATCCACATGTGGTGCAACCGATCGATATCCGTTATAATGAAAACGAAGAGATTGATGCAGTAATTATTTACTCGCTGGGCAATTTTGTTTCAGGAATGAAACTTGTAAATACCACCGGTGGCATGATGGCAAACGTATCAATCAGCAAAGAGAAGGATAAAAAAGTAACAATAGAAGATTGCAGCTATTCACTAGTCTGGGTACACAAAACAAAGGATAAACACGGGAACTTCAATTTTTTCGAACTATTGCCAACTGAGAAATATGAAGACGACAAAGGCAAAGAATACTTAGGAGAGGAAAATTACAAGCTTATGAAAAGTTTCTCGGAAACAGCAAAAAAGACTGTAGAAGCATATTGGAATCAATAAATATGACCTATTATGAAAGACCAATTAATAATAGCCCCATACGAAGGATTAGGTATTTTCAAATTTACGGATAATGTAGAAGCTATACTTTCGAAATGTCATAATCTGACAGGAAAAGGGATAAAGAGTGAGTTACTCAACGAAATAGGCACTATATACCACTCAGTATATGTAGAAGATTACATGCTGCACATAATACTTTATGAAGATGGCAATTCTGTTAGATATTTTGAAATATTTAGTGATGTACATCACATGGATATAAATCTGCATAGAGAGAAATATAGTAATATCCGTCAATACTACACTGAAAAAGATGAAAATATTATTATTAATGAAATCGATGAATCTTTCGATACTCCTCGCTATGGATTTATTGTTGCTCCTCAAACTGGTAGCAGATCAAACTCAGTATTGATTTACAGCAAAATCTATAAGCAAGAGCCATCCATCACTCCTGATGATATTATACAATATTGTTTAGGATATAATCCTCTTAATGAATAAACTTTATCTATACAGAAAAGAGAGATCTTTGATAAATTGGATATTGATATAGAAAATAGAGTGTCAGATTGTAATTATTCGGAAAGTTGTACACAAGTGTTACTTTTTAACAAATAGCCAAGTAGAGGGATAAAAAATCGGATAATATTCTGTAGTAAAGTGTTACTTTTTATCAGGAGAAGGACAAAAAATAAAGGTTGTCTCATGCATTGAAGAAACAACCTTTCTGATATGTATTTGTAAAACTCTTATTGTTTGTTAGCAAGTAGTTCATTTTCGCTGATTTTTTTAGTGTTATTCATTGTTACATTGATCAAGGATAGGAATTTGTGGTATTGTTCTTTTGATAAAACTACTTTTGTATTAGCTAAGCTGAAATTTAGTGCTTTTGAAGCAGCTTCTTCTGATGAAAGACCTTTTTTCATATAGCTTACATATTTTTTGTTAGCTAGTTCGAATACGTAGTTTAGATCACTTTTTTGAGAATAGTCAGCTGACAAATAACGAGATATACGATCTACAGTTTTTGAGTTGTCTAATTTAGCTACTAGATCACCTTCGCTTGCAAAAGAAGAACTTACCAACGCTAAAGCAAATACACTTGATAATAATAAACGTTTCATAATTTAAAAATTTAATTTGTTTTTAATATTTCATATTTGTAGCAAAAAAAATAAGGACACCATGACTTGCTTAGTCATTTCATGGTATCCTTAAGTGTTTTCTTTTTCTACACTACAAAGATACAAATATGTTTTATAACATACAAATTATTAGTGACATTTTTACACTGAAAACTTGAAGGAAGTATCATTTTGACAAAACACAAAACGCAACAACAGGAACAATATATCTAAATATCAAGAAATTACAAGGAACAGACAAAGATGAATAAACTCTATATATGAGATATAAACTGTATCAATTTATCAAGCATATAAAAATGGGACAATCGTTATTTTAACAATTATCCCATCATATAGATACCTAGAAATGAGTTTACTACAACGGATATGTATCAAATGCGTACAAGTCAGTCGACAAATATCGTTCGCCTGTATCAGGTAGCAATACAACTATATTTTTACCAGCGAATTCTGGTCTTTTCGACAATTGCAAAGCCGCATAAGCAGCTGCTCCTGAAGAAATACCTACTAACAAACCTTCTTCGCGAGCAAGCTCTCTTCCGGTTCTCATAGCATCGTCATTCGTCACACGAAACACCTCGTCAACTACAACAGGATTATAATTCTTAGGCACGAAGTTAGCGCCAATACCCTGAATTTTATGAGGTCCAGGTTGTCCACCCGACAATATAGGAGAAGCATCAGGTTCAACGGCTACAATCTTAACGTTCGGATTGTATTTTTTAAGCACCTCACCTACTCCGCTAACTGTACCACCAGTACCTACACCAGCTACAAAAACATCAACCTGACCATCGGTATCTCTCCAGATTTCTTCGGCCGTAGTTTTCTTATGTACTGCAGGATTAGCCGGATTGATAAATTGCTGTAGAATGATAGCCTTAGGATTAGTAGCCTGCATCTCCTCAGCCTTGGCAATTGCACCATTCATACCTGCTGCACCCGGAGTCAATACGATATTAGCTCCTAACGCTTTCAACAGATTACGACGCTCTATACTCATAGTTTCTGGCATAGTAAGTGTAAGCTTATAGCCTTTAGCTGCAGCCACGAAAGCCAAGCCTATACCCGTATTACCACTTGTAGGTTCTACGATCTCGCTATCTGGCTTCAATAAGCCAGAAGCTTCTGCATCTTCTATCATTGCGTTAGCTACACGGTCTTTCACACTCGAAAGCGGATTGAAATATTCTAGTTTCGCTATAAGGTTCGCTCCTGCATTATGTCCTTTTTCGAAATTATTTAGCTTCATCAAAGGGGTATTCCCTACTAGGTCTGTTAATTTTTGTGCGATTTTTTTCATAATCATTTATATAGTTATAGTTAGTTTAAACAAAAATCCCTTGTCTGCATTACTGCAACAAGGGATCGTATATAGTTAATTGTCTGAGTTATATTATTTCTTCAATAATAAGACTTCATCAATTCCTTGTTTCAGTTTATCCTTCGGTAATGCTCCATGAGCCATTTGTGGCTCACCTTCCATAGGTACAAATAAAAGTGCCGGTATCGATCTTATGCCAAACAAAGAAGCTAGAACTTGCTCTTTGTCAGTATCTACTTTGTAGATATATATTTCTTCGGCATATTCATTAGCCAACTCTTCTAAAATAGGAGCTATCTTTTTACAGGGTCCACACCAGTCTGCATAGAAATCTATGATTGCCGGTTTATCGCCCAAATATTTCCACTCCTTAGTATTACGATCAATATTAGCAATCTTCTGACGAAACTCATCTAAAGTTAAATGAACAATCTTTGTTTTTCCTTGGGTCTCAACTACGTCCAATGCTTTTGCTTCCTTATCACGCGCTTTTACATCAGAAGACACTCCTCCGATACACGATACTAAAGTTATAACAAAAAGGGCGGTAAATAGTAATATTTTTTTCATTTGTCTTTCTATATCTTTAACAACTACTACAAAGCACACATATACATGCTTCTAGCATTTATAGTTTGTAAATAAAGGTAATTATCACGAATCGATCAAATTATTCACAATAAATATCGCATATATAATTTCTATAAGGTCTTTTCAAAAATATAGTCTTCCATCAGATATCCGCTACCAATATCAATATCTTCTTCACCTACTACAACAAATCCCAGATGGGTGTAAAAGTCGTAGATTTGATTATTTCTATTCATATTTAAACGGACAGCTACAGCTCCTAACTCATGTCCTTTTTGCAAGACAGCTTCGACAAGGATCCTACCTAAGCCTCGCCCTTTATATTGCGGAAGGAGATACAATTTATGCAACTTCATAGCACCTCTGCCATCATAATTGGCTTCGTATGAAACAAAGCCCAAGTATGTATCAGCCTCACTTAGAAGTATAAATTCTTGTCCTTCTCTCAGTTGTCTTTCTAATGAAGAAGTACTATACATCATATCTAGCATATAGCTCAATTGCTCAGCTGAGAGTATCGAGCTATATGTTTCTCTGAAAGCTATTTCAGCAATTTCTTGTATAACAGATATATCTTCTATATTAGCCTGCCTCAAGTTCATTCTCGTCTGAATTAGCAGTGAAAATTCTCGTTGATTACCGCATATACACTTTCTTTATTTCCTACGATCCAAACCAAGTCATCCTCTTCGAAGATAGTAGCTGCAGAAGGATTAATCTCATAGCCGCTACTTCGCTCTATTCCGATAACGAAAGCACGACCTCTCTTACCCATCTCTGATTGAAGAAGACTTTTACCATAAAGACCTGAGTCCTTTTCTACAATAAACGAAATGCACTTCATTTGCGAGTTAGGGTCTTCATCTTGAATTTTAGCAAAATCGTGTATTGTCTTTAGAGATGTCTTATCTAGGTCTATCTGATTCTTTTCAGATGACAATTGGTTAATCTGCATAATATTACCGACAACAGTTATCTCATCTCCTCCTAACAATACAAACTCTCCGTTTGGATAGAAAAGATCTGTTGAGTTGCGAAATACATCTATTATAATCAAACCATAACGCGATCTGAAGTCTGTATCTTTCAACATTACTCCTTCATAGACTGATTCTTTTTCTATCTTAAATTTGCCAACATATAGATTCTGCTCTATCCAGCTCTCAGACGTTAGCTCAAATGTAGTAGTTGTACCTTCCTGTTCTTTCGAACTTTTGCGTTTATCACTAATAATTCGCTGATTGAAGTTCAGTACAAATCTATACTCCATATTCCAGTATAGCTTCAACAAATATTTCGAGCGAAGCAATAAGAACAATAGAACAACGGCCACTACTCCAGATACCCATACTGGAATATCAAGATAAGTCCAGAAGATATAATACACAAAAGCAAAAGCTATAAGATAACGTAACACGATCAATATTGACAATACAATACGATGCTTAAGGTGCTGCTTCCAAAGTTTCAAGATCAAGAATGGTTGTTCTCCTCCACGATACACCAGACCTTTCAATATTGGTGCTATTACAACCAATGTTATAGCCAAGCTAATCAGACTTGCCCACAACTGATCTATGTGTTCCAAAAGATAAGGATATATAAACTTAGTAGACATTACAACCACCGCAATAGCAAGAGATATGAATATTATAATATTATAGATATAATTCTTCACAAATTCACCCCATGTAGTAGTTTCTTTAGGAGTCGCTAATTCTTTATCACGAGCCAATATCTTTTCTCTCATAGATGGTGAGACTGTCTTCATCATCAAATTATAAGCTCCAGTACTAGCCGACATCAGATAAGGAGTAGTAAAGGTCGTCAAAATAGACACTGCAATAATTATTGGATAGATAAAGTCATCAGCTAATTTATAGCTGATTGCTGTACCGGCAACAATAAAAGCAAATTCACCTACCTGAGCCATACTAAAGCCAGATTGAATAGAAACATGCATTGACTCGCCCGATAGGCGTGCTCCCCATGTAGTGAATACAATCTTACCAACAAGAACCAATATAGTTATGAGAATGATGCTATTGAAGTGTTCTACAACAATCATCGGATCCATAAGCATCCCTACCGATACAAAGAAAATCGCACCAAAGAAGTCTTTTATAGGCTTGGTCACTCTTTCAATATTCTCTAAGGCTACAGTTTCGGCAAGGATAGATCCCATAATGAAGGCTCCTAAAGCCGAAGATAAGTCAACACTTACAGCAAAAACAACCATCCCCAGGCACATACCAAGAGATATGATCAACAATGTTTCATCGTTTAACCAACGCTTTACTTTCTTCAAGAAAGTTGGAACAATAAAGATTCCGCAAACAAGCCATACAACCATGAAGAAGATAAGTTTACCTGAGCTCATCAACATCTGCGAACCTTCTACATGGTGGCTAATCGCAACTGTACCCAAGAACACCATCACTAGAATTGCAAATAGGTCATCAAATATCAGGATTCCAAATACTACTTCTGTAAAGTGTTTGCCTCTATATTTAGGATCTTCAAAACCTTTAACAATAATAGTCGTTGATGACAGACAGAGCATACAGCCTAATATCAGACTATTCCAATGACCCCATCCCATCCAGGTTCCGAGAAAATAACCTGTAACACCGAGCCCCAGGACAATCATCAACAAGGTTATGAAACCAGTTTTCCCGTTTTTAATAAGCTTTTTAAAGCTGAATTCCAATCCCATCCCAAAGAGCAGGAAAATAACCCCAATTTCTCCCCAGATATTAATACTTTCTGTGTCAGTTACGGTCGGGAATATATCAAAGTGAGGTCCTGTCAGGAAACCTGCAATAATATACCCTAAAACAATAGGTTGTTTTAACCATTTAAAAATTATTGTTACAATTCCAGCAACGATTAGCATAAAAGCCAAATCGCTGATAATAGGCGGCATATGAGTCATAATGATCGTCTAGTTTTATTATAAATTAGCAATGAGAATAACAATTCTACTCAGGAAATTCAGATATTGAAGTCATTGAAAATCCCCATTATATGTAGGTTGTTTTGTATTTTCTCAAAAATAGTAAAATTGTAGCACAAAATTTGTCTTGGTTCGTGTTTTATATTAACAAAGAAGCCACATATTTTATTATGCAGCTTCTTTGTATCTAATATCAGGCTAGAATTAGCCCAAATATCCTCTTACAATACCACGACTTGAAGTCTTGATAAACTGCGTAATATTTTCCAATTCAGGAGTTCTTTCATAATCCCTCTCCAATACTGCTACTGCATCCGAGAAGTTATGACCCGATTGATAAATAACACGATATATATCTTGTATTTCATTAATCTTATCATTCGAGAAGCTATGTCTTCTCAAACCTACGATATTCACACCCGAGTAACAAACCGGTTCGCGACCAGCTATTATGTAAGGAGGTATATCTTTACCAAGACGCGTTCCGCCTTGAATCATAACATTACGTCCTATACGTGTAAATTGGTGAACCAAAACACCGCCGCTTATGATAGCGAAGTCGTCCACTTCTACTTCTCCGGCCAATTGTGTTGCGTTTCCTACAATTATATTGTTTTGTAAAACACAATCGTGAGCAATATGAGAATAAGCCATCAACAAGCAGTTGCTACCTACTATAGTAGTACCTTTCGAAGCTGTTCCACGACTAATGGTCACACATTCTCTCACTGTTGTATTATCACCTACAACTGCAGTGGTTTCCTCTCCTTTGAACTTCAAATCTTGAGGTACTCCAGCTATAACAGCTCCCGGATGAATAATACAGTTTCTACCGATGCGTGCTCCTTCTCTAACATTTGCACCTGACATGATCAATGTTCCGTCGCCGATTTCGGTATTTTTATCAATAAAAGCAAAAGCTTCAACTGTGACATTATTACCTAATTTAGCTTCAGGATGGATAAAAGCTTGATTTGATATGCTTGACATAAAATTCGTTATTTATTTTTTACAATTTGCGCTGTAAATTCTGCTTCCGATATTAACTTATCGCCAACAAAAGTAAATCCTTTCATATTGGCAATACCTCTACGGATCTCTGTCATCATCTGAAGGCGGAAGATTAGCGTATCACCCGGAACTGCTTTGTTACGGAATTTAACGTTATCTATCTTCAAGAAGTATGTCGAATATCTTTCAGGCTCATCTACTTGAGACAATACCAAAAGTCCTCCAATCTGAGCCATAGCCTCTACCTGCAATACTCCAGGGAAAACCGGCTCTTCAGGAAAATGCCCTTGAAAGAGTAATTCGTTTACACTTAAATTTTTAACACCGACAATATGACGTTGGCCAATTTCGATAATCTTTTCGACCATCAGGAATGGATATCTATGAGGTAATAGTTTCTTGATCTGATTGATATCAAATACAGGTTCTGCATTTGGATCATAGATTGGCGGTTGAACTTCATTCAAGCGAATTTGCTTACGGATAGCTCTTGCCAACTGGTTGTTTATTTTATGACCCGGACGAGTCGCTATAACACGACCTTTAATTGGCTTACCAATCAAAGCCATATCACCAATAATATCTAGCAATTTATGCCTTGCCGGTTCATTCGGATATTGAATCTCTTTATTATTCAGATATCCTAGTTCGTCAGCTTTTTTACGTGGCACACCTATCAAGTCTGCTAAATCGTCAAGTGCATCTTGAGAGATTTGTCTTTCGTAAATAACAATTGCATTATCCAAGTCTCCTCCTTTGATAAGACCTGCTTCGCGTAGTTTTTGTATCTCGCGTACGAATACAAATGTACGGCAGCTTGCAATTTCTGTTTCGAACTCCGATATATCATCTAATGTAGCCGATTGATTCGGAATATATTTCGATTCAAATTCGATAAAAGAGTTTACACAGAATTGATCATCCGGAAGAAGGATCAACTGAGAACCAGTTTCCTCATCCTTAACAACCATTTTCTTACGTACTATATAATAATCTCTATCAGCATTCTGCTCTTGCAGACCTACTCTTTTTATTTCTTCGACATAGCGTATTGAGCTTCCGTCCAATATTGGAAATTCAGGAGCATTAACTTCTATCAAACAGTTATCTACACCTAGTGCATAGAGTGCTGCCATTGCATGTTCGACAGTACTTACTGCCACATCCCCTTTCATAAGAACGGTACCACGCTGAGTGTTACCTACATTCTCCGCCAAAGCATCTATTATTGGTTGCTCGGGCAAGTCTACACGCTTGATTTTATACCCTTCATTTATATCTGCAGGGTTAAATTTTATTATGATTGGCAGCCCCGTGTGGAGGCCTTTGCCTTCAAGCGTAAAACTTTCTTTGAGTGTATGTTGTTTATCCATAATCAAGTGAGTTAAGTTTTGGATTATTTGTTTCTTTCCTGCTTAAGCATTTCTACTTCTTTTTGCAGTTGAGCCAGTTGTTTATACATTTCTGGCAATTTAGGGAGTACAACACTGGCTTTGAAAAAGTCTTTAACAGGCATAGCCGGTGATCCTAATATTTTAGCTCCCTCTTTTATATTACTTATAATACCCGACTGTGCACCAATGTTTACATCATCAGCAATAGTGATATGACCACCAAGACCGACCTGCCCCCCAAACATACAGTTTTTACCAACTTTAGTAGATCCAGAGATACCTACCTGGGCTGCCATTACTGTATTTTCGCCGATCTCGACATTGTGCGCAATCTGTATTAGATTATCTAGTTTAACACCTTTATGAATGATGGTTGCATCCATCACTGCACGGTCTATAGTTGTATTTGCACCTATTTCTACATCATCCTCAACAATAACATAACCTAACTGAGGTATTTTCTTATAAACACCATTTTCAGGAGCAAATCCAAATCCATCCGATCCGATAACTGCACCCGAATGGATGATACAGTTTTTACCGATACGACAGCCTGAATATATTTTTACACCCGAGTATAAGATTGTATTATCATCAACAACAACACCGTCTCCGATATATACTTGAGGATAAATTTTTACATTGTTTCCGATTTTCGCATTACTTGACACATAGCTGAAAGCCCCAACGTATACGTCAGTTCCTACAGTTGCATCAGGTGCTATAAAAGACATCTCTTCAATACCTTTTTTCTGCGGTTTCATCTTATCAACCATATCTAACAATATAGCTAAAGCTGCATAAGCATTTTCGCATCTTATAAGTGTAGTTGTAATTGGATGTTCTGCAACGAAATCGTTGTTAACTAAAACAATACTTGCTTTAGTTGTATATATATATGGTGTGTATTTGGGATTGGCCAAGAAAGTCAATGTACCAGGTTTACCTTCTTCTATCTTCGAAAAGCTATTTACCTCTGTCTGAGGATCTCCCTCTACAGTCCCATTCAACACTTGAGCAATTTGCTCCGCCTTAAAGGATATATGCATAACAAGTTTTAAAATACAAAATTCGCAAATTAAACGCGAATTAAACAATAATTTTCCAAATATAGCTTTTTTATGGCGAAAATAAGCTATACGCCTCAAAATATTTATATCAAATTACTCGACAAAAGAGATATAGGAAACTAATAAACAAATAGTTAGTATCAGCCAGAATACAAAAATCATAATTCGCTGCACTGTAACTGTAAAATAATGAGCTAATAGTATTGAACCTATAGCTATTCCTATATAGATATTCATCAAATAATTGTAATTGAGCAAATAAAGCCCCAGTACTGTAAACAATTGCACTATCCCTAAGAAAGAGATAAACACGCGTGTCCGGATCTTATCTTTATAGCTTGTCATGTAATTATGTATACACAACCAGCCAAAAACAAATACAGAGATCAAAGCTAATACCAATTCAAAATACCCAAAGGTAAGAACCGGAATTTGCGATAATGCATTGATGTTTAATCCTTCAAATGCGCTAAGAAACAGAGCCTCTGTATTCGTAGTCACACTAATAAAATATGCAGGTACCAACACAAAAGCAAAACCCAGTAATGCAGATATCAAGCTTTTGATATCTAATATATGCATCATCGAAAATCCCACTATGAATAGCACGAAATAAAGGACTAAGATCGGCTCGAACAAACTCCCTAAAGCAATAACTGCGCTTATATTGGCTGTAGGTATTGCCCGGACGTCCGAATGGTAAGCCGCAAAAAGCTCATTGATAGCCCATAACATCAGTAAGACTGCCACATAGTAAGGGCTCATCTCGAAGAAAGTCACATGCGAACTAAACAAGAGTATTATAAATGCAGGAGCCAACGAAGATTTCTCGCGTAATATTACATTTCTTACATCCAGATAATTACACAGCAAGGCTAACAAAGCCACACTAATGGTTGCAACCAATACCGAATAAATCTGTTCGCTAAAAAAAGGTGCTATCAACTGCCAAAGATACCCTGCATCGGGATATTGCTTTGCTTGATAATTATCATTCGACAAATAGTAATACAGTATTCTGACAAGAACAGCAAAGACGATAGAAAAGACAAGAAGTCCTTTTCCTTTAGCTATTCTACGCTGTATTGCTATATATGACATTCGATACGTTATTTCAGGTCGAAACCTATATCCTTACGATAATATTTGCCTTCAAATTTTATAGCCTCAGCATTAGCAAAAGACAATGCCAATGCGCTGTCTTTATCCGAACCATATGAACTAACTGCTATTACTCGCCCTCCATCAGTTACCACATTACCATCTTTGGTTGTTGTTCCAGCATGGAAAGCAATGCTGTCTTTCACATTTTCAAGACCGGTAATAACTTTACCTTTCTCATAATCGCCAGGATAGCCACCCGAAACCAGCATAACCGTTACTGCATAGCGAGGGTCTTCTTCCAGTACTTTAGCTGATAATGTTTTGGTAGCAACTCCTTCTAGCAAATCAACCAGATCAGACTTGATACGCAGCATTACAACCTCAGTTTCCGGGTCACCCATACGAACGTTATATTCAATTACTTTAGGCTCACCTCCAACGCTTATCAAACCGATAAAAATGAAGCCACAGTATTCTATTTTATCTTTCTTAAGACCTTCTACCGTAGGTATTACGACACGGTCTTCTACTTTTTTCATAAAATCGGCATCAGCAAACGAAACCGGAGAAACTGCTCCCATACCTCCGGTATTGAGACCGGTATCTCCTTCACCAATACGTTTATAATCTTTGGCTACCGGCAATATTTTATACGATTCGCCATCGGTCATCACAAACACCGAGCATTCAATTCCCGATAAGAATTCTTCGATTACAACCGTTTTACTAGCATCGCCAAACATTCCTTCGAGCATTGTTTTCAACTCACGTTTAGCTTCTTCGATATCTTGGATAATCAATACTCCTTTTCCTGCTGCCAAACCATCTGCTTTCAGTACATATGGCGCTTCCAACTCTCCTAAAAACTCATAAGCCTCATCCAACTGATCAAGCGTAAAGCTTTTGTAACGGGCAGTCGGTATATTGTGCCGAATCATGAATTGTTTAGCAAAGTCTTTACTTCCCTCCAGACGAGCACCTTCTTGTGACGGACCTACAACCGGAATATGCTTCAATTCTTCATCTTGTTTGAAAAAATCATACACTCCGCGCACTAACGGATCTTCGGGACCAACCACTACAATGTCTATCTTCTTTTCGATAGCTGCCTGCTTGATTGCTTCGAAGTCTGTTACTTTTACTGCTATATTTTCGCCTACAAGCGCAGTGCCGGCATTACCGGGTGCAATATATAGATTGTCAACTTTCGGACTTTGTTTGATTTTCCACGCTAAAGCGTTCTCGCGACCACCGCTTCCTAGTATGAGAATATTCATAGTGAGTTGATATTTTATTGAAAGCTACAAAAATACGAAAATATGTCGTACAAAAAGTAACACTTGTGCACACATTTAGCTTTTTTCATGATATTATTCAAAATCGATCTCCTTCAAAACCATATGAATAGAAAAAGTAACACTTCTGTACACATTTTCAGGTTTTCGCTTACGTCAGTCTAATACCCCCCAAAACAAAGATCGCTTTAGGGTATAGATAAAGTTATCTAATCTTGCATATCTCTATAACGAAGAAATCTTTGCTTCGTTTTTTCTAGATTATTCTTTTCTGCTATTGCTATTATTTCTATCATAGTCTCTTTAGATACCTGTCCCTTTGGCATATCAAAAGTTATTGAATCATTAGTGTCTTTTATCAGAACACGAAAGCTACCAGAAGCACCGCTATATGTATCATGATTCACATAATTAAATCCAATCAAAGTCTTTTTAATATCCTCATACACCAATAAAGGCACTTCTTCTATATTTGAATCAACATAGTTCTCCCAAGCTTCCAAGATTATAGCTATGCCATCATTTTCGTTCTTTACCTCTTTCCATTTATATTGCAAATATGAAGTATCATTACCTTGCGAAAAAATAAATGTAGGAATTGAACTATTTTGTTCTCCAATATGCAAAAATATAATATGACCTTGCATGCTGTCTTTCTCTTTATTACAACCGATAAAAATAGACAGCGAAAGAACAAGAATACAAATAACACTCAATCTATTCATAACTCTCTCTTTTTGGCAAATTCAATAAACCGATCTACTAATCCATTTTGAAGACCTTGCGGATAAATAAAATTAAATGTACGATTTATTTCTAAACCATCGATTTCGATAATTCTAAATTCATCGCGAGCCAACTCGTTCAGGATGGCATGGATAGATACAAAGCCAATACTATTGTTCGACCGAAGGTATGTCTTTATACTTTCAGTACTTCCCAACTGCATACCTATCTTCATATCTTTAATCTTAAGCCCACACTTATGAAGCTTAGCCGAAATAACATCCAGACTGCCCGAACCCGATTCGCGCAAGACCAAAGGTGTTAACTTCAACTCAGTCAGTGTCATCTTTTCGATACGACCCACTGTCTGCGAAGAATGCGCTATAGCAACAATTCTGTCCTCGAGAAAAGGCACATAACGCAGCTCTTTGAATCGCGAGCTGCCTTCTACAACTCCTAGATCTATTTCTTTAGATAATACCTTCTCTTCTATTTCGTGTGAATTCTGACTGATCAACGAGACTTTAATATCAGGATTCTGTTTAATAAATTCGCCTAGCGTAGTAGGTAAAATATATTGCCCTATGGTTGTACTTGCTCCAAGACGCAATTCTCCCGAAAGCGAATGACGCAACTCTCCCAGTTTGTATTCGAGTTCCTTCTCTTGCTCAATCAGCTTCTCGGTATATTCCTTAAGCAACTTTCCGGCTTGGGTCAACGATATCCCACTTTTCGACCGATTGAATAAGTCTATTTTAAGTTGACTTTCCAACTCTTTAATATTTTTAGTGACTGCAGGTTGTGTCACAAAAAGCTCTTCGGCCGCTTTCGTAAAGCTCAGATGATTGGCTACCGAATTGAAAACATGTAATCTGAAATGAAACATATTTAATTTTTTAATGTATTCATCTTTGAGATTACCCCAAACCCCTAAAGGGGCTTTTCTCTGTATTCTTCCCCTTCAGGGGATAAGAGGGGTAAAAGTTTTATCATTCTCAAATATACAAGAAAAAGACGATTGCTCATAACTTTTAGTTATGACTGATAAAAATAAACAAACTCACATTTTACCATCTGACAAAGCTTATAGCCTACTTTTGTATAAAAAATTTCAATTATGTTCAAGAAAGGAGAGCGTTCGCACACTATTCACGGGATATTATTCGTAGCCTTGTTTTCATGCTCGGCATTCTACATATCCGACACAGCACTGATGAAATACCTTTCATTCAGCCCACTTATTATAGGTATCATACTGGGTATGGCTTATGCCAACACCTTAAAAAAGAATATGCCCGAGGCGTGGATTCCGGGAATCACGTTCTGTTCCAAAAAAGTACTTCGTGCAGCCATTATTCTGTATGGTTTTCGCCTTACTTTCCAAAACATTGCTCAAGTAGGCCTATCCGCTGTTGTCATCGACTTGATAATCATCTGCGGAACAATTATTCTGGGTATGTTCTTAGCTAAGATCTTAAAAATAGATACCGGAATTGCCTTACTTACATCTACTGGTAGTGCTATTTGCGGTGCTGCAGCTGTATTGGGAACCGAACCTGTGCTGAACGACAAGCCTTTCAAAACTGCCATTGCAGTTTCCACAGTAGTTATATTCGGAACAATTGCTATGTTTCTCTATCCTATTATGTACCGGACCGGATTTTTTGATCTTACACCTCAACAATGGGGAATCTATACCGGTGCAACCGTTCACGAAGTGGCTCACGTGGTAGGCGCAGGCAATGCTATGACAGCCGAAATCAGTTCGAATGCAATCATCGTAAAAATGATTCGCGTCATGTTTCTTGCTCCCGTACTTCTTATTTATGCATTGGTATTATCTAAATGCAGATCAAGAAACGGAGAGAATTCTTCTACCATGAAAATTACTATTCCTTGGTTTGCTTTCGGATTTATTGCCGTTATCGGATTCAACTCACTCGATCTGCTTGCCGTAGAAATTGTTGATGCAATAAACTACATCGATACATTCATGCTGACAATGGCAATGACTGCACTGGGCATGGAAACCAATTTCAAACGATTCAGAGAAGCAGGTTCAAAACCTTTCCTTTTAGCTTTCATTCTTTTCTTATGGCTAATCTTCGGAGGATATTTGTTAGTCAAATATCTACCTTTCTAACCTTACAGCCACAAATAAAAAAGGTCTTCCCAAAGCAGGAAGACCTTTTTCTATTTCAGTGATTACTGATTAGTTACCAGCTTGACGCTGAGCATCACGAATCATTTTTTCGTTTGGAAGGATGTAGATTTCTACACGGCGGTTTTGTGCTTTACCTGCAGAAGTATTGTTGTCTGCAATTGGCATAGACGAACCTAAACCTTGAGAAGCCATACGAGTTCCTGCAACTCCTTTAGATAGAAGGAAGTTGTAAACCGATTGAGCACGACGCTCTGATAATGGTTGGTTGATAGCATCATTACCCGAGCTATCAGTGTGACCATAAATTTCAACATTTGTGTCTGGGTTGTTGATCAATGATTGAGCAAAGCTAGTCAAACCTCCTTGAGAAGCAGCGTTCAATGTGCTAGAGTTAGTAGCAAATAAGATACCTGATTCGAAAGTAACTTTAATAGCTTGTCCGTCATTAATAGACTCAACTTGCGCTCCGTTGATTTTTTCCAACTCAGCTTTTTGTTTGTCCATCTTGTTTCCGATAACAGCTCCGGCTCCACCACCTACAAGGGCACCTATACCAGCTCCCCAAGCAGCACCTTTACCGCCACCTATCAAAGCTCCGATACCTGCTCCTAATGCAGCACCACCTCCGGCTCCGATACCTGTTCCTTTAGCTGTATTGCTAGCTCCACAGCTAGAAAAAATTACTGCTACGCTTAAAAATAAAGCTGCAAAAAATGAAAAATTTTTCATACGTAATAATTTTTAAACTTCTTAATGTGTTTGTCTTGTTTTTTACTTAGTTCTATCTTACTCGAAGATGCCCAGCGAATCGCAATATGCAAGTTCGCCTTGTACAATGGACATAACTTCTTCGTCAGCAAATTCTTTATATTTGTCTTTACGGATGCTCTTCATGATATAAGCCATCATCTCGTCCTCATCGATTTCGATTGTTGTTTCGTCATCGGCGTCTTCATCCAACAAGCCTTTTGTTTCGTAGAAATCGTATACAACATCAATCACATAATTGATATCGTCGGCTGTTATTTTTTCTTTCATTTCCTGAGGCAGATAATTTTGGATATATTTTACCGCTTCTTCCTCATCGTATTGTAGCATGTCGTTGTTCTGACTCATAATGATTCATTTTAGTTATTATACAACAAAGATATAACATTAATAAGACTTCGCTTGTTCAAAAAGGTTAATTTTAAGAGATGACAATTTGCACTTTTTAACTATTTGCGAATATCTTTCAAGACCAAAACGGTCAAATATACAAGCGGAATAAGCATTATTCCAATGTACAAACCATTAGCGATTAGCGAACTTGGATGCATCAGTAATGACAAGCCAATACCAATCACAGCTCCTCCCAGATGGGCTTCGTGCCCGATATTATCGGTGTTGCGCTGCATTCCATATATCGAATAAAACAAATAACCAATTCCAAAAAGCCAACCTGGAATATAAAAATTAGGAATTAAGAAGAACCCAATCCCAATATGAGGATAGAGTGCAATAGATGCAAACAGAATTCCAACGACTCCGCCCGAAGCTCCAAGGGCTGTATAATAATTATCACGACGATGTACCAATAATGACAATAAACCTCCACCTAGTACAGCAGCAAAATAGATCAATAGGAATTTACCAGCACCAAGAAATGACACAACAGTTCCCCCAAAGAAAAACAATGTCAGCATATTGAATATAAGGTGCATCGAATCGCCATGCAGAAAAGCCGAAGTTATCAGTCTGTACCATTCTTTCCCTCTCAGTATAGCACCTACGTTAAAAATCAGTTTATTACGCAGATCAAAATTACTAAAAGCCATAATACTTGTTATAGAAGTCAGAACGATGATAAGTAATGGTAAATAGTCTTCTGAAGAAATGTTCATATTTGTTGGTTCTTATTTATTAATCACTTTATTTACTTTGCTTCTCTCGCGCAGCGAATACAATTTCATCAAACACGGAAAAGCTCGCCCGATAGGATAAGCTATACGAAATAACACTGATGGAAAAACTCGCTTTCTACTTCGTTCAATTCCGCGAACGATTGATTTTGCTACAGTTCCAGCCGATTGTTGCGGAAATGGTAGTGGAGTTTGCTCTTCGCCCGAAGCTTTATCGAAAAAGTCGGTACGTGTTGCCACTGGATAAACAGCCGTTATCTGCAAATTATCAGGCTTTTCGTATCGATATGTTTCGATAAATTGATGCAAAGCCGCTTTGCTGGAACAATAGAGCGAATAGCCCGGCAACGAAGCCATTGCTGCTCCCGATATGGTACACACAAATGCTTTCGATTCCGACTTTGTTTGAGCGACAAGCTTCTGCAACGAATAGATCGGCGAAAACACGTTCAGATTGAAGATATCTTCATTGTGTTTCCAATCTGCTTCGCCTAGTTTTTCGAGATAAGCAAATCCCGCATTTGCGATGAATATATCAATCTCGCCAAACAATGATTCAGCATATGCAAAAAGGGAATTTACACCTTCCTTATTGCTTAAATCTGCCGAGAAAGGAAATATTACTCCATCCATATCTGGTATCGAGTCTATATGACGAGCCACGGCTACAATCTTTACGCCTTCGTAAGCCGACAATAATGTCAGTAACTCGCGCCCGATTCCCGACGAAGCCCCAGTCAATATAATACGTTTACCTTTTATTTGCATAAGTTACCAGCAATACTTAATCGTGTAAAAGTACTATTTTTTTCGGTTCTCTTTAAATAGTGACATAGACAACTATCTAGCTTTTGTAAATAACACCACTCCTTCAAATGAAAAATCTGCAAAGAGAACCTTTCGGCATCTCCCTGCAGATTTCAAAAAAATAAACTCTGATTTTTATTTATATAGCGTTTTTGCTATTCCCATTTCAAGGCCGCGCAACTCGGCAATACCACGCAAGCGGCCAATGCCCGAATAACCCGGATTTGTTTTCTTATTCAAGTCGTCTAGCATCTGATGTCCATGATCGGGACGGAAAGGAATAGAAATTCCACGTTTGTTTTGGATCTCCAAATAACCTTTCATCACTCCGTACATATCCACATCGCCTTCCAAGTGATTTGCTTCGTAGAAATTACCTTGGTCGTCACGTTGCGTAGAGCGAAGATGAACGAAATTGATACGATCGCCCAATTCCACGATCATTTTCGGAAGATCGTTATCGGCACGTACTCCGAACGAACCAGTACAGAAACACAATCCGTTAGATTTGTTTGGCACTGCTGCTACCAATGCTTCGAAGTCTGCTTTCGTGCTTAGTACACGAGGTAAACCTAAGATTGAATATGGAGGATCATCGGGATGGATTGCCAATACAGCGCCAACTTCATCGGCTACGGGAGCAATTTCTTTCAAGAAATCGATCAAATTTCTGCGAAGTTTATCGGCATCAATACCATCGTAACGATTCAACTGAGCTTGGAATTCTTCGATTGTAAAGCTTTCTTCAGCTCCCGGAAGTCCTGCAATCATATTGCGTACAAGCAGGTCTTTATCAGCTTGGCTCATACCTTCGAAGCGTTTTTTTGCTCTAGCTATTTCTTCGGCTGTATATTCTTTTTCAGCATTCGGACGTTTCAACAAATAAAGGTCGAAAGCCATAAATGCGTCACGCTCGAAACGCAAAGCACGTGATCCGTCTTCTACTTCGTAAGCCAAGTCGGTACGTGTCCAGTCAAGAACCGGCATAAAGTTATAAGTGATAATCTTCACTCCGCACTGAGCCAGATTGCGGATGCTTTGTTTGTAATTCTCAATGTATTTTTTGTAATCGCCTTCCTGCGTTTTGATATGCTCATGCACCGGAATACTTTCTACAACCGACCATGTCAAGCCAATAGCCTCGATCATTGCCTTACGTTTTTCAATTTCTTCGACAGTCCATACTTCTCCGTTTTTTATGTGATGAAGTGCAGTCACGATGCCCGTTGCACCTGCTTGTTTGATATCTGACAGAGAAACCGGATCATTGGGTCCGTACCATCTCCATGTTTGTTCGCTAAGTATCATATATATAGTCTTTTATATTATTAATTTGATTTCTTAAATTGAAAATGCATCAAAACCTCCGTCTACAACAAGCACTGTACCTGTCACAAATTTAGAAGCATCGCTTATCAGATAATGAACTGCACCATGCAATTCGTCAGGCGATCCGAAACGGCGGAAAGGCGTATGATTGATTACGGATTTTCCACGATCGGTAAATGTTCCGTCTGCATTTGTCAATAAAGCGCGATTTTGCTCAGTGATGAAGAAACCCGGAGCAAGTGCATTGACACGGAATTTCTCACCGAATTTAGTAGCCAATTCTCCTGCCATATATTGAGTATAGTTTGTCACAGCAGCCTTAGCAGCTCCGTATCCGGCAACACGGCTCAACGGACGAAGCGCCGACATCGACGAGAAGTTAAGGATCACTCCTTCGCCATTATCCACCATTGCTTTGGCAAATACTGATGTAGGAAGTGCAGTACCGAAAAGATTAAGATCTACCACTGTTTTGAAATCCGAAATATTCAGATCAAAGATATTTTTATCAGGACCGATAGTTGCACCAGGCATATTTCCTCCGGCAGCATTGATCAGAACATCTATACGACCGAATTTTTCGATAATATCTTTTCTGTTCTGGATTAGTGAAGCCTCATCCATTACATCCGACTCGAAGAAAGAAGCCTTATTACCTGCCGCTTCTATCTCAGCAACTAGTTCTTCGCCTTTAGCTCTATTACGACCTAATATTACGATCGTAGCACCCTCGCCCGCAAGGTATTTCGAAAGACTGCGTCCTAATACTCCGTAGCCACCGGTGATGACCACTACTTTATTTTCAATACTAAAAAGAGATGTTTTCATTTTATTTTGTTTTCTGGTTGTTTTCAAATATCCTGGTAATATTTTAGGTTTGCCGCAGTAATAATATCTATCGGCATATAGTTTATATTTTTGATTTCTGCTTTCAAAATCGTATGACCGAACAAAGCTTCAACAGCACTGTATCCTTGTTTTTCGGGATGTTGCGATATAAGAAACGATACAACTCGCTTTTCAAGGAAATCTACATTTTTCTGAATCAAATCGAAGCCTATCATCTTGATGCCTTTTTTATTTTTCTTTTTAAGATAATCGGCCACATAATACGAACGGCTATTTAGCGTAACCAAAGTCTGAATAGCTACATTCGATTCGAACAATTTGTCCAAACGAGATTCATAATCTTTCAGATTTGTATTCAGATTAAAGAATACGAGACGGTCTTTCTGTCCGTTCTTCTCAAAACAATCAACAAATCCATTACTACGTATAATTGATTGCGTCGAAGCCTCTCCCTCAGTCAGTTTAAAATCGACTAATACTACCGCCCCTTCCGCCTGTGTAACGTTCAAAGCCAGTTCTGCCGTTGCATAACCGCTATCGTATGCATCCAGACCGAAATAAGCCAGCTCGTTGCAACCTTCAATATTCGAATCGACAAAGACATAAGCAACTTCTTTTTCATCCAGATAGGCAGTAAATTCTCTGACCATCTCTTCAAAGTGGGTAGCCAAGATTACTCCGTTTACATCGTCTTTACTTTTTACTGAATTTACAGCCTCAGCAAACGATCGCGATGAATATTGATCGTAATAAACAACATCGAGGTTCAGATTGCTATACTCTGTATTACTGACTGCCTTATAAAGACCTTTCTCTACACTTGCCCAATAATCGCCTTCCGAATTGGAAGGGATGACGGCACAAATATTCAGATTTTTTCGGCTCACCAAAGCCCTTGCAGTCATATTCGGTTTATAACCCAGTTCTTCTATTGCCTTCTCCACTTTCTGCTGATTTTCAACAGAAACACGACCGCGGTTATGCAATACGCGATCTACAGTTCCGGCCGAAACTCCAGCTTTTTTAGCAATATCCGATATGGTTATATTTGACATTTTAATTCTGTTTACAAACAAGTGTGTACGTACACACTTTGCAAATATACAACAATATCTTTACGATGAAAATAAAATCTATATTTTATAATTCATTAATAATCAAAACAGAGCATTGATCTATTTATTCTTTGTCACCGAATAATGAATCTTTATCTTTGTGAAAGCCAAAAAAAGATTGAAATGGAGACAGATAAAAAGAAGTGGAAGGTATTAAATTCCGAGTATCTAATCAAAGAGCCTTGGTGCACAGTCCGTAAAGACTGGGTTAAACTTCCAAGCGGAACCGAAATTCCTTCTTATTATATATTGGAATATCCGATGTGGGCTAATATCCTCGGCATCACTAAGGACAAACAATTTGTATTTGTCAAACAATACCGTCACGGATTAGGAGCAACAACTTACGAACTTCCTGCCGGAGTGTGCGATGATACAGACGCTTCATTTATGGATGCAGCCAAGAGAGAATTACTCGAAGAAACCGGCTACGGGAATGGCAATTGGTCACTACTGACAACCATATCGGCCAACCCGGGTACGCACACCAATATGTGCTACTGTTATCTGGCAACTGACATCGAAAAAGTAAGTGAACCTCATCTTGAAAATACCGAAGATCTGGATGTAGAATTACTATCACTCGACCAAGTGAAGCAAATACTTCTGAACGACGAGATTAAGCAGGCCCTACATGTTGCACCAATATGGAAATATATGGCCATAAACAAACTAATGTAAGTATTTCACTTTACAACAAAAGTTTATATCTTTGTGCTCCTGAAAAAACAATAAGAATCAAACAAGTAACACATTATGTTCGAAAGTTTAAGTAGCCGATTAGAGCGATCGTTTAAAATATTGAAGGGTGAAGGCAAAATCACCGAAATTAATGTTGCCGAAACACTGAAGGACGTACGCCGCGCATTGTTGGATGCCGACGTAAACTTTAAGACAGCAAAACAATTTACCGAAGTTGTTAAGGAAAAAGCGATGGGTGCAAATGTGCTCACAGCTGTAAAACCTCAACAATTGATGGTAAAGATCGTTCACGACGAACTAGCTACCCTGATGGGTGGAAAATCGACCGATATCAACCTGAAAGGTAATCCTGCAATCATCTTGATGTCGGGTCTTCAGGGTTCGGGTAAAACTACTTTCACAGGAAAACTAGCAAACATGCTGAAAACCAAAAAAGGCAAAAGCCCGCTTTTGGTTGCCGACGATATTTACCGTCCAGCTGCTATCGAACAATTAAGAATATTAGGAACTCAGATTGATGTTCCGGTTTACTCGGAAGAAGGAAATAAAAATCCGGTCGAGATTGCGAAAAATGCAATCAAACAAGCAAAACAAAACGGGAACGATGTGGTTATCATCGACACCGCTGGACGTTTGGCTATCGACGAGCAAATGATGAACGAGATTGCATCGATCAAAGAAGCAATCAATCCGGACGAAATCTTGTTCGTTGTTGACTCGATGACTGGTCAGGATGCTGTAAATACAGCTAAAGAATTCAACGAAAGACTAGACTTCGATGGAGTTGTACTAACAAAACTAGATGGTGATACACGTGGTGGTGCCGCGCTTTCTATCCGTTCGGTTGTAGACAAACCAATCAAATTTGTCGGAACCGGCGAGAAGATGGATGCAATCGACGTATTCCACCCCGATCGTATGGCCGATCGTATCTTGGGTATGGGTGATATCGTTTCGCTAGTTGAACGTGCACAAGAACAATACGACGAAGAGCAAGCTAAAGAACTGCAACGTAAGATTGCGAAGAACCAATTCGACTTCAACGACTTTATCGGACAGATACAGCAAATCAAAAAGATGGGTAACCTGAAAGAACTTGCTTCGATGATCCCTGGAGTTGGTAAAGCAATCAAAGACCTAGATATTGACGACGACGCATTCAAAAGCATCGAAGCGATTATTTACTCGATGACTCCGAAAGAACGTACAAATCCGGAAATCATCAACGGAAGTCGTCGCGAACGTATTGCCAAAGGTAGTGGTACCTCGGTTCAGGAAGTAAACAAACTGATGAAACAATTCGATCAGACTCGCAAGATGATGAAGATGATGACTCAGAACAAAGGCAAGATGCCTAAAATGAGAAGATAAGATTACCTAAATAATATACAGAAGGAGATTGCACACAACGTGTAATCTCCTTTTTATTTTCAGAAACTTTATCTATATAATAAAGCTCTTTGACACCTCTAACCTCAAAAAGTGAACCATCGTAAAAAATGATTTTTCTGTACACAAGTGTTACTTTTTAACAATTTGAAAAGAGTACAGAACGAACTTGTATGGATTTAACAAACAGAGATTTCAATATAAAATGCTATCTGCTTTATTTTTTGTAATTTTGTAGCTCCTTTTTCGGAAGGCACTAAAGTTTCATATCACATATGTCAGAATCAAGCAGTATATTTATAAAAGGAGCTCGCGTCAATAACTTAAAGAATATTGATGTTGAAATCCCACGCAATAAATTCGTAGTTATCACTGGACTTTCAGGCTCGGGTAAATCATCATTAGCTTTCGATACGCTGTATGCCGAAGGTCAACGTCGCTATGTAGAAAGCCTTTCTTCGTATGCCCGCCAATTCCTAGGCCGTATGAACAAGCCCGAATGCGATTATATTAAGGGTATTCCGCCGGCAATTGCTATCGAACAGCGTGTCAATTCGCGTAACCCACGATCGACTGTTGGAACTTCGACCGAGATATACGAATATCTGCGTTTACTATTCTCACGTATCGGAAAAACCATATCACCCGTATCGGGGCAAGAAGTCAAAAAACATCAGGTAAGCGACATCAAAGATCAGATGCTGAGTTATCCTGAAGATACACGTTTGAAAATTCTGACACGAATTGTTCTTCCCGAAGATCGCTCTTTGCACGAACAACTTGATATCTTACTGAAAGAAGGATATTCACGTGTAGAGATCAACGGAGACGAAGAATATATCGAAGATATACTGAAAGATAAGCAAAAGCTCAATCCAAGCATGACTTTGCTTGTTATCGACCGCTTGACAAGCGATCCAGACAATGCTAATCTAAATCGTTTTGGCGAGTCGGTAGAAACTGCTTTCTACGAAGGTAACGGCGAATGTATCGTTCGCTTCTATCCTCGTGATAAAGAGCCGGAAGAATTTCATTACTCGAAACATTTCGAAGCCGATGGCATCGAATTCGAAGAGCCTAGCGATATGATGTTCAGTTTCAATAGTCCAATCGGGGCTTGTCCGGTATGCGAAGGATTCGGTAAAGTATTGGGCATAGACGAAGATTTGGTTATTCCCAACAAAAGCCTTTCGGTTTACGAAGATGCTGTTCTCTGCTGGCGTGGCGAGAAAATGGGCGAATGGAAAATGAATTTCATCCGTAAAGCGGCAAAATATGATTTTCCTATACATCGTGCATACTACGACCTAACAGAAAAGGAAAAGGACTTCCTTTGGCACGGAGCTAAAGACGTGGAAGGAATCGACGCATTCTTCAAGATGGTCGAAGAAAACCAATACAAAATACAATACCGCGTGATGATGGCTCGCTATCGCGGGAAAACAACTTGTCCGGCATGTAAAGGATCGAGATTGAAACCTCAGGCACTTTATGTCAAAGTGGGAGGTAAATCTATTGCCGATCTTGTTGTGATGCCTGCTACCGAGCTAAAAGACTTTTTCGATAATATTGAACTATCTGAACAAGATGCTCTCATAGCAAAACGCCTGCTGATAGAAATAAAGAATCGTATAGATTACCTGATTAAAGTCGGATTAGGATACTTAACTCTAAACCGCTTATCCAACACTCTATCGGGCGGCGAAAGCCAGCGTATCAATCTGGCTACATCGCTTAGCAGCAGCCTTGTAGGTTCGCTATATATTCTTGACGAGCCAAGCATCGGACTACATTCACGTGATACCGACCTACTGATCAATGTTCTGCGTGAACTTACAGCTTTAGGTAATACGGTAGTTGTCGTTGAACATGACGAAGAGATCATCCGTGCCGCCGATTACATTATCGATGTCGGTCCCGAAGCAGGTAGTCATGGAGGGCAAATCATCTACCAAGGTGATGTAGCAGGATTGCAACTGAAATCGGATAGCTACACAGTTAAATATCTGACCGGAGAAGAAAAGATTCCACTTCCAGCAATTCGTCGTAAATGGAATAATTACATCGAAGTACATGGTGCCCGTCAGAACAACTTGAAAAATATCAGTGTTAAGTTTCCTCTGAACATTATGACAGTCGTAACAGGTGTCAGCGGATCAGGAAAATCATCTCTTGTCTGTGATGTTCTTTGGACTGCTCTGGAGCGCGAATACAAAACTCGTGGAGGAGAACAAAAGATAGACTTCGACCGCTTGGATGGCGACCTTGGCATGATTAAAAATATCGAGATGGTTGACCAGAATTCAATTGGAAAATCTACCCGTTCGAATCCGGTAACCTATATAAAAGCATATGACGAAATCCGCAAGCTATTTGCCGAACAGCCATTGGCCAAACAGTTACATTTCACACCAGCATTCTTCTCATTCAATGTCGAAGGCGGCCGTTGCGAAGAATGTGCCGGCGAAGGAACTATCACTGTCGAAATGCAGTTCATGGCAGACGTCACACTCGTTTGTGATGCTTGTAAAGGCAGACGCTTCCGTAAAGATATCTTAGATGTCAAATATCAAGACGCAAGCATATACGACGTTTTGGAAATGACTATCGATGATGCAATCGCATTCTTCGAACGAGGAAAAGGCAATACCGAGAAGAAAATCGTTAAACGTCTGAAACCCCTGCAAGATGTAGGTCTTGGATATATCAAGCTGGGGCAATCATCATCTTCACTTTCGGGAGGAGAGAATCAACGCGTAAAATTAGCTTCACATCTTGCCGAAGAAAAAGCCGTTCCTACCCTATTCATTTTTGATGAACCCACAACAGGATTACACTTTCACGATATTCGCACACTACTCAAAGCATTCGATGCGCTTGTAGCACGTGGACATACACTTATCATCATCGAACACAATATGGAAGTTATAAAATGTGCCGACCACATTATCGATATAGGTCCTGAAGGTGGTAAAAATGGAGGTCGTGTAGTGATAGAAGGAACACCAGAGCAGGTTGCAAAATGTAAAGACTCTCATACCGGAAGGTTTCTTATTGATAAGCTATAAGTATGGACCATATAGATCATACTGCAGTCAAGCAAGCCGTATATGAGATCGTACGTATGATCCCTCGAGGGAGAGCTACTAGCTACGGAGCCATTGCTAAAGCGATTGGTTATCCCAATCAATCGAGACTGGTAGGACGAATAATGAGCCAAGCAGCCAACGAATCAGAAGCTGTTCCGGCTCATCGTGTAGTTAATAGCCAAGGTATACTATCAGCCAAAGCTGCATTTGGTCCGGCCAATCAGATGCATCAACTCCTGGAGGCCGAAGGCATCACTATCATCAACGATAAAATACAGCACTGGAAAAAGGTATTTTGGAATCCTCTCGATGAGATCCTACTCTAAGAAGACAAAACCGATCTGACACTTTTACTCAATTTGTCAACTGTAAGTGACAAATCACACCCACTTTTTATGAAAATTTATCGAAAAGAAGTTAACTTGATTTAGGTTTTGCCACACTGTTGTTAAACAAATTTAAATAAGTGTGATTTCGACTCTTAACGTTTGGATTTTACCTTTCGGCCCATTACCTTTGTAATGTGTTTTTCATAGTATTAGATTTAAGGTTAACAATGAAGATTGGTTGTCGTGAGACAACCTTTTCTTTTTTATATAAACACCATCTCTTAGGTCAATTAAAAAATCCCCTATCTTTGCAAATGAACAATAGAAAAATCGGAGCAACGATGAGAAAAGGAATCTTTATTCTGACATTTATACTAACAACAATATCTATGTACAACTGTAAAGCAAAAGATCAAATTGTAACTATACAAACTAGCTATGGCGACATAAAAGTCAAATTATTTGATGAAACACCACTCCATAAAGAAAACTTCCTAAAGAAAGCCAAGGAGGGCTATTTTGACGACCTCACATTCCATCGTGTCATCAAAGACTTCATGATACAAGGTGGAGGAGCTAAGAATCCGGAAAACGAAAGAGAAACCGTTGATGCCGAATTCAGATTCCCTGAAATGATACACAAACGTGGTACACTAGCTGCAGCCCGTTGGGGAGATGACGTAAATCCTGAAAAAGCATCAGATGCAGGACAGTTCTATATAGTTACGGGTAAAACTTTCAGCGACGAGAAGCTTAGTGAATTTGAGAAACAACGTTTCGAACGATTGAGGCAAGCAATATACAACAAAATACAAAGCGAAAGCATGGATGTACTAAAGGCTTTGTATAAAGAAGGAAATAAAGCAGCTATGAACGAACTACGCGAAAGCTGGCGTACACAAGCTGACAAAATTGCAAATGAAGCAAAACCCAAGACTTTATATAGTACCGAACAACGCGAGATATATAAAACAATAGGAGGAACTCCTCATTTGGACGGAGAATACACAATATTTGGTGAAGTATTAGAAGGGATGGATGTAGTCGACAAAATACAAAATGTAGAGACTAATGAATACGACAAACCTTTGAAACCTATCGTATTAAAAGTATCCATAGACAAGCAGAAATAATACAAAAATCAGATAATATACTCTGATACATGCGAATACATAAGAAGGAAAGGCAACTGTTGTTGCCTTTCCTTTATTATACTACAATATTGAATTATCTTGAGTAATAGTTCTTAGCTGAATAGGCCTCGCCATTTTTCGAGACAAAGGTAATCAACCACCAATCGTCCGATTCGGGAATGTCTTTAGTCCGAGCTCGCAGAAAATTATCAAACTTATTCATCTGTATAGCATCAAGAAAAGTTAGAGCCTCGTATGGCGTATCCGTAACCTGAACCTGAGTAAATTCACCCGACAATCTATCTTCTTTCTTTGCATTATGAAATGTTATCATCTTGTTATGATAAACATACGTAACACACTGATAGATTCCATCATCAGCTATGGTTTCGACCAAAACAAGCGAATCAGTATCTAACAATCCTTTGTTTATCGCCTCGGCAAACAATTCACGCGCATTTACAATATCCTCCTTAGAAGCAAACGATTCAACTACGGCATCATTTACAGCTGATAGCAATGCTTGCTCTTCTGCCGTAAGTTTTTCTCCAGAGATACATTGTGTAAAGCCCGTTATGGCCAATATACTAATCAAGAATGCAATTAATTTTCGCATCGAACTATCAAATATATTCGTCTCCGTATTTCAGTTTAGCATCTGTAACAAATTGTTTAATGCGCTGCTCTTCTTCTTTCTTACAAACAAGAAGCACATTATCACATTCTGCTACAATATAGCCATCCAGGCCTTGAACTACAACTAATTTATCTTTAGGAGTCATTACGATATTCTCAGTACTATCGTACATCAAAGCTTTGGACGATAAGCATACATTGGCATCATTATCTTTCTCAGATACGTCATACAGTGATCCCCAAGTACCAAGATCGGACCAACCAAAATCAGCTGCTTGTACACATACGTTCTGAGCCTTTTCCATAATTCCATAGTCAATAGATATATTAGGGCAGAAAGGGAAGTTTTCGTCAATAAACGAACCTTCACGATCAGTACCAAAATGACTTATCCCAAGGTCGAATCTTGTTGTGATCTCTGGGAGGAATTCGCGGAATGAACTTAGAATGGTCTGCATATTCCAGATAAAAATACCTGAGTTCCAAAGGAATTCTCCACTTTCGTAGAAAACTTTAGCCAGTTCGAGGTTTGGTTTTTCAGTAAATACCTTAACTCTGGTTACACCATCTATCTTTGTATCGCTCATCTGGATATATCCATAACCGGTTTCGGGACGGCTAGGACGGATGCCCAATGTCAACAATACATTATTTTTTTCAACAAAATCGTATGCATTCTGAATTACACGCAGAAATTCATCTTCTTTCAAGATAAGATGATCTGAGGGAGCTACTACTATATTTGCATTCGGAGCAATGCTATTAATATGATAGGTCGCAAATGCTACAGCCGGAGCTGTATTACGACGTATAGGTTCTGACAAAATCTGGCTTGGAGTCAATTCAGGTAATTCCTGAGCAATAATATCTGCATAGTCTTTATTAGTTACAATAAAGATATTTTCTACCGGTATTATCTTCTTAAATCGATCGAAAGTCATCTGCAACAAAGATCGACCAGTTCCGAAGAAATCGAGGAATTGTTTCGGTCTAGCTTCACGGCTGAAAGGCCAGAATCGGCTGCCGATCCCTCCGCTCATTATAACGCAATAGTTATTTTTATTTTTCTCCATAATCCAAAATTTTGCTATAAAGGTAATACAAGTTTATTGATAAACTAAACAAATATAAGAATTGAACTAGAGATAATAAGACTTATTTTTCAAAAAAAACTCCTATTTTGTTTGATATTACAAAATTATATGTACTTTTGCAACGCAGAAATGCCCAGATGGCGGAATTGGTAGACGCGCTGGTCTCAAACACCAGTGGATGCAAGTCCTTGCCGGTTCGATCCCGGCTCTGGGTACGTGTACAAGGAGAAGAAGAGCTGAATCTTAATTGATTAGGCTCTTTTTCATTTTTATACATCATCACTCCCCTGTTTAACACAATCTGCAAAAAGTAACACTTTACTACAAATATTCGTTACTAAACTGATCTTACCCCAAACCCCTAAAGGGGCTTTGCCATTTCTTCCCCTTCAGGGGACAAGAGGGGTGTTTTGTTAAAAAGTAACACTTGTGCACAACTTTTCATCGTTTTCTTAACACGTCATTGATATTCGATAAAACTCTTATATATAAAACAATATAGATAAAGCCTTTTGAAAAATATTGAGGATTTATATAGATAGTCTACTTCTAGTAAATAGAACAACAGAGCTTACTTTTGATATAGGCTCTACTCCTTCTATAATTAACTTCTAACAGTCAAACTAATATACAGACAGAAATTTTATTCCCTTAATTGATTATTCAATATAGTAAGGAAAAATCTTGTCGCTTATTTTAAAAACGAAGTCACTTTCTAAAAGCCAATCTACTTCAGCTTTCACGTCATCTGTCACCTCTTTATATTCTATTAGAGAACCAATATTCTCAATCTTATCGATAAAAACAACATCAAATTCTAATTCGCTTAAACCTAAAGATATAATCTCTAGAGCATCATTTATGTTGTTTGCTTTCACGATGATATTAGCCCAAGCTCCATTGTAATCGATATTATCAGGCAAACCATCAAAATCAATTAAATCAGAAAAAACCAATCCGTCTTTTGCTTTTAAATTTACAAATGCCAACCAAAAATTACTATATTTTTTTTTCACAGTTCATTTAGATTTACTTTCCTTGCCCTATTTCAATGATCTTCTTTCTTTTTTTGATAAAGTTCCAATAAACGCATCTAAGTGCGACATCACATATTACTTTTAATACTCATTCTGTAACTTTATAAGTATTTTAGGCCTTTTCCATTCCGAACACCAAAGCTTCATGCGATTATCATCCAGTATTACTAGTGTATATTCACCTTTCGGATTATAAGCCTCGAGGAGTTTTTCAAAACCTGAATTTCCACTAGTATGGCTAATATCAAATATTAACTTGATCTTATTATCCGGCAAATATGTCCATTGACCACAATGTTCAATACTTGCAGATTCTTGAAAAGAAAAAGTATTATCAACATTCAACGTGATATTAATTCCATAATAAGCAGTCAATACATCCGATTTTATTTTTTCTGAATATGTATAAGTACCTGATTCTTCCAATTTCATCCCTATAGACTTATTTACTCTACATGAACAAAACAAAGATGTACAGAACATAAGAATAATCACAACCCATTTAATTTTCATTTGTTCCATCTTGTTTATAACATTTCATTCAACTTAAGGTCAACTTCAAAAATATCCATGTACTTAGGTAAATTTAGACAATTTTATTGGATATAGATAATCTTCTTATTTAAATATCTTTCATAGCATAGAACTTCTCTACAGAAATTTCTTCTATCTTAGTAGCCGAAACTACACACAATACAAACCGAATGAGCATAAACCTCAACTTTCCGATGAAACTACTGATAGGAGAACATCAAATTCTTCTCCACGGAATTATTGAGTTCCTAGCCATATTCATTGCTTTCAGATATTACCTGTATCTGAAAAAAAGACATAATGATCCGGTTAGTCCAATCAATCGTCTTGTTGCAGCTATTGGTGCTACACTGGGTGCACTTATAGGATCACATCTCTTAGGAGCAGCCGAAAATATTCCCGAACTGATAGCTAGTCCAGACAAATTTCAATACATCGTACACAACAAAACACTGACCGGCGGACTTATCGGCGGATTGATAGGTGTAGAATTATTTAAGAAATTTGTCAATGAGCGACACTCTACGGGCGACTTGTTCACATTTCCCCTTTTGCTCGGAATCATCATCGGACGAATAGCCTGCTTCACAACGGGCATCTACGAAGAAACATACGGAGTACCCACAACATTACCTTGGGGAATAGATCTGGGCGATGGACTTTCCCGACATCCGGTTACATTATACGAGATCGTCTTTGCCGTCATTCTATGGATCGTACTCAAATATTTACTGAATAATTATACCTTGCAGTCTGGTGCAATTTTCAAGATATTCATGATTGCCTATTTCTTGTTTCGCTTCCTGCTCGATTTCATCAAGCCCGGATGGCGATTTTACGGAATCAGCACCATACAAGTAGCATCACTCTGTGTATTGATTTATTACGGAAAATACATACTAAATCCTCATCTGTTATTTATAAGTAAAAAACTAAAAACTACAAGCCATGCCAACTAGAGATTATATCTATTACGATTTTACAATCAGCATATGCCCCGAATGCTTAAAGAGAGTCGATGCCAAGATTCTGATCAAAGACGAGAAAGTTTACATGGTAAAAACGTGTAAAGAGCATGGCACTTTCGAAAGCCTGCTAGCGTCTGATGCTACTTACTATAAAAATATTCGCAACTACAATAAAACACCCGACATCCCTCTTCAATTCAATACCGAGGTTGTAAAAGGATGCCCTTACGACTGCGGACTATGTACCGATCACGAGCAGCATAGCTGTCTGAGTATTATCGAAATCACCGACAAATGTAACCTAACCTGCCCTACCTGCTATGCCTCATCTTCACCCAAAGGGAATCATCACAGTTTAGAGGATGTCAAAAAGATGATTGATACGATAGTGGCAAATGAAGGGGCACCCGATGTGGTACAGATCAGTGGTGGCGAACCAACCATACATCCCGATTTCTTCGAAATTCTGGACTATGCCAAAAGCCAACCTATCAAACACCTGATGGTAAATACCAACGGTTTGATGATAGCTCAGGACGAAAAATTTGCCGAGAGACTGGCAAGTTATATGCCCGATTTCGAAATATATCTTCAGTTCGATTCCTTCCGTCCCGAGGTGATAAAAACCATCAGAGGAACTGATCTGCTTGATATCAAAATGAAGGCTTTAGAAAGATTAAACAAATTAAACCTTAGTACAACCCTCGTAGCTACGATACATAAAGGTCTTAACGACGACGAGATAGGCGACATACTCGACTTTGCCAGCAAGCAAAGGTCAGTACGCGGAGTGACATTCCAGCCGGTTCAGATTGCAGGGCGAAATAAGACAGATGCAATGAATCAACGCATCACACTGACTGATGTTAGAGACGAAATTCTCAAACAAAGTAACTTGTTCGAGTCGCACGATATCATTCCCGTACCGTGTAACCCTGATGCTCTGGCAATGGGTTATGCTCTCAAATTTGGAGACGAATTTATACCAATGACTCGCTATGTCGATCCTAAGATATTGCTTGACAATACCTCTAAAAATACAATCGTATACGAACAAGACGAGCAGTTACACAAACATCTGCTTAAAATATTCAGCACCGGAATATCGGTCGATAAAGCTTGCGACGATGTTACCCAATTACTTTGCTGCTTGCCAAAGGTTTCAGCACCTGAACTGAGCTACGATAATCTTTTTCGTGTAATAATCATGCAATTCATGGATGCATATAATTTTGACGTTCGGTCGGTAAAAAAATCGTGTGTTCACATCGTAACTCCCAAAGGGAAATTAATTCCTTTCGAGACAATGAATCTAATCTACAGAAATAACAAATAATAATAAACCTATTATGACAGATATGCTTCTATCCCTATTTCATTTGTTAAGAGTTTCTGAACTGGAGAATATCGGAATTGCAATGTTCTTCCTTGGACCTGTCGTAGCAGTTGTAGGTTTGATAATATCCATTGTGGGAGCTATAACTCAAAATAAAAAAATAGTTTTCAGAGGGCTATGGGTTATTTTGGCAGGTCTATTATGTTCTATCGGAGGCTTCACCTTATGCTCGATGAATATGAATATGAATTTTAGGTAAAAAAAACATCTGCAAAAGCTGTATGATAGGCTTTTGCAGATGTTTGAATAATTTAAAAATATACTAAACCAAGTCTTTATTGGTATCTACACCTTTTGCTTGTCTAATAAACTCTTCCACCTTATCTACCATTTCCGCATTTCCACAATAGAAAGGTGTGCGTTGATGAAGTTCCTTTGGTTTTAATTCCAATATCCGTCTCATTCCATCCGATGCTTTTCCACCAGCTTTTTCGGCCAAGAAAGCAATTGGATTACACTCGTAGAGTAAGCGTAATTTTCCTCTTGGAGCTTTCTGAGATGATGGGTACATATAAATACCACCCTTCAGAAGATTTCTATGAAAATCAGAAACCAAGCTACCGATATAACGGCTTGTATATGGTCTGTCTTCAACTTCTTCCTGACAGTACTTAATATAGTCCTTCACTCCTTGAGGGAAACGGATGTAGTTTCCTTCATTCACCGAATAGATACTTCCTTTTTCAGGGAATCTCATATCAGGATGTGACAAATAAAAACTACCAATAGCCGGATTTAATGTAAATCCATTTACTTTATTACCCGTAGAGTATACAATCATTGTAGATGTTCCATAAAGGATATACCCTGCAGCAACCTGATTAACACCTGGTTGCAAGAAATCATCAATAGTTACGGGAGTTCCTACCGGAGAAATTCTTCGATAGATTGAAAATATGGTTCCAACCGAAACATTAACTTCAATATTTGATGATCCATCCAGTGGATCCATCAGAATAATATATTTATTATTGTGTCCTCCGTCAAGACCTTTGATCGTAATAAAGTTATCATTTTCTTCGGAAGCAATACCGCAAACAATCTCACGGTTTATCAATGTCTGAATAAATACATTGTTTGCATAAACATCCAGTTTTTGCTGATCTTCTCCTTGAACATTCGTAGCACCTGCACGTCCGATGATATCGACCAAGCCAGCCTTACCTACCTTGTAGGTAACAACACGCGCAGCCAATAAAATGGAGTTCAAAAGCCGTGATAGCTCACCCGTAGAATACTGAAAATCTTCTTGTTTTTCGATAATAAACTCGTCGAGGGTCTTTCTTGTTGTTTCCTTTGGAATTTCTTTCATATCTTCCATAGCAATGTGTTTTTAAAGGTTATTATAGTAGTTAGTTCTAATTATGTGTTTCTAAAATTATATCATTTAAAATCGAAAAGCAAATTAAGCAGTATCACTTTTGAGGATGATACTGCTCTTTAAATTTATTTAGCTCTCCTTAATTTTACAGTAAAGTGACGTAAAATTTCAGCCTCCCAGTCTATTTCAAGGCCTTTGGTAATAGTTTCACGTCTGCCGAATACATTTTTCAAGGCAGCGGCAATCACATTCATATGATTGTCAGTATACACACGACGTGGAATTGCCAAGCGAACAAAATCCAATCCGTCAAAACGATTCTCACGCGTTATAGGATCTCTATCGGCAAGGATATATCCTATTTCGCATGCACGGATTCCTGCCTCAAGATACAATTCTACAGTCAATGTCTGAGCCGGGAATTGTTCTTTAGGTACATGTGTTAAAACTTTGGATGCATCAACAAATATTGCATGGCCTCCTGCCGGACGCTGATATGGAATACCATATTCATCCAGTTTTTTGCCTAAATATTCAACTTGTTTAATACGAGTCTCAAGATTCTCGAATTCGGTATTCTCGTCAAGACCAACCGACAGAGCCTCCATATCGCGGCCGCTCATACCTCCGTAGGTAACATATCCCTCAAACGCGATACATTTCACTTTAGCAGCTTCGTACCAGCTTTCTTCATTGGTGGCAATAAAACCACCCATGCTTACAATGGCATCTTTTTTGGCACTCATAGTCATACCATCGGCATACGAAAACATCTCGAGGCAAATCTCTTTGATTGATTTATTTTCGTATCCTTTCTCTCTCATTTTGATGAAATATGCATTTTCAGCAAATCGAGCCGAGTCGATAATAACTTTTTTACCATACTTATTAGCCAGTTCGCGTACTTCACGCAAATTCTGCATCGATACGGGTTGTCCTCCAGCTGTATTGTTGGTACATGTAACAATAACGAAAGGAATTCTGTCTTTATAATCTTCCAAAGCCTTTTCAAGCTTCTTGATATCTACATTCCCTTTGAAAGGTACTTCAAGCTGCGTATCCTTAGCTTCGTCAACTGTACAGTCTAAAGCTATAGCTTTACGAGACTCGATATGCCCTTTCGTTGTATCGAAATGTGAATTTCCGGGGCAAACGTCTCCTTCTTTTACTAGGCATGAGAATAAAACATTCTCGGCAGCACGTCCCTGATGAGTAGGTATGAAATATTTGAATCCTGTTATTTTCTCAACAGTTTCTTTCAGATGGTAATACGAGTCGGCTCCTGCATAGCTTTCGTCGCCGATCATCATTGCCGCCCATTGGCGATCGCTCATAGCTCCGGTTCCCGAGTCGGTCAACAAATCGATATATACTTGTTGAGCTCTTAACTGAAAAACATTGTAATGCGCATCTTCTATCCATTTTTCACGTTCTTCGCGTGTGCTTTTACGGATAGGTTCAATCATCTTAATTTTCCACGATTCAGCAAAAGGTAATTCCATATAATAAAATTTTTAAGGTTGTAAAATAGTTGATAATAGCAGAATAATCGAAATACGAAACATACTGCAAATAAAACAAAATGATAGTTTTAGTCACAATAGCCATCTCTTCTCTTTATATTCAAGAATAGATTTACATATGCTATATCATTGTATTCATGCTTCATAGTATAGAACAACCAATTTTATTCTAAAGCATAAATATAATCAATATTATTTCAATTTGTCAACACTTCGATGTTAAATAGTAAGCTAAGCAAGATAATCAGGCATATGCTATTCGAATACCGGCAATAAAAAAAGCACCTATAGGATTGACCTATAAGTGCTTTATATCAATTGATATTTTTAACTTGCTATTTATACCTTGGCTGCTTTCTGAGCATCAAGTTTCTTTACAACTTGTGAATAGATAATCAGTGCTATTGCCGAAATCAATCCAATACCGAAAAATACCAGCCACAAGTAATGTGCATTAGCTGTTGCAGCTGCATAATCAGTGCCCGGAGGTAGAGTCTTCGGATCTGGGACAAACGCTTCCAACAAGAATCCTGAGATACCAAATGCTATAAGTGAAGAGAAAAACGAATGCAGATGGCTAAATCCAAGATACAAACCTTCTTCACCTTTAGGTGATTGTAACGAGAAATATTCAAGGAATCGAGGCGAAATGAAACATTCGGCCAAAGCTTGAAAAGCAATACCTACAATCATCATAAATGTTATCGGGTGGAAGCCCAGAATATCGCCTTGCACCAAGTTCCCGCTAGCCATAATCAAAGCTGATATTGGAATAATAAACATTCCCACTGTGATAGATGCAATTGCAGAGCGTTTCTTCATCAATGTTGTAACTAAATTCACTAGCAGAAATACCACTAATGGATTTACGTTCGATATCCAAGCCGGAGTAGCTCCATCACCAACCAGACGGATTACATATTTTGGCATCGATGCATACATTTGTTGCTGCACAGTCCAGAATCCGGTAGTGATAAGTATCAATGCAATCAGACGACCATTTGTACAAACTTTAAGGAAAGCCTGCCATATTTCACTAAATGTCTTACCCTGACCTTCTGTCTTAGACGATTGATAGAAGAAGAATACTAGTATCAGGGCTATAAGTGTTGCTGCTGCCGAAAAATAATTCAAGTAGATCATACCCTCATCACCCAGCGCTTTACGCAAAGGATCGACAATAGTCTTTCCTGTAAAGGCTCCGATGTTTACCATCATATAGAAAATAGCAAATCCGCGTGCACGTGTTTCTGCTGTTGTTTCTTTAGCTACTGTACCCGAAATTACGGATTTAATAAATGCTCCTCCAACAACTAAGAACATCAGAACTGGAACTATTGTCCAACGCTGTGCACTTGTCTCCAGACCGGTAAATGTCGTATGACGGCCAAAGTCACCAACTCCGATAGACACGAAAAATTCTTTGAAATTTCCGATCAAGCTATCGATAAAACTGTCGGGATTAAGTTCTGAAGCGTTCGCTGCTCCATACGAAACCAAGCCTGCACTTTCCAGCATAGTTGGAAGCACAGCCAAACCTAAATAACCGATTGTCAATAATGAGAAAGCAATCATAATTGCTTTACGGAAGCCTATCTTGTCTGAATATGCTCCCATAAAAGTAGGAAGTAGATAAAGACACGCCGAGAAGATTCCGGAAATAATACCTGCTTCGATATCCGAAAAACTCCAGATATTCGATAAATAAAGTGTAAGTGAAATGAAAACTGCGTAGTAAGCCAATCGTTCCAGAAGCTCGACTGAATTGGCTACCCAAAATGCTTTAGAAAATTTTGCCATTGTTAATTTTGATAGTCAATATTGATATTAGATCTTATTTGCTAATTCAAGAACCGTCAAAAATACAAAAAAAAGGCTTCGGCACAAGGCTAAAAAATATTCAATCAACTTTTCTCGCTGATTAGATGATAAAAAGTAACACTTGTATACATAGTTTCCAAAATTTCTCATCATACGCTTTCTTGCTTGAAGTCCAATATTAAAACAATATAGATAAGCTTATTACTCTTAAATAGAGGATCAATCATATAGTTTCCTTTGTTTTGTTATATTTGTAATACAATTATAAATTAAATTCGTATGGAATTAGTTGAAATCGGTTTTTGGTATAATCCCAAAAGTGCTGTGTTTTATAAAATTGAAAATAAATCCCTTTGTTGTCCTTTTTGCCAAACAACAATTGTTCCCCAATATATATTTTCCATTAGAGAAGATTTTGGTTCTGGATATGCCGATGTTTTTTCCAGATGTACAAATAGTTCCTGCCAAAAAGTATTTATAGTTCGTTTCAATAAAACTAATCAGGGATATGGACATTTTGAGAAAATATTACCAACAGCTAGTCCTACATCAAAGGATTTCTCCAATACTATTGCAGAGCTATCTCCCAATTTTGTCATAATATACAATCAAGCCTATGCTGCCGAACAAATGGGATTGGATCAAATTTGCGGAACAGGGTATAGAAAAGCATTAGAGTTTTTGATAAAAGATTACTTAATATCAACACAACCCGAAGATAAACACGATGCGATAAAAAACAAATTTCTTAATAATTGTATTAGAGAGGATATAGAGAACGCAAATATTAAGAATGTTAGTGCAAGGGCCGTATGGTTAGGAAATGACGAAACTCATTATACTAGGAAATGGGAAAACAAAGATGTAAATGACTTAAAAGCTCTAATATCATTAACCCTACATTGGATCGAATCTGAAATCCAGACAAAAAAGCTTTTGGAAGACATGACAGAGTTTAGATAAAAACTTACTTCTTTAACTCGATTCTGAATGTAGTTCCGATATTTATTTCTGATGATTTTACATAGATCCTTCCCCCATGATACTGCTCTACAATACGCTTAGCCAAGGATAAGCCCAATCCCCACCCTCGCGACTTGGTTGTATATCCGGGTGTAAAAATTTCTTTGAATTTCGATTTCAATAATCCTTTTCCGGTATCCGAAATATCAATAAATACACGATCTTCTATTTTTTCCAGAGTAAATATGATTTCGCCTTGACCGCTCATAGCATCAACAGCGTTCTTCGTCAGATTCTCAATTACCCATTCGAAAAGTGTTGTACTAACTTTAGCATAAATCGGCTCGTCTGGCATCTGAAAAACGAAGTTGACCTTTTTAGATATTCTACTGCTCAGGTAATCGACTGTAGATACTATCAGTTTCCCCATATCAGCCGATTCGAGAGCCTGAGCAGAACCTACTTTCGAAAATCGGTCGGTAATCATTTGCAGGCGGACGATATCTTTTTCCATACTTTCCAATATCGACGGATCGGTATGCTTCATTCTCAGATATTCTATCCAAGCCATCAGTGAAGATATAGGTGTACCAAGTTGATGTGCTGTTTCCTTAGTCAAACCAACCCAAAGACGATCTTGCTCTAATCGTTTCGAGCTAAGAAATGCGAGGATAGATGTAAGAACAAACACAAAAAGAACACCCATCTGAATATAGGGATATGCTTGCAATTGCTTCAGGGTATACGAGTCGTCGTAATAAACATATTGCTCGAAATCCTCTGCCGCGATGACAATAGGTTCGTTTTTATGCTTAAACTTCTCGGCTTTTTTCCGCAGAAAATCCTGTTCCGCAGTTTCCGGAAGATCGATATTTACGGATGTGAAACAATCTTCTTTCGAATCGTGTAAAATAACGGGAATCGTAGTATTGCTCTCAAGGATCTTGATGATCAGATTCATATTATTCTGTCCGTCTTCGCTGCTCGCAACTTCTTTGGTGGCCTCGGCCCAGATACTTATTTTATTGCGTTCTTCTTTGGCAAGATCATTTACCAACAGATTGGATACAACTACCGACCCGATAGCTATAAACACAGCTACAAGGATAAATAAGTATTTAAAAAGTACCTTATTTTCCGATAGTCTCATCCATGAATTCTTTTATCTGTTAATTGATAACGCAAATTAAGTGTAATTCGTATAAAATGCAAAGGCAGAGTACACAAGATTATGTAGCTCTGCCCTATTTATAGAGTATAACTCTTGATGATATTATTTTTCTGACAGCAATTTTTTCACTGTATCCGAGATATCGCGTCCGGCTGCAATACCTGCCAATTTACGAGCTGCTGAACCCATCACTTTACCCATATCAGCCGGAGAGGTAGCTCCTACTTCTTCTATGATCTTACGTACTTCGACAGTAAGTTCTTCGGGTGTTAATTGTTTTGGTAAGTAAACTTCTAAAACAGCAACCTCAGCAAGCTCTTGATCGGCTAATTCGGGGCGACCTTGTCCACGATAAATAGTAGCACTATCCTTACGTTGTTTTACCATTTTCTGGATAATAAGCAATGCTGCGTCGTCAGTCAGGTCATGACTGGCTCCTTTTGCTGTTTTTGCCTCAATAAATTCTTTTTTTATACCACGCAGTGCTTCCAGACGTATTTTGTCTTTTGCGCGCATAGCATCCTTAATATCTTCGCTTACTCGATCAAATAGGTTCATATAATTGCTTTTTTATATTCGTCTCTCAAATTTACACATTATTCTTACAAATAGAGAAAATATGTAAGCAAACATTTAGCAAATGGCCTCTATTCTCTCGTTACATCATGGGATAACCCATCATCGATGGATCCGAGCCGCCTCCACCAAAGCTATTGAAGCGATAACTAAACGTAAGCATCATATACCGGTTTATAGATTTGGTATACGAATCGGAAGAATAATTGCTGTTTGTCGTACGTCTTAGGCTATTCCGATCATTCAATATATCAAATACTTGCAAACGGATAGTTCCTTTCTTATCTTTCAGCAGATTTTTTTCGATATAAGCATTCCATACAAACTCCGATTTCTTGAAATCTTCGCCAAATCCCGCATAATAGTTGAATTGAATATCGCTTCGAATCGAAAAATCGTACGGCAATTTGAACGTCAGGTTATTTGTCAACCTATACGTTGATGTCGATCTGTCATTGGCCTTCGATAGGCTATTTCTAGCCAAATTGTAAGAGTAAGCTCCACTGAGTCGTCCAGTGAATTTCTTATCTTTATAATTGAATGCCAATCCTTCGGTCAGATAAATGCTATTTGTTATAGCTTTCTTTGTATTCGTAAAACCTACATAACGCGTGTAATTTGCATTGGTGTAGGTACTGATCGTTATCTTCTTGTTTTTCAGTGGCGTGTTATACATAAAATAAGCATTCGCACCCATATTTCCATTCACATTCCGATAGCTATTCTCGGTATTTCCTTTTGCGTCTATCAAGGTATAATTGGCAATGCTGTTCAGCGTATAGTCAAACCCTGCCGAAATCATCATAAAACGACCAATCTCGTAATCCGATTTCTGATAATTCAGATTCAATCTATTTGAATAGCTGGGTTTCAGGTCGGGATTACCATAATATTTATTCGATGCATTCAAGATAGTAGTATCGGCAGAAAGTTGATTGGTAGAAGCCTGACTGGTTCGCCCATTATATGTTATATCGAAACTGCTATTATCATTAGGACGATACGAGAATCTTAAATCAGGCGAGTAATTTACTACGTTCTGCTTCACTTCGTCCACCAACGAATCGAGCATCCAGATAGAGCTTCTTGAATATGACGGATCGACACTGAAACCGAGTGTAAGGTCGTATTTTTCGCGTGTACGCTGAAACTCGAGGCTTATACTCTGATTTGTATTTCTATTATCAGTTTCACGTGTATAAGCGCTATCCAGAATTAAATAATCACCATTCAGGTTGGGTTTCCATGTATTACGATCACGATTCATCTTATTGTTATTGATCGAATAAGACAGTCTCAAACGATTATCTTTTCCTAAGGGTTCGATATACGAGAATGTTATTCCGTATGTATCATTCTTGTCATGCGCTTTAGACTGTTGATCGAGGTCTATGGCAGTTGTGTCATTGGTATATTCGGTCAACGAATTATTTGTGCCTTTATCACGTCCTCGCCTGGTGCTGTGCTGCAATGATAAACTTATCGAGCGACCATCTTCGCTGAAACGTCGGCCAAAAGTCAACGAGCTATTGATTGTATGACTTTTCGAACGATTCCAACTATCGTAATTTGCCGAGGTAGTATCTGTCAAATTCTCAACATACGAGATATTTGAACTCCGATTTTGCGATATATTATCTCCCAGCTGTACTGATGAATTTGCATAAATATAAGTCAGCGAATCGATATCCCAACTTAAATTGAAGCCGAAATTAAAACTCTGCTGTTTACTCAGATTTGACGATACACTTTTCGACCAACGATCGCCATCCTCCAGATATGTCTGCATTGTAGATGTTGTAACAGATTGGTTCTGATCGTTTCCGAAACGGCCAAAAGTACCAATCTTCATATCTTTCACCGGTTCGAAATAAATATTCGTTCCTAGATTTTGATTCTTGGATTCTCCATTATCATAGAATCCGGGAAACTCGCTGACATTGCCTAAATTCCCAACTAACGCTGCCTGCGTTTCACCTCGCATATAGTTTGCTACCAGATTGGATGTATATCTTCCACTAGATCCATAGCCGGCTTTTATATTGCCAAAAAGACTTTGTTTCAATTCGTCTTTTACAACCAGATTCAGTGTCTGGTCCTGATCTTGCTCTTTAAAACCGGTAATCTTTGCTGTCTTCGAATCCTCTTTAAAAATCTGCAATTTCTTGATCATATTGGCCGGCAGATTAGCCAAAGCCAAGGGAATATCATTCCCGAAAAATTCTTTACCATCAACCAATATTTTATTAACAGGCTTTCCGTTTGCTGTAATCCTACCTTCATCGTCTACCTCAAGACCCGGTATTTCGTTTATAAGATCACGTAAAACTGCATTCTCTTCCGATGCAAAAGAATTTGCATTGTATTCGATAGTATCTCCTTTGTTGACTATTGAGGGGACTTCAGCTGTGATCACAGCCTCTCCCAGATGAATTACTTTATCCTGAATATAAATTGTGTCGAGCGACAATATCTCATTTTTCAATCCTATCGACACTCGTTTCGAAAAGCCATCGTATCCGACTAACGAAATATCTAAGGCATAATCTCCTTTGGGAGCGCCAATACGAAAATAGCCAATCGTATCGGTCATAATACCATTCAACAGAGTACTATCTGCTACACTGCGCAAAGAAACTACAGCGGAATAAACTGGTTCCTTTGTTTTCTTATCCATAACAACGCCTTCTACATAGCCCGAAGTCGGACTACTTTTCTGAGCAAAAGTAGTTGTCGATATTAGTAGTGTTAGTAATATGAAAAGGTATTTCTTCATTCTTGATTTATGACCGTACTAAGTTAATGCATTTATAGAATAAATGCTCAAACTTGCGAAAATCCACAAATCGAGATGTTAAATCGTACAGATTTATATTTTCTCAACCGATTGTACCAGCTTATTTTTATTCAGCTTAATTCTAAGATTGAAATATTCGTTAGCTGGCTTTTTCTTTGACGAGATGTAAGTTATCTTCTTCTGAACACGAATTTCAACAATATATATTCCTTTGTCATCTACCTTTACAGATAACGATTTAGGGAATATATAAAAACCTTGCGCCTTGATACCTTTCTTATACATGTCATTTTTAAATTCGGAGAATATAGACGTTGTAGTCTTTTTCCTCAGTCCGAAATAACTATCAAGTGTCGGAATCATTAACTTTTTAGCCTTTTCGAATCGATAGCTGGAAATATGATCGGCCAAATCATAAATACGTTTTTCAACATCTTTCAGGTCTTGCCCAGTAACAGCTACCGGTGCAGGTTTTTCCTCAACTACCGGCTTTTCTTCTACCGGTTGTGGCTCACCTGCGGCATAAAGTGCTTGAGCCTGCTCTTTATATTTCCCTGGATAAACCCCCAGATCCGAATTTTCGATATAAAATAAATAAGCGGTCTTAGTTCCTTCAGTTGTAGCTTTCAACCAAGCCAACGAATCAATCTTCTCGCTGATCTCATCCTGATAAGTCGTACCAAGATTTGCTTTCGAATAGCCAATCAGATCGGCAATATTATTGATTGATCGTATTTGTTCCCATTCATCCTTTTCAACCTGATGAAATTCTTCGATCTTTGATTCGGCCTGCGCAGCAAAAGTTCCTTCAGGATATTTGACTAAGTATTTCGAATATGCCAACAAAGTATTTTCTTCAAGCGTATTTTCCCAGATTATTGCTTCAGTCTGATCAAAAGCCTTTGTTTCTACTACGCGACTTGCACTATACCAGCCTATAGCTAGAAGTAGTGCAGCCAAAATAATAAACAATATTGTATTTCGAACTTTCCGAGTTTTTTTCTTCGCCGGAAAAGCTTGATCGATAACATACTCTAGATCTACTTCTTTCGGAATTTCAGTTTCTTCCCCATCTCCTTTTTTATCGTAAAAAGCTTCCGGTAGCTCATCTTGAGCTATCTGCCTACAGTCGTCGCAGAAAGCTTTATCATCTTGAATATCTTTACCACATAGTGGACATTTCTTCTCTTCCATAACTATTATCTAATCCTTATTACAAAGATAACTTTTCGCTTCGTTATATGTACCTTTATAAAAATAAACATTATTAATCGAGATAAGTTGTAACTCTCGATATTTTTTTTCGTCATATATAATGAAACCGAAATAAAAAAGAATGAATTTGGCCGAGACTGAAATAGTCACACGTTGTTGTAAAGGCGAGCGAAATGCTCAGCTCGAGCTATACAGCATGTACAGCCGGCAAATTTATAATAGTTGTTTTAGAATATTGCAAAATCAGATGGATGCCGAGGATGCAATGCAAGAGAGTTTTTTGAAAATTTTTGCCAAAATGGAACAGTACAACGAAAGTGTTCCTCTAGGTGCATGGATAACGCGTATAGCAGTGAATACGTCTATCGACAAACTCAGGCAGAAAAATATTGATTTGGTAGCGATCAATGAAAATATCAAGTATGATATCATCGAGGACGATACTGATGATTGGGAAGCAACGACCGAAATGGTAAAAGCCATAAAACAAGCTATAACTGAGCTACCGGATAACCTTCGAGTTATCATCACGTTATATCTCATTGAAGGCTACGATCATAAAGAGATTTCGGACATACTGAATATTAAAGTAGGTACATCACGTGTACAATATATGAGAGCAAAGCAAAAAGTATTAAACATTTTAGAAACATACAGACAATGAAGAGTATAAGAAATAACAAAGATCTGTTCGATGATATGGAATTGCCAGATGGGCATCTCGAACGATTCGAAGCTCTTCTGCAAAAACAGGATAAGAGCAAACGACGTGCAACGCGAGTACGATTAATCACTACCATAGCATCAATAGCTGCTTGTATAGCTATCGTCATTTTTATAGGGACTAAGTTTAGTCACATGGGGAACGAGTACAGTAATGTTGCTCCTGACTTGATGCAGTCAAAAGAATTTGTCGATCTCAACAATTTCTACAAACATCAAATGGATGAGCAGATCAATAATATTATGTGTAAGCTGGAACATGCCGACAGCGAAACATCGATGGCAATGAAGCGTGATATTGATAAAATAATTGCAGAAAACAGAAAATTCGTCGCAGATATATCTAAAAGCGAAGATCAGGAATTAGCCCTATTTTATGTCACACAACATTACGACCGCAATCTTGAGGTTCTAAACTTTATAAATACCACTTTAGGTTCACATTTTAAATGCTAAACATTATGAAAATATTAAGAATACTTATCATCGCAGCCTTATCTCTTACTCTTCCTCTACAGATGAGTAGTCAAAATAGAGATATAATAGTAACTCCGGACTGGTTAGATTCCTCCGATATATCAATTCTTTCCGAACTAGATAAACTCAAGGACTTAGCGCCACTTTCAGATCTAGCAAATCTAGCAGATCTAGATATTTATAAGGATGTGAATAATCTGCTAAAATCCGAAAACGGCAAGCAAGTTATCGTTGTACAGAGTAACAAATCTGACAAAGAGAGAACTCCGAATAGAATCGAAGAAAAATCGTTTGATAATGTTTCCAAGGTTAATATTTATCAGAACGGAGGAAATGTGACTATAAAAGAGTCCAATAGCCGCAAGATTAACGTCACAATACAATACTTCGATATAAAAATGCAAAAAGCGGAAGCTAATGTTTTCATGAAAAATGGAGAATTGAATATCGAAACTTCAGAATCATCTAGAGAAATGGGATACTACATCAACTATATCATTTCTCTGCCCAAAGGGATCCCGGTAGATGCAAAGCTTAACTATGCAAATATTAGTATAGATAAAGCACAAGCGCTATACAATTTAAGATTATCTTATGGCAATGCATCTATTGCAAATTCAGATAAAGACACACCAAAAGTCACTATAAAATATGGTTCTCTAAAAATGGATAATGCTAAGGATGTATCAGTCGATGCCATGTATTCTAAAATAAGTATTAAAAATAGCAACACTCTGAATTTGAATGGTAAGTATAACTCATTATCACTAGGAAAAGTAAATACAATACACTTCGATAAACAGTCGATGTATAATAAATATCAGATAGAAAGCATCAATAATCTGACCGCAAGCATAAAATACGACAAAATAGAAATTGGAGAATTAGTACAAAACATAGACTTAAAAGCTGCTTACTCAAAAATTAATATTGGAAAGGTTTCATCTAAATCGAAAAACATTACTGTAAATGGGTCCTACTCTACAGTGAGCCTATCATTTGACGAATCAATATCGGCTTCAGTAGAAGCGAACATAAAATATGGCGATTTATTTGTATCGAAGAAATACAATACTAAAACCATATCGGACGAGAGCGATTCGTTCAGCGTTTCGAAAAAGGTATTGATTGGCAATTCATCGCCATCATTATCAGTGAAGGTATCTAATTCTTATTCAAACGTAAATATAAAATAATATGAAATTAAACAAGACAATCCTGCTAATTACCCTCTCTGTATTAGGGATAGCAACAGCTTTTGCACAAGTAAATGAAGACAGAAAAATATCTTCTTTCGACAAGATAAGTATCAGCAGTGGAATACATGTCAAATACGTAGAAAGTAGTAAACTAAGTCTAAAAGTAGAGGCAGAGAATCAGAAAATATTGGATGCCGTTGAAACTTCGATAAATGGTAAAACACTCAATATTGCTGTTAAAAAGAAAACTAATATTAAGACAAATAAAAGTATAACAGTGTATATTTCCTCTCCGTCGCTTAGTGCAATAACAACTTCGAGTGGAAGTAAATTTACGGCCGAAAAAGTCACTGCCAAGAAAGAGCTATCTATATCTACTACATCCGGCTCTTCATGCAATATCCAGTCTATAAATGCTCCGGAAGCAGTTTTTATTGATATTAGCAGTGGAGCTAGTTCTGAGATTGCAAATCTGAAAACTCCGACATTGAATCTATCAACGTCGAGTGGATCTTCAAGTAAACTTACGGCAGTCGATATAGCTAATGACATCAATATATCAAGCAGCAGCGGATCTAGCTCAAAGATAGAAGGCAAAGCTAAAAATGTAAACATAGATGCAACTAGCGGCTCTTCTGTAAATGTGAGAAAGCTGACACACGACACTATTAATATTGCTAAAGACAAAAGCGCATCTGTTAGCAAATAATTGATATAGACATCAACCTATAGGTGATAATTAAATTAAAATAAACAATAAAAAGAGAGGGACTTGTGAAAGCCCCTCTCTTTATGTCTTATCTAAATCTATAGTTCAATTATCCTTGTTATTCAGAGCATCACGAATAATGGATGCCAGCTCGTAGTTTTCCTTAGCAACAGCTTCATCCAAAAGCTTTTCAAGTTCACTCTTGCTCAGCGATGAATAGTCTTGATCTTCGGGCTTTGCAAACCCCATATAACTATCAATTGTATCTTTCGAGCCTTCTTGACTGCGTTTTGCATTTGCTTCGTCAAAAACAACGCTCAGTTCTTGCATTATATCTTCTGTTGTATATATTGGCGATCCAGTACGTAGAGCTATTCCAACTGCATCTGATGTACGTGATTCTATTTCCGTAATATTATCGCCCTGTTTCAATATCAACCGCGAGAAAAATACACCATCACTATATTTATAGATATTTACTTCGATAAGATCGATGGAATAATAGGTAAAAATATTACATATCAAATCGTGTGTCAATGGACGTGGTGGTGTCGATCCTTGCAATTCGAATGCAATAGACTGTGCCTCCGGCGTGCCAACTATTACCATCAGACGACGAAGACCATTTTCTTCAGCCAAAACAAGCCCATAGGCTCCGGTTCTGTTCTGATTGAACGAAAACCCTAAAACCGATAATTTTACTTTATTAATCATTATAATCCTTACGTACAAGCTAATTCTTATTCAAAAATAACGAATAAATTCTCTTTACAGCCCTATTTAGTAAATAAAAAGCATATAACACCATATCCAAATCAAACTAACAACATATAAAACTGCCGTTTATAAAAGGTCGATAGATAGATATTTTATTGTACTTTTGTCAAAAAATTTCAGTTTATCATTTTATCATCATATTTTTAATGCAACTCAACTTTACAGAATTATTACATCGAAAAGGGATCAGAGAACTAATAAAATATGGTATCGTTGGTGTAATAGGACTAGTCATTGATATGGGTATTTACTATCTGCTAGTGCCTAAACTCAACGTCCATTATCCTTTCTCTTACCTTATATCTGGATTGCTAGCTGGAAATATGTCGATAAAAATGATAGATATCCTTGTTTCGAACACCATCAGTCAAACGCTAGCTGTAGTCAATAATTTTGTACTCAATAGCTATTTCACATTCAAAGTTACCGATAGGAAGTTAAAGCGATTCTTAACTTTCGTTTCCATTGCCATCGGTGGAATGTGTATCAGTTCTATGTTACTTACATTGTTTATAGGTGTTTGGGGATTAAACGAAATGTTAGCAAAAACCATATCAATAGTGATAGTTGCAATGATACAATTTGTAATCAATAAGTTTGTAACTTTCAAAGCAGCAAAACAACAATAAAACAATCATCCTAAAAACATATACTTTTTTCAAAACAATAAGACTACATACATTGTTATAATATCAAACTAAAGATAAATGAGATCCTTCTTGATGAATATTATAACCTAAGATGCACGAATACTGTCCGAAAAACAGTTATAATAGAACAAAATCACATATCAACCTATGAATAATAATAGTAATTTTACATTAATTCCTATTATAGCTATATTCCCCTGTATTGTATATACGCTAATGTATTTTTTCGGCATACACCAACCCTATGCCATCTGCACTGCGTTGCTTCTTACTTTGGTTGGCGATCAGATAAACAGACGCGTCCTGAAAGTCAATATATACAACAAGATATTTGGTCTCATTATGCTGAGCTTGACTGTAACCTTGTTATCTTGGTTCTTCACGCAGGATTATATTTCGAATCATCATTTTTGCTTCATTGTATTCGAAATAACAACATTGTTGCTTTTCATGATTCTCAGATCGAGTCGAACACTTATCAAAGTACGCTATCTCAGAAAATGCAATATCGGCCAGAAGCTTCTCTTTCATGGATTTGTCCAGTTAATATCGCTTATAAATTACTTTTTCATCCTGCATATATCAGTCATTATCATATATTTATATTTCAGAAATGCCGGCGCTATAGAGAATCAGTATGTCTGGGATCTTTTTATATTCCGTTTTATACCTCTTCTCGCAATGCTTGCAGCCAGTGCATATGAAATATGGCGTGTAGTATCATTATACAAGAAACTCAATAATGAAGAATGGATACCCATCGTCTCCGAAACGGGAGATATAACCGGTAAGATTGCCAAATCTGTATCGCTCAATATGAAGGACAAATACATGCACCCGGTTGTTCGTATAGCACTGATCTGTGGCGAAAAAGTCTTTATTCAAGAACGTCCTCTTAACGATAAAATCTTCCCCGGAAAGCTGGACTATCCATTCGAAAAATATGTTCTATATGGTCATGTTATGCGTGAATCTGTTCTAAACAGTATCAAAAAGAATCTAGCACAGAACGTGAGTATGGATATCAACTATGTCCTGAAATATCCTTACGAAAATGAGGATACCAAAAGACTGGTTTTTTTCTATACAGCTAGTATTCAGAACGAATCGGATATCAAGCGTACGAAAAAAATGTCAGGCAAATTCTGGACAATTAAACAGATAGAAGAAGTATTTGCCGATGGTAGTTTCTCGGAACACTTCGAGCTTGAGTTCGAATATCTGAAGAATATGATCCTGCTGAAAGACGAGAATTGTCTATTCTGCAAGAGCTAGCCTTCTATCAAGCGATTTTCTTCTCCTTCTTATTCATCTGACGCCAAACCTGATAAGAGTTGATTATATTCTGCCACAAGACATAAGCTCCCGGTGCGATAGACGAAATGGGATTCAGGTAAGTCTGAGCCATCCAAATAGCCAAAATCGTATTTTTCTGCCCCAATCCTTGTCCTCCGGCAACGGTATCTCCGTACTTACGGCCGAAATAACGCCCTGCCACAAACTGAAAAATACAGATCAGCAATGCGATAAGTGCCAATCCTATCAATACAAATTCGTTAGAAGCATCTTGAGCCATAATGAATTTTACGGTGGTAGCCGTAACGATTATAAGAGCCACAGACCAAAGGTAGAACGAGAGTGATTGCGCTTCCTGAACTTTCTTGTGTATCTTGTAGAAGTACTCGTCCAACACAACAGCCAGTATAAGAGGTAAAAGGAGCAACAAAAATACCTTTTGCGAAATAGAAATCAGCGACTGAATAAAAGTCGGATGAGCTGAGCCAACATCAATTATAGAAAAGAATACGGGTGCAACCAAGGCTACAACCACATTACATAAAATACTATATGATGTCAAACTAGCCATATTGCCTCCAAGCATACCCGTAATGACAACAGCCGAAGTGGCCGTAGGTGCCAGCATGCAAATCATAGCCCCTTGCGCTATATACGGATTCAGAGGATTCAGCAATACATACGCACCAATGCTTCCAAAAAGCTGAATAGCTAGCAGAACAAGGTGCATACGGGTTATTTGTATCTCACGCCAAGATATCTTGCTATACGAAATGAATAGCATGATAGCGATAAGATATGGAGTGCAAAAGGACAGATGTTGAAACCAATTGTAACCAACTGCGCCTATACACATAGATATAGGCATCATATACGATTTAATTTTCGCTAATGACATTTTAGTCTTTAAAATAACGGTATCCGTACAGATACCGTCAGGTTATTCTACATAAAGTACCAGTCCTTTCAAATATTCTCCTTCGGGATGGTAAATATTCACCGGGTGATCGGCAGGTTGTGTCAATTGGTGAAGTATACGTACTCTCCTACCCGATTGTGCCGCTGCACTGAATACTGCCAGACGAAATGCGTCTTTGGTAATAGCCTGCGAGCAAGAGAATGTAAACAGAATACCTCCGGGTGCAATGTTTTCGAAGGCAGTTGCATTCAGACGTTTGTAGCCCTGAAGCGCATTTTTAATAGCGCCACGATGTTTGGCAAACGCCGGTGGATCGAGAATTATAAGATCGTACTGATCTTTTCCTATATTTTTCAAATATTTGAAAGCGTCTTCGGCAAATGCTTTGTGACGATCGTCATTCGGGAAATTCAATTCCACATTCTTTTCGGTCATCATGATAGCTTTAGACGAACTATCTACCGAGTGAACCAGTTTTGCTCCTCCGCGCATTGCGTAGAACGAGAAACCTCCGGTATAGCAGAACATATTCAGTACCGAACGTCCTTTCGAATATTTTTCGAGTAACGAACGATTATCACGCTGATCGACAAAAAAGCCTGTCTTCTGACCTTTCAACCAGTCACCATGAAATTTCAAGCCATTCTCAACAACAATATTACTTACGTCCTTCCCTCCTACCAGATATTCATTTTCGGCTCCCAATTCGGCCTTAAACGGCAATGTAGTCTCCGATTTGTAGTAGATATGTTTGATAGTATGGCCCATCACTTGCTGTAGCGCAGTACAAATCTCATTCCGATATTGGTGCATACCTACCGAATGCGATTGCATAACGGCAGTTTCGCCATAGATATCGATTACCAATCCCGGAAGGTTATCACCCTCGCCATGAACTAGACGATATGTATTGTTATTCTCGTTGATCAGACCCAAAGCTTTACGAAGTGTGAAAGCCGCCGATAGACGATCGTTCCAGAATTTCTGGTCGATATCAATATCTTCGAAAGTCAATACACGCACCTCGATACTTCCTATCTGATAATGCCCACGGGCAATAAACTCCCCGGCTGAAGTGTATACCGATACTACTTCGCCCTCTTCGATGTTCTGGTCTTTCGATTGCACTGCTCCCGAAAAGATCCATGGGTGGAATCGTTTTAACGATTCTTCCTTTCGCGGTCTAAGAGTTATTTTCTTATAATTCATTCTGTTTATTTTACTATACTTAAATAATGGCTACAAAATTACACAAAAAATACGATTTAAATCGAGTAATTCACTACTGTAAGCAGTTACAACCTTAAAAAATGTAATAGTACTGATTATCAATTCATATTTAGTTAAAAAGTAACACTTGTGTATAGTTTTACACCATTTCATATTTCATGTATATATTTTTTATAAGTTACTTATTACCTACAGTATAGATAAAATAGATTGAAAATAATATAGTGTCTGAATTCATTCAATACGATATATGGCACTGAATAGTGTATATAAAAATAGCTCTTTGAATAATTTTAAGTTTTTCAGATCAAAAATTAACTAATTATTAAATATCTATACAATTAAATCATCCTATTTTAGGAACATCAATTAAGAACAATTATAAATAATAAAACAAGAAAAACTCTTATGAAGAAAATATTATGTTCACTTGCTGTTGTATTGGCATTAGCATGTTCATCTAGTGTAATGGCTCAAGATGTAAATAAAAAACAAGAGCCGGCAAAATGCTGCACTACTAAAAAGGCTGATAATGCTAAATGCTGTGATTCGAAAAAAGACGCAAAATGTTGCGACTCGAAGAAAGAAGCTAAATGCTGCGATTCGAAAAAGGCAGCTGACTGCAACAAAAAATAAAAGGATATACGTTCGTTTTACAAAAAGAGAGACCAAATGGTCTCTCTTTTTTTCTTTTCATTCCACAAAGGACAGAATCTTTGAGCAAAAATAAGCCCGCAAGTGAGTGTCTTGCGAGCCTACAAACTTTAGAATTATCAATGAATTATTTTAGAGTTTGACAGTCAATGATGCTCCCCAGCGCGCCGGTTTGCCTAACTGTCCGAAGTATTGTTTGCCTGATTCGAACACAAATGTGTTGTATTCGCGATCAAATATATTTTTGCCCCATACATTTAGCGAGAAAGCACCTTTCTCGAGTCCAAGTGTTGCATTGAATGTTCCGTAATATCCTTGCGACATCGAATTCGCTTCGTTCCAATAAACCTCGCCTACTCCCGAATAGTTCATATCCAACGATATGCGATCTACTACCGGACAACGTTTCACATCATAACTTACATTACCCCCAACGCTGAATGTTGATCGAGGAGCAAATGGAATACGATTATCCGAATAATCTACATTCACTTTTTTGCCATTTTCATCAAGTCCGTCAGTAATGTATTCGCGGAATTTAGCATCCACAAAACCATAGTTAGCATATAGATAGAAACCTTCGCATGGACGAGCTTTCATTCCTAATTCGAAACCTCTGCTTCGTGCCTTACCGCCATTAGCAACAATACGCCCTGAGCCAGACTCGACGAACTGAGTCAATTGCACATCCTTGATATCCATCCAGAAAAGCGCATAATTGATCAGCAAACGATTATCGAACAAACCTTGTTGTCCGCCCAATTCGTAGTTCCAGCTGTATTCAGGCTTATAGGTAATACGGTCGTTTACCGGAGTTTTATCCGATTTAGGCAGGTTATCTATAATTCTATCTATCATATGTGCAGGCATACCCATGCTTACTAAACCTGGTAGTTCTGTTGCTACCTGATCGATAGTACGCGCCATCACAGCTTCCTGCAACAGGTCAGCAAACATCTGTATGTTATGTCCTCCGGCTTTGTAACCACGCGATGCCGATGCATAGATATAAGACGCAGGATTAAATTCATATTTAAGAACTGCTTTCGGTAGGAATACGAAATAATCTTCCGAAGCATTACCCGAAATAAGAGTATCCAATACATAAGGCTTAGTTGGCATCATCGGCGGGCCAATGCGCATATCCATATGGGTAACAGCAGGCGAATTGTAAGTTAATTTTGATTTTTCGTAGTCAAGTCTCGCACCTAGTGTAGCAGATAGACCTTTTACAAAAATATCGTTGAAGGTAGACTGATGAAATATTGCCAAACCATGTGTAGGTTGCTTGTAATTGCCATCCAATTTTAATTCTTCATCAGTAAATTTGATATTCATCATCGCCTTATAGTCAGCTGGGATATTCTGATCCATCATTCCCTGCATATACTTCTGAATTCCGTCTTTCATCATATACACCGGTGGTGTTGTATGTTTGTAGTCGTAGAAGCCAAAAGCTCCGGCCGACCATTGATACCACGAGTTGTTAGTCGATTTGATAGTGAATTCCTGACTAACCGAATTTTGACGTTGACGCTGGTTGATTTCGAATATAGCAGCTGCCGTAAGGTCGTTATCCATATTCATATCATCATTCAGATACTGATATCCGGTAGTCGAGTTGATTTCGTATCCTTTACCCGAATAACGCAAAGAAAGTCCATTTGTAAATAGATGACGATTGTAAAATCCTTCCGAGTTCATATCTATTTTACCAGTCTCGAGGCTATGATATGGGAAAGCACCTTGTTTCACAACATCTAGATTTGCCGAATAAGCCAAATACAATCTTGGAGTGATATTCCAAGCAGCTTTAAATCGTGCACCACCATTTTTCAGGTCATCAACATCTTTGCCATTAAATTCATTTTTGAAATAACCATCATTCTGGTTGTAGTATGCACCGAACATAACACCTGCATTCTCATTCAGATTAATATATGTCGATCCTTGCGCTTCCATATATCCATCGCTACCACCTCCGATACGGATGCGGCTTCCTTGATATGTTATTGGCGAATAAGTATATACATTCATGATACCACCCATTGCATTTCGTCCATAAAGCGTTCCTTGCGTACCGCGAAGCACTTCGACACGTTGAATATCGAAAAGTTCGGTATCGAACGAAGTTGTATTGAAATACGGGATATTATCCACATACATACTCACTGTCTGATATCCCGATCTGGCACCTACGCCACGGATATATAGTGGTGCAGTCATTTTAGATCCATAATCGGCTGCAAAGTAATTAGGAATGATTCCACTCAGATCCTTAAACGAATGAACCTGCAATGCTTCTAAGTTTTTCTGCGAAAAGATTGAAACAGCAGCCGGAAGGGTTCTCAGACTATTCGTTTCCTTAGTAGATGATAGTACAACTACATCTTTTTTGAGCTCGGTATACAAAGTATCCGTTGGCTCCGATTTTTCCGGATCGATAGGACCGGCGTACAAAACTGATGATGATAGTAAAAGAGCGATAATCGCCAAAAAAAGTTTATTCATGCTTAACATGTATATATGTTTGTTATATAATCTTATGATTATTACAAAGAAACAGCATTCAAAACTTTTGATCAATCACTAGAAGTAGTGATTTCGACAACTATTTTTTACGGATAAAACCACCCCCTAGCATACGCCCGGAATGAATTGTCTGACGACGCGCAGAAAAGAATCTATCGGGATTGGAGTAAGTACAGATTCCGGCAATTTTTATATTTTTAGTATTTATGCCTGCTTCTACAAGCTGTATCGAATTAGCTTTCCACAGATCAATATGAGCTTTATCTGTTGACGGATTTCGATACGAAATCGTATTCATATCGTAGCCTTCCGACTCGAATATTTCAGCTACTTCATCTCCTACTTCGAACTTTTCGACAGATATTGACGGACCAATTGCAGCCACCATCAACGATGGATCACAACAGAATTCATGTTGCATTTTCTCTATTGTTTTTGCGGCTATATGGGCAACAGTTCCTTTCCATCCCGCATGAATGGCCGCAAATACCCTCTTAATAGGATCATAAATCAAAACCGGAACGCAATCGGCCGTAGTAACCCCAATGCAAACCTCCGGAACATTCGTTATCAGGGCATCTGTATCGCTTAGCTGCCGTAAACGTTCTTCTTTTGAAAGAGATAGAAAAGATTGATCGACAATAAAAACATTTGAGCTATGCGTCTGACGTGGTATAATCAAATTATCGATATCAATACTCATCATATTGCACAGTTCCTCTCTGTTTTGGTATACATGATCAGGATCATCATCCGACGTATTTCCCAGATTCAGAGAACTATACTCGCCAGTACTTACTCCTTTACTACGAGTCGTAAAAAAACTAAACAATTCTGTCTCGTCAGTTAGATTAATGTTTAAATATTCAATGCTATGTGATATTTTATACTTCATTTTAAAATTGTTAAAAATAATCAATAGAATCTAATAGATACAATTGATGAGAATATTTAATAACTTTGCCTTCTCAACTTATACAAATATTTAATAACAAACATTCCAAATCACTAAATTATGAAAAAAATTCTTGTTACTTTATTATTTGGTTTATTTATAACAACAGCCTCAGCACAAACAAAATACGATAATGACGATATATATCAAGGCATTGAGAGAGCTGAAAATTTTCTAGACCTAACACAAAATCAAGTTTCGAAAATAAAAAAACTGAATCGCGAATATGCCCAAAAATTCCGTGCAATAGGCAAAGATCGTAGCATCAGTGGATACGAAAAAGGGCAACGTAAACGTGCTTTAGCGGAGCAAAAACGAAAAGATATTGATAAAATATTAAACAAAACTCAGATAAATAAATGGAACTCGAAGTACGGAAGAGAAGACTTTAAAGATATTGTTTCTGACAAATATGATGATATGCTCGATCGTCTTGAAGATAAATATGACGATATGATCGAAAAAGTAGAAGATAACGATCGCTTGAGTAAATCTGAGAAAAAAGCAAGAATCAAAGAGCTAAAAGCTCAATATAAAGCTGAAAAAGAAAAGCTGAAAGAAAAAGAACGTAGAGCAAAAAACAATTATTAATAGATATAAATACTCAGACCCTAAGGATTTGAGCATTTATTAGAACACAAAAAATATTACAAAACCATCACTTTACTGATTCACGACTGTGGATCAGTAAGTTAATCTATAGTCATTCCAACATATAATTCTTAATTTACATTCTATTTTCTAATGAAAAAAGTATTACTTACAGCTTTTGCTGTTTGTATAACCTATGCATCAGTGCATGCTCAGGTTACAATAGGATCAGATCTTCCTCCAGCTCAAGGAGCTTTATTAGATCTAAAAAATAGTCCTTCATTTTCTACTAAAGGTCTTGGTCTACCACGAGTTGCACTAAAAGCCATAGAAGGCGATCTGGCTCAGACTATGGGCAAAGAAGCCAACACATTAGACCACGATCAGCACGTTGGATTGGTTGTTTACAACATTACGAAAAATGAAGAAAGTATTGAAAAGCGTTTTTGTCCGGGCGTACATGTGTGGAATGGTAAAAAATGGACTCCACTGGTTCCCTATCCTGATATCACGCATGTAGGTAGAAAGCTTATCAAAGTAGAAAATCGAGGTTTTACATATCTTGATCCGAATAATCCTGCAGACAGATGGCCGGCTGGTAAAAGCAATACTGACTATCCACTTGGATACATCGGTACTTTTACTGACAATCGTAAAAACGACACTCAACAAACCTATAACTACACACGATTTTATGTGGGTTATAAAACGATGGACGCGACTTATGAGATCAGCCATAATTACAGCTGTGATCCCAATACAGAAGTTCTGCATACCTATACAGAAACAGTAGTCGAAGAAACGTTCGACGATGGAGTATGGATGACACAAAATCTTAGAGCATTAAAAGATAATGATGGCCGTAGTCTTACTGACTTAAAAGGTACAAACCCAAATGACTACTCGGTATCCAAATACTACCACCCCAATGGGACTCAGAACAGTCAGTATGGAGTTTTATACAATTGGAGGACAGCTATAGGTGTTGGTACATCCACCGGACCAAGTGAGTATCCAGCTACAACAAATGCCGATGAAGGAGGTTCCACGCACAAAGATATAATGTACCGAGGTATATGTCCTGAAGGATGGTATCTACCTAGCGATCAAGAGTGGACAGACTTAGCCAATGGTCTGGCTGCGAAATCCAATTTATTCTCTAGTCTGGCTGCAGGATCGGCAACCGAGGTTGGATATAATATCGACCATCATCCAGAGGCAATTAATGGTGCCGGCTCCAATCTTGGTAGAGTATTCAAGACTACAACAGATATCGCTTCTTACAGTTCGGGAGGTACTTCGAAAACATATAACCAAGGAGGATTTGACTCATATCTGGTAGGTAGTGGAACCGATGTCAGTGGTAATCCAGGTGCCTACAACTATGGTAGAGCTGCATATTTCTGGAGTAGCTCATATAAAGCTCGTTCTAAAGAGACCAATGTTCCGTATGGTTATTTTAGATGGTTTCTTTATAGCAACACATATTATGGAAGTGCAAATTATTTCAGATCCTATCACTCTGCAACAAATTGTTTTTCTGTACGTTGCAAAAGAATTATAGAATAAATTTCAAAATATAATAAAGAAAATCCAGCTCAGTCGAGTTGGATTTTTTGTTTCTTTTTGGAGCATAATGTTCTTTTTCGTAATTTTAGTAACAACCATTTAAATGAATCATTTATGTCAAAATTGGTTACAGTAAAAATAGGAACATATCCCAACGAATTAGCTTTAGTAAAACCTTACCTTGAGGATAATGGAATAATGTGTTTTATTCAGGATGAAAATATAAATCAGATCTATCCCATTGGTGCTTTTGGCGGAGCCAAACTACAAGTAGCAGAAGAAGATGCCGATTTGGCTCGTCAACTTCTCATTCAAGGAGGGTATTCCACTGCTGAAGATTACGAATGAAGTAAAATGCCGAAACAAAAAGCAATTCTTCATTTCCCTGCAACTCTATCTAGCACTATTTAGAGGATAAAAAATTATGCATTAACTATTTTAAAAGATATAATTCGAATGCAACCGACAGCTGTTACATGAAAAATAATATCTTTGTATATATTAAACTTAACGAAAAAATCAGATTGCTATGAATCAAATCGATTGGTCAAATTTGTCGTTCGGTTATATGAAAACCGACTACAATGTTCGCTGTTACTACAAAGACGGTAAATGGAGTGAACCGCAAGAAACAACTTCGGAAGAAGTAAGTTTGCACATGGCTGCAACATGCTTGCACTACGGACAAGAAGCGTTCGAAGGCATGAAAGCTTTCCGTGGAGCAGATGGCAAAACACGTATTTTCCGACTCGAAGAAAACGCAAAACGTCTTCAAGACTCTTGTCGTGGAATTATGATGGCAGAACTTCCGCTCGATTTGTTCGAAAAAGCTATCGTCAAATGTGTTAAGCTAAACGATCGTTTCGTTCCTCCACACGGAACTGGCGCATCGCTGTACATCAGACCCCTGCTTATAGGTACAAGCCCTCAGGTAGGTGTTAGTCCTGCAGTAGAATATACATTTATTGTTTTCGTTACACCCGTAGGCCCTTACTTCAAAGAAGGATTCAAACCTACACCAGTAGCAATACTTCGCGGATACGACCGTGCAGCTCCTCTAGGAACGGGTACTATCAAAGTAGGAGGTAACTACGCTGCAAGTTTGGTTGCAGGCCAAAAAGCAAAAAAAATGGGATATTCGGCAGTACTTTATCTGGATGCTAAAGAAAAGAAATATCTTGACGAATGCGGCCCTGCCAATTTCTACGGAATCAAAGACAATACATATATTACACCGCTTTCAGGATCAATCCTTCCTTCGATAACAAACAAGAGCTTGATGCAATTGGCAGAAGATTTGGGTATGAAAGTAGAACGCCGCCCTATTCCTGAAGAAGAATTGGCAACGTTCGAAGAGGCAGGACAAGTTGGAACTGCTGCTGTTATCAGCCCTATACTTCGTGTTGACGACATCGACGAAAATAAATCGTATCAAATATCGAAAGATGGTAATGCAGGTCCTTGGAGTACTAAATTGTACAATAAGTTGCGTGCTATACAATGGGGCGATGAACCTGATACGCACAACTGGGTGACTATTATCGACTAATAAAACGAATGGAGCAAGAAACTAAACAGATGGTGCTTCGCACCGAAAACCTTGTTAAGAAATATAAAGCAAGAACGGTTGTAAACCATGTTTCCATAGAAGTGAAACAAGGCGAAATCGTAGGGCTTCTGGGACCAAACGGAGCAGGTAAAACAACAACGTTTTACATGACCGTAGGACTTGTGATGCCCAATGAAGGCAAGATTTTTCTTGATGATCAGGAAATAACCAAATTTCCGGTCTATAAACGTGCTCAGAGTGGAATCGGATACCTGGCTCAGGAAGCCTCTATCTTCCGTAAAATGACCGTTGAAGACAATATTCGCGCTGTATTGGAAATGACTAATACAACGAAAGAATATCAGCAGGAAAAATTGGAAAGCCTGATCGATGAATTTGGTTTACACAAAGTACGTAAAAACTTGGGGGACCGCCTATCGGGAGGTGAACGCCGACGTTCGGAAATCGCACGCTGTCTGGCAATCAACCCTAGATTTATCATGCTTGACGAACCCTTTGCCGGTGTCGACCCTATTGCTGTACAGGATATTCAGGAAATCGTAGCAAAACTGAAATACAAAAACATCGGTATTCTTATTACCGACCACAATGTAGACGAGACGCTGAGTATTACCGACCGTGCTTACCTGCTTTTCGAAGGAAAAGTATTGTTTCAAGGTTCTGCCGAAGAATTGGCACACAACGAGGTTGTTCGCGAGAAGTATCTGGGTAAAGATTTCGAGCTCAAACGACGAAATTTCGACTATCTAAATCTCGAAAATCAATAATACAGAAAAGGGGCAGTCAACAACACTGCCTCTTTCTTTTTATACGACAGAATTACACAAATCCAACACATCCATGAACACACAATTTATCACACTCGACAAAGAAAATATTGACAAAGAACATATCTGCTGCGCATTTTCGGACAAGAAATGCACTGAAGGATATAATATGAAGAAAGAATGGCTAAAGACTCAGTTTGATAAAGGATATGTATTTCGCCGATTGGACGAACGTGCCAAAGTTTTCATCGAATATGTGCCTGCCGAGAATGCATGGATGCCAATTGATGCTCCTAATTACTTAGCAATCGGATGTTTTTGGGTATCGGGACAATATAAGGGAAAAGGATATGCGAAAGCATTGCTGCAAACAGCAATAGACGATGCTAAATCGCAGGGGAAGTCGGGATTGGTAACTGTTGTGGGAACAAAGAAATTTCACTTTATGAGCGATACAAAATGGCTTATTCGTCAAGGATTCGAAATTGTGGACAACACAACATCGGAATTCAGTCTTGTAGCACTGAAATTTAATAAAGATGTCGCAAATCCTAAATTCAAAGAAAGTGTAATGAGCAGCGAGTGCGCTATAAAAGAAGGTATTACGGTTTATTATTCAAACCGATGTCCATTTACGGAATATCATGTACATATCTCGTTGAAATAAACTGCTGAGAAGCGTAATCTTCCTCATAATATTATCAAAGTCTGTTTAAATTTACAACAGTTTGTTTACATATTTCATGATAGAAAAAAGAATATTACCTTGACATAAAAAAGAGGCTGTCTCAATAAAATAAAAACTGAGATAGCCTCTTCTAGAATATTCTTATAAATCCAACTTATTTCAGTACCAGATTTTTTTTATATTAGATAAATTTATACGTAACTGATAAAATTATACGTAACTGATAAAATGATATTTTCCTCGCTTGTTGTTTTATGAATAATATAAGCTAAATACCAGGGTTGCATGACTGTAGCAATATTTCTATTTACAGAAATAGTAAGTATATATTTATTATCTGTTATCGAAATTGTTTTCTCAATCCCCGCTATCCCTGAAATGGAAACACCTTTGACTAACAATAAAGTATAGTGTTTAAAATCAACGGCCTTTGCATTGGGGAAATTGGAAAAAACCCTTTGAAATTCAGCCTTATCATTAATTAGTACAGCCTTATCTGTCTCAATATCTAATTCTAATAACGTACCAGTCATGCCTGGTAATTCGTATTCCTGATAAACAAAATCCTTAGATTCGCTATCACAACCACACAAACAAATCAACATAAGTATGGATGATAAAATAATTTTCATAATTTGCTCAATTTATATTAATAATTATAAGCGTCTTTTAGCTTCCAATACGGCATTATACGCATCAACCAATCCGTATCCCACCTCTCTGTTCCATGTACCATTAGGTCTACCGGACACCGTTGTATAAGAATAACCATCAACAATTTTATTCATAAATCAAATTAGATTAAAATAGATTAATAATAGTATTATTTATCAGGTGTACACTTTTCTATATTACAGAAATAATCACAATTTCATAATTGACTTTCAGAAATTCAAATCTATCTATTTATCAGCAATAAAAAAAACATAAAATACGGTAAAACAAATAATTACATGCATTTATTTACAATATGTTTTTTATTCATTAACATTAAATATACTGATATTCAATATCATTTTTTTACCTTACAAAGCAATAACAATTGTTAACAGTACAATAATTAATTAATGTTAATAATCAGTTTAAATTTCTTCGAAAAGCTATAAAACAAATTGGGGAATAGAAGCTACCTTTGCTTGGTTTGATAATGACAGAAAGTTATATAGAAACTATGGAACATCCTTTGAAGCTGCAAAACAGATGGTCAAAATATCTACGAAATTATTGTTGAACCAAATTTAAACAGGCACTTAAACTTGAAAACTTGGAACAAGCACAGCAACCCCCTACTCCAGCTACAATATTCAGCCTATTCTATAACGGAAAATTCATCACTACCGATATCAGTGCTTGTACGGATAGCAGATTCGATAAGGTTGTATTAAAGCAGTAGAAGCTATTAGATTCAGAATTTATACTTCACAAAATAAACTATCAGCAAAGCCCATCCTGCTATCATAAACAATCCTCCAAGAGGTGTTACCGGACCGAGAAAACGTAAGTTTATACCCCAATGCTGAGCAAACGACAAAAAGTAGATACTGAAAGAGAATAGAAATGTCCCGATCATCAGACATGCAACCTACCATTTTTCGATAGGTGTTGTAAACGAAAGAAATAATCCCAATACAAGCAACACTATGGCATGATAAACTTGATAACGTACACCTATTTCGAAGCTTGCCAGCTTGTCTGCACTCAATATTTTCTTAAAGGCATGCGAACCTAATGCACCCAATATGATTGCAAGCATACCATAGGTACTGGCAATAATCAATGTAAACTGTTTCATGATAAACTTATTTTTTCAGTGAATACTTTGGACCAAATAGATAATATCCGGCTTTTTTACGCATTTTGAGCTTGCGTATTAAACCGGGATTTTTTTTCTTAATCTTTCCTTGATAGTTCAAGATAAAATCATCTACAGCATCTAAAACACGAGCCGAATTTTGTCCATCGCGATGAGATTCATGATACAAAGTATATTCTTCAATCGCTTTCATCAAATAGGTAGGACGGGTTAATGCTTTTTCTATAGCTGGACAAACTTCTTCTTCATGCTGAACATCTATCAAATGAGGTCCCGGATTGGTATTTCGGAAAGTCACAACGGGCTTATCTAGCAATTCAGCTTCAATTATGATAGATGAACTATCGCACAACATAACATCTATACCTCGGAACGTATCAGCACCTTCGTTGACGGGCAGGTATTTTACGTTATCGAATTCTGTAGTCAGATTCTTATACTTGTTTATCATTTCTTCATCATCAAATTTTGGATGAAAGGTTACAATCCAATCCCAAGGTTTGGTTTGTATCATCTCACGAATCGTATCGTACAGCGCATAGACTGATGTTATGCCTTTAGTAAAAGTAGATGAATAGAGAATGACCGGTTTTTCTCGCGGTTTTTCGGGTGTTCCGTCAAAGAAAGGATCTACTTTTACCCAACCAGTTTCATATACTTTGAAACTTCCGTATTTTTTCTCTTCTTCCTTATAAGGTAAAGTTGTACTTGGCCCTTGCGAGCAGTAAATATCAAACCACCCACGAATAGTAAAATGGTCGTCTTTCTTATTAGCCCGTTTGTTGAGAGCATAACCATGCGAAACATGAACTTTTATACCAGGAAAAAAGTCATAAATATGATTTCCAGGAGCGAATACAGCAATCGGATTGTATTCTATTACATCTTTGATAGTATGCAATTGTAATTCATCCTCACGGAGCCAATTTTCACATTCAGGTTCGAGAAACCAAGCTACTTCTCCACCACTTTTTCGTATTTCGTCTTGTAAAGGGCGTAAAATTGAAAATGAATAATTCAACGATGCAAAAAAGAGATATCTCTTCATACTTAGTTTACCTATTTAACTATAACAAAGATAATATAAAAAGGTTGTCACAAGTATAGTGACAACCTTTCATAAAGGTAATATTTTCAACTAAAATATCAATTACATAAAACATATCCTTGGACAGATTTTTGTTCGCCATTATCAAAATAATAGCCTAGTTTAGTATATTCCTTTGCCTCTGTGTATGAAGTTGTAAGCCATGTATTACTATTAGATTTTTTATGTAGGCGATATAATGGTACTGTTCCTAAGTCTTTATTTTTTAAGATATAACCTTGAATAGATTTTTGTTCGCCGCCGTCAAAATAATAACCTTTCTTAGTATATTCTTTTGCCTCTGTATATGAAGTTGTAAACCATGTATTGCTATTAGATTTTTTATGTAATCGATATAATGGTACTGTTCCTGGGTATTGTTTTTTAAATACATAACCTTGAATAGATTTTTGCTCGCCGCCGTCAAAATAATAGCCTTTCTTAGTATATTCTTTTGCCTCTGTGTATGAAGTTGTAAACCATGTATTGCTATTAGATTTTTTATGTAATCGATATAATAGTGCAACTTCTAGTACTTCTATTTTCTTACTATCGATATAACGTTCTACAGCCGCTTTTAACATAGCTTTTTTTGATGGATCTGTCACTAGTTCATATATTGGATATGTACGATTCCAATTCAAATTAATTAAAACTGAATTAACATCTGTTACAGTCTCTGCCCATTTTCCAGGATTACTATTAACTGTAAAATTTGCATCTACTAAATTTGCTGTTGTAAAACTGTAGGATGAACCATGAGTAGAACCTCCCCAACATCTAATTTGAGAATCTGATAAAGAGTTTTTAAGAATTGTTTGTTTAAAAGTTTCTTTAGATAAATCCATACCAAGATTCAATCCAATTTTAGACAGACCAAACTTAGCCCCAGCTTCAACTATCTCTTTCTTTCTGGTAGAAGAAGACTCTTCAATAATAATAGTCCTAAAGTAATTTCTATAAAATCCACCAATTTCAATATCCATCATTAAATGGGTTCCATAGTTTCTCACTATTTGATCTGCTTTTGCTGCTGTTAAGTTTTCCAATTTGTCTAAAAATTGAGGCGTAAGATATTTTCTTATTATTTCTAATTCTGTATCAATAAGAAAACTTTTTTGTTTCTTTACAACATCAGCGTTAGCAAAAGCATATTTTGACGAATATGAATATTTATTTTCTTGTTCCCTTCCATATTTCACAGAAGCAGAAAATAAACCTTCCAACGATTTCTTTGTTGATGCATCATTTTTCTTCAAATCATCAAATAGACCCTCACTAGCAACAGAACCATTAAAATTTGTTTTGGTTATTATATTTTCAATATAAGTAGTAGCATCACTTCCAACAAATACTCTTTCATATATAGCTGTTGATGAAGAGGGCTGATAATATACCTTAGGATTAGACTTCTCTTTTTCTAATAGTTCTTCAACATCTACAATTTTAAATTTGACTGAGTTTTCACCTACATATGGTTCAGTAATATCATAACCATAACCTAAAACATCATACTTACCATCTCCAGCAGACTTTGTTGTAGGTAACTCTACATTTTCTGCAATATCCTCAATAATGCTATCTTGAGAACAAGAAAAAAATCCAATTAATAATAAAACGTAAAATAATTTTTTCATACTTCTTTCACTTTGGTTTTAAAAATATTTAAATTTAATAATTAAAATGCAAATATATATTAAAAAAATCGTATAATCAAATACATATAGTAAATAAACCTTTAATTAAAAGATATATATTTTACAATTTGACAGTAAGACTAATAAAAAAGGTTGCCTTAGCTCTCTAAGACAACCTCTATATTCAAATTATAATAAGTCGTATTATTTCAATTGATTTATCACTTCTTTGATGATAAATGCCATTTTAGGCTGTGCTATCTTGGCAGCTTCCTGTACTTCTTCATGCGATACTTCTACAATCTTGCCAATGATACCCAAATCGGTAATGATAGAGAAAGCCAATACTTTCATCTTAGCATGATTTGCAACGATCACTTCGGGAACAGTAGACATACCTACAGCATCGCCACCAATGATACGGAAATAATTGTATTCGGCTGGCGTTTCGAAAGTAGGTCCAGATGTTCCTACGTATACACCACGCTGAAGTTTGATATTGTTTTCGTTAGCTATTTCGATAGCCATTTTGCTCAATTCTTTGTTATAAGCTTCGCTCATATCCGGGAAACGAACTCCCATACGCTCGTCGTTCTTTCCTCGAAGCGGATGTTCAGGGAACAGATTGATATGATCTTCTATAAGCATAATATCGCCTATATCGAATGTATTGTTCATACCTCCTGCAGCATTCGATACGAATAGGTATTCAACTCCTAATGCTTTGAATACGCGTACGGGAAATGTTACTTGTTTCATATCGTATCCTTCGTAATAGTGGAAACGTCCTTGCATAGCAATAACTTTTTTGTTTCCTAATTGCCCGAAGATAAGTTTTCCGCTGTGCCCTTCTACTGTAGATACCGGAAAGTTAGGTATATCTTTATATGAGATCTCTTGATCGATGTCGATAGCATTGGCCAATTCGCCCAAACCAGTACCTAAAATAATTGCAATATTTGGTACTATTCCAACCTTATTCTTAATGAATTCAGCTGTTTCTTGAATTTTCTCTAACATGATTTAAAATTTTATCATTAAACAATTCCTTATTTTCTATAAAAGAAACTTCGATAGGCAAACTGTACATAGCTTTTGCCAAACCGGGATCAATATCTTTTCTTCCGATCAGACGCGCTGCATCCTTTTCGGTCACTACAATAATTTTATTATCGGTCGGTATCGCTTCGAAGCGGTATTTGATATCTTTTATATCCTTCGAACCAAATGAGTGGTGATCGGGATAGGTCATTTCTTCTATCTTATTCGTGTATTTTTTCAATTCACGTATTATCGTCATAGGCGAAGCTATTCCTGTAACCAGTAAGACAGTTTTACCTCTCAGATCTGATAGATTCAGTATTTTATTTTCATTCGGAAATACAGCTCGCAATTTATCGTATTTGAAATTCGTAAAAAACAAAGTCTGATAAGGAAACAAATCCAAGTCATGTGTCATTATACGAATCTGAATTGGCTGCATCTCATCTGGACATTTTGTAGCAATAATAATACTGGCACGATATGCATTACCAAATGGTTCGCGCAAACTACCTGCAGGAAGCAATTTATCAGTATTCATAGGGCGATTGTAGTCCGTCAGTAAAACAGTCAGCGATGGTTTCACATAACGATGTTGAAATGCATCGTCAAGGACAATTACCTGAGGCGGATTTTTCAACTTCAAAAGCTTTTTTATACCTCTGCGTCGATCGCCATCTACAGCCAAATGAATTTCGGGAAATTTCTGTTTTATCTGAAAAGGCTCATCTCCTATTTTGCGACTGGTCGAATTTTCATCAGCTAGAATATATCCATTTGAACTCCGTCCATAGCCACGGCTCAGAACTGCTACCCTATAACCATTATCGAGCAAAAGCTTTACTATATATTCCGTATGAGGTGTTTTACCAGTACCCCCTACTGTTATATTTCCTACACAGATAATCGGAACATCGTATTCTTTTTGTTCCAAAATCTTCCAATCGAATAACTTATTACGCAAATACACAACCGAGCCGTATACCCAAGAGACAGGTAACAGCCACTTTCTTATTTTAACGGTTGGTTTATTTAGCATCATCTAATTACTCTAAAAAATCAAAATACAAATAGGGATACTATACCCCAATTTAGTAGTTTGCAATAAAAATAGTAATTATTTTCTGTGCTATGCTCTATTTTAACGAAAAAGAGTTACCTATATCGTAATAGGCAACTCTTTATATTTCAAAACAAGCTATTTGTTATTTCAAATAATCATCCGTTTTTTGTTTTTCTACTTCTTTCAGAACTTTATTAATATCGATATTCAGTTCTTTGGCTATACCTTCACCACATTTTGGATCGGCTTGATAGAAACGTGCAATACCTCTTACTTGAATTTCTTCAGGAACACCTGCCATTGCGCGAGCAACGTTTCCATGTAAGCGATCTTTTTCGTCTTGCGGAATCAATCGATACAAATCTCCTGCTTGAGTGTAATAATCTTTATCATCGCGATGATTGTAGTGATAAGCATCTCCTTCCAGTTTCAATGCCGGTTCTTTATATTCAGCATGATCAACCGGACCTCCAAAGCTGTTTGGCTGATAGTTTACCGATCCGCCACCATTGTCATCAAAACGCATTCCACCATCACGATGGTAGTTATGCATAGGGCATTTAGGAGCATTTACAGGAAGACTTCCTGAGTTCACACCCAAACGATAACGTGCAGCATCTGCATAAGCAAACAGACGTCCTTGAAGCATTTTATCTGGCGAGAATCCGATTCCCGGAACAATATTTCCCGGATTGAAAGCTGATTGCTCAACTGTTGCAAAATAGTTTTCAGGATTTTTATTCAATTCCATGATACCTACTTCGATTAGAGGATATGTTTTTTGGCTCCATACTTTCGTCAAATCGAATGCATTGAATCCGCAAGTTTTAGCTTCGGCTTCAGGCATAATTTGCACACAAAGTTTCCATTTAGGGAAATCGCCTTTTTCGATATGCTCGAATAGGTCACGTTGTGAGTATTCACGATCGTTAGCTACAATTTCGGCTGCTTCCTGATCTGTAAAGTTAGCAATACCCTGCATTGTTTTGAAATGAAATTTCACCCAGAAACGTTCATTCTTATCGTTTATAAAACTGTAAGTATGACTACCAAAACCATGCATTTGACGATAGTTTTGAGGAATACCTCTATCGCTCATCAAAATCATTACTTGGTGAATAGTTTCAGGCGAATAACTCCAGAAATCCCACGCAGCTGTTGCACTGCGAAGATTTGTTTTTGGATCACGTTTTTGTGTATGAATGAAATCAGGGAATTTAACAGCATCGCGGATAAAAAATACTGGAGTATTGTTACCTACCAGATCCCAGTTACCTTCGTCTGTATAGAATTTCATAGCAAATCCGCGAACATCGCGCTCAGTATCAGCAGCACCTTTTTCGCCGGCTACAGTAGAAAAACGAATAAATAATTCAGTCTGTTTTCCTACTTTCGAGAATACAGATGCTTTTGTGTATTTAGTAATATCGTTTGTGATAGTCAACGTACCGAATGCACCCGATCCTTTAGCATGAACAACTCTTTCAGGGATACGCTCACGATTGAAATGAGCTAATTTCTCGGTCAACCACACATCTTGCATTAATGTTGGACCATGAGGACCTGCTGTCATCGAATTCTGATTATCAGCTATCGGTCTACCCGACTCAGATGTCAATTTCTTTTTGTTTTCTTCCATAATGTATATATTTTATTAATAATGATTGTATACTCTATTATTGCTGATGCAATTAATTTTGAATAAAGATATGATTTAAAAGGGTAACTTATATACAAAATTAATATTATTGTTATATAATAGATTTAGGCTATTTCTTATATTTCATATTATTGCTCTTTAAATATAAAAAATAGGTATCAGATAAGCTAATAATTTAGAATAATTTTACATTAAAAAAAGGGCAAACTTAATGTCTGCCCTTTTCGATAAATTATTATGTAATTAGCTTAATCTATAGCTATTGTATATGGAATACGTGCTTGAATAACATTAAACTTTTGATCTTTTATCTCTTTGATTTGAGAGAAAGTAGCATAATCATCGCCTAAGTATTCTTTCATAATACGTGTTGAAACACTTTCTTTTTTATCCATCAATAAGCTTTCGAAGAAATCAACTTTAGCTGGATAATTAGCTAATTTGTAATCTTTCAATTCAGCCAATTTAGCTGCTTCAGCAATAGCTGTATCAATACCACCTATAGCATCGACCAAACCAATTTCAAGAGCTTGATTACCCGTCCAAACACGGCCTTCTGCAATTTGAGCAATTGAATCTTTAGCTACTTGACGACCATCGGCACAACGTGTAAGGAATAAATCATAACCTTGATTGATATAAGCTTGTAATAATGCCTTTTCCTTATCATTCATTGCACGCATACCATTACCGAAATCGGCAAATTCATTTGTTTTTACAACATCAAAAGTTAAACCAACTTTGTCAGTTAATAAACCTTTGAAGTTAGGGAACATACCAAATATACCAATAGAACCAGTCAGAGTATTAGGCTGTGCAATAATTTTTGAAGCATTACATGAAATATAATAACCTCCCGATGCTGCATAGTCGCCCATAGAAACTACTACTGGTTTTTCAGCTTTCAAGTCGCTTACAGCCTTCCATATTCTTTCTGATGCACTTGCACTTCCTCCACCCGAATTGACACGGAAAACAACTGCTTTTACTTTTTCGTCTTTTCTTAGTTTCTCTAATTCTTTGACAAAACGTCCGTCAGTAATACCATCTTTACCCGATCCATCAGTAATAGAACCTTCTGCATAAAGTACTGCAATCACATCCTCTGCCTTGCTAGGTTTTACATAATCTACAGTAGTCATATCTTTCAATGAAGCCATACGAACGTCTTTTTCTTTTTCAACTTTCAATAGACTCATTAAATATTTATTGATATCAGTTTCGTACATTAATGTATCAGCAAGATTCTTTTCGATATTGAATTCTGCTGTTTGGAATAGAGGCATTTGATCAGCAAGATTATTTAATTCTTCCACCGAAATATTACGAGATTCAGAAATATCTTTCAAAATAGTATTCCATACATCACCTGTATAAGCTGTTAGCTGCTCACGATTAGCATCACTCATTTTATCTAGAATATAAGGCTCAACCGCAGATTTGAAAGTACCTACTTTGAATACTTGCATTTCAATACCTAATTTATCAAAAGTACCTTTGTAGAAAGTAGGTTGTACAGAAAGACCATGCAAATCAAGCATTCCTTTGTTATTTAGAATAACTTTATCGGCAACCGATGACAGATAATATGCTCCTTGCATATAAATATCACCATATGAAATAATAAATTTTCCGCTTTCTTTGAAATCCTTCAATGCATCACGTATTTCTTTGAGGGAAGCAGTAGAAGCTGAAAATGAACCTACTTTAATATAAATACCTTTAATTTTATCATTTTCCTTTGCTTTTTTGATAGAAGCTAATACATCATCAAGTCCGATTTGATTTGTACTTTCTCCCAAAATTAATTCCATTAACGGATTTTCTTCAATTACTCTATCTTGTAAAACACCGTTTAATTCGAGTTTGAAAACCGTATTATCTTTCAAACTAAATTTAGGTTCTGATCCCATAGACATTGCTACCAGAGAAACGATAGTAATAAAGAAAAATATACCTAAAACGATACCACATCCAATAATGGATGCAAAGACTGACTTCAGAAATTTTTTCATGCTTTAAATATTTAAATTATTGTTTTATCTTTTAAATCTAATTTTTTCGAAACTCGTACAATCCTAATAAAAAGAAAGATACAAACGTTGTTAATAAAGTGTTGAAAAACTGTTGATAATAATTCAATACTTTTTGGTAAATAAATTTTGAAATACGCTTACAATTTATAACCAAATCTCATTTTAAATAAATACAATTAATAAGACGCAATTTATACCTGATTTATCACAGGCTTATTCACAATAATTGAAAGATACTTCATTAAGAATTTTTCAACATTGATAGTTATTAACATCAAATTAATAAAGTTTGTATTTCCAGTCAAAATCAGAAATATAGCTATTTTAAAACTGTTAATATCTATGTTATTGAGTGACAATAGAAATTTAATAACGTAAAAAGCAAATAAACATAAAAAATTTAATCAACACAATTAACAGCCTATTATAACTACAATAAGTTTTTTTAAAATTGAATAAATAAATAATAATAGCATATGAAAACTTGATTTCGGTTTTTGTTGTGAAATACGTAATTTTGTATTGTCGAATTAGAACAGAAACTACTCATCGAACTTGGAAATTATATAGCCATTAAATATAAAATCTGATACAATGAAAATAGCTTTTTTATCTCATATTCGAAAGATAATTTATGACCGATACAGATGGAAAAAGCTTAAGCGCGAAATATATTTTAGCGATGGATCGTTAAGGGATATTTATGTACTGAATATTTCTGAATCGGATTGGCGAAAATGGATAAGACATGTAAACGAAAATTATAAGTTAGAATGGTTTAATGGACTTGCTCAGAAAAGTGAAAATTTGATTAATGAACAGATTGCAATAGATTATTTGAATCGGAAACATGATTTATGTTCATCAGTTTCAATATATCTAGGTAAAATACAGCTTAATTGTCATTTCTTTAATCCTACTGAAATTGTTTTATTGAAAGAAAATAAGACTAGTTATAACATTCTATAATAATTTCTTTCTGAAATGCCATTATTTCATATTCTTGTCGACTAATAGATAAAACAATAGTAATAAGCATGAATACTGTCGATCAAGAAAAAGAATTTATAGAATTAATCTGCCAAAATGAAAGGTTGATTTATAAAGTATGTTCTTTCTATGCTTCTGATGATTTGCCTTTGGCTGATCTTTATCAAGAATCGGTTATAAATCTTTGGACAGGTTATCCTAAATTTCGTGGGGAAAGTAGTGTTTCAACTTGGATTTATAGAGTAGTACTCAATACTTGCATATCAGGTCTTCGTAAAGAAAAACGTACGCCAAAAGGAATATCTGTAGCCGGATTGAATGAAGTTTTGCCCGATCTTAAGGATATGACCGAAGAAATTAATGAAATGTATCGATTGATTAATCGGTTGAAGACAGTGGAAAAGGCTATTGTTTTGCTTTGGCTCGAAGAAAAAACGTATCAGGAGATAGCTGATATAATGGGATTGACTGTATGTAATGTGGCCACAAAACTGAAGCGATCTAAAATCAAACTTAAAGAAATGTCGAATCGTTAAAACGTTGAATTATGGAAATGGATGAATTGAAAAATATGTGGTCTATGATGGACGAAAAGCTTAACAAGCAGGAAATACTGAATAATAATATTATCAGAGAAACTTTGAAATCGAAATCTACTAAATATTTGAGTTTATTGATAAACTATAATTATTTCGCACTAATATTATGTTTAGTAGGTATTATTTTGATTATTAGTAGATTGACTACAATGTATTTTGGCATTTACAAAACTATAATATTTATTTTAGCTATTATTTTTTTAGTGATGGGGTTTGTATTAACTACCAGGAATGTTTTGATACTCCAAAAAATAGATTTTACTAAAAAAATAAGTGAAAATATACGATTGACTCGCTCTTTAAAATTAGCGTTCAAACAGTCTTCTATTTATGGATATATAGGAGCTATTATTTTAATTTTATCTGTAGTTATTGCTCTTATTATAGATGATAATATGGAAGTATGGAGATGGGCTTTAATAATTGGCGTTGTGATTATGGGATTAGTATTGTGTGTATGGGAATATAAAAGAATATATAAAGCTAGTATTAATTCAATATTAGAGAGTTTTGAAAAACTAAAAGAACTTGAAGAAAAATAAAGCAACATGTTGTTATTTATTATATTAAAATAAACAAAAAAAATAGGGGCTTGTGAAAGTCCCTATTTTTATATATCTAAAAGAATATTTTAGTTCAATTTATCGGCCAGATCTGCAGGTAGGTAGAATGTATCGTTTTTGTCAACATAAACAGTTACCGAACCTAAATCGAATTGAGTTTTATTCAAATAAGCAATAGACTTATAAGCTGGAATTTCGAGTGTTTTCTTGCCTTTTTTGACAACTAATACTGGAAATTCAGGATCTTTTTTATCGATGTTAATAATAATTCCTTGGCCTTTGAAAACATCGGTATGTTTTGCGAATATTTTCTCTGTCATTTCATTTATAGGAGTCTGTAATCCACTTACGCTATACAGATATTTGAAAATATCGATATTCGTGTTCATACCCATCGGAACGTCTCCTTTTGGATGATAAGCAGCCAAAAATACTTCTTCGCCGGTGTGACCACCCGAGGTGAATCCCCAATATGTACGCGAGTTCATTATTTTGATAATTTCAGAACGTAAATTTAAGCTTTTACTTACTTCCATATAATTATCTACTTCATGACCTTTACCTCTTTTCAGATTATTTACTTCTTCATCGGTAAGTTCTATACCTGTATATTCTTTGAATACGGGTTTGATATTTTCGATACTAGTTTCATTTAATATAGTCTCCATTCCCGATGCTGTTCTTTTAAATTTTGAGAAATCTTTCAAGAATTGATCTATAGTCATTTTATCGTAGCCTACAGGCAATGATCTGCGACCCATTGTAAATCCGCTATTGCCATGATCGGGAAGAACAATAACAGTAGTTTCTCCATTCTTTTTAGCGTAGTCAATAGCTACTTGAACGGCTTTGTCGAAAGCCAGATATTCAGTTACCATACCAAAAGCATCATTAGCATGAGCTGCCCAGTCTATTTGACTGCCTTCTACCATCAGGAAGAAACCATTTTCGTTTGTTGACAGTTTTTCGATTGCTTTCTGAGTCATTTGGGCTATTGAAGGAATTTCGTTTGCATTGCGATCAATATCGTATGGCATACTTGTCTTTCCGAACAATGCCCATAGTTTGTTTCCGTTGTGAGACATGAATGCTTTGTAATCGTCAGTTATATAATCGACACCGGTATTTTTAAGATGATTTATCATATCATCAGTCATGATTGAAGTACCACCTCCGAAAACTACATCCATATTTTGATATACCATCTGCGAACCAATCTGATTGTATTTACTTCTTTTGTAGTGATGTGACGAACAATCGGCAGGTGTAGCATGTGGAAATTCGGCTGTAACTACCAATCCAGTTGCTTTTTTCTTTTCAATTTTTGAAGCTTCAAGTATTGTTGTCAATGGTTGATATGCTTTTGCCGGATCAACATACAGAAGATCGTTTTCGGGATCAGCAGGAGGATATATTGATACATTGCCAGTTTGCTGTGGCATACCTGTCATATAAGCTGATGTGGTAGGGGCTGAATCGCCGATAGGAGCGTTTGACGAGTGCGTTTTTACAGTTCCGCAAAGATAAGGATCGATAGCTAGATTTTCCCCTCCCAATTTATTATATATCTGATACCAGCGAGCAGTAGATACCACTCCAATAGAACATCCGTCTGGAATCATTAAAATTACATTTTTAGTTGGGCGTACCTCTTTTTTGTAAGATTGGGCAAAGCTGATGCTTGTTGCCAAAATACAAATAAAGAACATTGAAATTTTTCTTTTCATGATTGTATATGATTTAATTTAAAATGATTAGTCTATGAAATGAATTAGTACAAATACATTTGTTTCATTTTATCTACGTCTACTTCGAGCACATTTTTCAGATAATTATCTATGCTAATATGGTCTTTTTTAATTTGTTCCAATCCTGCTTTTATATAGTTAGGTCTAACTTCGAATAAAGCTGCCATGTTAGGATATTGTTTTTTCATCGGAGCATATTTATCAGCTAAATAATAATTCGATGCTAAATAATCGTCAATTATAGTTTTTTCGTCAACACCTAAAGCATATAATATCAAAGCAGCAGCCATGCCTGTACGATCTTTTCCTGCCGAACAGTGAAACATCAATGGAATATCGCTATCGGACTGTATAAGTGCAAAAAACTCTTTATATTTATTTATTATTGTGCTATCAGTAACTAGGCTTACATTTAGATTCATCATAAATTGCTCCATTTCTTTTTCAGAAAGCGAAAACAATTGTTCGTATGTTGATATATTTCCAGGTTCGATGCTCAAACTTATATTTTTCTTGAGCGATTCTGGATTCTTATCCGGAGCTTTTTCTATTTCTTGTCCCGATCTGAAATCTACGATCGTATTCATAGGAATTGAAGCAAGATAATTCAAATCATTTTCGGTCAAGTGATTCAAATCGTCAGATCTGAATAGTTTACCCCATTTGGTATATTTTCCTTCTTTTGTTTTGAATCCTCCCAGATCTCGGAAGTTATATCCTCCTTCCATTGGTAGATGTCTTTCGCTCAGAAGAATAGTTCCTTCATCGTTCTTGAATATAAAGTATTGGCGATTTGTATTATTATTAGATTCTATATTAAAAATACCTGCTTTCTCCCCTATCAGTAAAGGTTTTGAAAAATCTATACTATCGGGTTTATCTCCAGCGAATAATTTCCAATTAGAATCTTCTTTTACTGTAAGTTTTACGGCTTTGGTTTGTTTATCTCTTTCTATGAAAACCATATTTCTCATATCTTTTCCAGAATAGTACTCCATTTTATTATTTGTTTGATTACATGATGACAATAGTAATAGAATAACAGAATGAATAATTAATATGTGTATTCTTGATTTCATTTTCTTTCTAGATTTTGTCTATCAGCAAAAGTAATTAAATTTTATCTATTGATTATTTTACACTATAGTCTTTTGTTTTTGTTATATTTTGAATTGTTTTAAAAAATAAGTTTTATGTTTCGAATACTATCGTTCTTTGGCTTTGTTTCCAGCTGTTAAGTTCTTGTTACCAGTCAATATGCTAATAGATAGCCTATTCGTTTTAAAGGTTAATTTTATATTAAAACATTTATGTTTCTGTTTATTTTAAAGAAATATAAACGTAAATACTGCAATTTAATAATATATAATTACCGATATTCGAGCTATTTATAGTACTTTTGCAAACCTATTACAATAATTTAAAATTCTGATGAAAACAGTCAAAATAAAAGATAAAGAATTTACTAGCTTTATTCCCGAAGCTGAAATTCTGAAAGCAGTAGACATCGTAGCCGAACGAATGAATAAAGATCTGGAAGGTAAAGATCCATTATTTGTTTGTGTACTGAACGGATCATTCATGTTCGCATCCGATCTGATGAAACGTCTTACTATTCCATGCGAAATTTCTTTTGTTCGCACATCGTCATATAGTGGTACTGCTACAACTGGTGAAGTGAAAATGCTTTATGGTTTGCATGAAAGCATCGAAGGTCGTACAGTTGTAATTGTTGAAGATATAATTGATACAGGTAATACTATGGTTCAACTGCTAAAACAATTCAAAGCATTGAATCCAAAAGAATTATTGGTTTCTACCCTACTCTTCAAACCTGAAGCTTTGCAACATGATATCAAAGTTGATTATGTAGCACTGAATATCCCATCTGATTTTATTGTTGGATATGGACTTGACTATGATGGTTACGGACGTAATCTGGCAGATATTTATAAATTGAAAGAATAATATATAATAACCACATAAATAAAAATATTCAATCATGCTTAACATTGTTATTTTCGGAGCACCAGGTTCTGGTAAAGGTACACAAAGTGAAAACCTTATAAAAAAATATAACCTAGCTCATATTTCAACAGGGGACGTACTTCGTAACGAAATGAAAAATGGTACCGATCTTGGTAAATTGGCTGAAGGATATATCTCAAAAGGACAACTTGTTCCGGATGATGTAGTTATCGGTATGTTAGCTAACGTGCTTGACGAAAAAATCAAAGCTGGTGCTAAAGGTGTTATTTTCGACGGTTTTCCACGTACAATTCCGCAAGGAGAAGCTTTGGACGCAATGCTAAAAGAACGTGGCGAAGAAGTTTCGGCTGTAGTTAGTCTTAATGTTGAAGAAGAAGAATTGATCAACCGTCTTATCAAACGCGGTCAGGATTCAGGTCGTTCGGATGATAACTACGAAACAATTAAAGCTCGTTTGGACGTTTATAACAACCAAACATCACCACTGAAAGCTCATTACGAAAAATCGGGCAAATTGCACGCTATTCATGGAATGGGTACAGTAGAAGAAATATTTGAAAAAATAGCCAAAGCTATTGATTCGATAAAATAAAATTTAAAAAAGAAAGAAAACTTAGATATGGCTGATTCGAATTTTATTGACTACGTCAAGATTTATTGTCGATCGGGAAAGGGTGGGCGAGGCTCAACTCACTTCCGTCGCGAAAAATACATCCCGAAAGGAGGTCCCGATGGAGGAGATGGAGGAGACGGAGGCCATATTATACTTCGTGCTAACCGCAATTATTGGACACTTCTTCACCTTAAGTACGAGCGTCACATCTTGGCCGAGCATGGCGAAAGCGGTTCGCGTCGCAAATCGTCAGGCAAGAGTGGAGACTCGAGAGTAATTGAAGTTCCGCTTGGAACAGTTGCATATGATGCCGAAACAGGTGAATATCTTTGCGATGTAACTGAAGACGGACAAGAAGTAATTTTATTGAAAGGTGGTCGTGGAGGAAAAGGTAATACTTATTTCAAGACTTCTACCAATCAGGCTCCTCGCTATGCACAGCCGGGCGAACCTTACGAAGAACGCCGCATTATTCTCGAGCTTAAAATATTAGCTGACGTTGGTTTAGTTGGTTTCCCTAATGCAGGAAAATCTACTTTGCTATCAGTTATGACGGCTGCTAAGCCTAAGATAGCTAATTATCCGTTTACTACTTTGCAACCAAATCTTGGTATTGTAAGTTATCGCGACTTCAAATCATTTGCTATTGCAGATATACCAGGTATCATTGAAGGTGCAAGTGAAGGTAAAGGGTTAGGACTACGATTTTTACGACATATCGAGCGTAACTCGTTATTGTTATTTATGGTTCCGGCCGATACAGAAGATATTAAGAAAGAGTATAATATCTTGCTGAATGAGTTGGGTCAATATAACCCCGAATTGCTTGATAAACGTCGTGTATTAGCTATTTCTAAAGCCGATACAATAGATCAAGAGTTAGAAGAAATGCTTAGTGCTGATCTTCCTGATGTACCACATATCTTTATTTCATCTATTGCCGAGCAAAATCTTCAGCAATTGAAAGATTTGCTTTGGAATGAGTTGAATGCTGATGGTGAATACAAAAAAACATTTGATATATCACATCGCAATCTCGATATCAAAACTGTCGAATTTGAGGAAGAAGACTATATTCCTGAAGATGATTATGACGACGATGATTATTGGGATGATGAAGAAGATCCAGATTTTGATCCTGAATTCTATTACGAAGAAGGGTTAGAAGACGAAGAATAATAGATTTTCTATATTAAAAATATAAATAAAGATCAGTATGGTACTACTGATCTTTATTTGTTTTTAGATAAGTAGGTCCTTGTCTAATTGAATGAACATAAACTTTTTAAGCTATTTTATAAGCCTTCGGCTCTATTTGTTGGCAAAACATTGTATTTTTGCTCCTTGAATGCCGAAATATGACTGTGATGAAAGAATTATTGAAACGATATATATTAATTTTTGGAATACCTGCTACAATACTGCTTATTGCAGCTTGTGCTAATATGGCAAGTCCTACTGGTGGAGCCTATGATTTGGATCCGCCAAAAGTAGTTAAATCATCCCCAGGATTTAATGTAACGAATTATACAAAAAATCGTATTGAATTGGAATTTGATGAGAATGTTGTTATAAATAAGCCAAGTGAAAAAGTAATCGTTACTCCGCCACAGCAACGTAATCCGATCATTCGCTCAGTTAATCGTAAAGTACGTGTCGAACTTCAGGATACTTTGCTCGATAATACAACATATACGATTGACTTTACGGATGCCATTCGCGATAACAATGAAGGTAACATACTCGAAAACTTCTCATATTCGTTTTCTACAGGTGATAAAATCGACTCATTAGCTATTTCGGGGAGAGTTGTCAATGCTGAAGATTTAGAACCTCTAAAAGGGATATTTGTAGGTCTTCATTCTAATCTTAACGATACAGCTTTTACGAAAATAAAATTCGAGCGTATATCGAAAACTAACGAAAAAGGAGAATTTACAATTCGTGGAGTAGGAGAGGGACGATATCGTGTATTTGCATTGGATGACAATACGCGTAAATATATGTATCTGAATATGGGATCAGCGGTTGCTTTTTGGGATTCTATCGTAGAGCCGTATTCTGTTCCTGCTGTTCGTCAAGATTCTGTATTCAAGAAAGATAAAAAAACAGGTTTCAATATTTACGATACGATAGTTGATGTCAATTATACACGTTTTATGCCTGATGATTTGGTTTTACGGGCATTTGTATCGAACGTAAAACGGAAATACCTTCAAAATGTAGATCGTAAAGAAAACCGTCTGTATGTACATTTTGGTGCACCAACCGAATTGCCTATTCTGGAACCACTATCATTCAGTGCCGATAAAGATTGGTATGTGCTAGAACGTTATGCCACTAACGATACTCTTACTTATTGGATAAAAGACAAAGATATTCTAGCTATTGATACATTGTCTTTCCGTATGAGCTATTTACAGACCGACTCATTGAATCAGGATCATTGGATATCAGAAGTAGTAAAATTCGCTGAACGTGGCAGAAAGAAGGATAAAGAAGATAAAAAGAGGAAGAAGAAAGACGACGAAGAACCTGAAATTGTTTTCTTAAATATGCAAAGCGACATATCGGCTTCTTGGGATATATATTCCGATATCAATTTCGAATTCGACGAGCCTCTTATAACTGATTTTGCAGAAAAAATTAAACTGGAAAAACTCATTGATACTACTTTCACCGAAGTAGATAATTTCATGATAACTATAGATTCGCTCAATCCACGTAAATATTCTTTGCGATACAGATGGAATTATGACGAAGAATATCAAATATCGCTGGATTCGGCCAGCCTCATTGGTTATTCGGGATTGTGGAATAATAAATATTCTCAGAAATTCCGTATAAAGACAAAAGATCAGTACGGAGAGATAGCAATTGCACTGCCTGGTATAGGCGATTTGCCTGCTTATGTCGAATTAGTTGACGTCTCGGATAAACCTTATCGTAAAATCAGAGTCAAAAGAGAAATGGTTCTCTTCAAGAATGTGATTCCGGGAGAATATTTTGCTCGTCTGGTAGTCGATACGAACAATAACTATAAATGGGATACTGGTAATTATTTCGAAAATAAGCAACCCGAATTAGTATTCTATTGTGATAAGAAGTTCACTATTCGTGCTAACTGGCAAAATGATGAGAATTGGCCTATCGATGTTTCTGAAAAGAATGCAACGAAACCTCTTGAGGTTACTAAAAACAAACCTGAGACAAAGAAAAATAAACAACAAGAGCTGGAAGAACGAGACCGCCAAAAAGATGAAGAAGAAAGACGTATGCGCGAAGAAGGTAAAAATTTAGGAACCGGAGGTAGCTCGCGTTACGGAGACAGAGATTATAATTACAACAACAATAACAATATTGGTTCGGGAGGCTCGAATTATAGATATTAACTAGACTTACAAAATTATGGTGAAAGGTTATTTATCAGCAATTTTTACAATTGCTATTATGCTTTGCAGCATAAATATGTCTGCACAATTATGTTCTAATACTAATACAGCCTTCAAAGAAGGAGAAGTCTTGACTTATGATCTGTATTTCAAGTATGGGATACTTAATTCCCGTGCCGGTATATCGACAATAAGTACACAAGCAGTCACATTTGATTTGAAAAGTGCCTATAAAGTTACATTGATAGCCAATTCCGAAGGTGTTGCTTCCAAGGTTTACAATGTAAGTGATACTTTATCGAGCATATTTACAAAAGATCTTCGACCTTTGAAATATCAAAAGCATGCTCACGAGGGCGGAGATTACACTAAAGAAGTTGCGACATACAAATACTCGCCAAACGAGATTAAAATCAATACAAAGCGCTGGAAAGACGGTACTGATCGTTTTAATGTGGACCATACATCCAAGACCTGTATTTACGATATGGTAAGTATAGTTCCATATGCACGGAATTTGGATTATGCCAAAATGAAAAAAGGAGATGCTGTAAAGATCGAATTTTTATCGGGCAAGCGAAAAGTTAACATGGAAATAGAGCATGCCGGCACTGAGAAGATAAAAGCTAATAATGGAAAAAAATACAATTGTATTAAATTAGTATTGAGTATCAGTGACGATGCTTTTGCAAATAAGGAAGAATCGATGAAAGTTTATCTTACAAACGATCTTAACCGTATGCCGGTTCGGATAGATACTAAGCTTAAACACGGTTCAACACGTGCTATGCTGAAGGATTATAAAGGCAATCGTTATCCAATAAAGGATTAATCAGTCGGTTTTTTCTTCTCTGAATTGCAGATAGCTGAAAAGAGGGTAGTGGTCTGAGAAAATAACTTTCTCTACATCTGCATTGTAGGCTTTTATATCTTTGCTGTGCATGATGTAATCGATGCGGAACCAAAACATATCTTTGTGGTACGAAATTCCTTGTCCAAAGCCCGTATCAGCATACGAATCTCTTAATTTATCCCCTCTGATTGTTTTATAGACATAGGATATAGGTGTATCGTTGAAATCGCCACAAAGTATTATTGGTTGATTGCCGAGTGAATCTATTACTTGAGCAACTATTTCAGCTTCTTTTGCACGTTTCAGATATGCAGATCCCAGACGTTGATGTATATTTTGCGAAACGGTGTCTAACATGTTGAAATCGCCCGAACCTACAAAGTCCTTATAAAGACGCTTGTCTTCAGGTGTTATACGATTCGATTCGAGATGTACGTTTATCAGATTTACCCACTTATCCTTTATTTTTATCTTATAAATTGCTACACCGTTAAATTCGCTTTCAATTTTAATTTCCTCGGTCTTTTTGATCGGAAATTTCGAATAACAAGCCACTCCGAAGGAATAGATACCTTCGGCCTTACCGAAACGAACTACCGACCTGTAAGGATAATCTGATAGAATTTTGTCGATCTCGGTAATAGAAATAACTCCGGTGGTATCGTAGGGAATATTATTGATTACGACCTCTTGCATGCAAATAATATCTGCATTCGAATTGGCAATGTATTCGAATATAGGCTTATCACGGGCTTGCTCATCGCGATCCCAATTGAATCCCATAACATTGTATGTCATTATTTTAATGCAATCTTCGGGAATTGTTTTCGCTTTTCGGTGAATTGGGAAATATACAGTTATTCCTCCCCACGATATGCCTAATGATACGATGCAGAATAGTGCCCATTTCCATTTCAAGAATACAATCCACAAGATTAGAAAAGCAACGTTGATAGTAAATAGAATGATAAATCCAAGTCCCAGGTAGGTTGGAATAAGGCTTTTTGCAGGTTCTACGTACCAAGCCATGAAAGCTAGTAGCAGAAGTATGAAAAAGAATACATTGATAGCAAAAAGTATATTGATAGTAGTTCGTCCAATAAAGCGGCGAGCTTTATGTATCTTTTCTATGATCGTTAATTCCCTGAATATTGACATTATTATTCTACATCATCTTTAAATTGCAAATAAGTCATAATAGGGTAGTGATCAGAGTATTTTACATTCCCTACGGTACAGTTATATGATTTCATCTCGTCGGAATGCATGATGTAGTCAATGCGAAACCAGAATTTATTCTCATGATAAGTGATGCCTTGCCCTAGTCCTGTGGCAGCATAAGCATCTGTCATATAGCCTTTTATAGTATTGTAGGTATATGAAATTGGTGTATCGTTAAAGTCGCCACATACGATAGTAGCATCAAGTTTGTTCGATCTGATATAACCGGCAATGTAATCTGCTTGTTTTTCGCGTTTAGCATAAGCAGTTCCCATGCGTTCTTTGATGTTATGAGTTACTTCATTGAAAGTCTCTGCATCTTTCGATACTGATAGATTGTGATATAATTGTTTGTCAGCAGCGGTTATTTTATTTGATTCCAAGTGATTATTTATCAATAATACTTTCTTCCCTTTTACGTCTAGGTGATATGCTACCGATCCGTTGAAAGAACTCTGAAAGAACTTCAATCGCTCTGTTTTTTTAATTGGATATTTCGAATAACATGCTACACCATATGCTATTCCACCACTTCCAAACCTTGTAATTGAGTGATAAGGATAATTTTTTAGCTTTTTCTTTATTTCAGCTTCTGAAATCAATTTACCCTTTTTCGATTTGCTGGCATTGAATTCTTGCAGGCATATTATATCTGCATTTTGTTCGCGTATGTAGTCGAATATAGGATTCTGACGCGCTTCTTCGCCTTCAAGCCAATTGAAGCTTCTTACATTGTAAGAAAGCACCTTTATGCAGTTTTCGGGAACATCTTTAGTCTTGAAATGAATAGGGTAGTAGGTTAGGATTGGTTTCCAGCAAAGAACAAATACTATAATGTTCACCAAAACGAATTTCCATCGTCTGAAAATAATCCAAAATATTAGATAGCAGATGTTTATTATGAATATTATTGGAAATCCGAGTCCAAGAAATGAGAAAATAGAAGTCTTGCTAGGTGGAACTGTCCATGCAAGCATAGACATGAGTAGTAAGGCCATTACTACTATATTAGAGATGAAAATAGCAACACTGAGTGCTATTGTTGTTATCTTGAAAAAACTTTTAATTTTTGCTAGCATCGAATAAGCGTTTTTTCTCTTCAGCAGTAAGGCTGCTGTACCCTGATTTTTTTATTTTGTCAAGAATATCATCTATTTCCTGCGTATTCTTCTTTTTACGTTCGTTGTATTCGTAATCTTTCTCTCTGTCATTCTTTACTTTAACCTTCATTTTAGCCTTTTTAGGATGAGGTTTCGAAAGATTGGCTACCCAGTCGATAATACGTGTAATCCAGCGCGTAATATCTTTTCCTTTGCGGTATTGAATGGCATAGATATATCCTAAGATTGCCCCTCCAATATGTGCTACGTGGCCTCCAGGATTACTGGGATTATCTAACGACATAAAGTCGATGATAAACAAAAAGATAGCGATATATACAATCTTGACTGGTCCCAAAAGTAGTAAGCCTATCTTTGCATTTGGATTGTAGAAAGCAACTGCAAAGATTATTGCCATGACCGATGCCGAAGCTCCAATCAGTATTGAAGGACGCATACCCTGAAATAACGGGATCGTATTATAAGCCAACATATATAACAATGCTCCGGCAATTCCTCCCAAGACATACAGACTTCCAAGACTTTTCGAGTTGAAATAGGTGAGATATATCTGTCCAAACCAGTAAAGCATCAGCATATTAAAAAGAATGTGGAGCAACCCTTCATGCACAAACATGTAAGTGATGATTGTCCAAGGACGAATCAGCAGATGCGAAAAGCTGTCAGGAACTCCAATATATTCGGTCAAGTCGAATCCCTGAATCAGAAACAATTTGGTTATTACCCAATATACAGATAGAATGACGAATACAGCTACATTTATTGTAATGAGCTGTATCAGTATATCTTTCTGTTTGAATCTGTATTTTAAGCTATCAAAAAAAGTTCCCATTTCTACGTGCTTTACTTCTCCAATACATTATGATAAAAAGTCCGGTAATAAGACCACCCAAGTGGGCAAAGTGTGCTACATTATCGTTCGGATTGTTAGAAAGTCCCATAAATAGCTCTAATGCTCCGTAGCCTATTACAAACCATTTTGCTTTGATGGGAATTGGAATAGGAATCATTATCAGCTCGACATTAGGAAATAACATACCAAAAGCAACAAGAATTCCGAATACAGCACCCGACGCACCTACCATACTCCATAAATTACGTAGTATATTTAGTTCTGCAGCGCTAGGGTCAGTGAAGTTTTTTCCTTCTCTAAGTATTTCAGCACCTTGAGTCAGAACACCATTTAATAATTCGGGAGAGAGGCTTGCTTCAAGATTTTGTATTTGAATAAAAGCAATTAGTAATTGAACTAACGCTGCACCAATACCCGTAAGCATATAATAGGTCAAGAATCGTTTAGGTCCCCATACTGATTCAAGAGTACGTCCGAACATGAAAACAGCAAACATATTGAAAAACATATGCGTAAAATCGGCATGTGCGAACATGCTGGTTATAATCTGATGCGGATAAAAGTACTCAGATGTGAAGTAATAAAGGCCTAAATAATGATTGATATCAACGATATCGGCAAGCAAGAAAGTAGCAAACCAAACAATGACATTGATGATCAAAATATTGCGTGTTACGATAGGGATCGAACCCATGAATCCGGAGTTGTTTTGTAGCATATACCGATATGTCTTTTCTGTTATAGATGTGCAAAAATACGATATTTTTGCCTCAGATAATATCAAAGCTGCTCATATTACCTAAAATTATGACTTAATAGCGATGTTTTACAGTTTTTTCTTATTGATTATTAAATAAAAAAACATATATTTGAGATTGTTAAATACAAGAGAAAGACATTATTACACAGAAACACAACATTTAAGTTACATATATGTTTAATTAAATTCATTTCATTTTTACTATGAACAAAACAGAATTAATCAACGCAATTGCTGAAAAATCAGGATTGAGTAAAGTGGATTCTAAAAAAGCACTAGAAGCTTTTATGGAATCAGTAACTGAAGAAGTAAAAGCAGGTGGAAAAGTTGCTTTAGTAGGTTTCGGAACATTCTCAGTTACTCAAAAATCTGCTCGTAAAGGTATTAACCCTCGTACGAAAGCTGTTATCAATATCCCTGCTAAGAAGTCTGTAAAATTCAAAGCCGGATCAGAACTATCTGCTTTGTAATTGATTACACAATACAGCAAAAAAGCAATGACAGAGATATTCAAATAAAGAGTATCTCTGTTTTCTATTTTATAAAAAGCAGATTATCTTGACGAAAAGGCATCGGGATAGAAGGTTTTTGTTAATTTTGTAGTCCGAAACAGAAATATAATTTATTAACGAAGAAATGAAACTCGAAGCTAAACTTCAACAATCGGTACAGAAAGCCATTGAATCATTATACGGGCAAGTAGTTGCCTTGGAACAAATCCAGATTTCGAAGACTAAAAAAGAATTTGAAGGTCACTTTACACTTGTAGTATTCCCTTTTCTGAGAATTTCTAAAAAAGGACCTGAGCAAACAGCGCAGGAAATAGGAGAATATCTGGAAAAGAATGAAGCGTCGGTATCTGCGTTCAATGTGATCAAGGGATTCTTGAATCTTACAATTGCATCCGAGTGCTGGGTAGAATTGTTGAATGATATAAATGCCGATGCCAATTACGGGATTGTGGCCGAACAGCCGGATGCTCCTTTGGCAATGATCGAGTATTCGTCTCCGAATACAAACAAACCATTACACCTTGGTCATGTGCGTAATAATCTGTTAGGATATGCTTTGGCAGAAGTGTTGAAAGCAAACGGATTGAAAGTAATTAAAACGAATTTGGTAAACGACCGTGGTATCCATATCTGTAAGTCGATGTTAGCTTGGGAAAAATGGGGTAATGGAGAAACTCCTGAATCGAGCGGTAAAAAAGGAGACCATCTTGTAGGTGATTACTATGTTAGCTTCGACAAACATTATAAAGCAGAATTGGCTGAATTACAGGCTAAAGGCTTATCGAAGGAAGAAGCAGAAGCTAAATCAGAATTGATGGCCGAAGCTCGCGAAATGCTTCGTAAGTGGGAAGCTGGCGATACACATGTTGTTGAGTTGTGGAATATGATGAACTCGTGGGTTTATGCCGGATTCGATGAAACTTATAAGAAAATGGGTGTCGATTTCGATAAGATCTATTATGAGTCTCAAACCTATATGGAAGGTAAAGACGTGGTAATGGGAGGTCTTGAAAAGGGTGTTTTCTTCCGCAAAGAAGATGGCTCTGTTTGGGCAGACCTAACTGGTGATGGATTGGATCAAAAACTTCTTCTACGTTCCGATGGCACTTCGGTTTACATGACTCAGGATATAGGTACAGCTAAAATTCGTTTCGACGATTTCCCTATCGACAAAATGATTTATGTAGTTGGTAACGAGCAAAATTATCACTTCCAAGTACTTTCTATTCTATTGGATAAGTTAGGCTTTGAATTTGGAAAAGGTCTTCTTCACTTTTCTTACGGAATGGTTGAGTTGCCAGAAGGTAAGATGAAGTCGCGTGAAGGGACTGTCGTAGATGCCGATGATTTGATTGACGAAATGGTTGCTTCGGCAAAAGAAATTTCACAAGAACTTGGTAAACTAGATAATTGCTCGGAAGAAGAGGCTGATAATATTTCGAGAATAGTAGGTACCGGAGCATTGAAATACTTCATTTTGAAAGTTGATCCGAAGAAGAATATGACTTTCAATCCGAAAGAATCAATAGACTTCAATGGTAATACTGGTCCATTTATTCAATATACATACGCACGTATCCGTTCGGTATTGCGTAAAGCTACAGATCTTGGACTTGTTGTTCCGACGTCTCTGACATTGACAGCAGAACTTTCAACAAAAGAAGAAGGATTGGTGCAGAGTGTAGCTGATTACGCTGCAACGGTTCAGCAGGCAGGTAAAGAATACAATCCAGCATTGATTGCTAACTATGTATACGATTTAGTAAAAGAGTACAACCAGTTCTATCATGATTTCTCTATTCTGAAAGAAGAAAATGAAGAATTGAAAATATTCCGCTTGATGCTTTCGGCCAATGTAGCCAAAGTCGTTAAGAGCGCAATGTCTCTTCTTGGAATTGATGTTCCTGAAAGAATGTAATAATAGCGTTATAATATAAAAAAGGCACTTACTACAATCTGGTAAGTGCCTTTTTGTATTGTATTATATGTTTATCCTGCAACTACAACTTTGTAGCCAATTTCTTCTACACGATTACCAATTTTTCGCAACTCTTCTACTGGGACTTTTATTAAGCTTTTTGACGGAGTTTCTCTGTCGAGCGAATAAATCATCACTTCGCGAGGATTACTCGATTTTATCGCCTCTAACCATGCCGAAATTTCATCTTCGGTGGTATTGTCGAATTCTATTCCGTTATCGCTACCTCTGAGGAACATTGTCTGAAGGATAAACTTTCCGTCAAATTGTTTGAAAAGTTCGATTTGTTTTTCAATGCTATATGACGGACTGTTAGGGCGATCGACTACGCGAACAGTTTCTATTTTGGCCGAATCGAGCTTTAGTATATTATTATCTATCTTCCGTAAAGCATCCACAACGCTCTTTTTACCGATATTCATAGCATTGGATAGTACGCTGATCTTTGCAGTAGGATAATATTTATCACGAAGTTCAATCGTATCGTCAATGATTCCGGCGAATTCGGGATGCATTGTAGGCTCGCCATTTCCTGAAAAAGTAATTACATCAATGGCTGTATTTGTTTCTATCAATCGAATTAGTTTGTCTTCAAGAGCAGCTTTCACATTTGCACGATCAGGCAATTTCGTTTTTGTTTTGAAATCCTTATTGAATCCGCACTCGCAGTATAAACAGTCGAACGAACATAATTTACCATCGTAGGGTAGGAGATTCATACCTAGCGAAGAGCCTAATCTGCGGCTATGAATTGGGCCGAAAACGATTTCGTGAAACAAGATTGTAGCCATTTTGTTCTGATATTTTTTAGAATAAGAGTAAAGTTAGTAAGAATTACTTAGAATGCTTTGGATATAGGTGCTAATATTTTCCCTTTCCACCATATGGTATTGTTCGTGTTATCTTTGAAATTAAATTCAAAAACAGCTTTTAAAGTGTCCTTCTCCAGAAGTCTTTTATCGATTATAATACTGTTATTTTTATCAAGCGTTACTTTGAAGTCAATCTCAGGATTGATACTTGTCAAATTTATACTTGGATGACATTTGTTATCTATAATAGAGATATGTAGCGAAGCATGACTAGAAACGTTCATTAGTGTTGCTGCTCCATATTCATTTGTAGCTATTTGCCTTACTTCGATAAAGTTTGTTTCGTAAAATTGAGGAGCATTACTCGTACACTCAATTGTATGGTACTGATGCGTAGTATCTACTAATTGGTAGTATTCAGATAAATATTCATTTTTAATTTCCCCGTTCTCATCCATCATCCTTTCTATTTCTGGGTATGTTATTCCGTCTTGGATTGGTTGATTATATTGGTTTATAATGATATATTCAGCATAGCTCCATTGACTAGCGAATGAAAAATCCTGTTCGGATAAGTCTGCCCATCTTATATTTACTTTATCTGTTGCCGTAGTACAAGATGATGAAATGATCAGAAATAATACTATAAATTTAAGGTAATAAATTGTTTTCATACCAACCATTTGATTCCGTACATTGTACCATACATAAGTAAAGCATATCGTAAGAATTTACCTGCAAACATCGTAACATTTACAATAAGTACATTTGCTCGCATAAAGCCCAATGCCAGACATATTACATCGCCTATTACCGGAACAAAACTGAAAAATGCCATTGCAGCACCTTTACCCTTAAGCCAGTTATGCATTTTTTCGATTTTGCTTCGTGGAACTTTCAAGTACTTTTCAATCCATCTGATTTTGCCTAATTTGCCTAAATAGTAGTTTGTCATTCCGCCTAACCAGTTCCCTATCGATGCCACAATGAGGCACGTGTATGGTTCTAGACCCATGGCAATGAGGGTTACAAATACTATTTCGGAACCTATTGGCAAGATTGTAGCAGCCAGAAATGCTGCTATGAAAAGACCTACATATCCATATTCTACTAATCCGTCAAGCATATTTTCTTCTTCGTGAATAGACGATAAATATAATTAGCCCGATTATACTTATGATGCTCAGATACAAACCTATTGTTTGTATTAATGTTCCTTCGTAAAATACCTTTATATGACCAGATGATGGAACATTAATTTCTACCAATCCGGTTTCGCTTTCAGTGATTTGAAGTTTATTATTATCCTGATAAGCGGCGTATCCTTTGTAGTAAATAAGGGGTAGTTCTAATACGTCTTTATCCGAATTCAGGATTATGTCGAAGCTGGTTATACTTTTATTGCGGCTGAAGTTAAGTATCTCAGATTGTTGCTGTGAAATGATGGTATCTCCCCTTTCAGCAAGATATTCGACTGACGGCACAGCGTCAGGTATATATTCACGTCCAGCTAGGAAGTAATAGTTATCTATTGTAGGCTCTGCATTCAGATTGTTCCAACGAACAGCTTTGTACAGCTCGGCATCGTTGACTATCATAAATGATGTGGTAAAAACAATAATAGCTAATGCAGCTAGAGCACGTCTCGTATTGCTTAAAGCAAGAGACAGATAATAACCTCCCGCTACAGCAAAGAAGAAGCACGAAAACTCAAGCAATCGCCATGGAAATTGTATGAAGTCTAGGAGTGTAAATGGAAAATATTGCCATGGAAATAGTACTGATGTCATGAATATATAGACTAATCCAACTATTACCATCGTATCGGCAAAGCGAAGTAGTGTAGTTTTTTTCGATACAAATAATCTGACACATACTGCAGCTGATAGTAAAAGGCTTACCCCTGGAATAAATATTTGACGAGCCTGTACACCTCCCGTGTACATTCCCCAGATTACCCAGTTGATTCCGAATTTTGCTGTCGCTGGTTTTCCCGTCAGTTCGCGAGCCTGATAATAGAATGTATCTGACAACATCTGTTCAAGCATCGGGAAGACGTAGTATGCTGTTATTAGAACGGTTGAAAAGGCAGCAATACCCAAATATAGTATGCGTTTAGGTTCTTTTCGAAGGTATTTATTATATGTAATCAAGAAGATTATTACTGTTAGAAGAGTCAGTACGGTGGAAATTACGTGCGTGAAAATCAGTAAACTAAAGCCTATAGCTATGATATACCACTTTTTGTAATCTCCTTTTACGATGTGGTATAATCCCAGAAATACGATAGGTATAAACGTAAAAGAGATTGTCTCGCCCAAAGCAGCTCTGTGATACATATCCAGCAAGCGATAGAAGCAGAATGTGTACAAAATACTGGCTATTGAGGCAGCCAGATTATTCTCGAAAATCTTCCTTACAGCTATGTATGTAAACAATCCACACAGAATAGTAATGACAAATAGTATTGTGTTATATGCAGTCAAAGTACTAGTTACTAGTCCCAATAAAGCGAATGGAATGAGTATTACATCGCAATAGAAAGCCTTCGTGAAGTATCCGTATCCATCTATGACTTTATAATCGAGGTAGTAGGGGAAAGTGCCTTCTTTTATCGCGTCCATCAGTGCTTCCAATCGCATGATGTGGAAGTAATAATCTTGTCCGGCGTGCATTGGTAGGTATGCATATACCATGATAGCCGATATGGCGGTTAGCAATATGGCAAATAAAGCAAAGTGCTGTTTGTCGCTAAACCTGATTTTATCGATAAAACTCATACTATGTGTAGTTTAGGCTGTTTAATGTGCTTCTAACCAGTTTTTTCCTATTCCAAAGTCTGCTCTCAGAGGTACATCCATCGTATAAGCCGATTCCATTTCTTCGACTACAATTTGTTGTACTCTCTCTACTTCGTCTGGACATACATTGAAATTCAACTCATCATGAACCTGCAGAATCATTTTTGATTTCAAATTCTCTTTTTCGAAACGTTCGAAAATACGATTCATAGCTACTTTTATTATATCTGCGGCACTACCCTGTATAGGAGCGTTTATTGCATTTCGTTCGGCATATCCGCGTACCACTGCATTTCGTGAATTGATGTCCGGAAGGAATCGTTTGCGTCCTAAAATAGTCTCTACGTAACCTTTTTCCTGAGCCACTTTAATGCTTTCGTCCATATATTCTTTCACCTGAGGGAATGATTCGAAATAACCATCTATCAGCATTTTTGCTTCTCCACGAGGAATGGTTAATCTTTCGGAAAGTCCGAATACCGAGATACCATATATGATGCCAAAATTGGCAGTCTTAGCTTTACGGCGCATATCAGAATCAACTTCTTCGATAGGTACTTTGTATATTTTGGCTGCAGTTGCTGCGTGGATATCTGCTCCGCTACGGAATGCTTCGATCATGTGTTGATCTTTGCTCAGATGAGCCATAATCCGAAGTTCGATCTGCGAGTAGTCGGCCGAAAAGAATAAACATCCTTCATCGGGAATAAATGCCCTTCGAATCTCGCGTCCAAGATCTTCACGAATAGGAATGTTTTGGAGATTCGGATTACTAGAGCTTAGGCGGCCAGTAGAAGTTACAGTCTGGTTATAAGAAGTATGTACTTTTCCGTCAGTCTTACTAATCAATGCTGGAAGTGCATCTACGTAAGTGCTAAGCAGTTTCTTAAGCCCACGATATTCCAAAATTTTAGCAACTATAGGGTGGGAGTCTTTCATGCTTTCCAGAACTTCTTCACTAGTTACATATTGGCCAGTCTTCGTCTTTTTGGGCTTGTCTACTATTTTGAGCTGATCGAATAAAACTTCACCGACTTGTTTTGCCGAATTAATATTGAATTCGACTTTCGAAAGTTCGAAAATTTCGGTTTCGATGTTTATCAATTGCTGTGTCAGTTTCGCCGAAAATTCTTTCAGAGCTTCCGAGTCCAGTCTTACTCCAGTATATTCCATATCGGCAAGAACATAGACAAGAGGTTGCTCTATATTATAGAGTAAGTCGCTCAGACCTTGTTTTTCTATTTCTTTTTCGAGGATAGTTTTTAATTTGAGAGTAATGTCGGCATCTTCGCAAGCGTAGTCTTTCACTTGTGCCGGACTTAGGCTTGCCATCGATAGCTGATTCTTTCCTTTGCTTCCTATCAGTTCGTCAATTCGGATGGTACGATAGTTGAGATAATTCTCGGCCATGTAATCCATGTTGTGACGAAGTTCGGGATTAATAAGATAATGGGCGATCATCGTGTCGAAAAGTTTCCCTTTGACTTTGATGCCGTATTTTTTGAGGACGACAATATCATATTTTATATTTTGTCCTATTTTCAGAATTTTTTCGTTTTCGAAAAATTTTCTGAATAGCTCGACTCTGTTTTTTGCTTTTTCAAAATTTTGCTCGACAGGTATGTAATATGCTTCGCCTTCGACGAAAGAAAACGACATTCCGACCAAATTGCACTCAATAGGGTCAATACCCGTAGTTTCGGTATCAAATGAGCAAAATTTCAGATCAGATATTTTTGCTGCAAATTTGGCTATTTCTTCTTCATTATCAATTAGATAATAATTGTGAGGGACGTCTTTTAACTCGCTGAGAGTTGAATAAATATTTTCGTTTGAAGAGTTGTCCGCAAATTCTGCAAAGAGATTGCCTTGAATTGGCCCCTGATTTTGAATTTTCGGTTTGGAAGGAGAATCGGTTTTGGCATTATTTAACACTCTGGTCAAAAGTGTACGAAATTCCAATTCTTCGAAAATTGTTTGCATTTTTTCTGCATCCGGATTTTTTCGTTCAAATTCCGAAGCATTAAATTCTAGAGGCACATCAATTTTAATTGTTGCCAAATATTTTGAAAAAAGAATCTGTTCGCGATTATTTTCTAATTTTTCTTTTAGAGCTCCTTTTATATTTTGAGTGTTATCGAGTATCTTTTCAATCGAGCCATATTCGCTTAATAATTTTTGAGCAGTTTTTTGTCCAACTCCCGGGCAACCCGGAATATTATCGGATGTGTCACCCATCAAACCTAAAAGATCGATCATCTGAGTAGGAGAGGAGAGACCGTATTTTTCCATGATAGCATTCGCATCCAATTTATCGAAACCTGTTCCCATAAATTTTGGCTTCAGCATGAAGATGTGCTCACTTGTCAGCTGACCATAATCTTTATCGGAAGTCATCATGTATACCTCGAAAGATTCTTTCTCGGCAAGTTTCGAGATAGTGCCGATTACGTCATCGGCTTCATAACGCGGAATCTCAAGCATCTTGATGTTGTATGCATCAAGAATGTCTTTAATAATAGGTACTGCGGCACGTATATCTTCGGGTGTTTCCTCGCGTTGAGCTTTGTATTGTTCGTATTCTTCGTGTCGAAAAGTTCCACCGGGAGGATCGAATGCAACAGCAATATGTGTCGGAGCTTCTTTTTTAAGGACTTCCTCAAGCGTGTTGACAAAGCCAAAAGCTGCCGATGTATTTACTCCTTTCGAGTTGATACGAGGGTTTTTGATGAATGCATAATATGCACGATATATGAATGCGTAAGCGTCTATTAATATTAGTTTCATTATGGAAAATTGATTGTAAATGAAGCTTGTAAAAATAGCGAAAAATGCTGGTATACTAAAATTTGTTTCCTCTGTATCAGAATTTATATGTCAGACCACCCATAATCGTGCCGGACCATCTTGCAATCTTATCATTATCGCTATCGTAGCGTCCTGAATGGAATTTGAAATTATTAGTCAGACTATATGCTCCACCTCCTGTAATAACGATTCCTACTCGTTCAATATTGAAACATAAGCGAATATTTGCATCCAGAGTTACCATTAACTTTGCATGAGGGTAGTATTGCCTATTCTTCGATTTTTGTTCGTAGCTATGTTGTTTGCTATAATGGCTATTGGCAATATATCCAAATGATGGGCCCAAATTGATTTCGAAATTTAATGGTATTTGTCCAAGTATAGAATATAGTATACTTTCTCCAAATGAATCATTTATATTATTTGAATTGTAAGGATCGTACTCAGTTTTGCTGCTTCCAGTCCTAAATGATGCGTATGTGGGAATTTTCATTCCCCAGCCTGCATTCATAAACTCTGATCCGTATATAATCGCTCCCGATCTAATACCGATATTAGGAGTTAAGAAACGCGCATAGTCTATATTATATGTAACAACGTTGTCATCTTCCCAGAATGTTGATCCTATATTTACTCCCATCTCGTTATCGAAATATTCATATTGTGCTTTCAGGTTTAAACAAACTGAAAGTGTAGTTAATGTTATTAAAATTACTTTTTTCATCTTTAGGTCTCGCGTTTAGTTATATTTTTGGCAAAGTTATATGTTTTTGAGGGTATCTAATCTGATATTATTTGTAAATTTGCGTCTTAATAATCTAATCATGAGTAAAGGACTAGTCATTTCGGATCTGATAAAAGGTGAGTTGAATCAATTTACAGCTTACTATCGTAATTCGATTTCTTCTGAAAACCCGCGCATTCAAGAAATAATTGATCATATTATGAATTCGCAGGGTAAACATATTCGCCCCCTGCTATTGTTGCTTTCTGCGAAGGCATGTGGTGAGGTGAATCAGGTTACTTATGATACAGCTATCACGGTAGAGTTAATTCATACAGCTTCTTTGATCCATGATGATGTAGTAGATGAATCGAAATTGAGACGTGGAAAACCTTCTGTTAATGCTATTTTTGACAATAAAATGGCTGTTTTGGTAGGCGACTATTTCCTTTCTACTTCCTTGATAAAAGCTGCATTGATCGGTAATCTTGAGATCATTACATATGTTTCTCAGCTGGGTAGGGTGCTGGCAGATGGTGAATTGAATCAGCTTTATCTTGTAAAGAAATCAATAGTCAATAAAGATGAATATTTTGAAGTAATCAAAAAGAAAACTGCTTCTTTGATTTCGACATGTATGCGTCTTGGGGCAATATCGGTCGGAGCTTCTCGTGAAGTATCAGAGGAGTTTGCCAGATTGGGCGAGATTGTTGGGATGTGTTTCCAGATGCGTGATGATATATTCGATTATTTCAGCGATGATGTGGGTAAGCCTACTGGTAATGATATTCGTGAAGGTAAAATTACTCTTCCTTTGCTGCATGCAATAGAGGTGGCTGCTGAAGAAGATGGAAAAAGAATATTAGATATTATCGAAGCAGATGATTTTAGCGATCAAAACGTAGAAATGCTGATCAATTATGCCAAAGATCATGGTGGAATCGAATATACTTATTCGGTGATTGATGAGTATAAGACCGAGGCAGAATCATTGCTCTACAAGATAGAGAATGAAGCTGTACGAGCTGAAATAAAATCTGTTTTAGATTACATCGTAGAAAGAAAATATTAAAATAAAAAAAGACTAACTTTTGGTTAGTCTTTTTCTTTATATCGTAATCTTTAATCTATATCGTTCATTAGATTCGAAATCAATCGGCTGGCTCCAATTCTGAAATATTCGCTATTCATATATTCTTCGCCCATTATCTCTTTCACTAGGGTATAGTATTTTACAGCTTCTTCTGTTGTTGCAATACCTCCCGATGCTTTGAATCCTACGCGACGTCCAGTCTTAGCTTCGTATTCTTTGATAGTTGTACACATTACGTAGGTTGCTTCTAAAGTAGCACCTGGATAACCTTTTCCGGTCGATGTTTTCAAGAAATCAGCACCCGAATATAAGGCTAGGATAGAGGCTTTTCTTATTTTTTCTGCACTTACAAGTGCACCGCTTTCAAGGATCACTTTAAGATGTGCATCGCGACAAGCATCTTTTTGTTCCATGATTTCTTCGCATACTTCCTCGTAGTTTTCTTCAAGGAATGCACCTACATTTAGAACGATATCTATCTCGTCAGCACCAGTTGCAATAGCCATTGCTGTTTCAGCTATTTTTACTTCCGTAAAGGTTTGCGAAGCCGGGAATCCACCCGATACACACGCAATATTTACATTTGCTGTCAATGCTTCTTTTACAACGGGAACCATATTAGGGAATACGCAGATGGCAGCAACGTTTTTCATGTCGGCTCTTGATCCTTCAAAATCGTTTACTTTTTCTGTTAGTTGCCATACACTTTCGCGTGTATCTGTTGTATTCAACGCTGTATTGTCGATGCAAGAATAGATTGTTTTATAAACTTCCTGATTGTTATTTGCTGCAAATCCTTTCTCAACTATTTCGTTCACTTTCGCTGTGATATCTGCGTCATTCAGCTTCAGATTATACTGATTCAAAGCTTCCTGATACTTTGTTTTTTCGTCCATCTTATTTTAGTTTTTCGTTGTTTAAATGCCTTGTTTTATCTCGATTAGTTTTTTTTTCAATATTCTTTTGCAATGCTTCTGTAAGATTTACTCCGGTCTGATTTGCCAGACATAGTAAAACCCATAGTACATCTGCCATTTCATCGCCTAGATCTTTGTTTAGATCCGATTTTTTGAATGACTGATCGCCATACGTACGAGCCATTATTCTTGCCAATTCTCCGACTTCTTCTGTGAGAATAGTCATATTTGTCAGTTCGTTGAAATATCTGACACCGTAAGTTTTGATCCAGTTGTCAACTTCTTCCTGAGCTTGTTGTATTGTCATTATTCTTTGTTTTTCGAGTCAATCCAGATTGTCACCGGGCCATCGTTAATCAGTTGTACTTTCATGTCGGCTCCAAACTCGCCCGTTTGTACATTCTGCCCGATTTTATCGCTTAGAGCTTTGCAAAATTGCTCATATAGCGGTATTGCTATGTTTGGTTTCGAAGCCTTGATATAAGATGGTCTGTTACCCTTCTTGGTAGATGCGTGCAGAGTAAATTGCGATACCACCAATGCTTGCGCATTGCTATCTATGGCAGAAATGTTCATTACTCCGTTTTCATCGTCAAAAATACGAAGATTGGCTATTTTAGCGGTTAGCCACTCAATATCTTCTTCTGTATCTGCATCTTCAATGCCAACCAACACTAGGAGGCCATATCCGATTTTCGATTTTACTTTATTATCTATTGTTACAGATGCTTGCGAAACGCGTTGTATAAGAGCTCTCATTAATATCCGGTATAAAATAAAGCCATATCTTTTGATTAGATATGACTTTAAAGGTACAAAATTATTAATTATTCAGTATTAAAATCTATTCTTGCTTAATTTTCTAGGTTGTTTTTAATTGATTTAAGAACAAATCCCAGATAGATACGGAAAATACCATAGATAATGAATGAAATTGCTGCTAAGCTAACTATAAATGTACCTCCGAATGCTGGGCTTATTATGAATATAATAGAGAATATTACTCCAAGTATCGCTGCAACCAAAAGCCATCCCCAACCTTTTATTCCCGATTTTTGTACTTCGATGGAGGATCCTATTGACCATATTGAACGGAACATAATCCAGAAACCTACTAAATAGATCATCAGAATGATGGTTAGTCCTGGTGCTGATAGTAGAACAATACCTATAAACAGATCAATAAGACCGCTGGCAAGATTCCATCCCCATCCGGTCAGATTTTTGCGATTTGTTATCGAAAATACTGTTTCTAATAATCCACTGAAAATAAATCCCCATGCAAATAATATTGCCAGAGTTAATAATGAGTTTAGAGGTTTTGCGATAAAAAGTATGCCTAAGGCTATTGCAAGTAGTCCTATCAATACCGATAGCCACCAATTTTTTGCAATTTTACAGTTTGAGTCTTTTAATTCTTTCATATCTCTTAATTTTATTGTTACTGTTAAAGTTACAAAATATTGAGATTATTATAAACTCATTAAAGCCCTTAAATTTGAGTGGGGTAGGTTGTTTTAGGAAAGATTAATTATTGGATTTAAAGTGTTCCCAGATGATTTTGGCCTTTTGTTGTCCAACAACTTCAGCAATTTCTTCTAATGTGCTCAATTTAATACGCTTTATGCTCTTAAAGTGCTTAAGTAGAGCTGTTTTTGTCTTTTCGCCTATACCTTTTATATGATCTAATTCGGATTCAACCTGTTTTTTACTTCTTTGTTTGCGATGAAAATTCAATCCGAATCTGTGTGCTTCATCTCTCATGTGAAGTATAACTTTCATTGATTCGGAGTTTTTATCAAGATATAGAGGAATTGGATCTTCGGGAAAATATATTTCTTCCAATCGTTCTGCTAATCCTACTATGGCTATTTTTCCATATAAGTCCAACTCTTTTAATGTTTCGCAAGCTACGGACAACTGCCCTTTTCCTCCGTCGACTACTATAAGTTGGGGTAGGGAAGCTCCTTCTTCCAGCATTCTGTGATAGCGTCTGTAAATGATTTCTCGCATCGTAGAGAAATCGTCTGGGCCTTCCACTGTCTTGACATTGAAATGGCGATACATGGATTTTGCGGGCTTGCCTTTTATGAAGACTACGCAAGCAGATACCGGATTGGTTCCTTGGATATTGGAGTTGTCGAAGCATTCGATATGCATAGGAAGCTCTTTTAGGTGTAAATCCTTTTGTATCTCTTTGATTACACGTGTGTTACGTTGTTCTGGATTTAATGTTTCTGCTTTTTTAAGCTTGTCTATCTTATATTGTTTTACATTTTGAATAGATAGCTTAAGAAGTTTTGCTTTATCTCCGCGTTGTGGAATAGTAAATTCTACTTTTTCGAGTTTTAATGATGGAATAAATGGTACAACTACCTCTTTAGCAGTCGATTCGTATCTTTCACGCATCTCGATGATCGCTATTCCAAGGATATCTTCCTTGTCTTCTTCTATTTTCTTACTGTATTCGAATGTATAGGCCTTCACAATAGCGCCATTGTTTACACTCATGTAGTTGATATATGCTGCTGAGTCATCTTCCTCGTAACCGTATATATCTATATTGTAGTTTACATTGGTAACTACTGTCGATTTTTGTTTGAATCCTTCTAGTATTTTATATTTCTCTTTTAGTTCGTGCGCCTTTTCGAAGTTCTGTTCCTCGGCAAACTGCATCATTTGTTTGTAGATTTTATCTAAAACAATCGATGTATTACCTTTAAGAATCTCTTTTATATTCTCGATATTTTCCAGATATTCATCTTCGGTTTGCAAGCCAATGCAGGGTCCTTTGCATCTTTTTATATGATATTCGAGGCAAGGTTTATACTTTCCATCTTCTATTTCTTTTGGAAGAAGTGCAAGTTTGCAAGTTCGAAGTGGATATATTTTGTGTAGAGTTTGGAGCATTATTTTTAGCCCTGCTCCGTTAGAGTAGGGGCCAAAGTATAACGACCCATTTCTAATGATATTTCGAGTTTGTTCAACGCGAGGAAAAAACTCTTTTCGAATAACGATTGATGCGTATGTTTTATCATCTTTCAACCTGATATTATATCTTGGCTGAAGTTGTTTGATAAGGTTATTTTCTAAGAGTAGGGTATCTTCTTCGGTATCGACAACGATGTATTTTATATCACGAATCTTACGAACTAATATTCGTGTTTTGGGAGATCGATCGTGATTTTTGTTGAAGTAAGAAGATACTCTTCTCTTTAGATTCTTTGCTTTTCCAACATAAATTATCTCGCCTTTTTCATCATAATATTGATAACAACCCGGTGTTTCGGGGATGTTTTTTATAATGTTTTTTAGGTTTTCCTGATAATCCATGAATATGATTTAACTTAAATATTATACTTAATTAGAGCCTCGATTTCTACGTCAGCTGGAAATAACTCACGACCTTTTAACTCTTCCAGTTCGATGATGAAGTTTACGTAAACTTTCTTTACTCCCATTCTTTTTACCAGTTTGTATGCTGCCAACATTGTTCCACCTGTTGCCAGTAAATCATCATGAAGTAGTACGACATCTTCTTCGTTGAGGGCATCTTTGTGGATTTGAATTTTGTCTATTCCATACTCTTTTTCGTAAGACTCTTCAAGAGTTTCAGCGGGTAGTTTTCCAGGTTTACGGATTGGAATAAATCCTGCATCTAATCCGAGTGCCATGATTGGCCCCATAATTAATCCGCGCGATTCAATGCCTACAACTTTTGTTATTCCTTTTTCTTTGTATAAGTCTATCAAAAGTTCCGAAAGCATTGATAGGCTTTTGTTTGTTTTGAATAGGGGAGTAACATCTTTGAATTGAATTCCCGGTATTGGAAAGTCAGGTATGTTTCTTACGGTTGATCTTAGATGAGCAATTTTTTCTTCGAATTCTTTAGTCATGATATTTCGTTGTTTCTTTAGTTTATTTTGAAGTTGTTTCACGTGGAACATGGCTTGTTGTCTGTATATGTTTCACGTGAAACAAAGAGATCTTATCTACCCAAAAGTACTAATAAAATCGATATGTCGTTAGGAGATATGCCAGGTATTCTACTTGCCTGTGCAATTGTCTCTGGATTTATTTTTGATAGCTTTTGTCTGGCTTCGGTAGATAGAGCTTGAATTTCTTCGTAGTTGAATCTGTCCTTAATACGAATATTTTCGAGACGACTGATTTTGTCTGCAATCAGCTTTTCTCTTTTTATATATCCATCATACTTTATTAAGATTTCCGAAGCCTCAATAATCTCTTCTTTTCTATTTCGAATCTTATCTAACTCTTCTCTGAAAGCAGGTACAAACTTAGCTATATTTTCTATCGAAACCTGAGGACGTGTGATCACATCTTTTAGTTTCATTTTTTGTTTTAAAGGAGAAGTTCCTAGTGATTCCAAACCTTCGTTTATATACTCAGGTTTTAAAGAATAGTCTGCTGCGAAATCAATAATTCGATCAATCTGTTCTTTCTTCTGATTAAGAAGATTCATGCGATCTTCTTTCACCAAACCGATTTTGTAACCCATTTCGGTCAATCGCATATCTGCATCGTCTTGTCTCAAAAGAATGCGATATTCTGCTCGTGACGTAAACATACGATAAGGTTCGTCGACACCTTTTGTTACTAAGTCGTCAATTAGAACTCCGATATATGCTTCGTCGCGTTTCAGTACAAATTCTTCTCCGCCATGTGCATTGATGTGCGCATTTATTCCGGCTATCAAACCTTGTCCGCCAGCTTCCTCATATCCGGTAGTTCCGTTTACTTGTCCGGCGAAGAATAGATTTTTGATTAGCTTAGTTTCTAGTGTATGCTTTAATTGTGTCGGGTCGAAAAAGTCATACTCTATTGCATAGCCCGGACGGAAGATGTGTACATCTCGGAAAGCAGGAACTTTTTGCAGAGCTTTAATTTGAATGTCGAGTGGGAGAGAAGATGAAAATCCATTTAGATAATATTCATGAGTAGTTTCTCCCTCGGGTTCTAAGAATAGTTGATGAGCATTCTTTTCGGCAAACGTTACAATTTTTGTTTCTACACTTGGGCAATATCGTGGACCTATACTTTGAATTTGTCCGTTGTATAGAGGAGAATCTACCAATCCATTTTTTAGGATTTCGTGGACTTCTTCATTCGTATATGTCATCCAGCAGCTAAGTTGTTTTAGCGGGCGAGGCTTGAAGTCGAGATAAGAGAATTTATGAAAATCGTCTTCTCCTTTTTGCTCGTCCATGATGCTGAAGTCAACGCTGCGTCCATCGATCCTTACCGGAGTTCCAGTCTTCATTCGGTCGGTTTTAAATCCTGCATCGCGAAGTTGTTCCGTAATCCCTGTTGTTGCAGGTTCAGATACACGGCCTCCTCCTAGTTGAACTTTGCCGACATGCATCAGACCATTCATGAAAGTTCCGGTTGTAAGTATAACCGTTTTTGCTGAAAATGTAACGCCGAATGCAGTTACTACACCGGTCACGGTTTTATCTTCAATAACGAACGATTTCACCGTATCTTGCCACATGTATAGGTTGTCGGTGTTTTCGATTATATCACGCCATTTTGCGATAAATTGGGCACGATCACTCTGCGCTCTTGGGCTCCACATTGCAGGACCTTTAGATCTGTTCAGCATGCGGAATTGGATAGCCGTATAGTCTGTGACTATCCCCATCTGACCTCCCAATGCATCTATCTCGCGCACAATCTGGCCTTTAGCAATCCCACCGACAGCGGGATTACAGCTCATTTGTGCTATTTTATTCATATCCATTGTTATCAATAGGGTCTTAGAACCCATATTGGCAGCGGCAGCAGCGGCTTCGCAGCCGGCATGGCCTGCACCGATAACAATTACGTCGTACTTAAAATTCATTCTTTATTTTACTAATCTGTTGTTATGTTTCTGTATATCAATTAGATATCTTGTTTTGTTGTGACAAGATGAACTCTCTTTTATGTCTATTCGATTAGAAATCAAATAATTAATTATTGCATTTGTGTTCTGTGCTTCATTGCGAACACAAAACTACAAAGTTACTAAAACCTTGTCAAATGAAAATCTAAATTGTAATATGACCTACAATAAATTAGATTTTTTTATGAAGGTGGCTTAAAGCTATATCCCTATGAGAATAAGAAATTTATGTATATTTGTAACTTTGCACAAAAGCGAATACACTTGTTATAACAAAATTATTTATAAATAGTTTACTATAAGAATATTATATGAAAATTGCATTAATCGGTTACGGAAAGATGGGACACGAAATTGAAGCTATAGCTCGTCAGAGAGGGCACGAAATAGTTTCGATAGTAGATATAAACAACGCTGACACGGCTTTTGACACGGCCGAGTTTAAAAGTGCCGACGTTGCAATTGAGTTTTCTACGCCACATTCGGCTATAGATAATTATCGTAAATGTTTCGCTGCTGGTGTAGCCGTTGTTGCAGGAACTACGGGTTGGCTCGAACACATGCCCGAAGTAAAAAAAGCTTGCGAAGAAAATGGAAAAACATTCTTTTATGCATCTAATTATAGTATAGGGGTAAATATCTTTTTTGCGGTAAATAAATATCTGGCAAAATTGATGAATGATCTCCCCGGATATGATGTTAAAATGGAAGAAGTGCATCATATTCATAAAATGGATGCTCCTAGCGGAACAGCGATTACTTTGGCAGAAGGTATTTTCGAAAATATTGAACGCAAAGATCGTTGGGTATTGGAGAAAGAAGAGAAGCCTACCGATTTAGCTATCCATTGCATCCGCGAGGGAGAAGTTCCGGGAATACACGAAATCGTTTACGAATCGGAAGCCGATATAATCAGCATCAAACATGATGCAAAAAGCCGTAAAGGATTTGCTCTCGGAGCGGTGATGGCTGCCGAATTTACGAATGGTAAAAAAGGATTTTTAGGAATGAGCGATATGCTTAAATTTTAAAATAAAAAGAAATGACTGACTACAAACAACAAGATTCGGAAAAGACCTCTAAATCGAAACCAAGTTTCAGACAATGGTTTTGGGGTATATTTGCCTGCTTGGCTACTATTGCATTCGTTATCTGGACGGGTTATTATGCAGTATTGATCTTAATTCCGGTCTTCATCGATATCTATATTACGAAATTCATTCCTTGGGGAAAATGGAAAGAATCGAAAAATCCGGTTGTAAAGAAGATTTTGGATTGGGTTGATGCCATTTTGTTTGCTTTGGTCGCAGTATATGTGATCATGACTTTCTTTTTTCAGAATTACCAGATACCTACTTCTTCGCTCGAAAAATCGCTTTTGGTTGGCGACTTCTTGTGTGTGAATAAGATGGTATATGGAGCTCGATCGCCGATGACTCCGCTTTCGTTTCCTCTGATGCAGCATACTGTGCCTATTTTCGGAGGAAAATCGTATTTCGAGAATCCTAAATTAGAATATAAACGCTTTAAAGGTTTACGTTCGGTTGAACGATATGATATCGTTGTTTTCAACTATCCATCAGGAGATACAGTAGCCTTGAATATGCAAAATCAAGACTACTATGATTTAGTTGACAGATATGGCTGGCAAAGAGTGAACTCGGAAGAGGCTACTTTTGGTAAGATTGTTTATCGTCCGGTCGATCGCCGTGAGAATTACGTAAAACGATGCGTTGGTTTACCTGGAGATATTTTGGAAATCAGAAATGATTCTACTTTTATCAATGGTAAACTATTGGATAATCCTGAATATATGCAGCTGATGTATTGCGTGCAAACTGATGGGACACCTATTTCTACTACTGTGTTTGATGAATTAGGAATCAGTAAAGATGATCAAGCTGATATATCCGTTCAAGACAGTATATCATTGACTAAATCTCGCTTAAACTCGAATATACCTAAAGGAAGCTTGTTATATATGAGTGTAAATATGACTAAGGAAATGCTTATGAAGATGCAGGCAAAACCTTTTGTTCAAAAAATATATACATATAGTGAGTATTACGAGGATCTGAAACTCTTAAATCCGGAGAGAATAGATAACGTTCAAAAAGTATACCCAATAACCTATTATAGAAGAATCCCGCTAGGTAATTACCCGGCAACATGGATTCCGAAGAAAGGCGAAACTCTTTATTTTGACGATCATGTCGATTATAAAGTGGCGGCTTACGGACGTTGTATAAAGAATTACGAAGGGAACGATTTCGAATATCGTGATGGTAAAGTTTATATCAATGGATCGGAAGCTACTTCTTATACTTTCAAATATGATTACTACTTTATGATGGGTGATAATCGCGATAAATCGGCAGATTCTCGTTTGTGGGGCTTTGTTCCCGAAGATCATATCGTAGGTTCGCCAATGTTCATCTGGTTGTCGTTTGATAAGGATAAAAAAGGATTCGGTAGTATCCGTTGGGAGCGTATTTTTACGAATGGAAATAAGAATAAATAAAGCTTTTAAAAAGTCTTAGACTGGAGAATGGATTTTTATTTATCAACAGCATACTTGGCTCCGGTGCAGTATTATTCAAAGATACTCGCCGGAGACCGTATTTTTATAGAGCGATGCGAAAACTATGTGAAGCAAAGCTATCGTAATCGTTGCAACATCGTTTCGGCAAATGGTGTAATTCCTCTGTCGATACCCGTGGAACATAATTCGGGAGTGAAAATTCTATCGAAAGATGTTCGTATTGCCGATCATGGCAATTGGCAGCACATGCATTGGAATGCTATAATCTCAGCATACAACTCGACTCCCTTTTTCGAGTATTATCAGGATGATTTTGCACCTTTCTACCATAAGAAGTACGACTTTCTTTTCGATTTCAACGAGGAATTGAGAGAGCTTATTTCTACTTTGATTGGGTTGAATATGGAAAAGCTCAGTTATACCCACGAATATAAAACTGATTTCAGCCCAAATGAAGCCGATTTTCGCAGTTTAATTCATCCTAAGAAGGATTGGGTGGAACAGGATCAGAATTTTGCTGTAAATCGCTATTATCAGGTTTTTGAGCAACGATTCGGCTTTGTTCCTAATATGAGTATTATTGATTTGCTTTTCAATATGGGGAATGAAAGTATCTTGGTTTTGCAGGATTCAATTACATAGCTCTTTGTTAATTTCAGTGGTATCAGCATATCAAACAGAAAGTCTGTCAGATATGCTTTTTAATTCCTTACAGTTTTAGTTACCTGGAAAATGAAGAAGGTCATTATCCCGAAAGTAAATCCTACTGCTAGTAGTGAATCGGTGCGAATATTGAAATGATACATCATGAGTAGCCATACATTGCTAAGAACAATGTATATCACTGCGTTTGAACTGATACTGACTAATACCTTATTAGGTTCTCCAATAGATCCCAATTTCTTAAAAATCAGAAAGAGTAGATATACGGGGAATGCTGCTAGTGTAAGCCATAATGTGTCAGGAGGAAATCGATTTATAGGTGCACCTAGTAATATTGCAATGAAAGATATAGCTGTAATTATTACGCTAGCCCAGAAAATGTTCTTATTAAAGACAATTTTGTTTTTAGCTAGATAAGCTCCAAATAGAAAGTATGGAAAATATTGAAGTACCGGAAAGCTGAAAAAACGATCACTACCGATAAATATACCTAGAAAATTTGGTATATGCTGGTATGGTATTGCGAAAGGTGATAAAAAGCAGATAGCTGTGAAAAGCAGTAGAATGTACGGACGATCAATTAACTTGATAATTAATGGCCCTGCAATATACGATATAATTGCTATTCCTGCATAAGCGAGTAAGAATTCTGACAATGGAGGTATAGTCTGAAAACATAAAATAGACAGAAGAGATTCGGCTGTAACGCTCCAATTATGTCCGTAAAATAGCAATGTAGAAGCTCCGGCACAGATATAATACATCAGGAGTATTTTGACTGAACCTTTTAATATGCGCTTTTTCTTATTAGCATAGTCTTTGAAATATACTATCTGATAAGAAAAGCCAAAACAAAATATAAATGCTCTAAATATAATCAATCGACATAGATCTATATACAAATTGTCGATTGTACCTGGAGTATTATATGTCAGGCCAATTGTATGAGATAAAATCATACCCAACAAGAGTGTCGCTTTTAGGTAGTCTATCGATAATTCTCTTTTCTTTAAAGGATTGCTTGAGTTTGTTATCGTCAAAGCTGTGAAATTTTAACGCAGCAAAGATAGTAAAATTACATATATTGTATCTCTCTATTTATTTCTTTTATATTGGGTAGGCTTTTCCTAGAGGTCTTAGTGTTATGATATATAAGTAAGTTTATCAATATTCAAAGATATATGACATGAGGAAAAGTACTAATAAATGCGATTTTTAGTAATATTCTTATCAAATAAAAATAACGTGAAAAGTGTATACAAGTGTTACTTTTTCAACTCACACTCTATGTGTCGAACACGAGGAATGACTAGTTCATCTTCGATGTAGGTGTGTACTGCAAGATCTTCTTCACTGATGTATAGATCCATCAAGAGATTCGTAAGTAGTAGTTGATCTCCTTTCTCGGATGGAATGTATTTAAGTAATATCTGCTTCAACTCATCCATCTTGCCTTCTATGTCATCGTGTCTGTCTTTGAATACATCAATTGTGTAATCTTCTTGGTATAATTGTTTGTTCAGGAGAGAACGGATGTATGGAAATACGACTTCATCTTCGTAAGTCATATGTTCGTATACATCGTTACTGTATCTGTCGAAGAAGCGTAAAATCATTTCGCTTATATTCTGATCTGAGCTATCCAAAAGGTTTTTTAGCTTACGACGAAGATTCGGGAGTTGTATATTGATGAAATGGTTGTGTGACATTTCCAAATAGTCGAGGAAAGGCTTCAGAGGAAGGCTTTCAAATGCTTCTTCAACATTCAGGGTTGATTTGTTTGATTGGAAGTTAGCCAGAAAAATAAAGCAGTCTGCATCGAATCCGTTTGCTTCACATACAGCTTTTATGCTTTTATCTCCGAATCCCAACGAGATATTCAGACGGTGAAGTAGTTGTAGCAAGTGATAGTCGGCATCGATAAGATCCGACATCTTCATATTTTTATTGAAAACTATAGTTACGTTCTTCATTTTGTTTAATACTTAATCGGTTCTTAATCTTGGTATTTGATCTCAGATATATCAACCAATTTGTTGATGATTGCATATATAATAAGTCCCGAAGCACTGTGTATCTTAAGTTTGCGTGACATATTACGACGATGCGTAATGACGGTATGTATTGAAATGTTGTGGTAATCGGCAATTTCTTTGTTGCTCATGCCTTTAACAACACTTACAAGAATTTCTTTCTCACGATCGCTTAGTTCTTCGGTATCCGACTGCTTTGCATCTTTATTAAGTGCCTCTTGGAGTATGTCGTCAATTTTTGATTCCGAATCGTTGATCCTCAATATGGCGTCGTAAGAGCGATAGAACTTTTCGTCAATTAGGTTATAGACCAAAGCAATGATAGTCATATCTTTTTCAAGATTGAATTGCTGGCGTATGTCTGATCTATTGGCGTGACCAAAAAGCATCGGATTGATAACCAGAGCATCGGGCTGAGCCATATTGAGCTGGTGATTGAGATCTTCCATCTCTTTTAGCTCGATGACTTTCGATACGATAGATGATTGAGAGAGTACATACACCAATCCTTTACGGATGATATATGATGGTTCGGCTACCGCTATTACATTCTTTTTGTTCAGCATCTAGTGTTGTTATATAGAATCATTCTTAATTATGCAAATTACGTGATAATTATTGGTTTATGCAAGATATATACAAATTTTAGGGGCTATAAAAAGTTTCTATACTAATTACAGACTGTGTGTTTTTGTTGTAGCTTTGTAGCTAAAAGAAAGGAAATTACAATATTTATGATAGATTTCAAAACGATTACGCTATCCGATAAAGCTACATTTGATGTTTGCTTGCAAGGAAATAGATACCGTACATGCGATTTTTGCTTTGCAAATTTATATGCTTGGAGAGAGCGTTTTCGCACAGAATACACAATAATCAAAGAAACGCTATTTCTCCGTCTTAAAGAGCTTGACGGGCAGATTTATTATATGATGCCCATTGGTAGAATGGGGCTGAAAGAAGCTTTCGATCTGATAAGATCCGATGCAGAAGAGCGAAGAATACCCTTTCAGATGAAGGGCATTTCGCAGTGGATGTTTAACGATATAGACGCTGCTATGCCTGGCGAATATGAATATATTCATGATAGAGATAACGATGAGTATGTTTATCTGTCAGAAAAGCTGATCACGTTGAGTGGAAAAAAACTTCAGAGTAAGCGTAATCATATAAATCGTTTTCAGAAGGATAATCCCGATTGGCATTATTTTCCTTTAACATCGCAGACTGACTATCAAGAATGTTTGTATATGCTTGACGAATGGGAATCTACCGATAAAGCTAACGCAGACAAGTCTATTCGCTATGATTATATTGCGACAAAAGAAATGTTGGATAATTTCGAATATCTGGGGCTTCGAGGAGGAGCAATTCGTGTCAATGGCAAGATTGTGGCATTTACAGTTGGCGAGCCTTTGAATGAAGATTACTTTGTTGTTCATGTTGAAAAAGCTTTTGGCGAAATTAATGGAGCCTATACTATAATCAATCAGCAATTTATAGCGAATGAAGCTTCCGAATTTAAATATATCAACCGAGAGGAAGATATGGGGCTTGAAAACCTTCGTAAAGCGAAAGAGTCATATTACCCCGAATTCCTTCTTCACGAGGGTATTCTAAAGATCAAAAATCGATGATTGTATTTTCAGACAGATCCTTAACACCGACAGTCCGTTCTATATGGAAGACTGTTTTTGAAGACTCGGACGAATATATCGATCTGTTCTTTTCGCGTCAATATAAGCCTGAAAATACGCTCATATATTTTGAGGAAAATACCCCTGTTGCAGCTTTGCAAATGGTAGAATATTCCATTTCTTTTTATGGAGAGATCATCCCTTTTTACTATCTGGTAGGTCTTTCTACGTTACCTGAATATCGAGGTAAAGGATATATGGGCGAACTGATTACGCGTGCCCATAAAGTGATGCAAAAACGTGGTATTCACTTGTCTGTATTGGTTCCAGCTGAAGAGTCGTTGTTTGCATATTATGAAAGATTTGGTTATCAACAGATTTCGGAAGAAAGAGATGCCCCTCTAGACTTGAAAGAACATTTGGTTTGTTGCGAGGATTGGGAAACAATATATAATGATTTTGATGTAATCTACAATGAACGAGATTTCTGTGTACAGAAATCATTCTGTGATTTTATAACTATTGTAGATGAACTAAACCTTGCCGAGAGGAATGGAGATCCTTTGCCTAAGACTAATCTAGCCTCCATGGCTAAAATAATCGATATAGACTATTTTTTGAGCTTGTATGCTTTAGGAAATCCTGATAAAGAGGTTGTAATCCGAATAATAGATAGAGATACTTATCGCATAGCAAATGGTCGAATAATAGAAACTAGTAGAGAACCCGATCTAATAGTAGATGAAAGTCAATTGTGTGGTTTATTGTTTGGCTTCAGAACCGAAGGCTTGGAACCAAAGATTTATAACCTGTTCCCGCAGCGTCAAGTTATCATCAATTTAATGCTTGAGTAAGTTCGGGTAAAGTCCTTTATTCGGGGAACTTACTATAATAATGGATCGACTTTGAAATGTTTTTTATACTTTTGGTCGTAATTAACTAGTATCGACTTGAATGAGAACTACCAATAGAATAAGAGCATCTTTACAAGAGAATAAGTACCCTTTAATTTTATTGCTAATCTATAGCATTTTGGCTGTGTTTTTCTGCTCCAAGATGTCTCCCTTATATCCTATAAACGAGTGGTCGGATATCAATCTATACTTCAATATTGGTAAGGCTATAGCAAATGGTAAAGTACTTTATCTAGAGGTCTTTGATCATAAAGGTCCGATGATCTTCTTTTTGTATGCAGTGGGCTATCTTATATCGAACGACTCTTTTTTAGGTATGTTTATTATAGAGAGTTTAGCATGGATAACACTTAGCTTTACTGCTTATTACACAGCTCTATTATTTCTGGATAAGGGTTATTCTTTCTTGGTAGCCATTGCTTTTCTTCCGTTGTTCATGTCACATACCGAGCAGGGAGGTTCGGCAGAAGAATTTATAGCCGTATGTATAGGGATTAGTTTGTATTTGTTTATACGATTTTACAAGGATCCTCGCGAGCATAACTATCGTTATATGTTTGTTCATGGCATAATGTGGGGAATTGTACTTCTGACCAAATTTACGCTTACAATATTCTGGATTCCAATGCTATTGGCTATAGGTCTTATTTTGATACAAAATAAAGAGTATAAGAATCTAGTTATTAATATCGCTGTTTTCTTGTTTGGAGGCTTAGTCGTTGTTGTTCCAATATTTCTATACTTTGTAGCTACAGATTCTATGGCTAATGCTATAGAGGCGTATATCACGGTGAATATGACTCAGGCTGAAACCTCGGATTCGATTTTGGTTAATCTTATTGTCCGTTTCTATCAGCGACTTCGTTTCGAGACGATAGAATTCTCTATTTTGCTTTTGGGAGCTATTGCCTTTCCGTTGATATTCATTCGTAATATTATTGCGAAAATAGGGCTCGTATTGGGCTTTCTGTCATTGTTCGCAGTGGTGTTTATGATCAACTATTTCTTCTATTATTCTATCCCATACTATATATACGGAATACTGGGTCTGATAGTAATTGCCTATTATCTGAAGAGGTATATTCAGATTCGTTTTGCTTGGCATCTGGCTGCATTCTTCCTGTTTGTAGGATTGTCTGTATCAATAGGAGAGAAGAACTACTTCCGTTTAATATCTAGAGAGCTTCAACGTAAAGATTCGCCTCGAGGAGTAATGTTCCAATTTGCGGATGTCGTTTCGAAGGAGAAGAATCCTACACTATTGAATACTTCGTTGGATGAGGCGAATGCCATATTCACGTTGGCCAATATTGTTCCTAATGTACGATATTTTCTGACGCCCAATTTATCTTATGCTCAATATCCCAAGATGCGTGACGAGCAGGAGAAGTATATAGAGAATAGGGAGGTTCAGTTTGTTGTGCTGAGTTCGAAGGCTCGTAATTATGAGCATTTCAGTTCCTTTGCTCCTTTGCACGAGAATTATGAACTAGTTGACACATATACCGAATACAGCTATACTGACTTTTACTTGTATAAACTGAAGGAGTGAGTTGATTAAGCCAAAATAGAAAAAGGGTATCAAATCGATACCCTTTTTCTGTATTATGTGGATTGCGAATTACATCATTCCACCCATTCCGCCGCCCATAGGCATTGCTGGAGCTGGATTTTCTTCTTTCTTATCAGCAATGATGCATTCTGTTGTCAAGAACATACCTGCGATAGAAGCTGCATTCTCAAGAGCAACACGAGTAACTTTAGCTGGGTCGATAACACCTGCAGCATTTAAGTTTTCGTAGATGTCAAGACGAGCATTGTAACCGAAGTCGCCTTTGCCTTCACGTACTTTTTGTACAGCTACTGCACCTTCTTTTCCACCATTGCTTACGATCTGGCGAAGAGGTTCTTCGATAGCGCGTTTGATGATTTCGATACCTGTTGTTTCGTCATCGTTTTCGCCTTTTAATCCTTCTAGTGAATCGATAGCACGAATGTATGCTACACCACCTCCAGGAACTGTTCCTTCTTCGATAGCAGCACGAGTTGCAGATAGAGCATCGTCAACACGATCTTTTTTCTCTTTCATTTCAACTTCTGATGGAGCACCTACGTAAAGAACTGCTACACCACCTGCCAATTTAGCAAGACGTTCTTGAAGTTTTTCGCGATCGTAATCCGATGTTGTTTTCTCGATTTGAGCTTTGATTTGACCTACACGAGCTGCGATAGCGTCTTTGTCGCCAGCACCGTTTACGATAGTTGTATTGTCTTTGTTGATAGTTATTTTATCAGCTGTACCTAGCATTTCGATAGTAGCAGCTTCAAGTTTGATGCCTTTTTCTTCCGAAATTACGATACCGCCTGTAAGTGTAGCGATATCTTCAAGCATTTCTTTACGGCGATCACCGAATCCAGGAGCTTTAACAGCAGCAATTTTCAAACCTGCACGTAGACGGTTTACTACCAATGTAGTCAATGCTTCAGAGTCGATATCTTCGGCAATGATCAATAGTGAACGGCCTGATTTAAGAGCAGCTTCAAGGATTGGAAGGATATCTTTCAATACAGAGATTTTTTTGTCGTAGATCAAGATATATGGGTTTTCTAGATCTGCTTCCATTTTCTCAGTATTAGTTACGAAGTATGGAGAAATGTAACCACGATCGAATTGCATACCTTCAACTATATCAACATAAGTTTCAGTTCCTTTAGCTTCTTCAACTGTGATAACACCTTCTTTTTTCACTTTGCCCATTGCCTCTGCAATCAGTTTACCGATTGTTTCGTCGCCGTTAGCCGAGATTTTTGCAACGTGTTCTATTTTTTCAAGATTGTCGCCAACTTCAACTGCTTGAGCTTTGATGTTTTCTACAACTTTAGCAACAGCTTTGTCGATACCGCGTTTCAAATCCATTGGGTTTGCACCTGCAGTAACGTTTTTCAAACCTACGCTGATGATTGATTGAGCAAGTACAGTTGCTGTAGTTGTTCCGTCACCTGCATCGTCGTTTGTTTTCGAAGCAACTTCTTTTACTAGTTGAGCACCCATGTTTTGGAATGCTTCTTCCAATTCGATTTCTTTAGCTACCGAAACACCATCTTTAGTGATGTGCGGAGCGCCGAATTTCTTTTCGATAATTACATTACGACCCTTTGGTCCTAGTGTTACTTTTACTGCATTAGCCAACGCGTCAACACCTTTTTTTAGTTCGTCGCGAGCATCTATATTGAATTTAATTTCTTTTGCCATGATTGTATGTTGTTTTTTGAGGTTAGACTTAGATAATTGCTAAAATATCAGATTGACGCATGATTAAGAATTTCTCGCCATCCAATTCGATTTCAGTTCCGGCATATTTACCAAAAAGAACCTGATCCTGAGGTTTAACAACCATTTCTTCATCTTTTGTTCCGTTTCCTACTGCTACAACTTCGCCTTTCAACGGTTTTTCCTTAGCTGTGTCCGGAATAATAATCCCTCCTACTGTTTTTTCTTCTGCTGCAGCAGGCTTGATAAGCACTCTGTCTGCTAATGGTTTAATGTTCATAATTGTTAATTTTTTGAGTTGTATTTTATGTTTTAATTTATTTGAAAATATTACGTAAAGTTCATATGCGAAATGTATGCCAAAAATCAATGCCCTTTGTTATCTGTCAAAAATGCAGAAAATATGATTTTACTATAAATCGCCAACTGACATTCTGTCCACTGATTATTCATTTTATAATGCATCTCGTATTGATTTTATGTTCATCGCTTAATGGTCTGTAGATCAGTTGTATTTTTGTTAAAAAGTAACACTTGTGTACAGTTTTTATAAATGTTTTATTTTGTCACGTTCCGTGTATTACTTTTCTAGTATTGATAAAGATTCAATAATTTAATCGATGGGATAAATCTCTCGATTTTGCTGAAATATAAATACTTGTAAACATTTTTTTAGCAATAATACCAATATATTATCGTTTTAAATTAAATAACCTTACAAGTTATTGTACATTTGTGTGTATAATAACAATTCAGATAAATAAGCTTTTATGAAGAAATCATTTTTCTTATCGTTTACTTTAGCCGCGTTGCTACTTGCCACATCGTGTGGCAATTCATCCAAGACCGAAATTGCAGGAAGTGTAACTTCTAAATATCTCGAAGGTAAATCTGTATATCTCTACTCGATGCTTCTCGACAGTATGGTATCTAAAGGCCCGATTTTGAAAGATTCGTCTGTCGTAAAGGAAGGAAAATTTGTGTTTAACGTATCATTGGATGCTGATCCGTCTTTGGGATTGGTAAGCTTCAATAAAGATAATACTCCACAAGACTCGCTGGTTGTTGCGCCTCAGGCTTTCCTTATTCTTGAAAAAGGCAAAGTCACTTTATCTATCGACAGCAATAAAGTTGTGCTTGGTGGTACCGATAGAAATGTTAGATTGAACGAAGTTCATCATGCTGTAAATAACCAATTGCTTGATATAAATGATGAGATAATAAAAGCCGGTAATAATCTGAGCCTTGTTCCTTTGGACACAGATGGCAAAGATGTTCAGGAAAGAATGAGAGATATCTCGAAAGATACAAAGAAAAAGATGTATGCTTTCTTGAAAGACAATATGAATAACGAAGTTGGAACAATGCTGTTTTGGGATATGGCTCAGGATCTTTCATCGAGACAAAAATTGGATTTAATTGCTTTGGGCGATACTTCTTTCCAAAAACGTCAAGAGGTATTGGATGCAAAACAATATCTTGGAGGTTTGCTCGAACGCGAAAATAGAATATTAGGATCGAACTATAAGGAAGCTGCTTTGTTAAATATAAAAGGCCAGACCGAAAACTTGTCAAAATATTTGGGTAAAGGAAAGTATACACTTCTATTCTTTTGGAATACACAAAGTCCGGTTTGCCTTCAACAAATGGCATATTTGAGCACTGTGTATGCAGCTAATAAAGATAAGAATTTCGATATTGTTGGCATTTCGCTCGAGAGAGACAAGAAGAACTTTGACGAAGTAATGGTTCAGCTTGCAGCTATCAAGGAGCTTAATAATGTTACTTGGGTACAATTGTTCGATCAGACGCATGCAGCAGTAGCTGCTTACGAGATTGCAGAAGTACCATATACGTTGCTTTACGATGCCGAGGGAAAAGCTATAGGTGTAAACTTACCTCCATTTGAATTGGAAGAAAAATTAGAAGAAGTTTTAAATTAAGACCAATATTAAATTATATGATTATGAAGAAATTAGTCTTTTCTACTATCGCATTAGCGCTTATCGCTACGTCGTGTGCCGATAAGAATGCGTATACTATTTCAGGAACAATAGAGGCACCTGACAATACTGTTGTGTATCTTAATACTGTTGAACTGTCAAAATCAGAAATTAATGATGGTTTACAGCTCGATAGTGCTATTGTTACAGAAGGCAAGTTCGAAATAAAAGGATCAGCTAAGAAAATTGAGTATGCTTCATTGACAGCTGATGGCAAAAGAACCTTCGTTCTTCTAGAACCGGGTACATTGACTGCAAACGTTGATAATGCTTTGGATAATAATCTAAAAGTATATTATGCAGAATTGGACACATTGAAAAAGCAAATCAATGATTTGCGTCAACAAATGAGCGATGCTAATGGTAAAGAAGATGTGATTGCCGAATTGAGAGAAAAAGGAGAAGGCATGTATCAGAAACTAAACGAAGTATCTAAAAATTTCATTACAACAAATGCTGAGAACATTGCAGGAGTACTTGCTTTTGCCAATTCTGCCAGCTCGTTTAGTGCAATAGAGCAAAAAGAAATATTGGACAAGCTAAACACGGCAGCAAAAGAATTCGAACCAATACAGAAAATTGCGAGAACAGCAATCGGTGCTCAATTTCTTGATCTGAAAGCTAAAGATCCGGCAGGTAATGATATTGCCTTGGCTGACTTTGCTGGTAAAGGAAAAGTTGTTCTAGTTGATTTCTGGGCATCATGGTGTCCTCCATGTCGTGCCGATATGCCTGAATTGGTGAAAATGTACGAAGAATATAAAGGCAAAGATTTCGAAATAGTGGGAATTTCTCTAGATAGAGAGCATGAAGCTTGGGTAAAAGGCATTGAAGAGTTGAATATCACATGGCCACAAATATCTGATATTAAATTCTGGGATAGCGAGCTATCAGCAGCTTATGGTGTAAGATCAATTCCTCATACAGTTCTTATCGATAAAGATGGAACCATCGTAGCCAGAGGTCTTCGTGGTGAAGAACTTGCGGCTAAAGTAGCCGAATTGGTGAAATAAGATATCGGAATAAAAAACTATAGAAATAGCGGAGAGAACTTATTTGTTTTCTTCGCTTTTTTCTTGCTCGTATGCGCGGGGCAACATGATAGAACAATAGAGCGTAAGAACAGCGGCTATAAGTAGAGTGACTACCCATTCGTGCATATTGACAAACATCAGATAGGCAGATACTACCATAAAGAGCACCGCAAAAATCTGTATGTTATATAATCTTCTGCCTCTTATGCTTTTTCCCGGATATTTGGTTGTGAATACGCACGCGCCGAAACCAACGACTCCGACTATCATTGCATATTTAGCTGCAATTACCGAAAATGAATAAAGGATGGCTGCAAAAATGATGAGCAATGCCGATATTTGAAAGATTGTATTCTTTACCTTAGGATTAATTTTCATGCTATAAGTTTTATTCGACGACAAAAATATCTTCATCAGATTTTTTCATCATAAAGCGTTCGCGAGCAAATTTTTCGATATCTGCCTGATTCGATTTCAACTGCTCAAGACGTTCTTTATCCTGAACGGTTTTGTTCCGATAATATTCGATTTGATTATTCAGTTCACGGATTTCGAGGTCGTATCCCAAACGCGAAAATATATTACTGTCGCTAATAATAAAGGCCAAAATAAGTAGTGCTGCAATTGTGATTAACTGCAACTTCGAATATCTGTGTATCAAGTAAAAACCGATACGTCTTAAATATTTCATTTTGTTTGAAGCTTTACTATTTGTCACAAAGATATATATTTGCATGAATAAATTGACACAGATGAATGTTAAAGATGATATAGTACGTAAGTACCGCAGTTACCTACTTTTAGAACGATCGCTATCGCCAAACTCGATTGAGGCATATATGGACGATTTGGCTAAACTAGTGAACTATATCGAAGGCGATAACCTGGTTCTTAGAGAAATAAAACTGGACGACCTTCAGCAATTTGTGGCTCAGCTGTACGATTTGGGAATTGCTCCCCGATCGGTTGGCAGGGTGATATCCGGTATAAAATCTTTTTTCAATTTTCTTCTTCTCGATGGCTATATTGATGCCGATCCGTCGGAATTGCTCGAGACTCCTAAAATAGGGGTAAAACTGCCAACTGTATTATCGTTGGACGAAATCGAAATGTTGCTAGGTATTATTGACTTATCGACCAAAGAAGGACAACGAAACAGGGCAATAATAGAGGTATTGTATAGTTGCGGATTGCGAATATCGGAACTGATAACGCTACGCTTCTCGAATATGTTCCTAGATGAGGGCTTCATCAAAGTAGAGGGGAAAGGGAGTAAGCAGCGACTGGTACCTATATCTGAAACGGCCATCCGCGAAATCCGGAACTACCTCTTTTATCGAAATGAGATGGAGCCCAAGAAAGGACATGAAGATATCGTCTTTCTTAGCAATCGTGGCACAGCAATTTCGCGAATTATGGTATTTCATTTCATTAAACAATATGCCGAAGAAGCGGGAATCAAAAAGAATATCAGTCCGCATACTTTCCGTCATTCATTTGCGACTCATTTGCTCGAAGGAGGGGCCAATATACGTGCTATCCAGCTAATGTTGGGACATGAAAAGATTACTACAACAGAAATTTATACACATCTTGATCGGGAGTTCCTTCGTCAGGAAATAATTGAACATCATCCACGAAATAAGAGGACTTTCTGAAAATTTGTTATATTTGCGTATTACTAAACTATAAATGAACATTTATTATGAGAAAAACATTTTTATCAATTTCGGCATTAGCATTGGCTAGCTGCTTCTTTTTCTCTTCGTGCATAGGTTCTTTCAATTTGTCAAACAAATTGTTGTCATGGAACCAAGGCATCGATAGCAAATTTGTGAACGAAGTGGTATTCTTGGCTCTATGGATTGTGCCTGTTTACGAAGTGTGTATGTTGGCTGACATACTAGTTATCAACTCTATCGAATTTTGGACTGGAAACAATCCGGTAGAAGCTGGTGTTGTGAAAAAAGTACAAGGTAAGGATGGTATCTACATGGTAGAAACTATGGAAAACGGTTACAACATCACAAACGAAAAGGGCGAAGAAGTTGAGTTGGTTTATGACAAAGCAACAGATACTTGGAGTGCAGTAGCTGCTGGCGAATCTCACAAACTTTTCAAGTTTGAAGATGATAACAGCGTAACAGCTTACATGCCAAATGGTGAAGAAAAACGTGTTGAATTGTCGGCTCAAGGAACTCTTGCGTTCAAACAATCAATCACTGAAGCTATGTTCTACGCAGCTAAATAATTAAGCTACACACAAGAATAAAAGGCGTATTGCTCTCGGGCAGTACGCCTTTCTTTTTTGCCAGATTGTTAAAAAGTAACACTTGTGTACAGATTTTACGTTATTCTTATTCTGTTGTTTTTAGCTTACAAATTATTTCATCTTGTCAAAGAACTTTATTGTATAGATAAAGATATGTCGATAATATTGGAAAATGTTGCTTCGTGCGTAAGTTCCCATGATTTTTACTGATCGAAGCTTATTCCTATATTTGCAAATCATTTTAAATAAGTATCCTATGAAAGAATATAAAGTGCTGTTCGTTTGCCTCGGGAATATATGCCGTTCTCCGGCAGGAGAGGGGATATTCAAAAAGTTGGTAAAAGAAGAAGGCCTTGATAAGTATATAAAGGTAGATTCGGCCGGAACATCCGGATATCACGATGGCGAGCTGCCTGATCATCGTATGCGCCGTCATGGAGCTAGACGGGGTTATATGTTCGATTCATTGTCGCGCAAATTTACTGCTCGCGATTTCGATAATTTCGATATTATCCTCGCCATGGACGATAGCAATTACTACAATATAATGGCTTTGGCTACGGATATCGAGTCGGAAAAGAAAGTACATCGAATGGTCGATTTTTCGAGAAAGTATGTACACGATCATGTTCCCGATCCCTATTATTCGGGGGCTGATGGCTTCGAGCTTGTTCTCGATTTGCTAGAAGATGCCTGCCGAGGGTTGCTTGATGATATAAAAGGAGGGAAACTATAAACAGTTTTCCTTCTTTTTTTAACATTTTCCGATTGTTTCGTTGCGCTGTAAACCATATATTTGAGAATCAATCAAAAATAACGAAGACCTAAATTTTTTAATACCTAAAAACCATTACTATGAAAAAACTATTTTTATTTCTGCTCATTCTCCCTTTTGTGTTCGTTTCATGTGGCAGCGACGACGATGATGTGGATTACTCTGCCGATATTGTAGGTACATGGGATTTCAGTGAAGTTCTGTCAATGGGATTCGAAACAAATAATAAGGAAGTCAACAAAGCTATAAAAGAAGCTTATAAAAACGTAGATTGGAGTCAAGTTGACTTTGGACAAGAAATATACGGATATCTGAGATATTCTGATGATGGTACATATGAAGGGGATGGAGCAGGTTCTTATGAAAAAGGGACTTACAGACTGGATGGTAAAGTCCTATTGCAAACACCAGAAGGAAAGTCAACGGAGAAATATACTATTAGTATTAGAAATAATGTAATGCAACAATCGGCAGATCTATCAGGTGAAGCCTTGCAGAATTTGATCAATACGATTGCCGAAAATGATCCTGATTTTACAGATATGTTAGAAGAAATGGAAAGTTATAAAGTTAAAATAACAAGAATAACAATGTCAGTTGAGTTCAGAAAGAGATAACCCCGTTTTCTTGTATAATATAAAAGGCCGCTAATTCGAATTAGTGGCCTTTCTATATCAGAAAGTGCTTGATGACTTTACTTATTCTTCTTCCAATTCTATATTGATATAAGTATTATCCCAATTGTTCATTTGTCCTGTTCCATAATCGACAATAAATCCAGGCCAGAAGAGAATATTCCACAACGAGGTTGTGTTGAAAGAAGATTCTAACATGAATGGGAAATTTCTATAGCCATCTTTCTTAGCTATAAGTTGTTTGTCTTTAATTGATTTTTTGACGGGGACTGTTACTGATTTATTATTGCCTATTTCTGCAATCTTTATATTGCTGGCAGTGTCATAAATCTTTGTGCCTTCCATTCCAGAGAATGTTATATTCTGTCTTGAGTTGGTAAATAATGTAGCGCACGATGATAGAGATAGTGCTACAATTAATAGTACAGCAATTTTTTTCATAAATATTGGGTCTAAATTTTAATTTATGCGAAAATATAAAATTTTGTTAATATTCACCAATCTTGTGTTGATGTTTTTACTATAGATATGAAATGCGTATCTCGTAATAATATTTGCCTGATAAGGAGTGCCTAATGAAATTCATCACAAAACAACGCCGCTAAGATTTCTTAGCGGCGTTGTTATATTGATATTGAGTTTTATGTCAATTCACCTTGTTTATTTTTCCTCCCGAGAAGAAGTTGAGTATGTTTTTAGCCACTTCTTCCTCCATTTTAATGCGGTCTTCATAAGTTTGAGTTCCTGCATGAGGAGTGAGAATTACGTTCTCAAACTGTTTCAATTCTTCCGGTATTTTGGGCTCATTTTCGAATACATCCAAACCGGCAGCATAAATTTCCTTGTTGTGCAATGCGCGGATCAAAGCTTGCTCGTCAACCAAGCTTCCACGTGCAGTATTAACCAGTATTGCAGTCGGTTTCATCGCCTTGAATTGTTCATCACTCATCAAATGATAGGTTTCCGATGTTGCGGGCGCGTTTAGCGAGATAACATCCGATTCTCGGAGCAATGTATCAAAATCTACATATCGAGCGTTGTATTGCTTTTCTATTGCTTCGTCCAGCCTGCGGCGATTATGGTATATAATCTTCATTCCGGAGGCAATGGCACGTCTGGCAACTGCTTGTCCAATTCGGCCCATTCCGTAGATCCCAAGTGTACGTCCGTAAATGGATGTACCTAGGTTATCGAAGATTCCCCAGCTGATTCTCTCGTCCGAGTGTAATTTGTTGTTGTAAAAACCTACACGGCGTGCAGTAGCTACAATCAGAGCAAAAGCCAGTTCGGCCGTAGGTTCCAGAACCGAATAGGGCGTATTGGTTACGGTTACGCCTTTTTGTGCAGCATATTCAGTATCTATCGTATTGTATCCGACTCCGAAATTGGCAATCAGTTTCAGGTTTTTGCCTGCATCTATGATTTCTTTGTCGGTTCGGAATGTGAAATTCGGGACTAAAACATCAATGTCTTCAATTCTTTCGAGAACTTCTTCCTTGTTGAAGTGGCTTTTTTCGGGATAAATAATCTCAAACTTGCCTTCCAATGACTTGAAACCTTCTCTCAGAAAGTTATGTCCCATCAATATTTTTTTCATAATTAGGTCTTTTAAGTAATTAAGTTTTCTTTTTCAACATATTTTCGAGGTGGATTACCAGATCGCGATATTGGGCAGCTTCCAGAAATTCGAGTTTCTTGGCAGCTTCGGCCATTTGTTTCTTAGCCTTTTCAATTTTCTTTTCGATCTCGCTTTTACTCATGTATTCAGGCCCTTTTTCGGCTACCTGACGTTCTGTTTGTGGGATGCCATAAGTCACTCCCGTAGGTTCCAGGTCTTCTTTTGAGAAATCAAAGCCGGTGGCTTTAGCTTTCTTGATCTGTTTCGGTACAATGCCGTGATCTTTGTTGTATGCCATCTGTATCTCACGCCGACGTGCCGATTCGTCCATCGTTTTCCGCATACTATCTGTGATCTTATCAGCATAAAATATTACCAATCCGTTTACGTTACGGGCTGCACGACCGGCAGCCTGAGTCAGCGATCGGTGCGAACGCAAGAAGCCTTCTTTGTCAGTATCCAGAATTGCCACTAACGAAACTTCTGGTAAATCCAATCCTTCGCGAAGCAGGTTGACACCAACCAAAACATCGAAAGTTCCTTCACGAAGCTCTCCCATAATGCGAACTCTGTCCAGAGTATCTACATCCGAGTGGATATAGCTTGTCTTTACGCCGTTGTTTATCAGGTAATTCGTCAATTCTTCGGCCATGCGTTTCGTAAGAGTTAGTACCAATACGCGCTCATCTTTTTCGATACGTTGCTGTATTTCCTCCATCAGGTCGTCGATTTGGTTGAGGCTTGGACGAACCTCGATAGGAGGATCTAACAATCCGGTCGGGCGAATCAGCTGTTCAACTACCACACCTTCCGATTTCATCAGTTCGTAATCGGCAGGAGTAGCGCTCACGAAAAGTATTTGCGATACCAACGACTCGAATTCTTCGAACTTCAAAGGCCTGTTGTCTAACGCTGCTGGAAGTCGGAATCCATATTCAACGAGGTTTCCCTTACGCGAATGGTCACCGCCATACATAGCACGTATCTGAGGAATAGTTACGTGACTTTCGTCCACAACCATCAGAAAATCTTTAGGAAAGAAGTCAAGCAAGCAGAAAGGGCGAGTTCCAGGTTTACGATTATCAAAATAACGCGAGTAGTTCTCTATTCCCGAACAATAACCAACTTCTCGGAGCATTTCCATATCGTACGTCACACGCTCATAAAGTCGCTTAGCTTCGAGCGGTTTGCCGATCGATTGGAAGAATTCGACCTGATGACCGAGGTCAATCTCGATCTCGGCAATTGCTCGCATCATACGTTCTTTTGTCGTGACGAAAAGGTTAGCCGGATAGATGCGATATTCTTGGAACGATTCTACTCGTACTCCAGATATAGGGTCGACCGATTCTATACGATCAATTTCATCTCCCCAGAAAGTTACTCGAATGACTAGTTCGCCATAAGCAAGATAAATATCCACAGTATCGCCTTTCACGCGGAAATTTCCGGCGTTGAAATCGACTTGATTACGCGAATAGAGTGAATCGACCAGCGAACGAAGAAATTTATCGCGTCCAATTTTCTGGCCTTGTTTTATTGTTACGGTTGTTGCCTGAAAGTCATCGGGGTTACCGATACCATAGAGGCACGATACTGATGAAACTACAATTACGTCTCGCCGGCCTGATAGTAGAGCAGTTGTTGTTTTGAGACGCAATTTTTCGATTTCATCGTTTATCGAGAGGTCTTTTTCGATGTATGTATTTGTAGAAGGTATGTAAGCTTCGGGTTGATAATAATCGTAATATGAAACAAAATACTCGACAGCATTTTCAGGGAAAAATGCCTTGAACTCGCTATATAGCTGCGCAGCCAGAGTCTTGTTGTGACTCAGAATCAGAGCAGGACGATTCAATTCTTTGATCACATTGGCTACCGTAAAAGTTTTGCCCGAGCCCGTAACACCAAGTAGTGTCTGAGCCGGAACTCCGCTTTCGACGCCCTCTACAAGAGAACTGATAGCCTGGGGCTGATCGCCCATTGGTTTGAAATCCGATATTAATTTGAAATCCATTTATAAATCAAGCGTATAAACTATCAAAGATATCATAAATAAATTATTTATTTTGATGTTTGTCAGTCTTTGATGATCGAATAAAGCGAATATATTGGCAAAATTGGTATTTTTGTAGTTGTGTAGAAATAATTCCTCTGAGATGAAAAAAGTACTTTGCATTTTATACGAAGTTTTTATTTTTATTCCGATTTTTGTTTTGGCTACGATTGTGACAGCAGTCACAGTCATGATTGGCTGTATGGTTGGTGATAGTAAGTTTTGGGGCTATTATCCTCCTAAATATTGGTCGAAACTGGCTTGTCGACTGGCCTTGAATAAAATCAATGTAGTTCATAAAGGTAAACTTGATAAAGATCAGTCATACGTATTTGTGCCGAATCATCAGGGTGCATTCGATATTTTCTTGATTTATGGTTATCTTGGACATAATATAAAATGGGTTCAGAAGCAAGAGTTGAGAAAGATCCCTTTTGTGGGCAAGGCTTCGGAAATTGCAGGACATGTGTTTGTAGATCAATCCAGCCTGAAATCGATGAAAGAAACAATTGCCAAAGCCGAAGCTCAGTTGGGTGATGGGGTGTCGATGACAATTTTTCCTGAAGGAGCTCGTACATCGACCGGAAAAATGGGAAGATTCAAGCGAGGAGCTTTTATTATAGCTAAAGAAATGGGGCTACCGGTAGTACCGGTTACGGTTAACGGACCATTTGATGTGATGAAAATGCATACATACATTTTCAATCCCGGACGCCTCGAACTTATTATACACGAACCAATTCCTACTGAAGGAATATCTGACGATGAAATACCTGATTTGATGAATCGTTGCCGTGAAATTGTTCACGACAGCCTTTGGGAAAAGTACAAGTAAGGATTGTCAATTTACTTGAAATAGTGTTATCAGATCTGGTAAGTACCTGATTTTTTTATACTTTTGTGCGCATTACAACTAAGGAATATGAAGATAAGAAATTTAATGTATTCGTGCTTTCTGTTTGCTGCAATCAGTTGTGGCTCGTTGACACAGACTAGCAAAGCATTGGCTCAAACAACACAGACCCAATCTAATGGCTTTATAACCCATACAGTTACATCGGGTGAGACTGTGTATTCGCTATCTAAGAAGTACAATGTCCTGATGCAGGATATTTATGACTACAATCCCGAAGCTAAGCAAGGAATTAAAGGTGGCGAAAAATTACAAATTCCGGTAAAGAAAGATGTAGTATCAACTAACTCCGATAAAAGTGGATTCGGATCGCCGTATCTTGAATATAAAGTATCGAAAGGCGAAACCATTTTCAGTATAGCTCGTAACAACGAAGTTGCGGAAGAAACTTTGCACAGCTTAAATCCAGATCTTAAAAATGGTCTGAAGGAAGGAATGGTTCTAAAAATTCCTCGTAAACAAATTCAGCCTATTCGTGATAAACAGATCGAAACAGTCATCAATCTTGAAGAAGCTAAAAAAGCCTCAAACGCATCGGATCGTGAGCATGTAGTAGCTAAGGGCGAAACCTTGTATGGAATCAGTAAGAGCTATGGAGTAGGGATTGATGCATTGTATGCGAAAAATCCATCTCTATCGGAAGGACTGAAAACCGGAATGACTTTGATCATACCTCAAAGTAATGTAGATAGACCTATCTCACCCATCAATCCGATTGCAAAAGCAGTACGGGTAGGAATTTTATTCCCATTCTTGGATAATAAGGCTACTGTTCAGAAAGAAAAATTAGTCGAATTTTACGAAGGATTCCTACTGGCTGTTCATGACCTGAAAAAGGATGGAGTAAATATTGATGTATCTACTTTTGATACTGGTTTAGAAAAAGACATCAAGCGTCTGGTTAGTATACTTGGAACATCAGAATTAGCAAACTTGGATGTGCTTATAGGTGGAACTTCGCAAGAGCAAATCGATATCTTGACTGACTTCTCGAACCAGACAGGAGTACGCTATGTTATTCCTTTTGGTGGTTTGAAAAAGAATACGATCCAAGGCAATAGAAATGTTTATCAATATGTAACTTCACTTTCTTCGTTGTTTAATCCGATAGCAAAAACCTTCTCTCAGAAATTCCGAGGTAATAATGTAATCTTTGTAGAAGAGATAGGCTCGGATAACAATAAGAAAGCATTTGTCGCAGAATTGAAAAAAGAGTTGACAAGTAGCGGAATAACATATAAAGAATTGCGCGAAAGTGTAAGCCTTGCTGAGGAATTGAAAAGAGTAGTCAGTTCTAACGTAAACAATATTGTGATACCTACATCGGCGTCTAGCGCTTCATTGCAACGAATAGTTCGTGCGATGGATGGCTCGGAAGATGGCATTCGTTTCAGTTTATTTGGTTATCCCGAATGGCAGACATATCATAATTTGTACAATACACTTCATAAATACGACGCTACTATCTATACTACGTTCTATCTGAACGAAGGCGAGAGAAAAGTACAATCGGTAATGAGCCAGTACCGTAAATGGTATAATAAAGCCGTTGCCTGGTCATTCCCTCGATATGCATTCTTAGGATACGATATGGGTACCTTCTTTATCTCGGGGATCAATAAAGAAGCAAGAAACTTTGATGCGCGAGTTTCATCGTTACGGATACCTACTTTACAGTCGGCAATGTATTTTACACGAGATAATGACGAGTCGGGATTCGTTAACAACGGATTCTATTTTGTACGTTTCAAGACAGATATTTCAATCGAAAAAACAGAATATAAATAAGGATGATAAAAAGAATCATATCAAGCTTACTTTTTGCGCTTCTACTTGTCTCGGCAAGTGCACAGCAGAAAGATTTTAAACCTTATTGGAATGTCGGAGTGGGTTTTGGACCGACCTTTAGTTCGGTCGATTTTGCGCGTACCAATGCGTCTACCGGAAATGCTATACCTACATCAATGATGACTCAGTTTGCGGGAGGTGTCGCTGTTCGTTATGTAACTGAAAAGCACCTTGGATTCATCGCCGAGTTGAATGTCAGTCAAATGGGATGGGAACAGAGTTTCAAAGAAGAAAGTCTTAAGAATGAAGGTCTGGCCCATAGCCGTAAATTGACTTATATCGAGCTTCCTATTTTGACACATATCTATTTTGGAGATAAGATTCGTTTCGTAGTTAATCTTGGGCCTAAAATAGCTTATCTTGCCAGTCAGAAAAACGAACTGAATGATGCTTTAGCAAATTATCTGTCGAGTGGTAAAGCTCCTGATAAAATGGTTACGCACCAATATTACAACGATGTAGAGCGTAAGTTTGACTATGGGATCATGGGGGGATTAGGTATGGAGTTTCAAACCAAATTCGGCAATTTCATGCTCGAAGGGCGTTATTATTTCGGTTTGGCCGATATGTATAGAAATAGCAAATCGGATTACTTTTCCCGATCGGCAAATCGAGTATTCTCAGCTAAGTTAACTTATTATGTGAAACTGTTCTAGTATACCGTCTCTATGGGTCGTATATACAGACTGCCGCGCAAAGGCATATACTTTATACAAAAAATACGCCGTCATCGTGGACATGGGATTCATTCGCCTTTTGTCTTCGATCTGATCAATAATGTAATCGAGGAGAAAACTCCTTACTACGCATATGAGGATATTAAAGAATATCTATTATCTTGCAGAAATGTTCCTTGCAAAATAGATAAACTGCACAAATTATCTTTCAAGCTGATAAACTGCTTTGGAGCAAAGCAAATATTGGAATTGGGTGCTGGTAATGGTATAAATACATTATTCATGACCGCAGTATCTTCTTCCGTTAAATGCCAAGCTGTGGAAACAGATGAAAATAAATATAATTTGGCACATGAATTGTATTCATCTGGCTGGGACAGAGAGATAGCTCTTAAGAAGTCCTATTCAGGATTATCTGACTTTATGCCAGATTGCGTATATATAAATTTGAACAATTTTGGAGAACTGACACAAGCACACATCGATGAAATAAACAACGTGATGCATTCCGGAAGTTTTATAATTGTTGAAGGCATTCGAACAAATAGGATGAATAAGCTGTTATGGAATAAGATAAAAGATATGGACGGCCGTACGGTAGCTCTCGATTTATTCAACATTGGTATTATTTTTTTCAATCCCAAGCTTTACAGATGGGAATATAAAATTAGTTTTTAGTTATGGAAAATATTAAGAAAAGCGGTATATATACAAAAACCGGAGACAAAGGACAGACGTCGCTTGTCGGAGGTATGCGAGTTGCTAAATCGCATGTACGTCTTGATGCGTACGGAACAATTGATGAGTTGAACTCGTTTGTAGGTTCATTGAGATGTGTTATAACAGAAGAAAATGATACAGAATTCCTATCATTCATTCAACACAAACTATTTACAGTAGGATCATATCTTGCAACCGAAACGGAAGCTATATCGCCTAAGGCTGCAAGTATTATTACGGAAGAGAATATTGCTTCGATCGAGCGTCAGATGGACGAAATTGACAGCAAACTTCCAAGAATACGCCAATTCATTCTTCCGGGAGGAAGCGAAGCTGCAGCTCGTGCACATATATGCCGTTCGGTATGTCGTAGAGCTGAGCGTTGTATGCATCGCGTGAAAGCTGAATATCCGGTTGAGGATCGTATTATGATCTTCGTAAATCGCCTGTCAGACTACTTTTTCTTATTGGCTCGTAAAGAGGCAAATAAAAATGGAGTAGAAATATTCTGGAAACAGGACTGATATTCCAAATATTATTATATTTTTGCGAAAAACAATATAGAAACAATAATATAAACTTAAATATAACAGAGAATTACCATGTACTGGACATTAGAACTAGCATCAAAGCTTGAGGATGCACCTTGGCCTGCAACTAAAGACGAACTTATCGATTTTGCTCAACGTTCGGGAGCGCCTTTAGAAGTAATTGAAAATCTTCAGGAGTTGGAAGACGAAGAAGAGATATTTGACACAATCGAAGATATTTGGCCGGATTATCCGAGCAAAGAAGACTTCTTCTTTAACGAAGACGAGTATTGATGCACAAAAGCTTAAACAGAAAGGTTGGAACAGAAAAGTTCTGACCTTTTTTGTTCCAACAAAAATAGAATAGTAATTTTTTTAGTTGAATTCAGTAATCATATCTAAAGGTTACATTTTTTCCGTCTGTCAGATATGTCCTATTGTCTTCGTTATTAAATTTTTCATTGAGTTTTTCCTTAATATCTTCTGACTTGTAATTATAATGTCTTTTATTCAAGAATCCGACCGAGCGTATTGTAGGATGATCGAGTATAGGATTCAGATTACCATCTCGGATTGTCGTATTTACAAAACGAAAGTCTATTAGGTGAGGAAAATTATCGAGAAAACCAAGATTGTCTATTGGTGCACAGTCATTCAAGTATAATACCCTAAGGTGTTTCAATTGTAATAGTTCTTCTGTAAATTCAAATTTCTTGGATTGATTGATATGTAAGAACATTAGAGAACCTTTGATTCCAGCTATACCTCTGTCGTTGAGTAGTTTTAAGCAATAGTGTAATTCTAACCTCTTTAAATTTTTATACTTTGCTATTCCCGATAAATCATTAATATTAGCTAAGTTGAGTTCTATAAATAATAACTTGTCCGATTTAGGTAAGCTGTCAAAAGCTTCAAGTTTTTTCTTAAGGTGCCAAATAATTGCATATTCGGAATTAAGGAAAGCATCGGTGTCTAATTCGAATTTCTTCACTCCAAAGTCTGCTTGAAAAAACTTACCTTCTTGTAGTTTGTCAAATGCTATAGTATTAAATCTCCAGTCCATTATTTAATAAGTTTATTTACTCTAAAAATAATTCTAACTTTGTCATGTTGAGAATCCCTATTGACTTAATTCGTTCTAACAATGATGCAGCTACTTTTATCCGAGCATGGAAAAGCTTTATGTATTTCGTTCGAATTTAGAAAGTTAATTTCTTTAATTTTCGTAAGATCCTCTTCTTTAAAACTAGATTCATCAAGAAATATTCCATCTATTATGTAAAAAGGATTATTTCCTATTTGCACATCAGGAAATAGAGAGATAGCTAGATGATTTAGATAAAATTTGATAACATTGTCAACGTTATTAAATGAAATTCTATTTCTACCATTGAATGATATGTATTTTATATCATTCAGATCACCCCATCCTTCACGTTTGAATTTGTAAGTTATTAGATGATTCGTTTTACAGGAACAAACAGAACCATAACCATGAGCAATAATATTTAGGATACTATCATTGAACATTGAAACATCACATAGATACTCATGACAACTATTGCCCCATGTATTGGCTTTAATAATTAGAGAACTGTCATTCATATTGATATATAGTATCTCGTCTCGTCCTAAAGAGCAAATTTTGGAGATATTTTGTTTATTGACAGAATCAAGAAGTAGTCCATGCGATCTGATAATTTGCTGATTATCTGTTCCGGGTAGAATACATGTTCCAGACAGAACCTTATTTTTAAGAGGAAAATTGAAAACTATGGAGTCAATATTGAGTCCGATATTATCTGTATTTTTTGATTCTATAACAGTTGAGTTCTGTGCGTAGCCAGGAATTACAATAATAAACAAGATGAATATAATTAATTTATTCATAGTAAGTATTATATGATGAAAGCTAAGGTAATGAAATTTAATTGAGATAAGAGGTGTTTCTCGTTAAAAAGTAACACTTGTGTACAGTTTTTTATCTGTTTCAAGTTTGTATATTTCCCGTATTTCAAAGAACCTTTTTAGGTAGAGATAAAGTTATTACCGAAAAACTATTAACTTTAGCTATCACAATAATTCAAAACGCCAATTACTATGAAAATCAAAATGCTGTTATCTTTTTTGATAATAATATCCTCGTTGTCGATGAAGGCTCAGGATACGAAAGAGCAAAAGATAAAAACTGAAGTTTCCGAAGCTACAGTATTTATCAATGGAGCGCAGGTTCTTCGTAAAAAGACAATTTACATCCCTGCGGGTAAATCGACTCTCAAGTTTACCGATCTGTCGCCTTATGTTGATGCCAAAAGCATTCAGATAAAGCTTGCCGGCGATGCAATGGTTTTAGGAGTAAATTATCAGACAAATACCGAAGAAGTCATTAAAAAGGTATCGGCCGAAAAAGAAAATGAACTAGATAAAAGGCTCGAAGAAGTGACTCGACAACTTGTGGCAGCTAAAACCTCGAAAGAGTTGATTCAGGATGAAATAGCTTTCCTGAATGAGAATAAGAAGATAGGAGGAGCGAATACGGGTATCAGTCTTTTGACATTGAAAGAAACAGCCAACTATTATCGTGAGCGAATGACCGCACTAAAGACCCAACAGAATGAGATATCAAAAAAAATAAGTCAGCTTGAATTCGAGCAGCGGATGATAAACAATTCGTATACGCTAGAGGGTGGTGATAAGCCGATGCCTAAAGGGGAAGTAGTGGTAGAGATTGATGCAAAGCGAGCAGCAAACGTAAATGTAGAACTGACATATTATGTACGCAATGCCAGTTGGTTCCCAAGTTACGATATACGGAGTACAAGTATCGACAAGCCTATCGAGCTTATTTATAAAGCGAATATTCTGCAAAACACGAAAGAAGATTGGAATAATGTGAAATTGAGTATTTCATCAGCCAATCCAAATTTGGGTACAGTTGCTCCGCGCCTGCGTACCTATTTCTTGGATTATAATGTTGCTCCGCCAAAGTACGATGTCAATATTGACGATAACGAGATAAAAGGAGCTGTTTACGATACAAGTGGCGAGCCACTGATTGGGGTTTCGGTGATGATAAAAGGTACAACCATAGGAACTGTTACCGATGTAGATGGTAAGTTCGCACTCGCGATCCCTAACAATGCTCGAGAGGTTGAGTTTAGTTATGTGGGATTCAATAAAAAGATATTGCCTATTTCCCGTTCGTTTATGAGTGTCCAATTGGAAGAAAGCCAGCAGATGCTCGAAGAGGCAGTTGTCGTTGGATATGGCTCGCATTTACAGAGAGCTTTAGCCGGTTCTGTTGCTGGTGTTAATGTTGAAAAACCTAAAGAATCTTCGGTCATAATAAGAGGTATGAGCTCTTTACCCGCTCGTCAGGATATAGCTATGCCTACCGAGGTAGTTGAGAATCAAACAGCCGTTGAGTTCGATGTCAAAATACCTTACACAATCAAATCCGATAATAAGAATACGATTGTTGAAGTTGAGCGTTATGCGCTTCCTGCCGATTACGAATACTATGTAGTACCTAAGGTTAGTAAGAATGTCTTCCTATTGGCCAATATTACCGATTGGAATCAGTATAATCTGCTGGAAGGCGAAGCAAACATATTCTTCGAGAATACATATATCGGAAAAACAATTATCGATACACGTAGTGTAACTGATACTTTGAGTGTATCCTTAGGTCAGGATAAGAGTATTCTTGTGAAGCGTGAAGCAGTCAAAGAAAACACTTCGAAGAAATTTCTGAGCAACAAACGTGAGGATACAAAATCATGGAAAATAGATATTCGAAACAATAAAAATCAGCCGATCAATCTTACGGTACTCGATCAGGTTCCGGTTTCACGCCGAGATGAAATTGAAGTTATGGTAGAAGATCAGTCTAAAGGGTTGATTAATAAAGAAACGGGTGAAGTGAAATGGAATCTGAAAATGAAACCTTCCGACAAGAAAGAATTAAACTTGCGGTATAAAGTAAGATATCCGAGTGGTAGAAACCTCTATATCGAATAATAATAAAACGATAAATCCCCAACAAGATCTTTGTTGGGGATTTATTTTGTCCTATCCTTAAGGAGATATTATAGCATTACTATTCCTTCTATGCTGGCAGCCTGACGATAATAGATTATTACATCATCAGCATCGTTTACAGCTGTTTTTATTGTTAAGCTGGTGTATTTACCGTTCTTGCTGTCGCGCGATGAGATATTGGCTTCTGCATTTTCGTAAATGGCATGCAATTTGGCAATAGTTGCCTGTTCGGCAGGAACTATAAATTTAAAGATGTAATTGGTAGGAAACGTGTGCGTCAACATCAATTTCTCTTTAAAATTCACATAAAAATCATCAGCCTGAAGATTTTTATCATTTTCTATAACTTCAAATTTCTTTTCCATATCAATTCCTTGACAACTATTATACCAAATATTTAGATGTGCCATGATGGCAGTTGCTATCGCTTTTTTTCGTAAATTCGTCTAACTAGTACTTAACTCAACCTAAAACCAAAGTTTTTATGGCACTATTTGATTTGAAAGGACGGGTTGCTCTGGTTACAGGGGCTTCGTCGGGATTAGGATCGCGCTTCGCCAGAGTGTTGGCAGATCAGGGCGCTGATGTAATTGTTGTAGCTCGCAGACTCGAAAGACTGGAGCAATTAGCAAAAGAAATTGAATCGAAAGGAGCTCGATGCTTAGCACTGAAGTGCGATGCCACAGTCGAGGCTGAGGTGGTGGATACGGTGAAGAAAGCTATCAGCCATTTCGGAAAGATAGATATCCTTGTCAATAATGCCGGAATAGCTCTGGGCGGAAATGCGGAAAATGTCAGTCTGGATGATTTCAAAAAAGTGATGGATGTTAATATCAACGGCGTGTTCACTTTTGCCCGCGAAGTAGGGAAGAATATGATTGATAACAGATATGGGCGAATTATAAATGTAGCCTCGATGTATGGTATGGTTGGCAATAAATTTAGTGCCGCATTGTCATACCATTCGTCTAAAGGGGCAGTTGTCAACTTCGCTCGTGGATTGGCGGCTGAATGGGCAAAATACAACATTACGGTAAATAATATCGGTCCGGGATTTTTTGACTCCGAAATGACCGGCGATTTTATTAATAGCGATGCGTTTACTAACTTTGTCAAGAATATGACATGTCTGGAACGCGCCGGACGCCCTGAAGAACTAGACACAGCTCTTGTCTTTTTGGCAGCTGATGGCTCTAGTTACATAACCGGACAAACCATATTTGTTGACGGAGGTTGGACGGCTATTTAGTGAAAGTTTGCACATAACACGAAATAAAATACAAAATGAAGAAACTACTATTTATATCAATTCTGGCTTTGTTACCTTTCTTTGCGTCGGCTCAGAAAATTGATTATAGCACAGTCGATGACTTTACGGGAAAGACCGTTATTCGAACTAATTGGACAAGATTTGAAGCAAAGACTCCATCTAGTGTTAAGGTAGGGAGTCGAAAAATATTTAATAGCTACTTTATGTTCCGTTACGAAGAAGGTCATGTATATCTTCATGTAGAGTGGATAGGGAGTGTCATGACAATGAAAAAGGGATCCGAATTTCAGCTTAAGTTGAAAGATGGCAGTGTCTCAACTATAACGGCTGTTGATGATTTTATAGCTAATACTGATGTATATACAGCTGTTAATTTCTTCAAATCTGAAGATGACATTGGCAGTAAAAATATTCTTCATACTGTTTATGAAGGTGATTTGTCTCAATTGTCGGAATTGAATCTACCTGAAAAATTACGAATCAGCTCAGTTTATGGTTCTGAGGTTTTCGACATTGACTCAAAAAATGCCCGTCGATTGGCAAAAGCATATAAGTTAATTTCGGATGAGATTAAAAAGAGTGAATCAAAATAACTCATAGACGGGGTAGCAATTCATTTTGTATAAAAGAATAATAGCCAATAACTGATCGCTCAGCTGTTGGCTATTTTATTTTACGATTGGTGTGCTTTATTCTCCGCCGACAGTCAATTTTCTGACCAATACCGATGGCAATCCTTGTCCAACGGGTATTCCTTGTCCGTCCTTGCCGCATGTCCACGATCCTTCGTCAATCTTCAGATTGTTTCCAACCATCGTTATGTCAGCCAGAGCTTTCGGCCCATTTCCGATGATGTTGATGTCTTTTATCGGCTGAGTTAATTTGCCATTTTCGATGAGGTAACCGGTTTTTACGAAGAAAGTAAAATCTCCGGCTCCAATCTGCACTTGCCCATTGGTGAAATTGTCGACATAAATTCCTTCTTTCACCGATGCAATGATATCTTCTTCTCTGTCCGATCCATTCTCCATGTATGTTACACGCATTCGTGGCATCGGAGCATAGCGAAACGATTGGCGTCGTCCGTTTCCGGTTGGATTGACTCCATAATGTTTGGCACTGATTCGGTCGTGAAGATAGCTTTCGAGGACTCCATCTTTAACGATATATGTACGTTGGCTCTCTATTCCTTCGTCATCGAAGTTGATACTACCACGAGTATTATCGATCAATCCGTCGTCGACAACATTGATCTGCGTATCGCATATCTTCTTGCCCAACTGATCGCTGAAAATAGATGTCCGTTTACGGTTGAAATCGGCTTCGAAAGCATGTCCAATAGCCTCGTGAAGCAAGATTCCCGATCCGCCTGCACCCATAACGACGGGCATTTCTCCGCCTTTAGGCTTTATGGCTTCAAACATCAGTCGCGTTTGCTTTACAGCTTCCTGAGCCAGAGTCTCAATCAGATCGTCTGACAGAAATTCGAACCCTTTGCGATATGCGCGCGAAGCGTATCCGCTTTCTATTTTGCCATCTCGTTGCATGACACACGATCCGTACATCAGACACATAGGGCGATAATCCCATGTTAGCGTTCCTTCCGAGTTGAAGAATAAAATATATGATGTAGAGTCGTTGAGGCTGACCGATGCTTTTATTACATTCTCGTCTAGCTCGAATATACGGTTGTTCAGTTGTTGTACAAAATCTTTTTTGTCAGCTACCGAAACATCCAGCCATTCGCGTTGTATGCGGTATCTGTTTGTGAATACGGTATCTTTTATCTCTACGGGATTCTGCTTTTTCGTTGATGTTGCTATTGATGCGGCCGTTCGTGCAGCTGTGAGCAAGCTTTGCAGATCGGTGTTTTCCACGAAAGCATAACCAGTTTGATCGCCAGCGATGACACGTATTCCCACTCCGAAATCTATATTAGAAGCTGTGCGGTTTACCTGATTATCGCTTAGGGAAATGGAATTGCTGAATGTATTTTCGAAAAATAAATCGGCATAATCGCCGCCTTTACTCATGGCTTCGGCTATCACTTTCAGCAGATCTTCGCGACTTACGGCGAAATGTTTTAGTATATCTTCGATCGATTTTATCATTGTTGAGGAGAAATTACGTGATTAGCCTCCATTTTCTTGAATTGCTTGATTTGCATAGCAAACAAAATACCGGTAAGAACTGTGGCCAAAACATCGGCTAGTGGTAGCGATGCCCATACACCATTCAGTTCGAAGATTGGAGGTAGAATGAACAATGCCGGAATAAGGAATATAAATTGGCGGGTAAGGCTTAGGAATATTGATTTTCCAGCCATGCCGATACATTGGAAAAAGTTCGTGATTACAATCTGAAAGCCGACAAGAGGTAGCGCAACTGTAATAATGCGTAAAGCTTTTACCGAAGCGTCTGCCAATTCTGCACTCGGGTTGAAGACTTGTACCGATAGTTGAGGAATCAGCATTCCCAGAATAAGTCCGATGGCACCAATACTTACTCCGACTTTGATTGTATAGTTTAGAGCTTCTTTTACACGGGAAATCTTTCTCGCGCCATAGTTGTAACCTACAATAGGTTGCATACCTTGTGTCAGACCGACCATTACCATGATGATAATCATAACAAGTGTATTTGCGATAGCGTAAGCTTCGATAGCTACATTACCGCCGTATTCTCTGAGCTGATTATTTACAAGAAATACTACCGTCGATGATGCGACTTGTATCATAAACGGAGACAATCCGATGCTGGCAACCGACCATATTATTTTCCAGTCCATTTTCATATTCGAAGGACGTAGACGTAGCATGCTGTTTCGATTCATAAAGTGATGCATTACGAAGCATAGCCCGATAAACATGGATATGATTGTTGCGATGGCTGCTCCCTTGATACCCATTTTGAACCAGAAGAGAAAAATCGGAGCAATTATTATGTTTGCTACTACACCTATTAGCATTGTGTACATTGCTTTTTTGGGGTAGCCCGATGCACGCATCATACTGTTGAAGTTGAAGCACATTGCAAGAAATATATATCCCGGCAGCAAATATGCCATAAATTCGTGTGCATAAGGATAGGTTTCTTCTGTTGCACCGATCAGGTGTAAAATGGGTTCCAGAAATATATAAAGCAATACTACTGTTGTTCCGGTAAGAATAAGTGTCATCAGAAAAGATGTACCGATGATTTTTTCGGCAGTTTCCTTATCTCCTTTTCCCAGAAAAATCGATATTCTACTGGCCGAACCGGCACCTACTAGCATACCTACAGCCGCAGTTATATTCATCAGTGGCAGTGCAATTCCAAGTCCGCCGATCGCATGATCTCCCAATCCGGGAGTATGACCGATGTATACACGGTCGATAATATTGTAGAGAGCATTTACCATAGTTCCTACAATGGCAGGAATGGCATATTGCCAGATAAGCTTACTTATCTTTTTGTTCTCCAGTTCGTTGATGTTAGCTGTATTATTTCTCATTCTTAGGGCTTTATTTTCCAGAAGGTCTTCTATGTGTAAGAAGAAAAACAGGATCCGCAAAGTTACAATTCTATTTTCTATTGACGAAATAAGAGAGCTTTCTTTCTTACGCTCTCTTTTAACGTTCAGATTTACTTTAGAATGTTTGTGTTATCATAAAAAAGGTTATTTTTGTGGGATATTACTATACAAAACTGTTCTATGGATAAAATTTCAATAATAGTTCCATGTTATAACGAAGAGGAAGCACTTCCTCATTTATACGATGCCCTGAAAAACTTAATGACGACAATGTCTGATCAGGAATTTGAAATAATTCTTGTGAACGATGGATCGAAAGATAAAACTATACAATTGATGCGTAAGTATTCCGAGATGGATCTACGTGTACGCTTTGTCTCATTCTCACGCAATTTTGGTAAAGAAGCAGCAATATTTGCAGGACTTAAGGCAGCTACGGGCAATTATGTATCGCTAATGGATGCCGATTTGCAAGATCCTCCATATTTATTGGACGAAATGTATACGTTTTTGAAAGAAAATGAAGAATACGACTGTGTCGCAACACGTCGTGTAGATAGAAAGGGAGAACCCGTAATCAGATCATATTTTGCTCGCAAGTTCTATAAGATAATGAATAAGATATCGGATACCGAAATGGTTGATGGGGCTCGCGACTTTCGTCTTATGAGTCGTCAAATGGTAGATTCGATATTGGAATTGTCGGAATATAACCGTTTTTCGAAAGGTATATTTGGTTGGGTAGGGTATAAGACTCATTGGATTGCCTTCGAAAATGTAGAGCGTATAGCCGGCGAAACAAAATGGTCTTTCTGGGGACTGATGATGTATTCTTTCGAAGGAATTGTTGCATTCTCAGTGCGTCCGTTGTATATAGCCTCTTTGTTGGGAATATTGTTTTGTTTCATAGCCTTCGTCATCATTTGTGTTGTCATAGTGAAAACACTGATCTGGGATGATCCTGTTCAGGGTTATCCGTCGCTGATGTGTGCTATCTTTTTCATAGGAGGAGTACAGCTCTTCTGTCTCGGAATCTTAGGCCAGTACTTGTCTAAGACCTATCTCGAGACCAAGAGACGCCCAGTGTATGTAGTTAAAGAAACAGACAAGAATAGCAAAGTGTAACCTTGAGTTGACATTTTTATACATTTTTTGTTTGTTTGATCAAAATAAAAAAGTATTTTTGTGCAGCCTTAAATTAGGTATGTTTACTTAACTTGTTCAAATTGATTTTAAATACTTTATAACTAGTAAGTTATTTATAATTATAATTCGGTGTCAAAACCTTTAATGTAGATATATGGACTCTACTCTTGTAATTACAGTACTCTTTACCGGAATGTTTCTGGTATGTGCCGGTTTGGGCGCAGCCTTGCTATTATCGCCGCAATCATTCAATGCTCAGAAGGGTGAACCTTATGAGTGTGGTGTTCCCACAAAAGGTACATCTTGGATGCAATTTAGAGTAGGATACTATTTGTATGCTATTCTTTATCTGATGTTCGATGTTGAGGCAATATTTTTATTCCCTTGGGCAACGGTAGTTCGCGAACTGGGAATGGCAGGTGTTATTAGTGTATCATTCTTCTTATTATTTTTAGGCCTAGGTCTGGCTTATGCTTGGAGGAAAGGAGCGTTAGAATGGAAGTAAAAAATGTTTATATAAAAGGTATTCCTCACGAGGAATTTAAAGATAATGAGTACCTTGAAAAGTACGTTGAAGAACTGCGTGAGAACGGAGTTCCATGCGTTGTAGGGAAACTTGACGATTTGATAAACTGGGGTAGATCGAACTCGATCTGGCCTTTGGCGTTTGCTACCAGCTGTTGTGGTATCGAGTTTATGGCTGCTGCTGCTGCTCGTCACGACCTTGCCCGTTTCGGGATGGAGGTGACGCGTAATAGTCCCCGTCAGGCCGACTGTATTGTGGTTGCCGGAACTATCGTTCATAAAATGGCTCCACTGTTGAAACGTGTTTACGATCAGATGGCCGAACCAAAATACGTAGTTGCTATGGGTAGCTGTGCTATTTCCGGAGGTCCGTTTGTTGACTCGTATCATGTTGTGAAAGGTATTGATGAGTTTCTTCCGGTTGATGTGTATATCCCTGGATGTCCTCCTCGTCCTGAAGCACTATTCTATGGTTTGATGCAGTTGCAGCGTAAGATCAAACTTGAAAGATTCCTTTTCAAGGTTGATAAACCAAAAGCGAAAAAAAATAATACGAAATAACTTTTGATTGAACAGCTAAATGGAAGAAATCAAAAAAGTCATACTAAATACTGTACCCGAAGCAGTAGTAGAAGAAAAGCAAAAACTGACTGTAACAGTTGAGCCTGATAAACTACATGCTTTGGCTAAAGAACTGAAAGAAAACCCTTCTACAAAGTTCGATTATTTGGTGCAATTGACAGGTGCAGACTGGGGTGAGAAATTAGGTGTAATCTATCTACTTTCTTCGTCAGAAGATTTATCACGCGAGGTGGTACTAAAAACCGGAGTTGCTGATAGAGAAAATCCGCTACTTTATTCGGTTACAGATTTATGGGGAACGGCCGATTTTAATGAACGCGAAGTTTATGCCATGTTCGGTATCCGTTTCATCAATCATCCGGATATGCGTAAAATATTCCTTAACCAAGATTGGGATGGATATCCGCTTCGTAAGGATTATAATGACAGCCCAGCATTGAATCCTGTAAACCTTACAAGTAAAGAGATCATAGACAGATCTTATTCGCTGAAAGAAACAGCATCAGGATTGAAAGAAGAGTGGTATAACATCTTCGAAAAAGATGACTATGTTATCAACATAGGACCACAACACCCTTCTACGCATGGTGTTATGCACTTCCGTATGTCGCTTGAAGGAGAGATAATCTCAAAAATAGATCCACACTCAGGATATATTCACCGAGGAATCGAAAAACTAAGTGAAAAACTAACTTACCCTCAAATATTACATTTCACAGATCGTCTTGACTATTTATCGGCTCACATCAACCGCCATGCATTGTGTATGTGTGTTGAAAAAGCAGCTGAAATAGAAGTGCCATTGCGTGCACAACACATTCGTGTTATCATGGACGAGTTGACTCGTATTGCATCTCACCTTCTATCATGGGGTACAATGTGTATGGATATGGGTGCTACGACAGCCTTTATCTATGGTATGCGCGAGCGTGAATTGGTACTTGATATATTCGAAAAATCATCGGGAGGACGCTTCTTGCCTAACTACAATGTAATAGGTGGAGTGATGTTCGATGTGCACGAAGATTTCGAAAAAGATATAAAAGAATTCATTCCATTCATGCGTGAGCAATTGAAAATGTATCACAAACTGTTTACTGGTAATGTGATTGCTCAAGGACGTATGAATAAAATCGGTATGTTGACTCGCGAAGATGCTATATCGTATGCAGTTTCAGGACCGGTAGGACGTGGATCTGGTTTTGCGTGCGATGTGCGTAAACATGCTCCATATTCGTTATATGGTCAGTTGAAATTTGATGAAATTGTAAGAGACGGAAACGACTCGTTTGCACGATACATGAACCGTCTTGATGAAATAGAACAATCGATGCGAATCATTGAGCAATTGCTTCCTCTTCCAGAAGGAGACTTCCTTGCTAAAACGAAAGCCATTATCAAACTTCCGGAGGGAGAATACTTCCAACGTGTTGAGGCGGCTCGTGGTGAATTCGGTGTATTTATCGAAAGCCGTGGCGATAAAGTTCCTTATCGTCTGCACTTCCGATCTCCATCTATGACGCTTGTCGAAGTAATGCCTATCATCTGTAAAGGTGAGAAACTATCAGACTTTATCGCCATCGGAGGTTCTATGGACTATGTAATTCCGGATATCGACCGATAAAATAGAATGTATTAACTAAGATATAATATAACAATAGATATGTCGTTATTATTTACCCTCGAATTAACCGGCCTTTTAGAGCTATTGAATGACACACTATACGAACATCTTCCACGTGCTGGAGCTATTGCTGTTCAATGTGTTCTGATAGGTTTGGCTTTACTTACGGCCTATGCAGTTATTGCATTGATTCTGATCTATGTTGAACGTAAGATTACAGCGTTTTTTCAGAGCCGTCTTGGTCCTAACCGTGTAGGTAAGTACGGTTTGATACAGAGTCTTGCCGACATGATCAAGATCTTGCTGAAAGAGATTATCTATGTCAATAAAGTTGATAAATTCCTATTCTACCTGGCTCCATTTTTTGTGATCGGAGCTTCGATGATGACTTTCGGAGCACTTCCTTTCGGTAAAGGTCTACAAGCAGTGGACTTAAATATCGGTGTGTTCTATCTGATTGCAGTATCATCACTAGGTATCATTGGAGTACTATTGGCAGGATGGGCAAGTAACAATAAATTCTCGATGATTGGTGCAATGCGAAGCGGTGCTCAGTTTATCAGTTATGAGCTATCAGCTGCATTGTCATTAATGACTATCGTAGTATTAATGGGTACAATGCAATTATCGGAGATAGTAGAACAACAACACTATCTACATCAGTGGACAATTTTCAACGGACATATTCCAGCTATCATCGCATTTGTAATTTATCTGATATCGGGACACGCCGAAACAAATCGTGGACCATTCGACCTTCCTGAAGCAGAGTCAGAATTGACAGCAGGTTATCATACTGAGTATTCTGGTCTTCAATTCGGTTTCTTCTACTTGGCCGAATATCTGAATATGTTCATCATTGCAGGTATCGGAACAACAGTATTCCTTGGAGGATGGCAAGCTATCCAAATTCCGGGATGGGAGGGATTCAATGCTGTTATGACTGCTATACCATCTTATGTTTGGTTCTTTGCAAAAGCATCAGCACTAGTATTGCTGAGCCTTTGGGTACGTTGGACATTCCCACGTTTGCGCATCGACCAGCTGTTGAACTTAGAATGGAAATATATGTTGCCGATCAATATGGTTAACCTGATCCTGATGGTAATCGTAGTTGTTTGCGGATTAACACTGACTGATATCTTCAGTTAAATAATAGAAGAATAAACAGATATAATTAAGATATAAAATGACTGTTGGACAATATTTCTCGGGTCTATTTAAAGGCATTAAGTCGCTCTTGACAGGGATGACTGTTACGGGACGTGAGTTGTTTGCTAAAAAAGTAACTCAGCAATACCCTGAAAACAGAAAGACTCTTGTTATACCAGAACGTTTCAGAGGTAACTTGATAATGCCTCACGACGAAAATAACGAACACGCTTGTACAGCATGTGGTATTTGCCAGATGAACTGTCCGAATGGGACTATCACAGTGAAATCGATGATGATTGAAACAGAAGAAGGCAAAAAGAAGAAAATACTAGATGAATACTACTACAATCTGGGTACATGTACATTTTGTAACCTATGTGTATTGACTTGTCCTTCGGATGCTATCAAATTTGATGGCGATTTCGAGAACTCGGTATTCACAAGAGCTAAATTGACACACAAGCTGAATAACGAAGGCTCGAAACTTCGTGAAAAGAAAAAAGCAGCTCCGGCTCCGAAACCTGCAGCTCCGGCTGAAAAAGCTGAAACTAAGCCTGCAGGACCTGCTAAAGAAGAAGTGAAAACTGAAGAAGCAGCTAAACCTGTTGAGGAGAAAAAGGCAGCTGAAGATAAAAACGTAAACGAATAAATAACGATAGCGATTATATCAAAGATATTATGACAACAGAACAAATAGTATTCTCGATTTTAGCAGTTATCATTACCGGCTTTTCACTATTGGCGGTAACAACACAACGTATAATCCGATCGGCTGTGTATCTGCTATTCGTACTGCTTGCAACAGCAGGTGTGTACCTATTGCTCGGATATCAGTTTCTTGCAGCAACACAAGTTATCGTATACGGAGGTGGAGTAATGGTGTTATTCATCTTCTCTATATTCCTGACACACGATCCGGGTAAAGTGATTGAATTCGAAAAACCAAAAAGAATGGTTATCTCGGGGCTCATAGCATTGGCCGGACTAGGTATCTGCGGACATGTAATTTACCACAACGTGAACAAATTATTCCGCTTTATACCGCAGACTCTGGATATGAAAGAAATCGGTCTGACGCTGATGGGTACCGGTAAATACCAATACATGTTGCCTTTCGAAGCAGTGAGTTTGTTGTTGCTGGCATGTATCATCGGAGCATTGATGATTGCTCGCAAAAAATAATAAAAGAAAAGCTTAAAATATAGATTATGAACAATATACCTGTAGAAGCTTATTTAGCTGTAAGTACAATCATGTTTTTTATAGGAGTTTACGGATTCCTGTCTCGTAAAAATATGATCATGGTTCTGATTTCTGTCGAACTGATGCTCAACGCTGCCGATATCAATTTCGCGGTATTCAACCGTCTGTTGTATCCGGGTCAGCTCGAAGGCTTATTCTTTGCTCTGTTTGCTATAGCAATTGCAGCAGCCGAAACGGCAGTAGCTATCGCTATCGTCATCAACATCTATCGCCATTATAAGAGCATCTATGTTGATGAGAACATAACTGAAATGAAAAACTAAAATTATAAAGGTAAGAGTTAATAGATATGGATCAATTTAGTTACTCGATACTAATCCTTGCAATACCGGCTGTGATGTTTCTTATTCTCGGTCTGGGTGGTAAGTATATGAAACCCGTAGTTGCGGGAGTTTTAGGAACAATCGGACTGTCGGTCATGGCTATCTTGGCTTATATGACAGCATACGACTACTTCTTTGTTGTAGGTCGTGCAGCCGATGGCGCTTATCTGCCAATCATAAATAACTTAGTAGACTCGTGGTTGCCATTCTACAAAGACTTGAAAATTAGTCTTGGAATGTACCTTGACCCAATTTCGGTAATGATGCTTGTAGTCATCACTACTGTATCGTTGATGGTTCATATATATAGTTTAGGCTATATGCATGGCGAAAAAGGTTTCCAACGCTACTATGCATTCCTATCGTTGTTTAGTTTCTCGATGTTAGGACTAGTTGTTGCAACCAACATTTTCCAAATGTACATATTCTGGGAGCTTGTAGGAGTATCTTCATTCCTATTGATCAGCTTCTATTATATGAAACCTTCGGCAGTAGCTGCAGCCAAGAAAGCGTTTATCGTAACGCGTTTCGCTGACTTCTTCTTCCTTGTAGGTATCCTGATCTTATCGTTCTACTCAGGAACATTCGATTTCGCAACTCTTACCGATCCTAACGCAGCATTTATAGGAACAATTGCCGGACAATCGTTCTTAGGATGGTCGGTACTATCTTGGGCATTGATCCTTATATTTATGGGTGGTGCCGGAAAATCTGCAATGATGCCGTTCCACATCTGGTTGCCGGATGCGATGGAAGGTCCGACGCCTGCTTCAGCGTTGATCCACGCTGCAACGATGGTTGTTGCCGGAGTATTCTTGGTAGCACGTCTATTTCCTCTATTCAATATCGACTTAGGTACTGACGCAATACATGCAATTGATATTGTGGCTTGGGTAGGTGCAATAACTGCTCTGTTTGCTGCAGTTGTAGCATGTACACAAACCGATATCAAACGCGTATTGGCGTTCTCAACTATATCTCAGATTGCGTTCATGATCACAGCTCTTGGAGTTTCAGGATTTGGTGGTCACGAAGGATTAGGATATATGGCTTCAATGTTCCACCTATTCACACATGCATTCTTCAAAGCATTACTATTCTTAGGTGCAGGAGCAATTATCCATGCAGTTCACAGCAACGAGATGAAAGACATGGGAGGTCTTTGGAAAAAACTTCCGATCACATTCATCACATTCGGTATAGCATGGTTGGCTATTGCAGGTATTCCTCCGTTCTCTGGATTCTGGAGTAAGGACGAAATCCTTGCAGCAGCTATGGAAAATAACTTCCCAATCTATTGCATATTGACAGTTTCGGCTGCACTGACAGCATTCTATATGTCACGCTTGTTCTTCCGTATATTCTTCTACGATAACAATAAGAAATACGAGCACGAACCGCACGAAGCTAGTCCGGTGATGACTATTCCATTGATTATTCTTGCAATATTCGCATTCGGAGCAGGATTTATTCCATTCGGAGAATTCGTAACTTCAGATGGTAAAGAATATCACATTCATGTAAATATGACAGTAGCTGCAGTAAGTACAATTATCTCGATTCTGGGAATAGCTGTTGCTTATGTGATGTACTTCAAGAAAAATGCACTACCTGATAAAGTTGAAAAAGCATTCGGTCGCTTCTACACATGGGCTCTTCACAAATTCTATTGGGATGAACTATGGTTGTTTGTGACTCGCAAAATAATATTCAATTGCATATCTCGTCCAATCGCATGGTTTGATAAGAAATTCGTTGACGGATTTATGGATTCGTTGGCAACCGTAACTCAAGCTGCTGCCGATAAGATCAAAGGATACCAATCGGGACGTTTGCAACAATATGCTGCCATGTATATCTTGGGAGTACTGATTCTTGTTGTCGGATTTGCATTTGCAATCGTGAGTTTTATAGTTAAGTATTAATCAGGCAAAGCTAAAAATATAAAGAGATGACTTTTCTTTCATTATTTGTACTAGTTCCCGTAGTCATGTTGCTGGCATTTATTCCTTGCCGCGACATTAAACAAGTACGCACCGTAGCGGTCGTAGGGGCGCTTATCGAAATGGCACTATCATTAGTGTTGCTATATATGTTCTTCCAAGAAAGAGGGGCAGGTAATACGGCAGATATGCTATTCACTTATAAAGCAATGTGGTTCGAATCACTGAATATCACATATTCTATCGGAGTTGATGGTATATCGGTTCTGATGCTACTACTTACAGCTGTAATCGTACTGACAGGTACCTTTGCCTCATGGAATATAAATCCGATACCGCGTGATTTCTTCATCTGGTTGACACTCCTTTCAATAGGAGTTTACGGATTCTTTATTTCACTTGATCTATTCACGATGTTCTTCTTCTACGAGATCGCATTGATTCCGATGTATTTGTTGATCGGTATCTGGGGATCGGGACGTAAAGAATACTCGGCAATGAAGCTTACGTTGATGTTGATGGGTGGATCTGCTTTCCTTTTTGTAGGGATACTTGGTATGTACTTCTGCTCGCCAATGGTTCCGGTTGATATCAACGGTGTAACAACAATGATGCACACATTCGATATTCAAGAGATTCTGAAAGGCGGAATAGATGCAGGAGCACAATATTGGATATTCCCACTTACATTCGTAGGATTTGGTGTGCTAGGAGCTATGTTCCCATTCCATACTTGGTCGCCTGATGGTCACGCCGCAGCACCAACAGCAGTATCTATGCTTCACGCAGGGGTATTGATGAAGCTTGGAGGTTATGGTTGTTTCCGTGTAGCAATTCACTTGATGCCAGAGGCAGCTAACGAATTGGGATGGATTTTCCTTGTACTGACAGGTATTAGTGTTATTTACGGAGCATTGGGAGCTATCTCTCAAACAGACTTGAAATTTATCAATGCATATTCTTCGGTTAGTCACTGTGGACTTGTATTGTTTGCAATATTGATGTTGAACCAAACGGCAACTACCGGTGCTGTGATGCAAATGTTATCGCATGGTTTGATGACAGCCCTATTCTTCGCCTTGATTGGTATGATTTATGGACGTACTCATACACGTGATATTCGCGAATTGGGAGGTTTGATGAAGATTATGCCATTCTTGAGTGTGTCTTATGTGATTGCCGGTATGGCTTCGCTAGGACTACCGGGATTGAGCGGTTTCGTTGCAGAGATGACAATTTTTGTTGGATCGTTCGAACACCCAGATATGTTCCACCGCGTATTTACTATCGTTGCAATATCTTCTATCGTTGCAACTGCAGTTTATATCTTGAAAGTGGTTGGAAAGATTCTTTACGGACCAGTACAAGATCCTCATCACTTGGAATTGACTGATGCTGTATGGCACGAGCGTGTAGCTGTTATAGGTTTGATCGTTTGTGTTGCCGGAATGGGTCTTTTCCCAGGATGGATTTCAAATATGGTTAGCGAATGTTTGACATATTTGGCATAACAAGATAAATAGGAAACAAGAGTAAAAACATTGTAATTAAATATATAAGATGGATTTGAGTAATTATTTGTTTATGAAGCATGAGTTATCACTCGTCGTAGTATTCCTCATTCTGATTATCTACGATCTGTTTGCTTCAGACAATGCTAAGAAGTTCTATTTCCCATTTGCCTGTTTGGTATTTTTGGCTCATACAGTATTCTGTTTCTTCGTGAAGGACGATGTCGAAGCATTCCACGGAATGTACGTAACAGGTCCGGCATATCAGTTGATAAAAAACATACTGAACGTAGGAACATTCATCATTATACTACAAGCTCGTGAGTGGTTGGCAAAACCAGATGCGATTGTAAAACGAGGAGAGTTCTTTATGATCACGATACTGACATTATTCGGTATGTATCTGATGATCTCGGCAGGACACTTCCTATTGTTCTATATCGGACTAGAAACAGCTTCACTTCCATTGGCTGCATTAGTAGCATTCAACAAAAAGAGCTTGAAATCGTCAGAAGCGGCTGCTAAATATTTGTTCAACGCTATATTCTCGTCAGCAGTAATGATATTCGGTATATCGTTGTTATACGGAGCTTGCGGAACATTGTATTTTGCAGATATGTCATCGGTGCTTTATTCAGGTCCGTTAATGATCATGGCAATGATTTTCTTCATGTCAGGTCTATTCTTCAAAATATCTCTTGTCCCATTCCACCAATGGGCACCTGATACATACGAAGGAGCACCTACAACAGTTACTCTTTACTTGTCTACAATATCAAAAGGAGCAGCAGTATTTGCTTTGATGGCAATTCTGTATAAAGTATTCCCAGTGATGTCAGAAACATGGCAAGCAATCATCTGGATTCTTACATTGTTGACCATTACTATCGGTAACTTATTTGCACTTCGTCAAGATAACTTCAAACGATTCTTAGCTTACTCGTCAATTTCTCAAGCCGGATTTATCATGCTTGGTTTGTTCTCGGGAACTCAGATGGGTATGACATCTACTATCTACTATGTGCTAGTATATGTATTCTCTAATGCAGCTACATTCGGAATTATCTCGGCTGTTGAGAATAAGACAGGTAAGATGAATATCTCGGATTATAACGGTTTCTATAAAACAAATCCGGCATTGACATGGGCAATGACTATCGCGATGTTCTCGCTAGGTGGTATTCCTCCTACAGCAGGGTTCTTTAGTAAAATGTTCGTGTTTACGGCAGCATTGCAAGATGTAAATCCGCTTAACATAGTATTGGTCGTATTGGCATTCTTGAATACAATCATTTCACTATACTACTATCTGATGGTTGTAAAAGCAATGTTTATCAATAAGAATAATAATCCAATTGAAAAACTATCAACTGATAGCTATTTGAAATTATCTATCGTAATAGCAATGATCGGTATTATTGTTGTCGGAATGGCATCATGTATCCATACATATATTGATAGTGCAAGCTTTGGAATATTTTAAGGAAAATAAATAATATATAATAAAATAAAAAATCAGCACGAACTTCGCTTGAAAAAGCTTTGTTTGTGCTGATTTTTGTTGTGAAATTCGAAAACTAAATATTAAACAAATATGAACCTATTGACATTATTGCAAGCCACAACTACTGTTGCCGAAATCTCAGCCGATTCGTTAAGTACACAGCCAGTTGTCGAAGAGAGCTACTTTTCATTGGTACTAAAAGGAGGATGGATATTATTGCCAATATTCCTACTGTCGTTACTAGCTATCTATATAATTATTAATAAATGGCTACAATTAAGCCGTATTACAAAACGTGACTCTATTTGGCTATCACGAGTAACAGAACTAGTGAATGAAGGTAAAATAGACAAAGCTATCAAAGTATCGGCCGAAAGACCATATGCTTCAGCTAAAGTAGTTATCGCTGGATTGAAAGAGGTTGACAATCCGATGGAAGATATTGATAAAGCTATGGAAGTAGAAGCTGGTCAGCAAATGGTAGAGCTGGAAAGTCAAATGACTTATCTGGGCGTAACCGCTTCAATTGCACCTATGCTAGGATTCTTGGGTACAATCTTCGGAGTAATCAAGATATTTTATGATATTGCCAAAACAAATGACTTGGCTATCGATACGATATCTACAGGTCTGTATCAGAAAATGATTTGCTCGGGAGCAGGTCTATTGGTCGGTATCATAGCATACGCTGGTTATACTATTTTGAATAGCCGTATTGATAAAGCTGTAGCAACTATTGAAAAAGATTCTAACGAAGTACTTAAAGCTGTTAGACAATATAAAAAGACGAAACCAACAGTATAAGGTTTAAAAACAGAAGAAAATGAAGATTCAACGCAAAAAGAGTAGAGCGGCCGAAGTATATACTGCTTCGCTCAACGATATTATGTTCTTCTTGCTACTGTTTTTCCTTATCATATCGACATTGGTTACTCCGGCTGCAATTAAAGTATTATTGCCAAATGCTTCGTCATCAGAACAAGTGGTAACCAAGAAAAATATAAATCTTTCAGTAACTGCCGATTTGCGTTACTATATCGATAATCAGGAAATAAGTAAAGAAGAAATTGAACCTGCGTTAGCAGCTCGTATGGCTAACAAAAAAGAAAATGAAGAATTGAATGTCCTGTTACAAGCCGATCGAAATCTTAGTCTTCAAGATGTGGTTGATGTAATAGATATAGGTAATAAGGTGAAAATAAGAATGATCTTATTCACTCAGAAACCTAAATAGATTAGATTAAAAGGATAATTATATATATTTTTGAAATAAAATGATGAGATGTGCAACGTTTCATCATTTTATGCATCTAATATATTGAAGCATATTATGAACGAAGAGCAATTGATAGCTGGCTGCCAGAAGCAAGACCGGATAGCTCAAAAAGCACTCTACGAAAAGTATTCGAGGTTGCTATTTGGGATATGCTTGCGCTATTGCCCCGATGTGTCTTCTGCTCAGGATCTTCTTCAGGATGGCTTCATAAAAGTATTTACGAGCATTCAGTCTTTTCAGGGGAAAGGATCGTTCGAAGGATGGCTCAAGCGTATATTTGTAAATCTGGCATTGGAAAATATACGTAAAGACAAAAAGATTCTTCAGTTTACGGATGATATTCAGAACTATTCGGATAGTAATGAGTTGACTGATGATGACGATATAAGTTTGATACCCGAGAAAGAGCTACTTAACATGATACAAGAATTGCCTAAAGGGTATGCAGCAGTATTTAACTTGTACGCAATAGAAGATTATTCTCATAAAGAGATTGCCGAACTGTTGAATATAAATGAAAGTACATCACGTTCTCAATATGTAAGAGCAAGGCAAATACTGCAGCAAAGAGTAAAACAATACATTAAAGATAATAATTGAAGTGACTAGAGGTGAAGATAAAATAAAGGATCTGTTTTCCGACAAGCTGAAAGACTTTCAGCCGGAAATCCCTGCATCGTTATGGGCTGGGATTGAAGACTCTTTGTCTGAGCAACAAATAGTCGCAGAGCCTGCGAAAAAGAGATTCTCTCTACGTACAGTAGTTAGTATTGTTGCGGCAGCGGCAGCTATTGTTGGAGCTATCTTTGTTGTAGATAATATGTTCGAAAAACCTGGTAATATAGCAAATAAAGAGATTGCTCAAGTATTTGATACGCCAAGAATCGACGATCATATAGAAGGCCATAAAGTAGATACCGAAGCGCAATTAGCTCAGAATAATGCAGTAGAACCAGCAAGGACTCATGTTCGAACAGCAAAATTATTCAGTTCTGAAAAAGAGGATACTGCGGTTGATACTAATGCTGATGGCATAAGTGTATATACAGACTCTTCGAAAGAAGATCAAACAGAATTTGAAGTTAAGGATAAGCCCGTTACTCGCCAAGCAGACATACAAGAAGAGCCAGCTCGCAAGATAACATCTGATGAAGCCGTAAATATTCTGAAAGCGCAAAATAATCAGTTGACAGATGAGAAGCCTATGATAGAGAAGAAGAAACGTGGAGTTGATAATTTTGCTCTAGGTTTATCTTCAAGTGCCAATGTCCTTAGTTCGAGCCACAGTCAACGGGGTTCATCTACGTTCAAAGTATCACCAGCTACAGAAGATGATATTAATATAATCTCTCTATACTCTGGAGAGAATACTAGTAAAATGGAACATGATCAGCCCGTATCTTTCGGACTGACAGTTAGTAAAGGTATTGCCCCTAATCTGAGTATCGAAACAGGTGTAGTGTATACATTTTTATCTTCGACTATTAAAACAACCGGAGCATATGAGATGCGCGAAAAGCAAAAATTTCACTATCTTGGTGTGCCGCTAAATCTGAACTATACATTTTTGCGTCACAAGCGATTTTCTTCTTATGTCTCAGCTGGAGCTATGATACAGAAAGATATAAAAGGGACTCATAAAGGAGGATTGCAGAATAGTAAAGAAAAAAGTGGAACGATGGCTCAAGTGCTGAACTCGATAGAGATGTCGAAAAATATAAAACAAGATAATCCTCAATTCTCAGTGCAGACTTCTGTTGGTATATCGTATCGTATATACAATGGATTGGCAGTACAAGCTAGAGTAGGAGGAGCATATTACTTTGATGCATCGAACGAATATCGTACAATTTATTCAGACAGAGATTTTCAACTTGATCTGAATCTAGGGCTTAAATGGGAATTCTAAAAAAGAAACTAATCATTAAAAATTAATTTATAAATAAGATGAAAATCACAAAATTATTAACAGTTGGTATAATGTCAGCACTGATGTTGACATCTTGCTTAGGAGATTCGGATAGTAAAATTTCCGGCGAAGCTTTTGCATTTAAAGGTATATGGGGCGAAGATCTAAGATCATCCTTGAGATTAGGAAATGCATATGGCCTCTATGGTGGATATAAAATTCTAGATGAAAGCAATAAAGTTTTAGATGGAGATTTTGCTGAAATATCTTATACTCTTACGAATCCTTCGAATGGTATTAATGAGGCTGATAATCTAACAATAAAGAAGAAATATCTTGAAGACGAGCAAAATAGAGTTAATATTCTAGCAGAAGGAGAAACGCTGGATGAGGGTGAAATATATTTGTCAAATGTTGCTATTGGTGCATTTGCTCGCGACCAATTCTTAGGTGATCGTTGGTTGTTTGCCTTCTCACCAGTTGAATCTAAAGAAGCATCAGATGCTTATATCTATTTTTATTACGATAAGAATAGACAAGTAGTAGGATCTACAGAGCAAGATGAATATGGTAGACCGCTAGAAGATGTACCAGTTGAAAAGAATCAAGTTGTAATTGATATAAGAGTATACAAAACTAATAGAACTGGTAGTTCTGCATTTTTGGCTAAAAGTGCTACAACAAATAGATTTGTAGCTAATTTGCAGAATTTTAGATATTTTATAGAAGGCTCAAATATTATTGATGTAGAAAAGGCAAAAGAACAAAATTATTTAGATCAATACGACCAGAATCAAGTGGCTATTTTGTTCCGTTATATTCAAGAGAAAGATAATAAAGATAAGAATGGAAAAATATATGTAGAACGTTATTTAGGAACTACAAATATTATGAATTCAGCAACTAGTTCTGTATTTTATAGTATGTCATTTTCTTCACTTAATTGATTTGTAGAAGAACAATAGATATAAAGAGGGAGCTATAGCTCTCTCTTTTGCTTTTTAGCTCTAAATTTATCACCTTTGTAATACTTTAAAGTATTTGGTATGACTGTATTTTTAGAATATTTGCCTCAAATTATAGCAACAGCTGCTGTTTTTTTGATAGTTCCGACAATAAAATATCTGATGCGCAAGTATATTCGTTTCTTTACCGAAAGAAGAGGTAAGACCGAAGCGCGTATGTTGCAAGTGATACACCTTACATCGTGGGTTATCAATATATTCGCTATTTTTGTTCTAATAGTAATATGGGGCGTAAAAGCAGAGGATATACTGGTGGCCTTGGGATCTGTACTACTATTTGTGGGTGTTGGCGTATTCGCTCAATGGTCAATCCTAAGTAATGTGACGGCTGGTTTGGTAATTTTCTTCTCCACACCATTCCGTATTGGCGATCGTATTGAAATACACGATAAAGATTTACCAATGAAAGCTACTATTGAAGGCATTATGACATTCTACACACATCTTAGAACTGATGATGGGAGTTTAGTTGTTATATCGAATACCTTATTCCTTCAAAAAACAATATCTTTGTTAGAAGAGAGAATTGAATCATAATTGAAAATAAAAAAAGATGTCTGTAAATAAAGTTATACTAATAGGAAACGTCGGGAAAGATCCTGATGTCAAGTACTTCGATAATGGCAATGCTGTAGCTAACTTCACACTGGCTACAACTGAGAGAGGCTATTCTACATCAAGCGGAGTTCAGGTGCCGGATCGTACAGAATGGCACAATATTGTATGTTGGCGAGGTTTGGCTAAGATTGCAGAGCAATATGTCCGTAAAGGAACAATGCTTTATATCGAAGGTAAAATTCGTACTCGTAGCTACGATGATACTTCAGGTGTGAAAAGATATGTGACAGAAATCTATGTTGATAATCTGGAACTATTAAGTCGTCGTGACCCATCTGCAGCGAACTCGATTAATACACCAGTTCAAAATCCGCCAATCAGCAATATGAATGACACCGGAACTGTTTCGCCGGCCGATATGGAAGATGATCTGCCTTTCTAAAAAAATATGGCTATGCCATCTTATTATCTACTTTTTTCTCTTTTCGTGTAGCAGTGCACCTAAAGAGAAAGAGCAAACAAGTTCTATTCGTAAGACGAATGAACTGGTAAAATATGAAACCGCAAGTTTCTCTTTCGATTACAATAAAGGGCAGATTATTATACCCAAAACAGCCGATTCATCCGATGAAATCTGGTTCGATATCCTAGACTCGGATATTGATGCAACAATCTATTGCTCGTATTTGCCCATAAACCAAGCGAGTCTTTATAAGACACTCGAGGATAGCTATCGTTTAGCATACAGTCATGTGTCGGTTTCTGATGGAATCAGCCAATCGGTTGTATCAAATAATAACCTGAAAACCTATGCTACTATCTACGATATTGATGGACAAGTTGCCACGCCTATTCAGTTTTTCGTGACTGATAGTACATCCCACTTTCTACGGGGATCTTTGTATTATAACAAGGCAGTAAAAAACGATTCGGTAGCCTCAACTACAAAACTGCTTCGCGATGATATACTTACACTGATAAGCAGTCTCCGTTGGAAAGATTAATAGTATATGATAACAGAAACTGCACAGAAGCCTTTTAAGCCAATATTTTTTCTTTATGGACTGCTTGTCTGTATAGGATGCAGTTTATTCTTATATCTCGATTATATTAATCTGGAGTTGTATTATGACGATGCTTATGCATTGCAGATGATCCGATGGGATGTGAATGAAATATTTTCCCTAACAACGCGTTCCGATCTTAATCCTCCGTTGTATTACTTGATGCTTAAAGGCTATACAGCAATTCTGGGAGATTCTGTTTTTGTGGCTCGTACATTTTCTTGTCTTGCTGTATTTGCAACTATGCTTCTAGCTGTATTTCCTATCCGAAAACGATTTGGAGATCGCGTCAGTATATCTTTCCTTATTCTGCTTATACTTTTCCCAATTTCTCAATTTCTTGCTACCGAGATAAGGGTATATTCTTGGGCTATGTTCTTTGTCCTGGCAACGGCGATCTGTGCTTATGATATTTACGAAAAAGGGCGAAATCGGGATTGGATTAAATTCACAATTCTGGCGATCTGTTCGGCATATCTTCATTATTATGCTCTGATCACCATTGGTTGGCTATTCCTGATTTTAGGGGCTTCGCTATTGTTGCAGAAGAAAATGAAATGGGTAAAATTTTCCCTTGTTGCTATTGCTTGTATTATAGCTTATGCACCATGGTTTGTGTATTTGTTTTTCCAATTAGAAAGAGCAAGCGCCTTGTTGCAAGCAAATGCAGTAGGATGGTACGAGCGAATCTATTATTTCTACTACTTCTATTCTATCAAGAAAGAATGGCTCCCATTCTCAGATTCTGCTAAGTCTTTTCTGATGTATGGTGCGGCAATCATTATTGTTTTGCAGATCGTATTGATAGTGAATGCCCTGATACGTGCACATCGAAAAAGAGATAAATTGTCAAAGATCGGTCTTATAGCGCTGGTGCTGTTTATCCTTCCTATTGTTTCGGGAGGGATTGTATCCTATCTGTTTTATCCAATTATAGCTGCACGATACATGACAGTAATGTTTGGATTATGGTTGTTTGCTTTTGCCATTTTTCTTGCTCAATCATTCGAATCGAAACAATTTCGGGTTGTAGGTCTATTATTCCTCCTGTTTCTCGTAGTCTATGGAGGCATGAGATATTATGCGAGCGAAAGGCACTATAAAGAATGGCAGTCAGATTATATGCGTGTCAAAGAATTTGTAGATCCGACCGAAAACAATCATCATATCTTTCTGTCAGAATACTATGCAGCAGATGCTTTGTCTGCATTGAGCGTATATTATCCCGATAATTCTTTCTATGTCCTCATTCAAAAAGGTTGGTATGATGATTTCGCACCATTCCCTTATAAGCAAATCAATCACGAAGAGCCATTTGCTTCTGAATTTATACTGGCTCAGAAAGATAGCTATCATCACAAAAGACTTGCAGTAGCATTCAAAGAAGCCTTGGATCAGAACTTTCAAACGACAGACAGCCTGACGGCTATGGGCGTCAGGCTGTATAAAATGAAAGCCCGATCAGTGAATGAAACTGCTTCGGACTAGAATATCTACAATGGACTGGTAATCTCTATTTTTAGCACAGTAAGACCTGTCTCGTTGGTAACTTCTTTCGTTAGCTCAATGCGCATTAAACCTCCTATGCTACTGTACTTGATTGGCATGCCTGATTCGAGAGCAAAACATCCTTTGGCTTCTGATGTATCAATAGGTAAATAGACTATATCATTTGGTTTATCGAGCGTAATATATAGAAAGTGCTTTCCTTCGATTGTTTTCTGGGTTAGATAAATCCCCTTGTCTACTTCCATTTTCACGGGGCTAGCTCCGTATACAGCTTCTCCGTTCGAATACAGCCATGCTCCCATTTCGCGTAGACGTCTTGTTGCTGCCGAAGGAAATGTTCCATCAGGTTTAGGACCTATATTCAGTAGATAGTTCCCGCCTTTCGATGTGTTATTTACCAGATAGCCAAGCATGCGGCTTGAAGATTTCCAGTTGTAGTCGTAAGCATGCCATCCCCAAGAATGCACCATCGTAGCCGGTGTTTGCCAAGGTTTATCCAGCATTGATTCGGGGTATTTGTTGTCCAAAAGTTCAAGGAAATCGATATTATCTCCAGGATTAGAGAATGCTATTCGGCCATTGATCAGACATTTGTCGCTATTCGATCTGACCAAGGCGATCAGTTCGTCTCGTCTGGCTTCGGTGATATGTACACCTTCGGTCCCCCATGTGTCGAACCATAGCAAATCTGGATCGAACATATTTATCAATTCCTTAACCTGAGGAAGAGCTTTTTGCTGCCAATATTTCTCGAATTCGGCATCCGTGCGTTGCTCGTGCCATTCGGGTAATGCTCCTTGCGGATGCTCCCAATCTTGCCAATGCGAATAATAAAATCCATATTTGATACCGTATTTCTTGCAGGCATCCACTAGCTGTCGAAGAATGTCCTTTTTGTACGGAGTGTTCATTATATCAAAATCGGATACTTTTGAGTCCCAAAGCGCGAATCCATCGTGATGTTTGGATGTTATAACAAAGTAGCGTGCTCCGGCATTCTTTACTTCTTTTATCCATGCATCAGCATCGAAATCTGTCGGATTAAATTTGTTTATCAGAGGTTGATACTCTTTGGCAGGAATGTCCAATCGCATTTGTATCCATTCGGCATACCATGTCTGTCCATTCGGGAATTGTTCTTTATCTACGTCCGGAGTCAGGATAATATCTTTGTATTTTCCCTCAAGAATAGAGTATAATCCCCAGTGTACGAATATTCCAAATTTTGCATCTCGAAACCATTCGGACTGTTTTGGATCAATTGACAATTTCTTCTGTGTCTGCGACTTGGCTGTGCCTGCTGTCGCCATCATAGCAATGACTAAGAGATAAAAGGTTAGTTTTTGGGTCATAAGTAGTATTATTTAAAGAAATATTTCACACCAATAGTCAAATTGGTCTTTTGTTTTAGTTCCGAATTTACTAAGCTGAGCTCTGACCTTATCAACGCTTTTTTCGGTCATGTCGCCCGACTTGGAAAAGAAGCAGTCGGCAAAACAGATAATTTGTTCTTCAATACTGATCGGAATCATATCCCGAAGCGGAAGAGGTAATTTCTGACGCTCTATATCTTCTACGCTAAGTCCCGTTCCGGTATGTCGTTCGCAAACCAATGCGTGTTTGGGCAAGCCTTCATTACGCAGAATATCTGCTCCCAGATATCCGTGGCAAATATAAGGCTTTTTTCCATGACAAAAGATCGAAGGGGCATTAGTTAAGTAAATACCTATATCGTGCAGCATTGCTGCTTCGGATATAAATTGAGTATCTGTATTCAATTCGGGGTGATTTTTTGCAATGCTCAAAGCTTTATTCATCACCTGCGCACTATGTTTGACAAGAAGTTTGTACAAGTCGCTGTTCTTGTCATAGTACTTCTCAATAATATCTAAAGGGTTCATCGTGTCAACTATATTTTAATTACATTTGCTACTAACTATTACTTACAAAATAACAAAATAACTCGATATAATGAAGCAAATTCAGCGAATAGCTTTTGTTCTAATCTTATCTTTTTGTTCTGTTTCTCTTCTTTTCTCGCAAGAAGTAAAAGTTGGAGCAGACCGTCTTGATAACTTGTTGCCAATGCTCGAAGGTAAAAAAGTTGCATTGGTTATCAATCAAACATCCGTTTTATCCGATAAAACCAGCCTTTTGGACACTCTCTTGAGCAGTAATGTTCATATCGAAAAAATATTCGCTCCCGAACATGGATTTCGCGGAACAGCCGATGCCGGCGCGCGTATTAAGGATGGGCACGATCCCATAACAAAGATAAAGGTAGAATCGCTTTATGGAAAAAATTATAAACCCTCGAAAGAACAGCTCGATGAAATCGATATCGTTGTGTTCGATATTCAAGATGTAGGAGCTCGTTTCTATACTTATATCAGTACGATGCACTATGTGATGGAGGCTTGTGCTGAGAACGGTAAAGACTGTATTATCCTCGATCGTCCGAATCCGAATGATCACGTTGCAGGTCCGGTTCTGGATATGAAATACAAGTCTTTCGTAGGAATGCACCCTATCCCTGTGCAGCATGGTTTAACTGTAGGAGAATTGGCTATGATGATCAATGGCGAAGGTTGGCTGGCTAACGCTGCGAAATGCCGATTGTTTGTCATTCGTGTTGATGGCTGGAAACATGGTCAGCCGTTTAGCTTACAGATTGCTCCATCGCCCAATTTGCCGAACGATCAGTCGATAGCTGTTTATCCATCTCTATGTTTTTTCGAGGCTACCAAAGTGAGTGTTGGTCGAGGGACAGACTTTGCTTTTCAGGTTGCCGGAGCTCCTGGTAAGCAAAACGGGAACTTTGTATTTACACCTCAATCCAGAGAAGGTGCTCGCAGTCCGATGCATCAGAATGTAAAATGCTATGGTGTTGACTTACGTGATCTGAAGACCGATGGAAAGCTGGATATCAGCTATCTGTTGGATTTCTATAAAAAGTCGGGCAAAGGGGCTTTGTTCTTTTCAAGCCGCCAGTTTATGGATATGCTCTCGGGTTCGGATAAGCTTCGTAAGCAGATAATCAATGGCGAAACGAAAGAATCTATCGAAAAAAGCTGGGAGGAGGACCTTGAGGCTTATCGTGTATTGCGTGCAAAATATCTATTATATCCTGATAAAGATTAGTAGGCTGATAATCAGATTATATTTTGTTAAAAAGTAACACTTGTGTACAGGTTTTGTGCGAATTTACAACTGAAAATTTTCCCATAAGATTTCAAATTGATCGCCTGATATTTCGATAATATCCCATCGATCATAATAATCTGTTAAGCTTAAGTTTGTATCAACCCAAAATCCATAGTTTTTCTCGAAAGGACTTATAATTATTACATTTCCATTTTCATCTAACCCAATTTCTCTATTTGTGTAATTGTTTACTGTATCATATTCGATGCACCAATATTTTACAGAGTCGTATTTCTCCTCGAAGTTAGGATTAGCTTTAGGTATTATTAGACGAAACAGTCTATCCATATTTTTTTCAAAAATAGAATGCTTAGTCTCTCTTGACTGAACAAATCTTGGCTCAAATTTAAAATATTCCATATTTTATAGATAAACTTCCAATAGATTTATCAAAACACCTTATCAATAATATCCTTAGCGACTTCTGTTTTCGATTTCAACGGGAAATCTTGTTTCGATCCCGATCTAGATAGAAGTGTGATTTTATTTGTGTCGTGCTGAAAGCCTGCGCCTGCGTCATTTAGTGAATTCAGTACGATGAAATCGAGATTTTTACGCTCCATTTTGCCTAAAGCATTCGATTCTTCATCGTTGGTTTCAAGGGCAAATCCTACTAATGTCTGATTCGCTGTTTTCATTTTGCCAAGCTCGGCAGCGATATCTTTATTAGGAACAAGTTCGATATTCAAATCATCACCCGTACGCTTGATTTTCTGCGTAGCCTGCTCTTTTACTCTGTAATCGGCTACGGCTGCACAAAGAATAGCACAATCCATATCACGAAAAGCAGCTACTGAAGCCTGATACATTTCTTCGGCCGATTCTACATCAATGCGTTTGATGTTTGGCGAAATTGTTTTTAACGAGACCGGTCCCGCTACAAGAGTAACCTCTGCTCCGCGAGCAGCGCATTCTTCGGCTAGAGCAAAGCCCATTTTACCCGACGAATAGTTGCCGATAAAACGTACCGGATCTATTTTCTCATAAGTCGGCCCTGCTGTTATCAGTATTTTTTTTTTAGAAAGGCTGTTTTGTTTTTCGAAGAAATTGATCACATATTCGAGAATCTTCTCAGGCTCTTCCATACGACCCTTGCCTATCAGATGACTTGCCAATTCGCCCGAAGCCGGTTCGATAATATGATTCCCATAAGAGCGAAGAATATCCAGATTGCGGTGTGTAGATGGATGTGCAAACATATCCAAATCCATTGCCGGAGCTACAATAATTGGCGCTTTCATCGACATATAAGTTGTACAAAGCATGTTGTCGGCTATACCGTTTGCCATCTTTCCGATAGTTGCAGCCGTTGCCGGAGCTATGACCATCAGATCGGCCCACAAGCCTAAGTCAACATGACTGTGCCAAGTACCGTCGTTTGCCGTGAAAAATTCGCTAACTACGGGTTTTCCGGTTAATGCCGATAGTGTAACCGGAGTTATAAACTCTTTGCCCGAAGGTGTCATTACGATCTGAACTTCAGCTCCTGATTTGATGAATAAACGAGCCAATGAAGCAGCTTTGTATGCTGCTATACTTCCGGTTATACCCAGTACTATATGCTTGCCTTTTAGTGTCATTTCTTTTGATTGTAAATTACACGACAAAGATACATGATTCTGATATAATGACAAGGTTTTTATTTCGAATAGAATTTTAATTGATCATGAAAAAGGAATTTGTTCGATATTGCTAAGTCGCATTACGGCTTTTTCTTTACTTTTGTACGTTTGCCTTTGAAAAAACAATTATAAAATAAATATTATGGTCGAAGTTCTTCAGAAAAAATTGAGCGACTCTAAAGGTGCACGTTGGACCGTGCTGATTTTAGTTTCGTTTACTATGCTTTGTGCATACTTCCTTACCGACGTAATGTCGCCGTTGAAACCAATGCTTGAATCTCAATTAGGTTGGACAAGTACTAATTATGGGGTATTTACAAGTGCTTATGGTTGGTTTAATGTATTCTTGCTGATGCTTATCATCGGAGGTATTATCCTTGATAAGATGGGGGTTCGTTTTACTGGTTTAATGGCTTGTGTATTAATGATTGGAGGGTGTTTCCTAAAGTATTATGCAATTGCAAATTTGACAGGAGCGGTTGGTGAGGTAGTAGGTATACCTACTCAAGTATTTTATGCTTGTTTAGGTTATGCTATTTTTGGTGTTGGGGTAGAAATTGCCGGTATCACAGTATCAAAAATTATTGTTCGTTGGTTTAAGGGTAAAGAAATGGCTTTAGCGATGGGGATGGAGATGGCTTGTGCTCGTATAGGTACTGGCTTGGCTCTGGGTATTACTCCTTTCATTGCATCAAGCTTCAATAGCGTGTCAGCTCCAATTCTATTAGCTTTAATTTTGTTATGCGTCGGCTTAATCGCTTTTCTTGTTTTCGTGGTAATGGATAAGAAGCTCGATGCTTCAATGGATACTTCGGAAGAAGAGGCAGAAGAGCCTTTTAAAATTAAAGATATCGGATTGATTGTTACTAATAAGGGTTTCTGGTTGATTGCTATTTTGTGTGTATTATTCTACTCAGCTGTATTCCCCTTCTTGAAATATGCCTCAGATCTGATGGTTAATAAATATGGATTAGAGGAGAAATATGCAGGCTTAATTCCAATGCTTCTTCCATTCGGAAATATTTTACTGACACCTTTATTTGGATTCTTGTATGATAAAAAAGGACGTGGAGCAACATTGATGATCATCGGGTCGGTATTACTGATTAGTGTTCATTTATTGTTTAGTCTCCCTATGTTTAATGTATGGCAATTTGCTGCATTTGTTACAATAATTTTAGGTATTGCTTTCTCTCTTGTACCTTCTGCAATGTGGCCTTCAGTACCCAAAATTATACCAGAGAGACAATTGGGAACAGCATACTCATTGATCTTTTGGGTTCAAAACTGGGGTTTGATGGGTGTTCCATTACTGATAGGTTGGGTTCTTGACAAATATTGTATCGTTGGCACAAGAATTGTTATAGATGAAAAGATAGTTGATGGTGTAGCTACTATTGTGGAAAGAACAGTAAATGTATATGACTATACTCTTCCTATGACTATTTTCACATGTTTCGGAGTTCTTGCTTTATTTGTTGCCTTATTATTGAAACGAGAAGATAAGATTAAAGGCTACGGGCTGGAGCAACCAAATATTAAAGCTTAGTCATACTTATGATTTAAAATATATCGCAAAGAGCTGTTCGTTAAATATTTCGAGCAGCTCTTTTTTTTGGCTCTGTAAATAAAAAATAACTAAACAGAGAAAAAGATTTTTATTGAAAAAAACTATTTTTGGAAATAAATATAGAAGAAATATATGTGTGGAATTGTAGGTTATATTGGGTTTAGAGAAGCCTTTCCCATCTTGATAAAAGGACTTCACCGATTAGAATACCGTGGATACGACAGCTCGGGAGTAGCAATCATTAATTCGGAGAATACACTATCAGTCTACAAGGCTAAAGGCAAAGTAGCCGATCTGGAAGAATTTACGAAAGACAAGGATACAACTGGAACTATTGGCATAGCTCATACACGTTGGGCTACTCATGGTGAACCAAATAATATCAATGCCCATCCGCATTATTCGCAATCCGAATCGTTAGCTCTGATTCATAACGGAATCATCGAAAATTATGCTGTTCTGAAGTCTGAATTGATAAATAATGGTTACACATTCTCGAGTCAGACCGATACAGAAGTACTTGTGCAATTTATCGATTATATCAAGACGTTAAATAATTGCGACCTTTTCACCGCTGTGCAGATTGCATTGAATCAGGTTGTAGGTTCGTATGCAATTGCAGTCCTCGAGAAAGGAAATCCCGATCAGATTATTGCAGCCCGTAAAAGTAGTCCTTTAGTAGTCGGTATCGGTGAAAACGAGTTTTTCTTGGGTTCCGATGCTTCGCCTATCATCGAATATACCGACAAAGTGGTGTATTTGGACGATGAAGAAATAGCTGTTATCAAACGAGGAGAACCTCTGAAAGTGGTTACTATCACAAATGTAGAGAAGACGCACGAAATCAAAAAGCTTGAGATGAATCTGAGCGAGCTTGAGCGTGGCGGGTATCCTCATTTTATGCTGAAGGAGATCTTCGAGCAACCTCAGACTTTAGCAAGCTCGATGAGCGGTCGTGTGAATATTGAAGGAACCGAAATCGCTCTTTCGGGAATTATCGATTATAAGGAGAAATTTATCAATGCACGTCGTGTCGTTATTGTGGCTTGTGGAACATCTTGGCATGCCGGATTGATCGGCGAATATCTGATTGAAGATTTTTGCCGAATACCGGTCAAAGTCGAATATGCGTCTGAATTCCGTTATCGCAATCCGGTGATTTATTCAGATGATGTAGTTTTAGTAATATCTCAGTCGGGCGAAACAGCCGACTCGTTGGCAGCTATCGACTTGGTAAGGCAGACCGGAGCATTTATCTATGGAATTTGTAATGTAGTAGGATCATCTATTCCGCGTAAAACCGATTCGGGTTCATATACGCACTGCGGACCTGAGATTGGTGTGGCTTCAACCAAAGCTTTTACTTCGCAGGTAATGGTTTTGACGATGATGTCTCTTGCGATAGGTAAAGAAAGAGGCACAATCAGCCAAGAACAATATCTGAATATAGTAAAAGAACTTCAGTCAATACCACAAAAGATAGAACGTGTCTTAGAGCAGAATGATGCTATAAAATTATTGTCGCAAATATTTACCTATGCCCACAATTTTATATACCTTGGGCGTGGTTATAATTACCCGATTGCACTGGAAGGAGCATTGAAACTGAAAGAAATTTCATATATTCATGCCGAAGGATATCCGGCAGCCGAAATGAAGCATGGGCCGATAGCACTTATTGATGCTGAAATGCCTGTGGTAGTGATTGCGGTGAATGATAAGATATACGAAAAAACTGTCAGCAATATTCAGGAAATCAAAGCACGTAAAGGGCGGGTTATTGCCATCTTGAATGAAGGTAATGAAGACCTGAAAGCAATGGTAGATCATTACATCGAGGTTCCTGCAACCGAAAACGAGTGTTTGTCTCCACTCCTTACAACAGTTCCTTTGCAGTTGCTTGCCTATCACATTGCTGTCAACAAAGGCCAGGATGTAGATATGCCTCGAAATCTGGCCAAATCGGTAACTGTTGAATAATATTTAAAACGCAAAATGTCTCGAAAAACAGCCTTTCCTCCGATAGTTGATCAACATACAAAAATATTGATGTTAGGTACAATGCCTAGCGAGGAATCGTTGAAAAGACAAGAATATTACGGCAATCCGAAGAATCAATTTTGGACACTTTTATTTACTGTGTATAAGCAGCCATTCGTAAGCGATTATCGTGAGCGAGTGGCTTTTTTGCACGAGCAACATATCGGAATTTGGGATGTCTTGCAATCCTGCGAAGGTGAGGGTAGTCTCGACTCGAAGATCAAGAACGAAAGAGCAAACGATTTCAGTACATTCTTTGAGCGATATCCACAGATAGAATCAATCTGTTTTACCAGTAAAAAAGCCGAACAATTCTATAAAAAATATGTAGGTCTGGATAATCAACGGTCTTACTTTGTATTATCATCTCCAAGCCCAGCCAATGCTCGGATGAGCTTTGCTGAAAAATCCCATCAGTGGCGGGATTTATTGGAAAGAATATTATCTTTGCCTTAAAGACAAAAAGGAATATGCCATGGCTCTAAAACAACAGCTTCAACAGAAACAGCAACAAAAGCTATCGCCTTTGCAAATGCAGGTGATAAAGCTAACTGAGCTGCCTTCTCTCGAATTTGAAGAGCGAATTAAGCAAGAGCTTGAGGATAATCCGGCTCTGGAAGAAGGTCAGGAAATAGGAGATAACATCGATTCGAACGAAGATATCGAAGGGAATGATGTCACGCAGGAAGATATCACCTTAGGTGATTATATGAATGAAGAAGAAGTTCCTGATTATCGTTTGGCGGATAACAGTAAGCGTGTTCCCGATAGACAAGAGATTCCTTTTGCTGTTGCCGAAAGTCTTGGCGAGTATCTCTTGGATCAGTTGAAGGAGTGCGATCTGAGCGAAGAAGATAGGGAAGGCGCAGAATATATTATCGGAAACATAGACGATAGCGGCTACTTAGAGCGCAATCTACAAGCTATATCCGACGATTTGATTTTTCAACAGAATATTGATCTTTCGGCCGAACGATTAGGCGAAATACTTAAAGTTATACAGAATTTCGATCCAGCAGGAGTAGGTGCACGCGATCTTCAAGAATGCCTCTTGTTGCAACTCGAGCGCGAAGAAAAAACAGAATCGGTTGAAGTTGCTATTCGTATAATTCGCGATAAATTCGAAGAATTCACTAAGAAACAATACGATAAGATAACCCGCTCACTTGGCATTGACGAGTCTGAGTTGAAAGATGCAATTGCTGAAATTACTTCTCTCAATCCTAAACCTGGAAATAACTGGGGCGACTCGTTAGCTCTATCGATGAATACGATTGTTCCGGACTTTATAGTTGAAGTTCATAACGGAGAGCTGTATTATAGTCTGAACAATAAAAATGTACCCGAATTGCGTGTAAACCGTGAATACTCGGATATGCTTTCGGGTTATGCAGGCAATAAAGAATCGATGTCGGACGATGCTAAAAATGCTGTACTTTTTGTAAAACAGAAACTCGATTCGGCACGATGGTTTATCGAAGCAGTTAAGCAACGTCAGGAAACGCTTCAACGGACGATGAAAGCGATAATTGATCTTCAATACGACTTCTTTATGACGGGTGAAGAAACCCAACTGCGACCGATGATTCTGAAAGATGTTGCCGAGCGTACGGGATATGATATATCTACTATATCGCGAGTAAGTAATAGTAAATATGTGCAGACAAATTTCGCGATTTATCCGCTTAAATACTTCTTTTCAGAATCAATGCAAACCGATAGCGGAGAAGAAATTTCATCGCGCGAGGTGAAAGCAATTCTGAAAGAGTGTATAGATAATGAGAATAAAAAGAAACCTTTGACTGACGATCGTCTATCCGAGATCTTGCGCGAAAAAGGTTACATCATAGCCCGACGAACCGTGGCTAAATACCGCGAGCAGATGAATATTCCGATAGCTCGTCTGCGAAAAGAAATTTAAATGAAGTTTTTAGAATTGGCATCGTGTATAATTTCCATAGTACTTCATCCGCTGTTTATGGCAGTTTATGGAGTTTCTCTTTTATTCGTACTTACAGATATGCATGTAAGTATGGGAACCTATTTCTGGTTCATTTTGCCGGTATTTATTCTGTCATGTCTGATGCCCGCCAATGGTATTTTTCTGATGAGGCGATTTAATCTGATAACAGATTATAGCTTGTCCAATAAAAAGGAGCGATTCGGACCTTTTATCATCACGTTTGTCAGTTACGCGATTTTGTTATTGTTCTATTATTACCGTACTAACGTTTCATTTTGGTTTATCGGCACATTGACCGTGCCCTTAGCTTTGCTTATAATAGCTTCGGTTATCAATATTTGGTGGAAAATTAGCACACATATGATAAGTATCGGCGGACTGATAGGTTGTATCTTGTCTATTGCATACATGGTTAAAGGTGCCAATCCGTATTGGTTATTTATTGTTTTGTTCCTTTTGGCAGGATGTTTGGGCACAGCCCGTCTTATTCTGAAAAGACATACACCGGCTCAAGTATACACGGGATTTTGTCTCGGACTGATTGTTTCGTATTTTTGTATCTACTATAGTATAAAAATTACTATCTTTAAACTCATATTTTGAACTATAAATATTAAATATTAATCAGCTTAAATTTTATTGATTATGAATTTTCCTGAAAATCTTAAATACTCGAAAGACCACGAGTGGATCAGAGTAGAAGGCCAAACAGCTTTTATCGGTATTACAGACTTTGCTCAGAGCGAATTAGGTGAAATCGTTTATGTAGATATTAATACAGAAGGCGAAACATTGGCTCAGAACGAAATTTTCGGATCTATCGAAGCTGTTAAGACAGTGTCGGATCTATTCATCCCGGTTGCAGCAGAGGTTTTGGAAGTTAATGCCGATTTGGAAGACAATCCTGAACTAGTGAACGAAGATCCATACGGAAAAGGATGGATCATAAAAGTTGAAATTAAAGATGCGGGCGAGCTAGATGGCTTGTTGTCGGCAGCTGATTATAAAGCACTGATAGGAAAATAATTTTTTTAAAATTGATGACACCAATTGTAAGTATTATAATGGGGAGCACGTCAGACCTTCCGGTAATGGAAAAGGCGGCGAAGCTTTTCGATGAAATGGGTGTGCCTTTCGAAATGAATGCTCTTTCGGCACATCGCACTCCAGAGAGGGTTGAGGCATTTGCAAAGAATGCAAAAGAAAGAGGCATAAAAGTAATAATTGCAGCAGCAGGAATGGCAGCTCATCTGCCGGGCGTGATTGCATCGATGACACCGATACCGGTTATTGGGGTTCCGATCAGTGCATCGCTCGATGGTATGGATGCTTTGCTGGCAATCGTTCAGATGCCTCCCGGAATACCTGTTGCTACAGTTGGTATAGATGGAGCATTGAATGCTGCTATACTTGCATTGCAAATGATCGCTACGGGCGATAATGAATTGCAAGAAAAGTTGATCGCTTATAAAGAGGCTTTGAAAGGCAAAATTGAAAAAGCCAACGAAGACTTGAGTAAAGTGCAGTATAAATACAAAACAAATTAATTTTTCTAGAAACGAAGCTAATGAGTACAGAAGATATTCGTTCTATTCTGGAGCACGAAGCTAAGGCCATTCTAAACATCCCTATTAGTGATGCTTTCGATAAAGCGATTGACCTTATTGTTGAACAGGTTAATCAGAAGAAAGGGAAGCTGATAACAAGTGGAATGGGTAAAGCCGGTCAGATTGCGCAGAATATTGCTACGACATTCTGTTCGACGGGAACTCCTGCAGTGTTTTTGCATCCTAGCGAAGCACAACACGGAGATCTGGGTGTTCTTCAGGAAAATGATGTTATGTTACTGATTTCTAATTCGGGGAAGACTCGCGAAATTGTTGAGTTAGTCCATTTGACCAGAAATCTGAACGATAAAGTGAAATTTATCGTTATAACGAGCGATCCTGAGAGCCTTTTAGCTCAGAATGCTGATATTTGTTTGTTGACTGGCAATCCGAATGAAGTGTGTACTTTAGGATTGACACCTACAACATCAACGACAATGATGACCGTAATAGGCGATATATTGGTAGTGGGAACAATGAGAAAAATTAGTTTCTCGGCTACCGATTATGCAAAACGTCATCATGGAGGATATCTAGGCGATAAATCGCGCGATATGAGCAAATAAGACGACAGATGTAATATACAGAAGGAGGAGCTAAAAGCTCCTCCTTTTTTTATGGTAGATTATTTATCCTTCTTATAAAACCATTTCTTTTTCAATAACCAATTGGTAGAATCAATTTTAGTGTCGAGACGGTTAAATACATATTCAGGATTACTGTCATCCATTTCTTTTATTAAGCTATTGTTTATAATGAGAAAATCCACTTTTCCCAAAGCAATTCCTCCCATAACACCATGATTGATTATAAACTGACACTTTATAGTATCTTTTGATATGATATATCTTCCCCATGATCCTGGAATTACACTTCTTTCTTTAAACGATTTATGTGGATTATTATCGTTAAGATAACAAACTAGTCCATCAGTATAAAAGATATAATTATTATAAGTTTTTGAATCATTTACGCTTGGCGAGGATTCTCTACTCATGTAATATCCATTGATATTAATAATGGTATCTAAACCAGTATATGCTCCATCATATCTATATTTAAAACCTGCAGGCTTACTATAGAAAGTACCGCATGAATAAATTGTGATAATAAAAATACAAGTAATCAGAATATTTGTGATCTTCATGTTGCTATATCTTACTTATTCTTTGTCATTGAATCTGATACTAACATGAGATGCATCGCAGAACGGCTTGTTTCTTGATGCTCCACATCTGCATAATGCTACTCTGACTCGTTTTTCGTATATATTTCCTTTAGCTCCCTCAAGTAAGAAATCGCCACGTACATATATTCCTGCACTGACACCTTTCGGTGGATCTTGTGCTATTGCCATTACGGATTCGTAGTCTTCCTCTACTAAGTTTCCATCTACGACAGCTGTAAGACGGCCTGCCGGACAAGCAGAAGCTCCTTCTATAGCTTCTTTTTTGAATTGCGGATTGTCTGAATTTTCAGTCAAAGTCCATACATCACCGTGTTCGCGATGGCAGAAGCGGGCAAATGCACAGCGGTTGTCATCCAATAAGTCCATTTCGGGACCTTCGAATACGTCGACTCTTGCCTCGTATGGAGTATTATCGGCCGTTTCGGTTCCATCAAAGCCGATTTTGACGTGCGTTCCATCGCAGAAAGGTTTATTTTTCGAAGCACCGCATCTGCACAGATGGTATTCGTCTTGTTCTGGATATTCTTTAGTTTTCACTGCACGAAGAATATCTTCATGTTTAGAAGTCTCTTCAATTAGCTTTTTGAGTCCGCTGACAACGTAGGGGCCATTAGGAGCGATTTTAATTTTAAACATAACTCTTAAATTTTTGATGTGTATTGGGTCTTTTCAGTCTAATAAAATTACACAAAAGAATTTGATTAATGAAAGTATCTCTGAAATAATAAAAGAGGATAGAACCATGTTGTTCTATCCTCTTTGGTAAATTATGAAATTAGTAGTTGATTATTATTTTTTCACCTTTGCTAATCTGCCGATGATGTCTAATAATTCAACGATTCTTACTTCTTCTTTTTTTATTATTGTCAACTTTTCCAGCCCTTCGGGTGTAAGCGCAAAATACATTTGTCGTTTGTCTTCTTTCCCGAGTCTTCTCTCTACTAGTCCTTTTGATTCTACAGCTTTTATGACTTTCGACATATTAGATGGTGTAAGTCCTAGTCGTTCGGCCAAATCTGTTGATTTCAATACTTCGTCTCTCAAGCTGCAGAGCATCATGCCTTCGTTGAGGCATAGACCATGCTCGTGCTGAAAAGCTTCTTCGAAGTCGCGTATTGATCTGAATATATCTCGTAGTGAACAAAGTGGTTTCATTCTATATTATCTCCTTCTGTTGTTTTCTTTTTATTTCGCCCAAAGATAAGGTCAAAAATCAGACTTCCGAACAATCCTCCCCAAAGAATCATTGCCCAAGGCGAAGATTTCAAAGGACAAGTTCCCGTTTCGCAGCCTACGAAGTGCCAGTACAGATACCCTCCTATAGCCCCTATAGCTGCTCCTGCGATATATGCCCATTGTTTTTTTATAAGTGTAAGTAATTTATCCATTTTTGTCTGTATTTAGATGAATAGATTTGTATTCGATTGATCGGCTCTGTCCAGATAAGCGGCTACACCGCCAATAGTGATATTGTCCATCAATTCTTCTTTCTTGATGCCCATTACGTCCATCGACATCGAGCAGGCTATAAACTCAACTCCATTGTCAATAGCTTGTTGCATCAGGCTTTCCAAGCTCTCGATGTTCTTGGATTTCATGATATAACGCATCATTTTGCTACCCATACCCCCCATATTCATCTGCGAAAGCGTTAGCTTTTTACTGCTCGAAGGTAGCATCATTCCGAACATCTTACCAAGAAAGTCTTTCTTTACTTTCGGCTTGTTTGCTTTTTTGATGACATTCAATCCCCAAAACGTAAAGAATATGCTGACTTTTTTACCACTGGCAGCAGCACCATTGGCTATGACAAACGACGCAAGAGCTTTATCCAAATTGTCGCTGAATACGACTATTGTTTTGTTATCGTTCGTTTTTACTTGCTTTACGGGGCAAACGTCCTCTTGTCCAAGCTTTTCTATTTGAGCTATAATTACTCCTCCCGAGTTGTTGATATCAACTAGCTTTGCACCGACCATATTGCACCAGCCTTTGAGGTCTTCACCGAATGCTTGATCGGTTACTTTTATTTCCAGTCTTTCACCTTCGCCGATATTGTCGTAATGTTTTTTCAACTGCATGATTGGGCCGGGACATTGCAGACCGCACGCATCTATCGATATTGCTTTTTTGTCTGATAAATTCATCTTCTTTTCTTCCGATTGTTGAGATTCTTTTGGAGCTTGGACTTCATTTTTGGCCTTTTTATCGGCTAATAGTGTTGAATACATTTTGTATCCACCCGACAGATTATATACATTGTCGAATCCTGCTAGCATTAGCATTCTAGAAGCTACATAGCCTCTGAGTCCGGCAGCACAATAGATCACTATTTGTTTATCTTTTGGTAATTCATTAGTTCTCTTTCGGAGGTCGTTAACGGGAATATTTATTGCACCTTCGATGTGTCCCATTTGATATTCGTCTGTTGTACTTACATCTAGGATAATGGTTTTATTTCTATCTAGGTTTTCTATTTCTTCAGCCTGAATTACTTTTACTTTTCCCATAATAATATTTTCTGCTGCGAAGCCCGCCATATTTACCGGATCTTTGGCCGACGAATAGGGTGGAGCATAGGCATGTTCTATTTCTGTTAAATCGTATATTGTTCCGCCTTGACGAATCACTTCAGCGAGTAAATCTATTCGTTTATCAACTCCATCGAATCCAACTACCTGAGCACCTAGAAGCTTACCATCTGGTATTGAGAAATTGATCTTAATTGTCATCGGTAATGCATTTGGATAATATCCTGCATGCGAGGTTCCGTGTGTGTATGAAGTACTATGCTCAATGCCAAATCTGTTTAGGAGTTTAGATGAAGCTCCCGTAGCAGCTACTGTCAAGTCGAAAACTTTAGCTATCGATGTGCCGATAGTACCTTTATATTTACGATTGTTGCCTTGGATAATATTATCAGCCACAATTCGTGCTTGTTTGTTGGCAGGCCCAGCAAGTGGAATTAATGAATACTGACCAAGTACTGGATTGAATACTTCTATGGCATCACCCAATGCATATATGTCTTTGTGCGAAGTCTGCATGTATTCGTCCACCTTGATACCCCCAAGTGAGCCTATCTCCAAGTTTGCGGCTTTTGCGAGTTTCGTTTCGGGGCGAACACCAATACTAAGAATTACCATATCGGCATCGATTGCTTTACCGCTTTCTAACCTGACATTAATTCCGTTATCTTTTTCTTCGAAAGCACTTACTCCTTCTTCCAGCATCAGGCTTATACCTTTACTGCGTAGATGTTGATGAACCATAGCTGCCATTGTATAGTCAAGAGGAGCCATTACTTGATTTGCTTTCTCTACTATTACAACTTCTAGGCCTGCATCGTGTAGATTCTCGGCCATTTCTAAACCAATGAATCCTGCTCCTACTACTACAGCTCTGCGTGGTCTATTCTGATCAATATAGTTTTTGATCATATCGGTATCCGGAACGTTACGTAGCGAGAAAATTTTTGGATTGTCTATTCCTGCTAATGGAGGTTTAATTGGTTCAGCTCCCGTAGAAATAATAAGCTTGTCGAACTTTTCAGTATACTCTTCGCCGTTCGAAAGATTCTTTACTGTGAGTGTATTATTCTCTGGATCTATGGCAGTAATTTCCGACTTAACTCGAATATCAATATTAAAACGAGCATTGAATCCTTCTACAGTCTGAACAAACAAACGATCGCGATCGCTGATTGCTCCGCCTATGTAATACGGCAAACCACAGTTTGCGTATGAAACATACTCTCCTCGTTCGAATAGAACGATTTCTGCTTCTTCACTTAATCTTCTTAAACGTGCTGCTGCTCCTGCGCCTCCAGCTACTCCTCCTATAATTGCGATTTTCATATTTCTTTGTTTTATTATTTCTGATGGAAAATATTTACAAAGGAAATGAAAATAAATCAACAAACAAATATTATAGGTAAAATCTAATGCTTATTTCGAAATCTTATGAAATACTTTTATCTCAATAGATTGCTCATGAAACAGTATATTTTGTTAATTTTGAATAAACTTAACTTAAAAGCAAAATACACATGAGAAAAATCTTAGCACTAATCGTTGTATCGATCTTATTATTATCGTGCAAAAGTGATCCGGCAACCCTTACTTTCAATCTTGAAGCAGGAAAGTCTTACAGACAAGTAACCAATAATAAATCGGTAGTAGTCCAGGAAATGAATGGGCAACAGATGAAAATTGAGATGGCGATGCAAGCTACTGTTGCATATCTGGTGAAAGCTGTAAACCAAACAAGCTATGATATAGAGGTGCAGTACGAAAGTACAACTATGACCATGACTATGCCTAATGGGGCTCTTACCTTTTCATCGGAAAAAGAGGCAGAAGCTAACGATTTTGTGTCCCCTATGCTGAAAGCTATCAAAGGAAAGGCATTCAATATAAAAATGGATAAATTGGGCAAGGTTTTAGAAATAACGGGAGTTGATGCCCTATGGGAAGACATGACTGAAGTTCTTACAAATCTGCCAGAGGCTCAGGCTGAGCAATTGAAAAAACAAATTATTGATTCTTTCGGTGGAGAAGCTCTTAAAGGAAATCTAGAAATGGCAACAGCCATTTATCCAGAAAATCCGGTGAAGAAAGGTGATAAATGGAATACTCAGACGGAGCTTGCTACAATAATGAAAGCAAAAGTGTCGACAGATTACGAACTTGTTGATATATCAGGAGAATATGCAACAATAAAAGGAGTTTCTACGATTGAACCTGAAGGTGAACCCGAGTTCAAAGAGCAAAATGGTATGCTTATGAAGTTTGATTTGAGAGGTACTATGCAATCTGAAATTAAGGTAGATAAAGCCTCTGGATGGATTATTGAAGCTAAGATTAGTCAGGAAATGAAAGGAAATACTGCTCTAAAAGGTGAAGGAGTGCCGGAAGGTCTATTGATTCCAATGACAGTAAATAATGAAATGTTGATAACAAACTAATATTTATAGTATAATAAAACGAGCCTTGAAATTTTTCAAGGCTCGTTTTGTTTATTGATACTTTACATTTATTGTACAACTTCTACCCATTGTCCAGTTGTTCGGCAGTGGATATCAGGGCTATACATCGCTTCGCAAGACACGGCTGGCAGATAGAATCGACCGCAATACGCCGCCTGAAGACGAACTTTCACAGTTCGCGAGTATCCTCCACGGACATTGAAATAGCTTAGAACCCTATCATCGCGAATATCCTGGTAATTCAATGACGAATTGGTATTTGCTCCTTGATCAAACAATCGTTCGTTGAATATTTCCCAACCCGAAGCAAAGATGTGACTCAATGCTAGGTCGGTAATATATTGTCCCGAGATGTTCTGTATGACAACATTCGCATAGAACTCAGTTCCTTGTTTAAGCGAGTTTACATTAATATTACGTCCATCCAAATCGGTGTATGTAACATAAATATTCATGCCTTCACTAGCCGCCGGAGTCTTGTCTTCAATTGGTTTTGTTCGGGCAGATAAGCGAACAAATACATCGCCTTCACCTTTATTTTGGAATTCTACATTGATATTGTCAGTAGGCTTGATGTCGATATTATGTATAGCTGTACTGCTTGTTGGCGCATTTACAGATTTACCATTTATCTTAAGAGTATAGCTTATCGGACCTTTACCCATCTTTTCTCCGAGCTTAGACATTGCAATCAGTGCATAAGCTGCCGATTGAGTCGATAGGTACGAACGTCCGCTCAGGTCTCGCGCTACTTGGTGCGATAAATTCAGAGCATTGCTTGTCTTACCCATTAGCAGATAAGTTTCCATAATCATCGCAATATCTCGAGTCGAAGAGCCATAGGTATCATTGTTGAACGAATAGCTGTCAATTTGGTCTGTAACGTTATTTACCAACTGATTTGCAGCATCTTTCTTGCCCGAAAGCATATAGGCTGCTGCCAGTCGCCAACGAGCTTGTACTGATAGGTCTTTCGTCTCTTTCAGTCTGTTCATCGAGCTTAGATCAGGACTTTCAGCTAAAGCGAGAGTATACAAACGATAAGCTTGCTGTAAATCGTTCATCTGATATGTGTAATAAGTTTTATTACCACGTTGTGAATCCCAGTATTTAGCAGAGTTTTTCTGATAAGTAATCCACTTGTCAAGAACCGATTTTGGTACTTGATAACCTGCACGTTTAGCTTCGACAAGGAAATGACCTGCATAGGTTGTAACCCATTCAGTCGGGTAACGATCGCCCGGCCAATAAGCAATACCTCCATCCGAAAGCTGACGCGCTCCGATAATCTTTATCGCTTCTTTGATATGATAATCAGCCTTGTCTTTCAATTTACCCTCAATCGGAATAAGTTTACCGAGATAAAGCTGAGGAAAAGCGGCCGATGTCACTTGCTCTGAACATCCGTGCGGATAATTGAAAAAGAATTCAAGATGCTTGTTGAGGTTCAATCCCGGTATGCGCGATATTTCCAGTTTTGCCCAATCGTCGGATTGAATATTATCCATTGTCAAATCTAGTGAAGCTGATTCTTCCGATGAAACCAATGCATCTTTGATAAGAATTGCTGCCGGATTCGGATTACGTATTGCAATCTCTATGCTTTCACTAGCTGTTTCGCCGCCTCCGTTAGCATTTATCGTAACTTTCTCGGCTCCTATCTTATTGGCAACTTTTACTTTGAAGTAAACCATTTTATCGCCCGTTTCGCTAAAGGTTACAGTTTTGCTTGTGCCATCAGTAAACTCGAACAAACCTTGCGATTTGACGCTTACATTTACTGATTTTACTTTGCTGTCCATAGCAAATACATTTACCGGAAGCAATATTTCTTCGCCCGGACCAGCTACTCGCGGCAGTGTAGTAAGTATCATCAACGGATTTTTTACCTGAACTGTTTTCTCGGCACTACCATATGCTCCTTTCGCATTTCCGGCAACTACCATTGTGCGTACAGAGCCTATATATTGAGGTAGTTGTATTTTATGGGTATTGGTTTTTCCTCCCGATAATGTAAATGGTCCGATAAACTTAACGACAGGTTTGAATCTATTTACGCTCTTCTTTTCCTGACCGCTGACCATTTTATTTTCCATTTCATCGCCACCACCAATGCTCAAAAGCGGAGCGAATTTGCCAGCATGAGCGCCGACTACCAAGTCGAACATATCCCAAGTGCGGATCCCAAGAGATTGACGGGCATAGAACTCAGGCCAAGGATTTGGTGTCTTGAATGCTGTCAGATCGAGCAATCCATCATCTACGATAGCAAGCGTGTAAGTCATATTTTGCTTATTCTTTTCGCTTACTGATACCGAAAATTCTTTTTCCGGACGAAGGTCGTTCGGCATTGAAATCACAGGTTCTAGTTTCGTCATTTTGTTGTTTACTGAAACATTGATCACCCCATACATACGCAACGGAGATTCATTCTCGGTCTGTGCATGCGGTTGAATGAGTGAAGCACCTACGTAAAAATTTGGAGCCATTTCTTCGGTAATAGTAAACGTGTGTTTTGTATCATCGTTAGCACTTGTATTTACCCAAGTTTTAGATAAAATTCTGGTTCCGTCTTCGATTGTTATCAAAGCTCGTCCATCGCTACTCTTAGGCAGAATTACTGTTGCTTTATCGCCAACTTCATACGAATTTTTATCAGTCGAGAACGAAAGCATTGTAGCTCCTCCGGCATCTTGTTTGTTTGATCTGCCTCGCCATGAAGGCCAGTCTACATAGACTATCTTGCCCGTAGTGTGGCCTCCCTCATTGTCATGAGCCATTATCAGATAACGACCCCACGATGGATAGTCGATCTGGAAGCTGACTTTACCTTTTCCGTTACGTGTTGAAGTTTCTTCGTTGAAAACGACTTCTGCTGATGTACTGTTGATATACGAAGCCAAATCATCGTGACTGCGGCTCCACCACCAAGACCAATTAAGTTTGTAGACTTTTACTCTGATTGATGAACTGTTTTTCGGCTTGCCGTCAGCTCCCAGAGTTGCTATATTTACGTCAATTGGACTATCGGTTTCTAACCAGTCGTAATCGTTCTCATTATTAGTCTTGATACCTACATATGTGCTATACGGCGAATATGGAGCCGATTGTGTAAAGATGCTGGCATCACCTCCGGTTTCGAATACTCTCGAAATGAATGTAGCCTGCAATAATCCCGGAGCACTTGCAGCCTGAGGTAGGGGGGCATTGACGCTGGCATATCCATCCGAGTTTAAGTTCCCATTGAAAATGGTATAAGTATCGGTATAGAAATTCGAAGTCGGGTCGTTGAATGCATATTGTTCATACCCTTTGAATGGGGTACTTATTGCATTCAGACGCATTTCGACAGTAGCTTTCAGATTAGAAGCTGCAGCACCATGTAGCCATTGTGAAGTCAATGAACCCGATATGGTTCGTGCTGAGGCATCGACAACATCTCCCGCATCGAAACGTATTTTTAATCGGTTCGGTTTTACTGTTTCAATTTTCAGAGTCTTGAAGAATGTTGCTCCACCTACCGAAACTTTGGCACGCCAATCACCCGTAATGTCGTCTTCGTGTGTAGCCATTCGGAAAGGATAGAATCCTTCGACACCTTCGGTACAAGTATAGTTCTTATAAAGCTGTCCGCGAGGAGTGAAAAGTTCCAGTGAAACCGGGTGATTTTTAGGTAATGTTTTGTTTTTATCTTCAAGGATGAAAGTGACATAAATAGAATCGCCCGGACGCCATACGCCACGTTCGCCATAGATATAACCTTTCAAACCCTTCTGTATTTCTTTCCCGCTGACATCGAAATTACTCAACGAAAGCGATAGGTTAGGAGCTACTTTAAGATACCCTTTTTCATTGCCATTTGTGGCAACTATAACATATGGTGCTCCCCCTTTGTACGAAATGTTCACAAATCCGTCCCCGTCAGTTTTTCCGCTACCTATACGTTGCATTTGCAGATTATATACATCTACAGTAGCTCCGCTGATAGGTTTGGTAGTAAGAATATCGGTGAGAGCGACGAACAATGTTTTATCCTTACCTTGTTTGGCTGTCATACCAATGTTTGAGGCTAATACAATACAAGATTTTACTTTATTTGTGTAGAAAGATGATGTACAAGGATTGTCGCGATCTTGCCAATTGTAGTCGCTCCAGTCTACATCGCCTTCGTAATAATAGTAATAGCCTTCCGAGTCGCTAGCATCCCAAGCTGCAGTATCGTCGTCGGTCAGATTTTCGAACCTTTCAAGAGCTGCATCTTGTGGTCTTGCTGCCTGATTGTCGCCACATGGATATAGTGAATAGTCTTTATTCATGCGCAACTCTATCTGGTAAATAGCTCCGGGGTCTTTTTCTATCATCGACGAAAGATCAAGATTGAAAGTATTACTTTCTCTCAGGTTGATAGTTGGGTCAATATCCAATCGAACGCGTTTTTTAAGTTCCAAACGCCCGTAGCGTTTCAATTCGCGATTGTTTCCAAGATCGTTTACCTGTAGATATGCTAAAATATTGCTTTGGTATATTTTGATTACGCGGATATCCACAGCCCAAAGATTTGTCGCTTGTATTGGCACAACAAGGCTCTCAGCATTAGGTAGGATATTTCCCGAACTTTTCACAAACTCTACATTCGGTTTGGTATTGTAGAAATTGACCGAGTGCGAAGCATCACTTTGCATGCGGTTGCCGTTGTAGTTTTGAATCTCTTTGTGTAGATTGATTATCACGCTGCTTATGTCTTCAGCCTGATTGTTGAGGTATACTTTCAGGACATTGCCTTGTTTATCGAAAGAATAATTTGATGCACTGAGATTCATCAAACCTTGAATGCTTTGACTAGCCGATAATGGATCGCTGAAAGTGACACGGATGCATTCTTTAGGCTCGTAAGTAGCTCTTACATCAATAATCTTGAATTCGCTGTTGATAGCCGGAATTTCTATTTTTAATTCCAGATCTTCAGTCTTGGCTTTTATCGGTGAGCCTTTTACATTTAGCGTATATGTTACATCGTTTTTCTCCTTACGCAATAAACTGTCAATAATTATAGAATAGATTCCTGCATCTTCGGTTGGAGTAACTTTTATCGTTGCTTCCTTGTTGGCTCCTGATAGTGAAAGCATTTTTTTTACATTATCTATACTTACATTATCAGCCAAAGTGAGTGATCCTTTGACACTGTTCCAAGTCACATCGTTGTCTTTTGTTGGAGAGTAAGGCAAGAGATCTACGCGAAAAGCCTGATCAGGCGTACTTACTCTGAATTTGAATTCCTTAAAATCGGAATCGACATTGATTACTTTTCCGAGTTTAAAAGTTACATCGTATTTTGTTCCTGGCTTCAGTTCACCTTCGTCGGGTACAAACTGAATATTACGCGTGCTTGTCCAGTACGCTTTTCCTTTGATAGATGGCGATACACTGAATAGCGCATCTTCGATAGGCTTATTTAGCTCTACAGAAGCTAAATCCTGAGTCAGTTCTATCTGTATGGGCGATGAAGTGGAAATACGGCCGTATGAGAAAGCAGAGATGTAGCTGGAAAAAGCCGGATCAATTTTGGGTTCGGGGCCACTGGCTCCTTTACTCCCACAGGCGGTCATTAATATCGATGTTGATATAAATACCAATGACAAGTAGATGTAGTGTAGTGTTTTGTTCATTCTAAAGTCTTGTTATGGGTGTTATATAGTTCAGCGTATCAACAAATATAGGCTAAAAAAATTATATCTTTGTATGTTTAAAAAACATAAAAGGAGAAAGATTAGAAATAGAAGATGAATTTACTGGATAAAATAAAGAAAGTTTACGGTGCTAAACATGCAAAACCAAAGTATGGCGCATTAGACCTCTTCAAATATATTGGCCCGGGTTTATTGGTAACTGTGGGCTTTATTGATCCCGGAAACTGGGCGTCAAACTTCGCTGCCGGGTCGGAATTTGGTTATACGCTTTTGTGGGTAGTGAGCTTATCCACAATCATGCTTATTATTCTTCAGCACAATGTAGCCCATCTGGGTATTACAACCGGATTGTGTCTTTCTGAAGCTGCAAATAAATATTTGCCTCGTCCCGCTTCACGATTTATACTTTGGTCGGCTATTGGAGCTTCTATATCTACTTCATTAGCCGAGATACTTGGAGCAGCAATTGCTCTGAATATGTTATTTGATATTCCTATTAAGATAGGAGCATCTCTTGTAACAGTATTTGTATTTATCATGATGTTCTCGAATTCGTATAAGAAAATCGAGCGTTATGTGATTGCTTTTGTATCGCTTATTGGATTGTCGTTTATCTATGAATTATTCCTTATTGAAGTGGATTGGGGCGAGGCTGCCCGCTCTTGGGTAGTTCCGAGTGTTCCCGAAGGAAGTATGCTTCTCATAATGAGTGTTCTTGGAGCAGTAGTAATGCCGCATAATTTATTCTTACACTCGGAAGTGATACAGAGCCGCGAATGGAATCTGAAAGATGAAGAAGTAATTGAAAAGCAGCTCAAATACGAGTTTTTCGATACGTTGTTCTCTATGGTTATTGGGTGGGCAATCAACAGTGCAATGATCTTGTTGGCGGCAGCTACTTTTTATAAAGAAGGAGTTATTGTTGATGATCTTCAGCAAGCGAAGTCACTCTTAGATCCACTGTTGGGCGAAAATGCCGGTGTCGTTTTTGCTCTGGCTCTATTGTTTGCAGGTATATCTTCGACTATGACTTCGGGTATTGCTGCAGGTTCAATATTTGCAGGAATGTACGACGAACCATATAATGTGAAGGATCTTCACTCGCGTACGGGTGTACTTATCTCATTTGGAGTGGCTCTATTGATTATATTCGTGATTGGAGATCCTTTCATGGGGTTGATTATTTCTCAGGCAATATTGAGCCTTCAATTACCTTTAACGGTGTTTTTGCAAGTACGTTTGACCTCGTCCGAGAAAGTGATGGGTAAGTATGCAAACACAAAGTCAACGAAGTATCTTCTCTACTTGATAGCAACTGTAGTTACAGTGTTGAATATCATGTTGTTGATTAGTTTCTTCTTCTGATTGACAACTTTAAAATCTTGAATTTTTTACAGCATTAGATCAGATCCTTTTTACTGATGTGTGAATGTTAAAAGGCAGTGGTTTAACTAGATAACCTATCATGTTGATTGAGTTTAAATAGTTAAAATGCAAATTTTCGTGAAAAAATAAATAGTTTCATTTGGAACAATTTCAAATAAAACATACCTTTGCCGCCGTTCAATTATAAATTTGATTATACATGACTAAAAAGATTACATTACTCGTAGCATCTGTGATGTTGAGTTTTTCGGCGGTTTTTGCCGGAGGAGTATTGACTAATACGAATCAAAGCGCTCGATTTATCCGTTTGGTTGCACTTGATGCAACAACAACTGTTGATGGGGCATATTATAATCCTGCAGGTTTAGCTAAATTAGGAAGAGATGGTTTCCACTTCTCATTTTCTAATCAAAGTGCTTTTCAAAAAAGAATTATTACAACAACTTATGCTCCTTTCGCCATGAATGGAGGAAATGCAACAAAGCAATTTATTGGTGAAGCGTCGGCTCCTATTGTTCCTAGTTTGCAAGCGGCATACAAAAAGGGCAAATGGGTATTGTCAGGAAGTTTAGCTGTTACAGGCGGCGGTGGTAAGGCTACATTTAATGATGGTTTGGCTTCTTTCGAAGGAATGATGTCTGTTACTCCTGCAATTATAGCTAAGGGTTTTGCAGAACAAAATAATTTGCCAATAGGAAACGATATATTTAAAGGAGTAGGCTATTCTTTGGATCAGTACATGTCGGGTTCTTCATATATATATGGTGCTCAGATAGGAGGTACATATGCAATCAATGATATGTTTTCGGTCTATGCAGGTTTCAGATTGAATATTGTGAATAATAAATACGAAGGATATCTTCGCGATCTTAAAATAAAAGTTGCAACTCAAGGCTTGGAAGGTAAGGGTTATCCTGATGGAGTACACGTGATGAATCCGGGAGAGGCTTTAAATCAGGCAGCTGCTGACGCTTTGGCTAATGGAGATGAGGCAACAGCTAATTCTTTGGGCTTGTTGGGTTTGGCTACAACAGAAGACGGAGCTAGATTGAATAGTAAACAATCAGGTTGGGGTGTTTCTCCTATTTTAGGATTCAATTTCAATTATAAAAAATTGAATATTGGTATCAAATACGAGTTCAAAACCAACTTGAACGTAGAAAATAAAACGAAGATAGACAACACAGGTATGTTCAAACATGGTGTGAATGTAGCGCACGATATACCAGCACTACTTACTATTGGTGCATCTTACGAAGTACTTCCAAAATTAACTCTTAATGCTGGTTATCATAGATTCTTTGATACAGATTCGGATGTAGAAAGTAGTAGTAATACTCTTAAAATCAACAAAAATAGATATATCACAGGTACTGACGAATATTTGTTTGGTGCTGAATATAAGATCAATGATATTTTCCTAGTGAGTGTTGGAGGTCAAATGACAAGATACGACTTGGAAGACAAGTTCCAATCAGACCTAAGTTTCTCATTGAATTCATATTCAATTGGATTTGGTGGAGCTGCTAAAGTTGCTAAGAATGTACTTATAAATGTTGGTTATTTCTGGACGGAATATTCTGATCAGACTATAAATAAGGCTAATTACTTGGATAATGCAAATTTCCCAATACCAGGAAAAACTGTATATTCTAGAAAAAATAAAGTTTTTGCAGCGGGAGTAGAATTCTCGTTCTAAGATACGCTATATATCATATACGGATTCTCCGGGGATTGATATTTTTGACTAACTTTGCTATCTCATTTATAACGAATAGCAATGCAAAGAACAGAAATATCAACTCTCGGAGAATTTGGTTTAATAGAGCACTTGACAAAACATATCGAATTGAAAAATCCGTCGTCGGTAAGAGGCGTTGGAGATGACGCTGCCATATTGAATTATGACAATAAAAAAGTATTGGTAACTACCGATTTGTTGCTTGAAGGAATACATTTCGACCTTGTGTATGTTCCGCTAAAACATTTGGGCTATAAGGCTGCGGTTGTTAACTTCTCTGATATTTATGCTATGAATGGTCAGCCGAAACAGATTACTGTTTCTCTGGGCATTTCAAAACGATTTTCGGTTGAAGATCTAGACTCTTTCTACGAAGGGGTATATCTTGCTTGTGAGCAATATGGCGTTGACGTAGTGGGAGGCGATACTTCTGCTTCTTTTACCGGATTAACAATAAGTGTTACTTGTATTGGAGAAGGCGTTGATGGTACTATTGTTTGTCGTGATGGTGCTAAAAATACCGATCTGGTTTGTGTGTCAGGTGATTTAGGTGCGGCATATATGGGCTTGCAATTATTGGAGCGTGAAAAATCCGCCTATAATGGTACAGAAAGTTTTACTCCTGATTTTGCAGGAAAAGAATATCTGTTGGAAAGACAGCTCAAACCTGAAGCAAGGAAAGATATTGTAACTCTTCTAGCTGAGAATGGTATTGTTCCAACATCAATGATTGATATATCGGATGGCTTATCATCTGAAATTATGCATATATGTAAACAAAGTAACGTAGGCTGCCGTATTTTCGAAGAGCGTATCCCGATTGATTATCAGACAGCTGTTATGGCCGAACAATTCAATATGAATGTTACGACAGTGGCTATGAACGGTGGTGAGGATTACGAATTGTTATTTACTGTACCATTGCACATGCATGAAAAAATTTCGAAAATAAAAGGAATACATGTAATTGGGCATATAACAGAAGAAAAATTTGGAAAAATTCTTGAAACTCGTGATGGTGGCGAGATAGAGATAAAGGCACAAGGTTGGCAGCATGGTTAAGAATCCATTCCCGAAAATAAAGAAAAGGTATAAGGTGATAATTTTATTACTTATACCTTTTTTGCTTTATTGGATCTATCTCTCCTCGTTAACTTATACTTATCCTGATCGAGAAGAAATTGACAAACGAGTAAATTATTTGTCGCGCATAATTAATGAGCCTTTGGATGGTAATTCGGCGGTAGTGAAGTTGGGTTACGAGAGTTCCGAGTTCATGCTTTTTAGTTACGCTTATTCTACTTACGCTTTTACAAATTTAATTTGCCGCGATTCGTCTTATATCGAACGTTTAGCACCATTAATGAAAGGATGTATTGATAAAGTTCTGGATAATGCTGTAAGCAGTCAGTATAGAATAGATCAGGATTTATTGCAGTCGGATTCTATACCAGATTATTCAGTTTTGTATTTAGGTCATCTGAATTTGATGTTAGGATGTTATAGATTAATATCGGATGATGAGTCTTATAATCAGCTTAATGATTGTATTTCTGCATCCTTGTTTAGAAGATATGATGAGAAGTCTTTTCTATGTCTGGAATCATACCCAAAAGCAATATGGATTCCGGATAATACGGTTGCCCTTGCTTCACTCAAGCTGCATAGTCATAATGTGGGTAGTAGTTTTGATACGATTTGCGATCGTTGGATAAAATATGCAAAGAAGAATTTTATAGAATCGAAAACTGGAGTTTTGTATTCTACAGTTGATGCATATATAGGAAAAGCTGACGAAGAACCTCGTGGATCGATGTTGGGGTGGAGTATAATGTTCATATATCAGTTCGATAAAGAATTTGCATTAGAGCTGTATAAGAATTATAAGAATTATTTTAGTGATAATCTGGGAGCTTTCAGGCTTTTCAGAGAGCGTACAGACAAGCGTTTTTCGGGTAATTCGGATATAGATTCAGGGCCGATAATTCTTGGATATAGTATTCCTGCTAATGAATTTGCATTAGGTCCTGCTGTTGTTTCGGGAGATTTCAAGACAGCTAAGCAGATCGAACGATTAATAGGGTTGGGAGCATCGACTATAGATGCGAAGAATGAAATAAGATATGATGTGCGTTTCATAGATATGAATATAAGTCCTATGGCTGAGGCTTTGGTTTTAAATTCGTTGACGATGATTCCGTGGATTGATAATTGAATTGCGAGAAGCCGTGTTTTTAGGTGTTTTTGAGTGTGCAAAAGGGTTATTTTGAATTTTGTGCTAATAAATTTGAGAATTTATTTGGAGTAATTGAAAAATAGTCTATCTTTGCATTCGCAATCAAGCAATGGTGCCATAGCTCAGTTGGTAGAGCAAAGGACTGAAAATCCTTGTGTCCCCGGTTCGATTCCTGGTGGCACCACTTTTAAAAGACTTAAAATGAAGCAAATCCTTGAAAGTTAACCCTTTCAGGGATTTTTCTTTTATACCAATTCTCACTTTTTCGGCAAAATTAGGCAACAAATCGTGTGCAAAATCGTGACCAATTTAGAGTCTCGAAAAAAAGGTCACGATTTAGGTCTTAATTCTCTGATTTGCTTATTGTTGAAACTCGCTAAAAATTCAAATAATTATCTTTAAACGATTAAATTTTAGCGTATGAAACGACAAACTTTTAATGTCCTTTTTGTTATCAGAAAGACTAAACTAAAAAAATCGGGGAACACTCCAATTATGCTTCGCATTTCTATGCAAGGACAACAAGCTGAAATCCAATTAAAACGTGATGTAAACCCTGCTCTATGGAATCAGACAAAAGAACGATGTACTGGCAAAGATATAGCCTCACAGGAGATTAATCGTTATTTGGAGTCTGTTCGGCATCGTCTGTATGATATTCATCGTAGAATGGAAGAAGAAGAAAGGTTGATTAACCCCAATGAAATAAAAAGGAAGTTCCTCGGAGTGGATGAAGAACACAAGATGCTCTTTCAAGTATTTCAAGAACATAACGACAGATGTAGAGAGCTGATTGGTAAAGATTATGCTAAGGTTACGATCTCTCGTTTCGATACTTGCCTAAAGTATTTTAAAGAAATGGTATTAACGAAACATAGAGTAAAAGATATTCCTCTGAGAGACGTTAATCATGCACTCATTCAAGATTATATTCATTTTCTGAAAGTGGAAAAGAATCTATCTGAAAACACTTTGATTCGCTATATGAAAGTGATTAAGAAAATAACGAATATGTCTATTGCGAATGATTGGATTCAGAAGAATCCATTTGTCAATATCAAATTTCATGAGCAGGAGGTACACAAAGAATTTCTGACTAAAGAAGAACTGGAGATATTGAGAACAAAGGAATTTGATATTCCTCGTCTTGATTTAGTTCGTGATGTTTTTCTCTTCCAATGTTTCAGCGGATTAGCCTTTATAGATGTATCAGAGTTGAGAGAGGAACATATTGTCCCTGATAATGAGGGTAATTTGTGGATTCGTAAGAGCAGACAGAAAACAAATGTGATGTGTAATGTTCCATTATTAGATATTCCCCTGCAAATATTGGAGAAGTATAAAAACCATCCATTGTGTCAAAAGAAAGGGACACTATTGCCTGTTATGGCTAATCAAAAGATGAACTCTTATCTGAAGGAAATTGCCGATTGCTGTGGAATTAAGAAGAATTTGACCACGCATACAGGGCGACATACGTTCTCTACAGTGGTTGCTCTCGCCAATAATGTTTCGTTGGAAAATGTGGCTAAGATGCTCGGTCATACTAGTACAAAGATGACACAGCGATATGCTAAAGTCTTAGATCAAAGTATCTGGCGGGATATGCAGGGAGTAAAAAAGAAATTCGCAATAAAGTAAGAGGTAAACGGTTGGGTATTGTGAAATACTCAACCGTTTTATTTTTAGAATACATAATAAGGAGTGGTTATCAGATATTTGTTAGATTTGTTGAATCTAATTTGGGAAGAGGTATGGCAGACGAAAATAATGAAGAAAAAATTAGGAGAAAGAAAGATAAAAAACTCTCCAAGCATTTTGATATTTTAGTTGACAATACTAAAATCAAAATTCTAAACTATCATATCAAAGATCATGTAACACCTTTTGAAAATGATAAGGTAATTATATTAATTTCCAAATTGAAGTTCGACAAGATACAACAAACAAAAAATGATGTAATAATTCGGATTAATACAGAAAAAGAGAATATTCTTATTAAGGGTGAATGGAAATATGCTTGGCATAGTGCAGGTAATTACGGAGTTGCTTATTTAATAAAAGATTTTAGCCAAGAAAGATAAGAAATGACTAATATGCAGGGCGAAACCTCTCCTCCAACACCTTCTTTATATCCGACTCTCTAAACAAGATTTTCCCTGGCAACTGGATAAATGGCAAAATTCCGTTATTTCGGTAGTCTTGTAAAGATCGTCGGCTTATTTTAAGAATATTGCAAAGCTCTTCACTTGTCAGATAGCGTTCTCCATCGAACAGAGGTTTATGTGTTTTCATAATATGTTCTATATAGGGCAAAGCATCTTTCAGAGTTTGCAAAAGCTCTTGGCTATCTTCGTTTGTATAAACTTCCATTCAAGTTATTTTTTGGGTTTACCTTTTTCAATCAATGCCTTAACATCATTGATATGATAGTAGATTTTCTTTCCGATGGTAGAAAAAGCAAGCTTCCCTCTTTCACGAAGAGATTGTAGATAACGAGGCTTTACATTCAACGAACGAGCCAACTCTTTCCCCTCTATCCATTCTTGTTCGATAGATAGACTTTCAGTTGAAGGTTGATTTTTAGAAAGTTTTGCCAACTGTTCTAATTTTTGTTTGAATGAATCAAAAGATTCTCTTTCTATTCCTACTATATCCATATCCTGCGATTTTTTACAAATATAGACTTGTAAAAGATTGGTTTTCAGAAATGCACTTTTGTGGCAGTAGTTGTGTACTATTGTCTTTCTTTCATCTGAACACGAAGATATAAGCAAGAGAATAACTAAATCAAGGTCAGGCTCTACGAGTTTGTACAAATAATCTTCCTCTACGAGCGTATTATTTGACAAAACCTTGCTTTTATTATTCTCTTTTTAGGAAGATTGTTTATCAGACAGAAAGAAAAAAATATTATATTTACCTAATAAACCAATATCTACTCTACTTTGAGAGCAATTCTTAAATTGATAATTACAGCGTAATCAGCCTTAAAAACCACAGGTTGATGCTTTTTTGTTCGGAATATTCTTTCTGAATAGGTTTTCATGTATTATAAATTCAAGGTTTCAATGGCGATTTTTTGCCATAAGACTTGATGTTATGTATAATCTAAACAAATCAATTTATGAATTCAAATAATAAAAGCCAGATTATTGGGATTGGACTTACGATTCTAATGTTGCTTTCCCTTTTAAACAGTGGATATTTCTTTTTAGTTGCTGTACAGTTAAATGTTAGCCAATGGCTTGCTTTTAATGCTTGCTCCCTTACGATGATAGTGTATTTAGTATGTTTCACTATTTATCTTGTGCGAAAAGAGAGTTTATGGTTGAGTATTCCTTTACTACCTATGTACTATTATGGAACAATGGGATTATTCCTTATGCCTTGGAACGAAGTAAACATATTTGCCCATGCTACGCATGTTATAATTACAATTACGATTTTGTGGACTCTCTACACGCTTTTGAAGAAGCTAGAATTCGAGATATTAGGAAAAGGCTTATTAGTAAGTATGATTGTTTTTGTTCCTATAATAGCAGTTATTCAAACCTATAACCAAGCGAATTTTGAGGAGTTTATGCAACTATTACAAAATATGCAATAGGGAGTCTAATCCTAGTCCCACACGAGAGGAGAGTATCCCTCTTTTCGTGTGAATCGCTATCAATTAAATATTAACACATTTCTAAATATTTATATTTTGAGAACAATTCTTAAACTTATACTGGCTTAATAGTTAGCCTCATAACCACAGGCTAATGATTATTTCGTTTGAGTATTTCTACTCGAACTGGTTTTTCATTGAATTATTTATCGCTCATGAGATTATCCATATGCTTAATTAAGTATTTGATAAAATTTCTTGGACAGATAGTCTATGCCATGAGTGCTAGTGAAAAAGCAACAACGAATATTAAGCCAATAGAAAAATGAAAAAAGAATATACATGGGAGATAATAGCTAAAAACACTCCTTTAATAAAGAAAAAATGTAGTCATTGTAATTGTAATAGATTTTATTGTAGTGAAAAGTTCAGAATGAATTCTCAAAAGAAGAATGTAGATGTCTGGTTGATTTATAGATGCCTTGAGTGTGATAGTACATATAACGTAAACATATTCTCTAGAGTAAAATCAACTCTATTGAAGAATAGAGAATTATTTCAAAAATTCTCAGATAATGACACTCAAATGTCATGGAAGTACGCTTTTTCTTCAGAGATGGGACGCAAAAATAATATTGAGATAGATTACTCTAATGTTGAATATGAAATACTGCATGATAATATCTCTTTGGTAGATATCGCTAATCACGAGAGTGAGATCATTATATTTAAAATAAAATGTCAATATGAGTTTAATCTCAGATTGACACATGTAATCAGAAGATGTTTAAATCTATCTGCAAGCCAGTTAAATTATCTACTTGAATCGAAATCCATTTACTCGTCTAACATACAGTTAATTAATAATCATCGGGTTAAAAATGGAGATGTCATACAAATAGATAAGGAAAAATTATATATGCTAAAAATATAATACTATGCAAAACTGGGAGTTAACAGAAAAACGTATATATCAACTATTGAAGCACCCTTATCAGATTGATAAATCAATAGTAGAGAATATGACATCTGCATATCTGGAGTTTGTTGAAGAATTATTCACTTATCTGAATGAGGGAAGGGATAACAAATCAATAATTAGAAAACTAAATACAACCCATATAGAATTTGCAACAATAAAGGCTTTTGAGCAATCTCATCCAACTGAAAACAATAAGTTAAAGGTTGTGTTTTTGGATAAATTGATAACCTTAGTTGAAAAGGAGCTGGAACTTCTTTACAGACAAATGGAGTACCCTAAGTTCTTTATCAATATTGAGTCTGAATGGAAATCTCCTATTTGTATAAATTCGGAAGAGATTAAACTCATTGATATTATGGAATTGGCTTGTGGATTCTTTTATCTTGCAAATGGAGTTATACGCATCGATAATAGAGAATTACATCTGATTGATGTTACTCGCTTATTTGAAAAAATATTTAATGTCAATTTGGGGGATATTTACAAGAAAGAAGAAGCAGTTATCAAACGTAGACCGACTAAGATTACAGAATTCTTAGATAGGCTAAAAGCCGTTATTATTCAGAAAAGCATTGAACAGGGTTATAATTTACAATCAGACTTTGAAAAATAATTCAAAATATAAAATTGTAATGTTTTAAATATTAGATAATTGAAAATTATTTATAGGGGAGTAGGTGTACTACTACCCCTATTTTTTTGCTCCGTTCTGCCGAGCTTTGCCCTACCAATCGATTGGAATTAACAGAGGTTTAATTTCAAAACAAAGAATTATGTATTTAGATAATGAAGATTTTTTAGCATGGATGGAAAAACTATCCAAGAAACTTACAGATATAGGTAGAGATCTTAAGCTTGTAATAAATACAGGAGAAGCATTTGCCAACGATGACAAACTTTTGGATAATCAGGATTTGGCTTTTCTATTGAAAGTTTCATATCGTACACTCCAACGTTATCGAAATAGTGGCAAACTTCGCTACTTTCTTGTCAGGCGAAAAACCTTCTATCGTATGGCTGATGTGAAAGATTTTATTCAATCCTATGCCTCTAAGAAAGAAATTGTGATGTTCAACAAGGGCATAGAGGAGGGCAAAATCCTGAAATGATTCTGCATTTATTATATAGCAGAATGAAGCAAAAGAGTGAGGGCTGTGTTTAGTCCATTGCCCTCCCTAAAGACTCCGTATTTAACTCAAACACCCTCGCTCTACCGCTTCGGATTGTTTGGTTAAATTGAGCAAGAGGGAACTGGACTTCCGTCCTGTTCTCCTCTTGCCCTGCGGGGCAAAGCCTTCGGCTTAAGTGCTTTATCTGAAAGCACTGTAATTACACTCCCAATTAGTGTAATCTTTTAAACTCTTAGAATCAATCGTCTAAATGTATGATTTTCCATTAAATAGTAATTACTATGCAAAATCAGAATAGAAAAACCATATTCACCACTATCTCCATAGATAAGGAATGTAGCAAATCTGTAAATAAAATATGTAAACGCTATTCACTGAAAAAGAGTGAAGCGATAAAACTAGCTTTTCAGTATTTGGATAAGGCAAATATCAATCCAAGTGAAACTCCTGAATCAACCAAAGCAGAACTTCGGAAGATTAACAAACGGCAAGACGACCTGATCCGTTTTATCCGACACTATGAAGAAGAACAACTCAATCCGATGATCCGAACAAGTAATTCTATTGCAACAAGATTTGAAAATATTGTCAAATCAATGGAAGATATTATTATCTCTCGCTTACAAGCTAATCAGGAAGGACAAAATAATCTGCTAAGAATGCTAAGTGAAAAATTTTCAAGGCACGCAGATGCGATTAACAATCAAGGGAAACAACTATCAAAAATACAGCAGTCACAACAGAAAGATAATAAGAAACTACTGCAACTAATCTCCCTTTATTCAGACTTGGCAAATTGTGGAGTAATGGAATCCAAGAAAAAGGAAAATCTAAAAGCAGAAATAACCAAACTCATAAACGAGCAATAACACAAGCAAAAAAATGAACATAGATTTTCCACCACCATCGAACGGAGTATATAATAATGCAGGGAGTTGTAGACGCTTGGGCAATTACCTCGAACATGAAGATTTAGAACGGATGGAGAAAGGTATTTATACGGAAGGCTTTTTCAGTCTCACAGAGGAGAATATCTATAAATCGCTAGTTATAAAGGATATTGACAACAATAAGGCTCAACTATTAAAAACGGATGCTAAGTTTTACGCTATCCATATTAGCCCATCGGCTAAAGAATTGCAAGCAATGGGAACAACCGAACAGGAACAAGCCGAAACGATGAAAAAATATGTTCGGGAAGTCTTTATTCCTGAATATGCCAAGAACTTCAATAAAGGCTTGTCGGCAGAGGATATTAAGTTTTATGGGAAGATACATTTTGACCGAGATAGATCGGAGAACGATGACAATAATATGCACTGCCATATTATTGTAAGCCGTAAAGACCAAGCGAATAAAATCAAGCTCTCACCATTAACCAACCATCGCAACACCCAAAAAGGGGTTATCAAGGGGGGTTTTGATAGAACGAATCTGTTTCAACAAGCAGAAAAGGGCTTTGATAAGCTATTCAACTATGCTCGACAACTATATGAAAGCTTCGAGTACTACAATACGATGAAAAATGGAACTATCGCTGACCAAATCAGAATGCAAGAACGAGTTAATGAATTAATTCATCCACTACAACATGATGACATGAATTCAGGAGTTCCCTTAGTCATACAGAAACAAGAAGAGGAGAGAATGCAAAATAGAGGTTTAAAAAGATGAATATTGTTTGTTTTTCATAAAAGATAATTTATTTTATTAAATAAAGCTCTAGAAGATCGCTATAACATAATTAATTTCAGTTAATTAAAGACAGGTTAGGGTAATTGTTAAAAACAGATGTTTTACTTGTTTGTTTATCTATATATTGATATTTTTGCACCTTATGGGCGAAGTAAACTATATAGATAATTTAATGAAACTTGATTTTGAAATTCAGAATCAAGATAGGTCTTCTGTATATCTCGTTTCAAACTTTCATAAATATATGGAAGATGGTAGTATTTCTCCATATATCATTATAGCTTTAGATAAAGCCAAGCTTTTTGATGTAGATGCTGTGTATTTCCGTCTGTTCGATGATGGGCGACCTCCTATGGCACAACTCTATATTTACGATAACATTAATAATAAAAGGGACAAAAATAGGTATGCTATAATTCATCGTGATATATGGAGCGGATGTGAAATTCCTGCTTTTATGATAATTGATAAAACTACTATTAAAGTTTTTGACAGCCGCAAACCTATAGAAATTGGAGAGAATGGTATTATTTCTAATCCTATTGAAATTATTGATCTCCAAATACAGAACGATATTATAGAAAGATATAAGGCTCAGCTATTTGATAATGGAGCATTTTGGGAGAGCCCTATAGCCAAGAATAATTTTGTGAATAATAAAGTTGCTTCTGAAAGACTAATTCAAGGATTAAGAATTGTTCGGGAGGACTTTAATGATAAAATTAAAGACCCAGAACTAGCTGATAGACTACTAATAATATGCATTCTCATCAAATATCTAGAAGAAAATGGGAAAGACCCAAAAACTCAAGAAAATCTAGCTCATAATTTTTTTTTCGAAGCTACAGGACTAAAAACGTTAGAAGAAATAATTCGTAATAACAAAGTCGTAGAACTATTTGACAATTTAGCTAGACATTTTAATGGAGGAATTTTTCAAATAGAAAAAAAATGGGTCGATATTATTAAAGAAACAGATCTTAGTGCACTTGCTCGCTTTTTTGAAGCAGATTATAAGAATCATCTATTTGGATGGAGAGAATACTCATTTGAGCATATCCCGATAGAGTTAATTAGTAATTTCTATGAAGAGTTTCTTCCAAAAGAAGAAAATAGCAAGGGACTAAAAACGAATAAAGCTAAAAATGGAGCTGTTTATACACCTTCATTTGTTGTTGATTTACTAGTTGATGAATGCTTACCTTTAAGTTTAAACTCTGATGATCTTAATGAGAATGTTAAATTGATAGATCCCGCATGTGGCTCTGGCATATTCTTAGTAGTAGCCTATAAAAGGCTTGTTCAGCGATGGCGTATAAAAAATAGAACAGGAAAACAACTTGCAGATACAACTCCAAATGTATTAAAGGAAATACTTCGGAAAAATATTTTCGGAGTTGACCTGCATCACAATTCAACGAATTTATCAATTTTTAGTTTGCAGTTAGCATTATGTTCAATGTTAACACCCAAACAAATCTGGACGGAACTAGATCAATTTGATAATCTTACGAATGAAGGAAATATAGTAAGAAGTGATTTTTTTGACTTTTTACTAAATGAGAATATTAAACATGACTTTGATTTGGTTATTGGCAATCCTCCTTACAAAAGAAATGATATCTTAGTTAGATCATATATTGATAAAATAAGAGACAAATATCCTATAAAATTCGATAATTCGGAAAATGAGTTATCTCTTTTGTTTCTAGAGGCCGTTATGTACTTGCTTAAAGATAAGACAGGAAAATTATGTTTAATTCTTCCTTCTTCTCCTATTTTATATTCTGATAAGTCATTAAGTTTTAGAAAAGGTTTATTTAATACATATAATATTAAGCAGATAATAGACTTGACATTCTTTCGAAGAGTTCTATTTAAATCGTCTATTCCTACTTTAGTAATATTTATCGAAAAGAAAAGACCTATAGAGAAAAATCCTATTACTCATGTAATAGCAAAACGTACAAAACCAAGTAAAGAAAAGTCGTATTTTGAGTTTGATTATTATGACTTCCATGAGGTTCCTAAACAACTATCAGTAGTAGACCCCAACATATGGATGTCTAATTTAATGGGAGGGATAAGAGTTTTCCATTTAGTAAAAAAAATTCAGAAAATGGAACCTAAAATAGATACGCTCAAGGAAAATGGAAAAATTCAAACAGGAGCGGTCTATAGAGAACACTTGCTTTCTTCAAATTCTTTAAATAAGAATGAAAGAGTTGTTAAAAATATACAATTAAACTTTTTAGATAACAAAGATATTACTAACCAAGATTCCGAAATATACTATTGGTCTATTAGACAGACACTTAATCCTAAGACATTTCCTGAAGATTATCTTGAAAAGAATTTGAAAAATAGGACAAAAGTCCCAGACACGATTGAGTTTAGGGGAAGAAAAGAGATTCTATTAGAGCTGAAAGAATATCTTACCAAGTATAAAAGCTTTGTTAGTTTTTATATTGCAACGACAAGTGGTCGTCCTCTAATTCGCCCTTATACAATATATCTTTCAGATATACTGTCATGCCCATATGTAAATAATTTAGAACATTTTTTTACAGAAATCGAAAGGATAACAATAGATGATGTTGCTACATATCAACTAGATGTTTTAGGTAATGGAGAAAAAGCGATAGTTAATAGAAAACTTGCAGACAAAGAAAATATCAAACGTTTCTCAGATATATATTGTAATTTATTAAATATTATTTATGCTGATAAAAATGCAAAATATAGATTAGCGAAACTGACAGAAGGAAATTCCTATTATGCTTGTGATTATATTTATGATAGTAATATGGATAGCATAAGGATGCAAAAGACAGATGTTAATATAGATAACCTACTATACACATCTAATCTTAATAAAAATTACAAATATAGTAGGGTTATGCGTATCTATTATGATAATGGAATACGTATAATAAAACCCAAACAACTACGATATTGGCTTGAATCTATTGCTTTGCGAGATGCAGACGATACTTTTAGTGATATCTTAAATCAAGACTAAGATGGAGAGACAAATTATATCACAAGGCGATAATTTGCCTCCCAAGAAAAAAGTAATAAATAAAGTCTTTGTTCTGATTGACAAAGTTCTATATTCCTTTAAGCCGTTTTCTAAAAAAGAAGATGGATCCACATCCATATCCGAAAATGATATTACACAGGATTTAGAAAGACTTTTAAATGACAAGAGTGAAAGTGAGTTACTCCCTTTTAGGTTTCAAAATCAGTCGAAAGAAGTAGGGAAAAGGTCAACAAGTGATATGGGGATATATTTAAAAGGTACTACTGATCCATATTTTATGTGGATAGAGGCTAAACGTCTCCCAACACCAGAAGCAGGAAATAGAAGAGATGAACGTGAATATGTAGTAGTAGATAAGAAATATGCAGGAGGTGGCGGTATTTCTCGATTTAAAATGGGAGAACATGCTTCTAGATTAACTAACTCTATAATTATAGGTTACATTCAAGATTTTACTTTTGAATACTGGTTCCATAAAGTTAATACATGGATAAAGGAATTATCTATTAACGAGCAGAATTGGGAGGAAAATGACTGTATTATTGAGTATGGAAAAGGATTATGTAAACAATATCAATCTTCACATAGACGTCCAAATGGAACAAATATTGAATTACGCCATTTTTGGGTTGAAGTCTAAAAATTTAGCTGTCTTCTAATAAATAATTAAGCATCCTAAATTTAACTATAATACTAACTCAGACGCACCTTAAATATCTTTTAAATAAATACTATCTTTCCATATATATACCTAGCTGTTATATTCATTATCGGAAGATAATGGATATAATCTTGTTTAAATTAGAAGCAATCATTTAATTATATAATTCTTACAGAATATATTTTCATATGTTATTGAGATAATAATCCTTGCCAATATCGGCAGAATTAGCTACTTTTAAAGCCAGTTTGGATTAATTCTCGCCGATAACAGCAATATATTAGATTTATGCAATATTTATCAGTCAGTCAGTTTGCAGAGAAATGGGGTGTACCTGAAAGAACCATTCGTAACTATTGTGCGACAGGGAAAATAAAAGGAGCTTTCTTAACAGGTAAAACATGGAATATACCCGAAGATGCCCTTTTACCTCAAAAGAGTAGTAGCCGATTTAGTGATAATCCTTTGCTCAATATCCTTAAAGAGCAAAAGGATATGAAACTAAAAGGTGGAATCTACCATCGTACACAGATTGACTTAACTTTCAATTCCAATCGTATAGAAGGAAGTAAGCTAACAGAGGAACAGACTCGTTATATCTTTGAAACAAATACAATAGGAGTAACCAACGAAACCATTAATGTCGATGATATAATTGAGACATCCAATCACTTTAGGTGTATTGATCTGATTATTGAAAAAGCAAAGTCAAAACTTACTGAGTCTTTTATAAAAGAGCTACATTATATACTAAAGTCCAGTACTTCGGATAGTCGAAAAGATTGGTTCAGGGTAGGTGATTATAAGAAGCTACCTAACGAAGTAGGAGGAATGGAAACGTGTCCTCCTGATGAAGTTAAGAATGCGATGAAAGAGCTACTCAATAACTATCACTCTAAGAAAGACAAGACCATTGAAGATATAATTGAGTTCCATTATAAATTTGAATGTATACATCCATTTCAAGACGGAAATGGGCGTGTCGGTCGGCTTATTATGTTTAAGGAATGTTTGGCTAATAACTTGATACCTTTTATTATTGATGAAGATTTGAAATGGTTTTATTATCGTGGATTACAGGAATGGGAAAAAGCACATGGCTATTTAATTGATACTTGCCTGACAGCTCAAGATAAATATAAAGCGATACTTGACTATTTTAAGATTGTTTATTAATCTTCATCTTTAGAATAAGAAAGAACTGATATTTTTCCTATATTTGTGTAAGCAGTTTTGCAACAAGCGAGCGAAACGATGAAAACAAATCGTGTGCTAAATCGTGTGGGTTTGCAATTTTAAGAAAACGTAAAATATTGGTAGTCAATCGAAAGGGTGTAAAAGTTCTCTTTCTGGTGGCACCACTTTAAAAAAATAATAAAACGTTGTAAATGAATAATTTATAACGTTTTTTGTTTTTGATTGGTAAAACATAGGTAAAACATTTGGTTTTTAATATTTATAAATCTGATAATCAATGTATTATGTGTTGCGAATATAGATGTTTTTTTGTAACTTCATGTTACTTTTAAAAATATAACTATGGAAATCGTAAACTATAACGATGTATCACAATTAAAGAATAGTATATTTGATTGTATAGATGTTACCGATAACACAAGAAAAGAATACTTAAGTCGTATTAAAAACTTTATCCATTTTGTAAAACTGCACGGAATTAACCCCAATACTTATTTAGAGTATAAACGTTATTTAGGTTCTATTGACACACTGAGTGTTTCCACAAAGAATAAGTATTTAATTTCTGCCAAGATTTTCATTGATGGTTTAAATAATTTGCAAAGACTACCTTTTCAACTAAATACAAAGGTTAGAGGATTTAGGCAAAGTAAGCTCCATAAGAAAGATGGTCTCAGCGATGAGGATATAGCTAAAATAGTTAATCATTGTTCATTACTAGAGCCAACAATTCAGAATCTACGATTAAAATCCATTTTGTCATTACTTATATTTCAAGGTTTACGCCAAGTGGAAATAGTAAGGTTGGATGTAACGGATATTAATTTAAAAGATAAAACTGCTTTTATTATAGGCAAAGGACAAGATGACAAAGAACTCATTTATTTGCATCCAGAGACTGTAAAAGCTTTGAAAACATATTTATACAAGTATAGAATTCGAGAGGGTGCATTATTCCGAAGTGAGAGCAATTTCTCTTCGGGTAGTCGGTTGACAACAAAATCCATTCGAGAGATAATAAAGAAAGTATTAAACGAATTGAATATTGACGGAAGCACTCACGGTTTCCGTCATTTTTTTATAACCAAATTAATAAAATCATATAAAGGCGAATTATTGACTGTTTCAAAATATAGCCGTCATAGAAGTGTTCAAATGTTAGAGGTATATAATGATGAGATAATAAGAGAGCAGGATTTGCCGCGTTTTTATGATGTATTTAGCAATATTGTACTTTGAGTAATATAAAGACATATGAAAGGAATATTTATTGTTTAGAGGGCAACTGGAATAAGAATCCACGAAGTCATCAAAGTATAAGGCCTATACTTGAATTGCTTCGTACAGTTTCGGGTGTAAAATATATTTATCATAAATGTAATACCAAAGAAGAATTCTTTTATCGTTTGCAGCAATTTACGACAACGAGATATAAGAACTATCCTGTTTTGTATTTGGCATTTCATGGACGTACTAATCGCATTCAAGTAGAGAATCAATATATAACACTAAAAGAAATTGCAACAGTTTTAGAGGGTCAGTTAGTCAATAAAATTGTGCATTTCGGAAGTTGCTCTACTTTACGTACATCTGAAACCAATATTTGCAATTTTATCAAAACTACAAATTGCCAGTTTATTTCGGGTTACTGTAAAGTCGTTGATTTTATCGCGAGTACTGCTTTTGAATTATTATATTTTGATTTATTGCAGAAATTCAGAACTATAAGAAAGATAGATTCTGAGTTATCATATCTATGTGGTGTATTACTTAGTGTAAAGCTTAAGTTTGCGTATTACAATTGACTTTTTATAATTCTGATTGAATCTATTACATAGCTATTCTCAGGCTCAATAAATTTCCAAAAATTAAGATATCCTAACAACCTATAAATATAAATAGGATCTGAGTTGTTAATGTTTTCCATATGTGAAGAGAGCCCTTTGGTTTTTATGTAATATATAGCTTGGCGTATTTCGCGTTTCTTTTTTCGTGGAATGGTTAAATATTCACTGTTAACAGAGATCCCTGTTACTATTTTCTTTTTATTACCTCTAGCAATTCTTGTTTTATTATTATTAACGATAAATCCTTCATCTTCTATTATGTAGGAAATAATATTGATTAATTCATTAGGGATTATATATCCCGAAAATGTTATATCGTCGGCATATCTAGTATAAGTTAATGAATGTTTTTCAGCTAACTTTGATAATCTTTTATCTAATTTGGACAAAATAATATTGCTTAAAATGGGGCTTGTCGGTGCTCCTTGGGGTAAGGAATTATGCTTGCAACATAGATTGGTTAAAGCGGCAGAAATTCTATTATTATAACCAATGTTTTTGAAAACATTATACACCCTTTTCCAACTGATAGAAGGGAAAAAATTAGCTATATCCATTTGTAAAATAGCATTTTGATGCAAATGAGGTTCTGCATTATTAAGTAATGATAGATTGGGAACAAACCCTTTTGCATGAGGAGATATAGGTGCTTTTGCTAATATGTTTTGATATATCCATTTTTGGGTATATTTCAATGATGGGAATGGTGCAGAGATAACACGATCATCCCCATTTCTCTTTTTAATAGTGAAGTCATAATAAAAATGTTTAGAGGAATGAGACATTTTAAGTAAAATATGGTATTTTATTCCAATAAGACATGCTAAGTGATACAAATCGAATATTACGACGGCATTATTCTTCAATAATGTTGCAACATACTTCTTAGCATATGAATTTTGACGTGATGTCAAATCGTTTGCCTTATCAATTTCGTGATACCATATTTCAATATTATTCTGTTGTTCATTCATAACTACTATATACTTATAGAAAAGAGAGTGGCTTCTTTACTTATGGTAAGAAGATCTATTCTTACAATGATAATTGATAATGATAATCTCATTTTTAATGGATTATTATTAGCTAAAAGTGACATTGCAGTACGAGACGAATGCATCTCAAAGTCTAATTCTTTGCCACTCTCCCTCTTTATTTAATAGCAAAATATTTTTTCAGGTATATAAGGTTCATTTATGTGTATTTTTTGATCTTCTTCAATAAGCATATCTTCTGGTATCTTTGTGAATATTTTATCTGATCTTTCCATTAATATTTTAGGAAGATTTTCTTTAATCCATAGTTTACCCTCTTTAGTAGGTTTTATGATCAAGTCTTCTTTTCTGATATAGCCTAATGAGATAAAATTTCTGACACTACGCATTATTTGTGCTGGAGAAAATAATTCTTCTTGATGTATTTTATATATATCAAGTTTTCCTTTCTCATATAATAGAGTTAATATCCTCTTGTCTTCGTACAAATAATTAGTCATAACACTCTTTTAAATAAAGGAGTAATTTTCTTTCCATTTTCTAGTTTTGGCCACCAAAAGATTGGAAATACATTATTGGGAATATTTCCATCTTCAGTACAAAATAGAGCTTCTGCTCCATTCCATCCAAAGTTATATTTCTTTAATTTAAGAGTTCTTTTTTTAAGAGTTATTCTCTTAGCAAGTTTAAGCTCTATCCCTTTCATTATTTTAATATTATTTTCCCTGTCGTTACCTTGAAAATTATCTCTAATCCCTTTATTTAAAAATAAACCTATATGACAGTTATAAGTCCCATTTTCCATAATGACAGGATGAGCATCTTGCATGCCTGCTATCCCAATTATATAAATTTTCGTTTCTTGAAATCGAGGTTTCCAAAACTGCCACCACTTTCGTGTAGGTATATTTTTTTTTAAATCCTTTACTCTACTTGCAATTGTATGCCCTGATCCAATAAAATCATCACAAAGAATAATGTTTTTATAGTCTGTTAATCTTCTGCTTAATAGAAAGTTATCAAATCTGTTGCAAATATTACTTTCATCCCAGTCATACCCTTCAAATTTATTCTTCAGAGAGTTGGCCATCTCTTGAGAGCCATCTGGCTTATTGTCCTTGCATATTGAAACTATTACAGTATTCTCATGAGAACAATTCCATTCGTCAGTTATTACAGAGGCAATTTTCTCTAATCTTTCCTTCTCTTCACTGTGACCCATTACATGAAAATAAGAGAATAATTTTATCATAAGTGCTCTCTCTTCTTCATTAAGAAAACTCCATAAAGATTCTAAACCTTTTACTCTATCTAATAACCAGTCATATTGCTCATATAATTCGTAATGAGAGATGAAGTCACTTTCATTAAGTACATAAGTTGACTTACTTAATATTTTCTTCTTTTCCACTATATGTTTACTTTCTCTCAAATATTAATTATTAGATAAGGGCAATTTGTGTTTTTACTTAAACGTAATTTGTGTTTGTCTATATAATTCCATACCTGGAATATCATCATACATTCCACTTAATTTTTCACGTAGCCTAAACATCCTTTTTTCTGCAGTATCTACTAATTGAGAAAAGGTAGTAACAAAAATTCGTCCTTTATTTTCATCTCCAACAGTGGAGACTGGTTGTATATTAGATGCAATACTATCACCTACAACATAAGCTACAATAGATGTAGCATCCTTCATATGTGCAAATAAATCTTCAACATAAGCATTAGCTTGGTCTCTTTCAGCTCTTTTTATCTCAAAACCACCTCTTTTTAATTCGACTATTAAGAGTCGTTTAACTTCAACTAAGTTGGAATCATATGCGTGTTCCTCTATTCCTGTTGCGGATAAGGTTGTATTGTCTGCTAGAACAACTACGTCTGGACGTTTTTTGTAATTTATATTTACATTAGGATTTATTTTGTCTTTGAAAAGAGTTTTAATTACAGTTTGCATCTGCTTATTAGACGTATATTCTGCTGTATCATATTCGGGGCCAAAAAGCCATCTTGATTCTGTTATCAGTGGATGCAAAACATGCAACTCATCGATAGTCTTATCACTAGATAATTTTCTGATTGCTTCGATTATAGATATTCGTCTGTCAATTTCACTTAAGACAGTGAGCGCGTCTTTTACTGTCCATTTATCTAATATTTGATTAAGACCAGCTATATCTTCCTCATTAAGTTTTGATAGTTTAGCGAGTAATTCTTGTCCGTTCTTGGATTTTTCTAGATTTATTATTGCTTCCACAGCTATAGTTATCGAATCTTGTTTTGCTGTTGGTGTATTGATAGTGATACTTTCAATAACCTCATCTATTTCAAGAAGGGTCAAGGGAGATGCTTCTTTAAGTTTGCCTTTTAATTCTTGTTTTATAAAAGTCTTGGTTTCTTCTATTGTACTTTTAGCTACAGAATCAAACATAGAGTTTACATATTCAGCAACTACTGTATATAAATTTTCGACTCTTATGTCATTTTTGAAGCCACTCCAATCTTCTTTTATAACTTCTTCTAAATTATCACTTTTAATAATAACTGAATATCTTTTGGCTATAGAGGTTCTGCCATCTATGTATAGTTTATCACTTAAAATCCAAGATGGATTGCCTACCAAACGTCCTCTTTGCCAAAAAGCGATTCCTTGAAAAACACTTTTTCTTGCCGTTTTTTTGGAGTCTATAAAATATGCAGTTAATTCTATCCCATCTTTAGATATTAAATTACTAGTGTCTAATAATCCATCTAAATCCTCTAATGGAAGTCTTTCCCTATTTATTTCGATATTAAATTCGGGGTCTAATAAAAATCTTGAAGAAATTATTTCTCGTATTTTATCGACAGTTGGTAAATTTCTATCAACAACTACTTCCAGTGTTGTTCCTTGTTCTGTTGAAGGACTAATATTTTCACTTACTATAGCTAGAGCTTCTCCTTCAACAAGTGTTGAAATAACAGCTTCGAATAAACTTCCATCTCTTGCTGTTTTTACAGTATATTCATCATTGAAGCATAGTAAGCTATGTCTACCAACTCCATTTCGACCATAAGCTATTCGATTTCTTTTTTTGCCATCTGGAAATATTACATTTTTACCCTGATGCTTAAGTCTATTATATCTTAGCTTCATCCATCTCTTGTGAAATTGCTCAGAAGTTAATCCTATGCCATTGTCTTTTACTATAAGTTTATCTCCTTTTTTATCAGGGATAAAAATAGAGACATTAGTTGCTCCGGCATCCCAAGCATTTGCTACAAGTTCAGTTAATGCAATGTCTGTTTGGTTTGCAATTCCACCTAAAGAACGAATTAAATAATCATCTTCAAATAGTGTTCCTTGTATAACAGTATCCTCTTTCATTTTACTCTCTCACTTATGGTGTTGGGTTGGGGTGTGAATCTTATTATTCCTGCTTATTAGATATGGGAAAAGTTGTGAATTTTGTATTTGAAAATTTAATTTTCAGTGTTTCCTCGTATCGTGAATTAGGCTTATTGCTTCTTCAAATTTAGATTTTAACTCATGTATATTATCTGTCTCTTTTAGTGACTGAAATTCTTTCTCCAAATATCTCTTGTGTTTTTTTGCTTGTTGATATTCTTTCTTAGTTCTATATTTTTCTAAATATTCGAGATATAAATCGTAATCTTCAGATGATACAAATATATACTCTTTTACGTCTTTGGGCAATTTTTTGCTATAGTCTTTATCAATATCGTCTAAATATATATCGTCAAATGTTTTTCTTAAGGTTCTTATGAATCTATTATATAGTCGTGGATTAAGCAATTTCTCGGCCGTTAGAGGTTTAATATTTTTAAATCCAAATACATGATATTTTTTCGAGAAAAGCTGTATTTCATAACGTAAGATGTTAGAGGGAACGGTATCTTTTAGCTTTATTTTTCTATATGTTGCTTCGAAAGTTTTATCATAAAACTTAATCTCATATTCTGATAATCTGCAATAGCGACCATGATACTGACTTGATTTAGCAAGTGGCTTCATTAAAGTAAATGGCCATTTTTTTATACGATAGAAGGAAAGCATATCTATGTATATCATCGGCTCTTTAGACATCGGAATGTTTACTCCTATTTCTATGCTAGATAATATAAAACGCTCTAAAGGAATATCCATTAATTTACCTAAGCTAGTTATTGCTTTCTGTGCCTCTGTTACTGAGAAAGTGGAGTAGTTATTGCCTTTGAAAAACTTTTGTAGTGAACCATGACCTCTTAATGTATAAGTTCCATCTTTCGATAAATGTATTTTTATCGTTATAGCATTATTTAGTATCGTTCCGTACTTTGATGTACCTCTTTTTTTATCAAGACCAACCAAATCTAATTCTTCATCGATAGAGCCATATTCCCAGAGACTCTTTTCTATGGCATCAACATCAACATCGTTAATGTAAAAAACGATTTTATCTATCATAGCTACAATAAAAAATCAATAATGATAAATACTGAACTCTAATTATAGCTATAAATAATATGCTATGCAAATCATTATTTAACTTTCAACGTTTGATAATTGTAGTTACAGAACGTTGAATTTTATGACTGTAATTTGTCTATTATAGGTCGTAGAATAGAATCTTTAAAAATTTGGATGCAGTCTTCTATCTTTTTTGTCGAAAATTTTTCATCTAATGGAAACTCAATATAAATATTAGGTTCCTCGTGGTTATTATCAGAATCACATTTCCATTCTTTAGGAATATATTTCTTAAGTTCAGAAATAAATAACTCTGTTAATATGAAGGTCTCAAAATCATTAAAAAGCTGTATGTATATAACATTCTGCCTTTCATCAGATAGGTATCCTATGTATAAATCAAAGCATCTAATTGAATGTCGTTTAGTAATTTTATTTATTGTAGTGGAATATGTAATGCCTATATTAGGCATTAATAGGCTTTCGTTAGCATCATCTTGTGAAAAAACATCAAAATCTTTTTCCCATTCTTCAACATTGAAGTAGGTGGGTAGATTTTCTTTCAAGTATTTATGTATTTTATTTTGTTCTATTGACAAAGCATTGTCTAGTTTATAAACTGTATCAGCTATTACATCTAATAGCATTTGCATATCTTTTAAACATGCAATATTTAATTTTGTAAATTCATTCATTTCTATTTTACCTTTGATTGTACTTCGATATAAAATTTTCTCATAGTATATAATGATAAATCAGAACTTATACTTCTATCATTAAATAATAGTTGATATAGAGTTTTTAAGTAATCTAGTTGTATTGCGTTGTCTGCATCGTTATTTCTTAGCATTGATGAAAATACATTGTAGTAGTCTGTATATATCCATTCATTGTTAGTATATTTTGTATTATCGCAATGACTAAGTAAGATGTATATTTTATTATCAAATGATTTAAAATGACTATCATTTTTTATATAATTGTAATAACTGCTAAGTTGCGTTCCCTTACCACTCTTATTTTTGGAAACCTCACTATATATTTTATTCTCAATTACGATGAGCCACTTTTTATTATTATCGGTTATTAGTAAATCGATAAATCGCTCTACTTTTTCTGTTTTTTTATTCTTAATAGGGTGTTCCACCTCTATTTTATAATTATCTAGTATTATTTGCTGTAAAATAAGCTCTTTATTTTCTATACGATTAATTCTATCAATAAATGAGTACAAGAGCCTGGGTTGTTGCCAAAGATGTTTTAGAAGTAAGGAATGGAATGTTTCCCAATGATGTTTTCTTATTACTTGTAAAACAGATTTTTGCTCAAGGAATGAATATTCTTTAGCAAAAGGCTCAACATACTTTTCATTTAAGCGTTTTTGCTCTATTTCATATAAAGTGTTAAACGTTTCAATCGACTTCAAAAAAAAGTCTTCTAAGGACTGTCTTTGTTGTATAGTCTGATTGAGTTTTTCCTTACTAAGATTTTTTAGTTTATTAATTAGAATTATAAATTGTTCTTCTTGTAGCATGATGCAAAACGTGGACTAAAACTACATTTTCCACTGGGGTATCGCCAAACACCTTGCTGTAAAATGAGTAAAGCCCACGCTAGAACGCAGGCATTACTTCTTAATCTTTTACAGCATTTTAAAAATTTGGCGATTTTCAGTAGCAAAGAATAAAAAGCTAATGCTTTATATCAATATGTATGTTATTTGTTGTTATCTATTCTTTATATTTCAAATTTGATTTATGTAAAGATATAAAAAGTACATCAGTTATTTATATTGCAGTAACAAATATCTTGATCTAATAACTACTTCTTAATCTAACCGCAGTTACTCATCATACCCCATACCCTAAATCAATTTAAGGGGTGGGGTAGCCTTTAAATGCAGTTGCACATTCCTATTATTTTCTTTGTGATCTGTATCTAGAGAATCTATCCATTTTTACTCTTAGCTACCTTACCTATAGGAATGGTTAAGCATAGTTATGTATATTACTGTACTATATAGACTATATGAATATTAAAGATAAACAACATTCACCCGCGCCTTATTTTACTTTTTGTGGGAGTATGCTAGTGCCTATTACTATTGTTTATATACACAACCGCAATTTCTGTGGGTTTTCTATAGGTTGCTATGGTTAACCTAACGTATGTTTTGTGTGTTATCTTTCTGACAATCATAATAGATATAGCTGTTTCCTTTATAGAAAGAACATTTTTGTATTTTGCCTCTTTTCTGTGTTGTTGAAAAAATAGCTTTTTGAGGTTGCATATATTTATTCTAGTTTTGGGGTGTATTTTTCGATTAAAGTATTTATCCTATCTTTTTGATAAGAACAGCAAGAACTCTGTTTGAGGAATTCAACTACGTCTTCTACACGGTATCTAATCGTTTTTCGGCTAACCTTATAATACTTCAATTTGCCTTCGCTACGATAATTCTGCAATGTACGTTTGCTTACCATTAAAATAGTAGCAACATCTTCTGATGTAAAAAATAAATTTGATTTGTCCATAATTATAAATTATCTAATAGTTTAATTGCTTCTTCCATCTCTTGAAATTGAACTTTCGCATATAATTGAGTGATTCTTATATCTCCATGTCCGAGTAGCTCCCTAATCTGATGGAGTTTTGCTTTTTTAAAGAGTAACGCTGTAGCAAAAGAATGCCGACCCGTGTGCGTTGATATATTTTTGTTTATATTAGCTAACTGTGCAATTCGCTTAAGACGTTTGTTTATTATTGCTGTTGCCGAGCTTATTGCATTCAATGATTCTTGGGCTGAAACTTTTTCTACATCTACTTTCAAAATATTGAAAACATAGTTTTCTGGGTCAATTTTCACTCCATTATTTTCTAATATTCTTCGTTTATTATTTAATATCATTCGAGCACCTTTTGATTGAGGTATAGTAAGAGGTTTATCTGTTTTACGCATACGTATTGTTATCTTCTTAGCAATTGTATTTTTCCATTTTAAAGTAAGTATATCAGAGATACGAATGCCGGTGCAACATTCAAATATGAATACTTCTCGAGCATCATACAATGGACTCTGTAATTTTATGTTTAGACCTTTAATTGTTTGTATCTCATTTATATCTAAAACGGGTCTCTCTGTATCCTCTCGTTTAAATTTTATTTTTCGGAATGGATTGTACAGTTCGTCTAAATCATTATTTCGATAAATATCTCCAACCAACTTAGCTAGAGTCTTCATATTGACTGTAGTTGTGTTCCTTGTATTTCCTAAATCATTCATCAAATGATTTTCATATTGTTTTATAAAGTCTAGAGTTATAGCTTTTATTGGTAAGGTCTCTTTCTTTACATATAATCGTAGTTTTTTGATAACTGATTTAGTCTTTTTGTATGTGACATGTTGCCCATTTTTATATAATTGCTCAATATAATTATTCGCATATTCAAATAAATCAATAGATGTTCTGTTATTTATCTTATTTCGTATAGTGGCTATGCTAACAGATTCATTCGTTACGGATAGATGGCAAGTTTCTCGCTCAAGACTTGCTCTCTTATTCGTAATGTCTAAATTTAAGATGTCAGCATTTGGGTGTTGCTTCCTTACACATTGATTTTTATCATCCCAATATTTAGGGTCAACGTGTAATAGCGTTTTATACATAGTTCGTCTGTCTTTAGTTATTCTTAAACATACTGGTGCTTCATTTGTTGATTTTGATAATTTATCTAGTCTGATTATGACTTTAAATTTTATAGTGCTCATATTCTTTACTTTTAATTTTTTAATTGTAGAGTTTCGTGCTTACAAGCTAAGGGGTAAAACATAGGTAAAACATTTATGCCCCTGATTTCAATAAGTATGTGTATAACTTTTGAAAATTCCAAATCAAACATGTTCGCAACATGGTGAAAATCAACAAAAAAATTATTTTAGTTAAAAAATGTGAGAAAATAAAGGCAACCTGAATTAGAACTGGTGGCACCACTTTTAAAAGACTGTAAATCAATGATTTATGGTCTTTTTATTTATATATACTCCTCAAAAAATGGCTTAATTGATAGCTATTCTACACTAATTTACCATAGATTTAACGACTAAAGTTAAACCAAGAGTTAAACCAAAAAACGCAATGAATGCAACGGTTAATGTCTTGTGTTACAAGTCAAAAACACTATCAAACGGAGAGCATCCTTTAGTGATTCGTGTATGTAAAGATGGAAAAAAGAAATATCAAAGTATCGGAATATCTGTAAAACCCAAATATTGGGATTTTGAGAAGAACAAACCGAAACGTAATTGCCCTAATAGAGACCATATTCTAAAACTTATTTCAGAGAAAACGCAAGAGTATAGAGACCAAATTATCGAATTAAAATCTGATAATAAAGAATTTACTGCTAAAACACTGATAGATAAAGTACACAAGCCAACAAAGAAGCGAACAGTTAAAGAAGTATTTGAAGAACAGATACAACGTTTGTTTGCTGAAAAAAGACGTGGTTATGCTTTATCGCATCAACAAGTGTTAAACTCTCTGTTAGCATTTAATAAACATCTAGATATCTACTTTTCAGATATTGATATTGTTTGGCTAAGAAAATATGAAACTTGGCTAAGAAGCAACAATATTTCCACTAATACAATTGGCATTCGTTTTAGAACATTACGAGCCGTTTTCAATATAGCTATTAAAGAGAATATTGTAAAAGCAGAACATTATCCATTTGATGATTATAATGTCTCAAAATTGAAACAAGAAACAGTCAAGCGTTCAATTTCTAAAGATGAGATTATATCTGTTATTACTTATTCTTGCGATGAAAACAGCATTTATCAGAAACTAGCAATTGACTTATTTACATTTTCTTATCTGATGGCGGGTATTAACTTTGTTGATATGGCTTATTTAACGTGGGATAATATAATTGATAATAGGCTTGTATATTTCCGCAGAAAGACGCACAAATTAATTAAGATACCGTTACAAGAAGAAGCAATGAAGATTGTCAGTAAATACGCTGATAATAACAGTTCTTATTTGTTCCCTATTTTGTCAGACTTTCATAAAACCGAAATTCAGAAAGCAAATAGGGTGCATAAAGTGATAACAAAGGTAAATAGAGAGTTAAAGCAGATAGGTAAAGAACTGAATATTCCAATTGATTTAACAACCTATGTAGCACGTCATAGCTTCGCAACTGTTCTAAAACGCTCTGGAGTAAACACAGCAATAATATCTGAATCACTAGGACATAGCTCTGAAAAGGTTACACAAATCTATTTAGACAGCTTTGAGAATAGCCAAATTGATGAAGCAATGAAGAATTTACTTTGATATTTGAGGGAGCTATTAGTTCCCTCTTTTTTGTATCTTGTAAAAAGTTTTAATGTGCAATTATATCTATCTCATAACGTGGATACACAAGAAAAATATATCAGAATTGGATTCTTTGACAATTTCAGAGGAGAGGATAGTGTCTTAATTTCTGTTGATATACATGGTTTACTTCAATTAGAAGAATTATTTGATAAGTTGGCTAACAATTACAATTCTTTTAAAATCGGAGATTTGAAATATATAGACAAAGAATATTCATTAACGTGAGTTCGATATAAGAAAATGATTTTAGAAGATAGTCAATTGGCTATCTTCTATTATATCTACCCTAATCGAAGGCTTTTTCGGTAAGAAACTATATGCTAATAATCCGGCAATCAGATTGG
>NZ_OEPV01000017.1 GCF_900240225.1 Dysgonomonas massiliensis | reverse complement strand
CGTTATTACCTTGCTTCAATCCAAAAGATCAAAGCCGGGTAGGAATTGATATGTAATACTTATATGTACTACACGCTTTGTATGTATCTATATTTTCTTATAACTATGTCAATGATCTCTTTGTTTTGTCGCTTCAGTTCAAAACGCTTATTGTTCTAAAGCGAGTGCAAAAGTAGTCGCTTTTACATTACACTCCAAATATTTTTGGAAGTTTCTTTTAATAAAAATAATATTTATTTTCTAGCTTTTTGGTTTGTATTGAAAATCAGGCGTCTAATAAAATGAAGTTATTCTTCTATTTTAGCTTCTTTCTTTGAGCTTTTTGCAAAATATCTGCAATATTCCGAAATTTTGCATTCCAAACATTTAGGTTTTCTTGCTAAACAGGTGTATCTGCCATGAAGAATTAGCCAGTGATGCGCCTTGCCTAAGAGTTCTTGAGGTATATATTTTAGTAATTCTTTCTCTGTTTGCAGAGGATTTTTAGAATTTGTTGTCAGTCCAATTCTATTCGAAACTCTAAAAACATGAGTATCGACAGGCATCGCTGGTTTATTGAACGCTACAATTAGCATGACGTTTGCTGTTTTTCGCCCTACTCCTGGTAGCGATTCTAATGAGTCTCTATCTTGCGGAACTTCTCCATTATAGTCAGCCATTATCTTTTGAGCCATCCCTAACAGGTTTTTCGCTTTGCTATTAGGATACGAAATACTTTTAATGTATTCAAAAATGACTTCGGCTGATGATACTGCCATTACTTCTGGCGTTGGATATGCTTCGAACAAGGCAGGAGTAACCATATTTACTCTTTTATCGGTGCATTGAGCTGATAGAATAACAGCAACAAGCAGGTGAAATGGAGTGTCGTAATCTAATTCTGTTTCAGCTACAGGGACGTTATCGTTGAACCAATTTAATACTCCAGTATATCTTTCTTTTTTAGTCATAATGTTGCAATATTAAAGAAAAAACCCTTGTAGACCAAAATCTGCAAGGGCTTTTATCTTTTATGTTTTATAGATTACCAGAAAGCAGGTCTGTTATCTTGTACGTTCATTTTTGTTGAAAGAATGTACATTGCAGAATAGTTTAGCTGGTACGCTGCTTGTTGACCTACTTGTGCTTTCAAGCTTTCAGCGTTGAATTCAGTAGGATCAGTTTCGCGAGATGTAATGCTGAATGCGTATACTCCGTTTTTACCTTTCATCGGAGCTGCAAGCTTATTAACTTCTCCATCTTTTGCATATGCATTAAATATCGGTTCGAAACCAATAGGAAGGCTCATTGTACGGAAAGAAACGAAGTTTAGAGAGTCTACTTTTCCTCCTACTTCTTGAGCATATGCTTCAACAGATGTAAGGTTTTTAGCTTTAAGATCTGTGATCATCTTCTCCGCTTTTTTGTCGATTACTAGTTCAGCCTTCAGCATATTAAATACTTCTGGATCAGATATTGGGCGGTAATCTCCTTCAACTTCTTCTGTCATTACGGCTACGATTTTTCTATCTGTATAGTCAAATTTGCTAACTGAACCAACTTTGTTGTTGAATGCCCAGTTTACAATGTTTCGAGTACTTCCTATGTTGTTGCTATTTGGAGCTGTTGGTTCGATATCTAATGAACCTGGAGCAAGAAGTACATCTTTTCTTAAGCTGTAACCTTTTTCAGTAGCAGCTTTGTCAAAGCTTTCTAGTTTGCCATTTTCGCTAATGAACTGATTAAGTTCGTTGTCGATAGAATTTAAAGTCTTGTCGCTAACTGCAACTTGCATAATGATTGAAGCAAGTTTTACTTTTTCAACCGGAGCTGATTTTTTATTTACGCGAACTAACATTGTTTGACCATTTACATTCAGTTTGAATGGTTCTCCAACTTTTGCTGAAAAACAAGCGTCGCGAATGCCTATCTGTACTAATTCTATTTCAGATACTTTGTTCTCTTCGATATTAGCACCAGGCCATACCTCTTGAGCTACTTTAGTGAAATCTTTGCCTCCTTTGATTACGTTCAGAAGGCTGTCTGATAATGTTGCAACTACGCTAGGATCAATACCTGTAGGAAGTGGTAGCGTGTGCATGTAAACTGAGTCTGGAGCTACTTCTGTATCAATTAACTTATATGCTACATAAGATTGATTCTCTCTTACAGGACCATACATGTCACCAACTGATGCACTATTGACGAATTTACGTACCTCAGATCCTTCCGGTATGTTTTTCTTAGGAATGAAGAAATCAGAGTATGGATTATTTGAATATTCATTCACGACCATAGCTACCGATGCTTTGTCTGCTTCAGCTAGTTTTGCGGCTGCTGTTTCCATTAGAGTTTCTACTTCATTATAGTCAGCATCGCTAGGAATAACGTCTTTTACGAAATAAGAAATTCTTCTGAACTCAGAATCAACTTTGAAGTTGTTTTTACGTTTATCATACAATTTTTTTACTTCATCATTCGAAACAGTAACTGCTGAGTCAGGAAGTGATGAGTATGGTTGAACTGTATAGATGAAATTAGCAATAGATTTGCTGTCTTCGTATGCTTGTTTAGCATCAGCATCTGTTGTTAGGTATGAACCTGAAACCAATGCCGTGTATTTTTCTTTCAGACGGTTAGTCTTGATTTTTTTCTGAATGTATAACCATGCAGCACGTGCACTAGCTATATAGTTGTCTTGCTCAATTGAACCTGTAGATTGGTTGCCCATATTCACCATCGAAAGGAATTGGTTTAGAGCTTCACGGTTGAATTGTCTTGTTTGAGGATCGCTGAAAATAGGAGCGATTTCTTCATCGTAGAAAAATAGAGAAGATGGGCGTTCGCCATAAACTAGATCAGCTATTTCTTGTTCAGTAACAGCTAAACCTAATTTTTCAGCTTCGATGTTGATCATTTTTTCTTCTACCAAATTGCGGTATACTACATCACGATTTCTTACCGTGTTGTTGCTACCTGATTCTCCGTAGATGAATTTAAGAAAATGTTCGTATTCTTCTAGATTTTTTTGAAACTCACCAGTTGATACAACTTCTCCATCAATCGAAACTACTTTGTCTTTGAATTTGTTGAAGAATGCATTAGATGATGTGAATAAGTCTGATAAGATAAAAGCCAGCAAAGCGACACCAATCACACCGATTAGCAGTCCGGCTTTATTTCTAATTTTCTGTAAAGCAGCCATTTGAGCAATTCTTTTTTTTAATTATATAATTTTATTACTTTTCTATTTCTAAAATTCAGATTTATAGCATGCGAAGATAGTAAATCGCAATTAAATATCATTGAAAAAGTATTCTTTTTATTCAAATCTTTACTCTATCAATGATTTATGTTTTATTCGGATGGCTCATTTTTGTCTTCGACAGTCAACACTGCATCGACGTTGAAAAATGAATATTCGGTCATGTTTTTATTGGATTCGAAGCCGTTTTTACCATGTAGTGTTATCTTATCCGGTCTGTGTACTTCTACATGTACGTTTGAATATATACGTTCGGTACGTTGGTCCCAATACAACTCTTCGGTTTTGAATGTTTCTCCTAGTGTGTTTTTTATAACAACCTTACCTTTTAGTTTCCATAGCTTTTTGTTTACATAATTCCATGCCGAGTCAGCATCAATTGTAGCCTCTACTTGCATCAGAGAATCATATTGTTCGACATGAAGTTTGTCTGGAAATGACCAATAGGGCTCTTTCGCATTATCGTACATATTCCATGTTTGTGTCAGTATCCTGTATTTGACTTGTCCCGAATCAGATGTGATAATCATATCAATGCTATCGGTACTCATTGAGGGAATTAGCTCCGGATCATATGCAAAATCGATGTCTGATTTCTGATTGTTACCACATGATACTAAAGAAAAGACTGTAATGACCAATAAAGTCATTACAGTAATTCTAGATATTATATTATGTCGTATATCACTCATCTATTTTGTCCGCGATTAGTCAATTCTGCGTTTGAAGAACCAGAGCTCGTTGAAGTTAAGACTTAGTGATACTCCAAAGTATTCCTCTTTGACCATATTTTTTCTTTCAGGAGCAATTCTCTTGTATTCAAAATTAACATTCACGTATGTTGTTCTGGTTCCCGAAAATTTGAGATCTCTTATTGGAAAGCCAAAGCCTAGAGTAGCACCATATTCCTTATATCCGTATGGTTTTGCCAGTTTGCCTCCAGCTTCGCTATCTGTTTGTGCATTCATGTATGAGTTTGAGTAGTTTAATCCTCCTCTTAGTCTCGTACGTTTTAGTATATTACGGCTGTATGGGTCGGTAATGAATTCTGCTCCGACAGCATACTTCAATCGATTGTTGAATCGGTCAGATGCACTCATGAAGTCATCTCCCATTATCGTTTCTGGGTATCTAACTTTTTCCCATTGTTGGAATGTGACATCAGCTCCAATTGTTAGTCTCTCTTTGTGTACTAATGTGAACCCCAGACCAACTGTCATTGGTAGATCTGTTTTTATATTTGGTATAGTATCGCCTTCATATGGCGATTCTGTTGAGCTTTGCTCATATTTCGCATTGGCCGACATTTTAGGACTAAATACAGCACCAATAGTTAGTAAGTCGCTGTTTGGAAGCCTTAAGTCGTATTGAGCTCCAACATCAAATTTAAATGAATTTCTTTTTAGCTTAAAATAATCCTGTGTACCTATTGAGTTAAGACTTCTAAGATAATTAATAGATCCAAAGGTATAAGATATATTTGCCCCAACAGATAAACCATCAATAGGAAGTTTGTAGCCTGCTCCAATGTAAACATCATTAAGACCGCCTGAGCCTTCGAAATATTCAGAGTATTGGTAATCACCTCCAGTAGCTGTTTTTACTCCACCAAATCGATATCCGACTGTTGAGTATGGAACTACACCAAAACTGACACCTAATCCTTTTGCTACAGGAAATAGCATTGTTATATAATCCAGTCCTCCGTTATCTTCTGTCATAGAAACGTTTCCCTCACTTAGTTTGGATTTGGTATAGCTAATGCCTATGTCGAACATGAAGGTTAGAGAGTCTACTGTTGAATACGAAGCCGGATTCAGTGGGTTAGCACCATATTTTTGTCTCAAACCATATCCGATTCCACCCATCGCTTTTGATGGACCAACGGCTTTGTCTTTCAATATACCATATCCATATCTACTATATGGTGAGGTCGTTTGAGCAGTAATAGCACTGATAGCCATAATCAGCACTGCGATTAATAAGGTTTTCTTATTTTTCAACATTTTTGTTAAATATATTCAATAACTCTCTTTTCGTGTAAAACAAAAACTAATTTGAGGATAGGTATTTGTTCCTATGATTAATTTTGTCGTTGCAAAGTAAATTAAAAAAATCAGTAATGCGAAACTTTGTATAAAATGTAATCTTTTTTTTTAGCATAAAAAGATTAATTATTTAATTTTAATATCTTCGCTGATTGTTTTTGTATAGGATGTTTAAAATTAGCATTGACAATATTTTAGATAAGTATCTACCTACTGTATTTAAACCATTCAAAGATATTGTTTGGTTTCTTATTTTATTCGTTTTTTTCGATTTCGTCTGGAAATTACTAGTCGATATGGGAGAAAATGGCGAAATGCTGATTGTCCTAGGTAAAGATATTACATCGTGGACATATGGAATTTGTCTATTTACGGCTAAAATCGTTCACTGGTTGATTCACTCGGTTTTAGGCTATTCTGATTTTGTTCGTGATGGGATAACTTTATATTTTGATCGCGAAGACCATATTCTAATAAATATCATTTGGGATTGTACGGGAATCAAGCAATTGATTATGTTTTCCTTTATCCTGATTTGTTATTTCGGGCCGCTTCAACAAAAAAAATGGTACATACCTCTTTCTCTGGTAATATTGACCTTGGTAAATATACTACGTCTTATTGTCGTTTGTCTTATAGTGAAAGATCCTTTTCCGGAGTGGTTTATTTCGGTTAATGAATGGTATAATGATCGTATATGGGAGAATGATGCAGAATCTTATTCTTTGTTTTACGAAGATTGGTTTCATGTTTTTCATCGCGATATCTTTACTTGGATATATTACGATGGTATTATACTACTTCTGTGGTTGTTCTGGGAAGAACGAATCAATAAGCCTTTTCAGCGAGCTAAGTCTTTACTCTTAAAGTCTTAATGTTTATCTAACCGGATTTTTTACCTTATGTCTGAAACGAATATTATATATTGGCTGTAATAGGCTAATTAATGATAAAGAGAAATAGTACTTCCCAGCATCAAAATATCGAGCAGCCTTGTTAATCACGATCTCTCGAGTCAATAAGCTTATCAATAAGATGAAAATATTTATGCCAAGCATGCCCCAATGCTGAGTATAGATAGTTAGTGAGATCTCTACAAGCAGCACAATCAAGAAAATCCAGCGAGAAAGGTTTTCTGTAGAAAATAACGTTGTTTGACAACCTTTGAAACAACTGCGTGCTGCCGAGTATGACTGTTTGATCTGTCTCCACAAACTGTAATTATCAGAAAGGGTTTCGGTGAAACTTTCTTTATCGAGACATACAGCGGTATTTGTTTTTGTTGCTACTCTATTGATAAATGTATCTTCGCTATTCTCGAGGTATAGGAATTGAGAAAAGCCTTTGTTGTCAAAGAAAAGATTACGTCTGAAGGCTAGGTTGCGATATGTACCGGTAAAAGGGCTGTTCTTTAAAGAAGTGGATAGATACTGAAGGCTGAAAAGCAGATTGTCAAAAGCCGCTATGCGAGTCCAGAAGGGTTTATTTCTGCTCATCTTCGAATATCCAAGTACAATATCTTTGTCGTCGGTTAATTTTTCGGTCATCAGTCTAATCCATTGATCAGATACTGGACGGCTGTATGATTCGGTAAATAATAAAACGTCACCTTTTGCAGCTTTGATACCTAATGTTAGTGCCATTTTGCGAAAGCCGTATTTGTCTAGAGAGTGGGGCAGAAAGGTATGGTATAGATTTTTATGTTCTTGCTCCAATCTTTCAAGCAATATTCCTGTTTCGTCAGTCGAACCATTATTCACTACAATGACTTCAAAGTTGGGATAGTCTTGTGATAGAATTAGTGGCAATAATTCGGAAAGATATTCAGCCTCATTTTCGGCTTCGATGATAACCGACACCTTATACTGATCACTATTGGAAGATGATGTTTCTATTCCTTTATTCAGTTTCTTAGCCCAACGAACAGGTTTACCATAGTATCCGATGTATACATAGAGCTGAAAAAAGAAAATAAGAAGCAGAATACTCGCGATGATTAGCTCTGCTGTATTGAAAATGAATATGCCGGATAATAGACGAAGAAAATCTTCCATAGTTGCGTTTCTCTCTTTTATAAAATACATAAGAGCCGCAAGACGACTCTTATATGGTTATATCAAAAAAAATAATTTGACTAATTTAATTTGTCTGACATGTATGCCTTAGGCAATTCGCGGCAATTGTATTGCGAAGCCATGATCTCACCATAAGCTCCTGCAGAACGGATAGCTAAGAAGTCTCCACGTTTTGTTTGACTCATCTTGTACGATTTGGCAAATGTGTCAGACGATTCGCAAATAGGCCCTACAATATCGTATTCTTCGTCAGATTCATCCGACGATATATTTTCTATTTTATGGTATGCTTGATATAGAGCCGGACGTATTAGATCAGTCATCCCGGCATCAACGATGGCAAATTTCTTAGTTTCTCCTTCTTTGATGTAAAGAACACGTGTTATCAGCGATCCGCATTGAGCTACTATTGCACGTCCAATTTCGAAATGCACACTTTGTCCATCTTTTAATTTTAAATTGTCGTGGAATAAAGCGAAATATGAAGCAAAATCGGCTATAGGATTCTCGTTTGGATTTTCGTAATCGATACCTAATCCGCCACCAACATTGATTACTTCAATATTTATATTTCTATTGTTGAATACCGCCAGTAAAAGATTTATTTGCTCACATAGAGGTTTGAAAACACTGATGTCTTCAATTTGAGATCCAATATGAAAATGTAATCCTATCAGCTTGACATTACTCATCTTCTGCATTTTTTCAAGGATATCCTCAATATGCTCCATGCTTATGCCAAACTTATTTTCATTCAGTCCGGTTGTGATGTATTCGTGCGTATGCGCATCAACGTTCGGATTGATACGAAGTGCTATGTTAGCTGTCTTGCCTTTTTTTGTTGCCAGATCATTGATTACCTCAAGTTCGGGCAGCGATTCTACGTTGAAGCAGAAGATGTTCAGATCAAGAGCCAGATTGATTTCCTTATCTGTCTTGCCCACACCGGCAAATACTATTTTAGATGCAGGGAAACCAGCATTAACTGCTGCTTTAATCTCATTGCCACTAACACAGTCGGCTCCGAAACCGGCAGAAGCTATTGTTTCTAGTATTTTACGATTAGCATTTGCTTTAACTGCATAATGCTGATGGAATCCGTATTTTTTTATTTCTTCTTTGACGATGTTGATGGTTTTCTTCAGTAAATCAGCATCGTAGTAGTAAAAAGGGGTTTCAATATTTTTAAACTTGTCAGTAGGGAAAGTACCTTTTATCATTGTATTGTCTATTAAATTCACTTCGTTCCAAAAAAATGCTGATTCATCATCTGCAATGTTCTGGCTTTGTCTTCAGTTTTGATGAGTATCGAGAAGTTGTAATTGCTTCCTCCGTATGATACCATCCGGATCGGTATTTCGGTAACAGCATCTAGTATTTGAGTGCCAAAACCGGTTTTATTCCAGTCCAGATCACCTACTACACTAACTATTGCCATATCAGAATCAACCGACACAGTTCCGTATTTTTTTAATTCGTCAACTATGTTTTCAAGTTTCGAATCGTTGTCTATCGTAACCGAAACGCCAACTTCTGAGGTAGTTAGCATATCAACCGGAGTCTGGAAATCTTCGAATACCTCAAGTATCCTGCGTAAGAATCCATGAGCCAATAACATACGTCCCGATTGAACACGGATAACAGTTATGCCTTCTCTGGCTGCTATAGCTTTTACTGTATGTGGTTCTGTCTTGTTCGAAATGATAGTTCCCGGAGAGTCTGGGGTATTCGTATTCAATAAACGGACAGGAATATTTGCAAGTTTTGCTGGTAATACAGATGATGGATGTAGAATTTTCGATCCGAAGTAAGTAAGTTCTGCAGCTTCATCAAAATTCATTTGTTTGATGGCTGTTGTACCTTCAACACATTTCGAATCGTTGTTTAACATTACATCAACATCAGCCCAAATCTGAATTTCGTCAGCATTTACGGCTGCTCCGATTAGTGATGCACTCAGGTCGTTACCTCCTTTGCGAAGGTCGTCTATTTCTCCGTATGCATTTTTACAGATATATCCTTGTGTGATGAATATCTCAGCATCCTTGTTAGAATCAAGTAGTTCCGATAATTTTTCTTTCAAGAATATTGCATCAGGTTCTGCATTTTTGTCTGTTCTCATGAATTCGAGAGCTGGAAGCAATGCTGCTTTTATATTTCTTTCAGAAAGCATCAGAAGGAAAATGTCAGACAAAAGGAGTTCTCCTTGTGCCAATACGATGCGTTCTTCGAATAATGTAAACAGATTTCTTGAAAATGTTCTTATGTAATCAAAAGTTGTTGTAATTTTATTAACAGCTTCTTGGCGTAGACTTTCTGTCTCAAATAGAGCTGAAGTCAATTGAATATAATCCAATTCCAGCTTGTTGATGATTTCGATAGCACCTTCATTATTTTTTTTGTACAGATAATTCGATGCTTCGTGCAAGGCTTCAGCAGTGCCTGCAATAGACGATAATACTATAATGTTGCCTCTTTCTTTTGTCGCAATACTCAGAACATCTTTTATTCTTTCTGCTGTTGCAATAGAAGCGCTGCCAAATTTAAGTATTTTCATTGCTTGTTGTCTTTTGATTTTATAAAGAGCTACAAAAATACAATTTTTTCGAGGATAAAACGATAGAAAAATTGAAAATAGAATAAAATATTATTTTTCTGTTTTGTTACTGTAAATAATGCTGTTGAGTTAGCTAAAATTTAACGATCGTGACTTTTCTGTAATAATTTATGCTTTTTCTGTTTGAAAATGTTTTTATGTATTCATTGTAGCTGTCTACTCAAATAATTCTGAAAACTGACAGTTTCTTCTTTGGTATAGCTGTGAATAGTAATAATTATTAAAAAAAATAAAGAACTCCGAAAGTAAATAAAAAACGATCAGTTTTGAGATTCGACGTCTAGTACTGATGTTATTTTCGTTATATTTGTTTCTTGGTACAAATAGTAACAAGGAAATATACAATAGATTAAAATATGCCGAAGAAAGAAATTGTATCCGGTAACGGTGTTCAGCACAATGTTTTAGCAAGCGGTACAGTCATAACTGGCAATATTACGTCGGACGAAGATTTTCGCATCGACGGGATAGTTAACGGAAATATTGATTGTAAAGGCAAAATAATAGTAGGCCAAAATGGTCGGATAAAAGGAGAAATCGGATGTACAGTTTTAGATCTGAGTGGAACAATCGAGGGAATCGCTAGATGTAGCGATACTGCTATTATGCGTTCTACGGCGTTGTTTATCGGCGAGTTGTCGATGAATGTGATTGAAGTCGAGCCGAATGCTGAGATCAGAGCTGCGATTCAGACAATAAAAGAAGAAAACAAATAAGATACCTTAAATAAAATAGATCATGAATAAGATTGAAAAGAGAATTGCAGAATTACGTCATTTTATGGAAGAAAAAGGGCTTCATGCCTTCATCATACCGAGTACTGACCCGCATTTGAGCGAATATCCGGCTACACATTGGGCTTCGCGCGAATGGATAAGTGGATTTGATGGATCTGCCGGAACAGTAGTCGTGACACGTACGAAAGCAGGACTATGGACAGACTCGCGTTACTTCTTGCAAGGAGCAGAACAAATAAAAGGAACAGGTATCGACTTATTCCGCGACGGATTGCCAGTAACACCATCTATTGATGAGTGGCTGTCGGAAGAACTGAACGAAGGAGAAAATGTAGGAATTGACGGAGCTGTTTATTCATCGAAAGATGCAGTTGCTCTTAGTCATAAACTGAATATGAAAGGTTTGCATTTGATCAGTGACTATGACCCTTTTGCAGCCATTTGGCATGATAGACCTGAGATTCCTAAGAATCCAATATTTGTTATGCCTGAAAAATATGCAGGTGAATCAGCTAAAAGTAAGATTAAACGAATCTGTAAAGCTGTTGAAAAGCAAGGTGCAAAATCGTTGTTGATAGCTTCGTTAGATACAATTGCCTGGACATTCAATATTCGTGGTAACGATGTGAAATGTAATCCGGTAGCAGTTTGCTATGCATATGTATCTCCAGAAGAAACCGTTTTATTTATAAATCCGGCTAAAGTAACAAAAGAGGTTGCTGAGTATTTGAAATCGGAAGGTGTTATTTTGGCAGAGTATGGCAAGATATACGAATACGTTTCTAACTTAAAAACTCCGGTATGTATTAGCAGTGATAAGTTAACATTTAAACTTCGCAATTGCATTCCTGCTGATTGCCGTGTAGTAGATGTTGTATCTCCAGCCGATTTGATGAAGGCTAGAAAGAATGATTCGGAAATAGCCGGAATTCGCGATGCTATGGTATACGATGGAGTGGCTTTGGTCAAATTCTTTATGTGGCTAGAGAAAGCGGTTCCGGAAGGAAATGTACAGGAATTGGATATACCTGCTAAGTTGATCGAATATCGCGGGCAGCACGAGAACTTTGTAGGTGTAAGTTTCGAAACAATTTCAGGTTATGGACCAAATGGAGCAATTGTACACTATCGTGTAACACCGGAAAGCTCTTTGGCAGTGAAACCTGAAGGATTATTCTTAATCGACTCGGGAGCTCAATATTTCAATGGTACAACAGACATTACTCGTACAGTAGCTGTAGGCCCATTGACTCAGCAAATGAAAGAAGATTATACGAATGTCTTGAAAGGTCACATCAATTTGGCGACTGCAATTTATCCGCAGGGAACTCGCGGAAGTCAGTTGGATATCTTGGCTCGTAAAGCTTTATGGGATAGAGGTCTGAATTATCTTCATGGGACAGGGCACGGAATAGGTCATTTCTTAAATGTGCACGAAGGTCCTCAAAATATTCGTATGAACGAAAATCCGACAACAATGGAAATTGGTATGGTTACTTCTAACGAGCCAGGATTGTATCGTGCAAACAAATATGGAATCCGTATCGAAAACCTTGTGTTGACTCAGATGGAGACCACTTCAGAAGAATTCGGTGATTTTTATTCGTTCGAAACATTGACTCTTTGCCCAATAGATACTACTCCGGTACTGAAAGAACTATTGACAGCCGAAGAAATAGTATGGCTTAACAATTATCACAAAATGGTGTATGATAAATTAAGTCCACTATTGAACGAAGATGAAAAACAGTGGTTGAAAGAAAAAACTAATGCGATTTAAAGAATTAATTATAACTATTATTATAGCCCTATCTTACTTGGTTTCGATAGGGCTTTATTCACAGTCCGAGGATAAGAAGTTCCGTATGGAAGTAGAGATGCAAGGTTTTGAAAATAAGATCATATATTTTGTAAACTACTATCAAGGGAATAATTATAAACTGGATTCGTGTGTTCTGTCTCCTAAAGGAAAAGGTGTATTCGAAATAGATGCATCCAAAGTTCCTGGTGGACAATATTTACTTTATGCTAAACCCGATTTTCAGATAGAGATGTTAATCGACGACGGACAAAATAATTTGAAAGTAAAAGTGCCCCGAGATGTAGCTAGAAGTACGATCGAAGGGAGCTTAGATACCCAAGGTTACTGGAGCTATCTGAATCAATTGAAAAGTTTTGAAGTGAAACGTGATGTTCTCAATGCAAAGCTAGAAACAGTGAAAAATAAATCACAGCAGGTCAAGATTCAAACGGAGATTGATAAGCTGGGAGAAGATATTGATAAATATACTCAGAGAGTGATTGAGGATAATAAAGATTCATTCCTGAGCGCTTATCTTCGTGGTACTACTCCGCTAGAAATACCTGCCGAACTGAAAGGTGCAGAAGTCCCAATAGCTGAGGTCAGAAAATATGTGCGCGAGCATTATCTTGATAATTTGGATTTGACCGATCCCCGATTGCAGAGTACCAATTATTTTTATTCGTTGATCGATAGTTATATCAATAACTGGGTTGAACAAGATTGGACAGCCATTCCGGGCGCTTATAGTGAACTGGTGGCAAAATCGAAAAACAATAAAAAGGCTTTCGAACCATTGCTATCTGCATTCCTAAACCGGTCTCTTAGCAGTCAGGTGATGGGTATGGAAAATGTTTGGGCTCGATTGGCAGAGGATTATATTTTTGGTAAAGATATTGATATGACTGAGGCTGATATTAAGCAGTTGGAAACTAAATACGAACAGATCAAGCTCAATAGAATAGGTATGGTTGCTCAGGACTTAGCTATGAGGACAATTGATGGCGATAGTCTTAATCTGTCTGATATTGATGCAGAATATATAATTTTGGAATTTTATAATCCTACATGTGGCTACTGTCGCGAAGATCTGACATATTTGGCAAAAGAATTTTATCCGCGTTATAAAGATAACGGAGTTCGAGTAGTTGCTTTCAATTTGGGCGATACTGGTGATGTATGGACTAAATTTATTGAAGATTGTGGAATGAATGAGTTCTATAATTGCATCGATCCCGAATACAAATCTGAGTATTGGATAAAATATAATACAACGCGTGTTCCGACAAATTATATACTAAATAAAGACAAAAAGATAATAGGAAAAAGCATAAATAAAAGTAACTTAGAGAAACTATTTGAGATAATAATAAAAGATGGCACTAATTAAAGAAGTACGTGGATTTACTCCCGAGATAGGGGAGAATACATATTTAGCAGACAATGCTACAATAATAGGTGATGTTGTAATTGGTAAAGATTGCAGCATTTGGTTTGGAGCGATTTTGCGTGGAGACGTTAATTCGATACGTATCGGAAATCGCGTGAATGTGCAGGACGGCAGCGTATTACATACGCTTTATCAGAAGTCGACTATCGAGATTGGAGATGATGTTTCGATAGGGCATAATGTGGTGATACATGGAGCCAAAATCAAAGATGGTGCGCTGATTGGTATGAGTGCTGTTGTACTTGACGATGCTGTGATTGGCGAAGGTGCAATTATTGCTGCAGGATCGGTTGTTTTGAGTAAAACAATTGTCGAACCCGGAAGCATCTATGCTGGCGCACCTGCAAAATTCGTAAAAAAAGTTGATCCTGAGCAAGCTAAAGAAATGAATCAGAAGATTGCTAAAAACTATTTGATGTATTCGGGTTGGTACAAAGAAGACCAAGAATAAAAACAAAATAAAATGAATTTATTAGAATCATTACGCTGGCGTCATGCTTGCAAAAGAATGAACGGAGAAAAAGTTCCGCAAGAAAAAGTGGATCGCATTCTCGAAGCAATAAGTTTGACTCCAACTTCGTTGGGACTTCAGGCTTATAAAGTGATTGTTGTAGAAAATGATGAGCTTAAGAATGAAATATATGACAAAGCTTGTCAGCAAATGCCTGTAAAAGAATGTTCGCATCTGTTGATTTTTGCGTCATACACTCAGGTTACGGAAAAAGATTTGGATGAATATTTCGAGCTGATTAGAAAACGTAGAAAAGAATTAGCTACCGACGAATGGTGTAAAAACTATCGCGAGCGTATACGCTTCTTCTTAGATCGAGAATACGAACGTATGGAAGAATGGCTCGCGCAACAAGCGCATATTGCTCTGGGTGTTGCTTGTGTTGCAGCAGCTGACGAACAAGTGGATTCGGTTCCGATAGGAGGTTTCGATCCTAAAGCTTTGAATGAAATATTAAAACTCAGAGAGCAAGGTCTTTCTTCTACTGTTATCCTACCGTTAGGTTATTCGGATGCAGCTAACGATTGGAATGCTAAATTGCCAAAAGTGAGAAAAGACGCAACGGATTTTATAGAAATTATCAAATAAACTTGTGTCAAAGCAATAATATAAAGCCTCTGCCAATTAAGGGTAGGGGCTTTTCTATTTCTACTCTTTTTATAATATTTTATAGATAGCAACGGCATTTTTTATTGGAAGAATTACCTCTTCGATATCTAATATTTGTAAATTAGTAGGTCATTCCTGAAAAAAGGTAAATATTGTGGATTTATAATTTAATATAGCTAGCATGAAGTATATCGATTTGCATAAATATCTGAAGAGCAAGATAAATTTTAATGAAGATGTAATCGAAATAGATGATAATATCGAGTTGCGAAACTTCGATTTCAGATCAGAATATAAACTACTGCCCGGAAGTGCTTTGAATAATGACGATTCTTATGAATATCCTCTGGCTGAAAGCGGCGAGATAGAAGCGGATATTATTCAAGAATTGATACATAAGACAGATGCTGAGATTGAAGAGAATATAAATTTTCGCTATCATATAGTATTGCCAAAGGGTGAGGAGAAAACAAATAAAATTATTTTAATGTTCCATGGGTTTAACGAGAAGTATTGGGATAAATACTACCCATGGGCATATTATCTGGCTAAGCATACGGGGAAAGCAGTTGTGATGTTCCCAATAGCATTTCATATGAACCGCGCCCCTGCAATGTGGAGCGATGTGCGAAAAATGTACAGTGTGAGCCAAAAAAGGAAAGAACGCTATCCAGAGGTGTTGTGTTCTTCTCTTTCGAATGTGGCTATAAGTTCGCGTTTGAATGTAAAACCACAACGTTATATCTGGTCGGGTTTCCAGACTTATTATGATGTAATGAATCTTGTGAAAAAGATTAAATCTGGAAATCACCCACTTATCGAGGCTTCAGCGTCTATTGATTTTATGTCTTACTCCATCGGAACATTCCTGGGTGAGATTCTGATGATAACGAATGAAAATAATTATTTCTCAGAATCGAAATACGCCACTTTCTGCGGAGGAGCAGTCTTTAATAGGTTGTCTCCAGTATCCAAATTTATACTTGATAGTGAGGCAAATGTGGCTCTTTATTCTTTTTTGGTTGAGCATTTGGAGAGTCATATGAAGAGAGACGAATTATTGCGAAAATATTTGGACGAGACAACAGTGGGTCGTAATTTTGCTTCGATGCTCAATTCTAATACCCGGACAGAAGAGCGTGAAGCTCTTTTCAGTAAGATGAGCGATCAATTCTATGGAATCTTATTGAGGCATGATAAGATTATACCTTTTTATGAAGTGATGAATACAATGCAAGGTGTGTGTCGCGATATTCCGATAGACATTGATGTTCTTGATTTTCCTTATCCGTATATTCACGAGGATCCTTTTCCTTCGCTAACCAAAATAGCAGATGAAGTAGACCAACAATTCAGAAAAACATTTAATATGATTGTTGAATTTTTGAAATGAAAAATCAGATTTATTTTGTATCTTGATGAGATAACTATCGTCAATTTACATAATTATGGAGATCCAGGTTTTTATTAATAATTTCAAAGAGGCATTCGGTGATAAGATCGAACTGCCAATTGCTTTTTGGTATTCAGACAGTCCGGCAGGCGAACTGGAAAAAACAAATGGATGTTATTTCAAAGGTTTCAAAAGACTGCATGATGGCAAGGTTTTGTCGCTGGATGTAGATACAATCGGCTGCGGAGGTGGAAAATTTTATTCGGGATTTGTAGATATGCCCGAGAGAATTCCAACTTTTGTTTCCCAGAAGGAAAAATACAAAGAAACACCTGAGCAGGTGTTGGAATTTATAGATGGACTGGAACTGGAGAGGGCAAAATTACCATATTTAAATTTTGACTATCTGAATAAGTTAGACAGTTTTGATAATGTAGAAGGAATCTTATTCTTTGCTACGCCTGATGTGTTGTCAGGACTTGCTACTTGGGCTTATTTTGATAACAATAGCGATGATGCAGTAAGTTCTATTTTCGGATCGGGATGTAGTGCTGTTGTGGCGCAAGCTGTAAGAGAAAATAGGAGAAAAGGTCGTAGAACTTTCATTGGAGGGTTAGATCCGTCGGTACGTCCTTGGATAGGTGAAAATGTTCTGACTTATACAATTCCGATGTCGCGATTCGAAGAAATGTATCATACAATGCGACGAAGCTGTTTATTCGATACACATGCTTGGGGAAAAGTGAAAGATCGTATAAACGGGTAAATTATTCATCAAAATCGAGTGTGAGTTGTTTGCTTAATAGCGTAAAACTCATTCGATGATATGGTGTTGCGCCGTGTTGCTCTATTGCTGCACGGTGTTTTTTTGTGGGATAACCTTTGTTGCTTGTCCAGTCGTATTGAGGATATTCCGCTGCAATCTGATTCATATAATCATCGCGATAAGTCTTGGCTAAGATTGATGCTGCCGCTATAGGCAATAATTTTCCATCACCTTTCACAACACAAGTATATGGCGTTTTACGATCTGTTCGAAAACGATTCCCATCTATTAGAAGATGTTCCGGCTGTACAGATAATTTGTCTATGGCACGTTGCATTGCCAGAAATGACGCATTCAGAATGTTAATCTTATCTATTTCGTTATTGTCGACAATTCCGACTGCCCAAGCTACGGCCTTTTCTTCGATAAGTGGACGAAGAGCATAACGCTGTTTTTCGCTTAGTTGCTTCGAATCATTCAATGCTTCGCATTCGAAATCATCAGGCAAAATTACTGCAGCAGCAAAAACGGGTCCTGCCAAACAGCCGCGACCTGCTTCGTCGCATCCTGCCTCAATCTGATCAGGGTATAGAGATAATTCTAGCATCTGGTTTGTTTATTGTTATATCGTTATCCATTGGTTCGAAGTCCAAGTTGAAATCATTGATTTCGTACTCGTCACCAAGCTCTTTGATTATATTGTTGTATTCGCTGAAGCCATTTTCATCGCCATGAACATGCATGATAAAAAGTTGAGCTAGTAAACCCGATAAATATTGTCTACGTTCGATATCTATATTCGGAGCAAATTTATTTATACGTGATTCCACCATTTTATCGGCAATTTCGCTCAGTATTGCTTTGCTTTGTTTTGCTAAGTTCGGGTTTTCTTCAGTAGCTTCGATGCGATATGTGTAGATATCTGTTTTAGTAGAGAAATCGTCAATGATTCGGTATGTAAACGGATAAGAAGATAATGTTCCGGTCTCGATATCATAGATCGTATTTCCCTTTTGTGAAGTATGTTTAGTAATATCGTTGGCATGGCTATGCCCTGTGAATATCATCGACATCCCCATATCTGCAAATTTATCAGCTAACCGTTTCCAATCATTTACAATGTAGTTAGGCATTAGTTCGCCTTGCATCGGAAAATGTTCAGTCAGTCCCCAGTGCATCATGCCATATACCTGAGCTTTTTTATTCTTGGCTTGTTCGAGGATATCCATTATCCATTGCTCGGTAGAGCGTTTTATCCTTCCGGCTGAAATGCTTGATGTTTTATAATCTTCATATCGAGCTGCGTCTATAGCGATTAACCAAGTTTCGCTATTATTAGTGTCTTTGTGCAATACAGTGGCATAACTGAGAGACGTTGTATCGCGGCTAAAGCAATTATTGTATCCATAATCCTTATATATTTCTTCAAATTCGGCAGGAGATACCGATTCGGTCTTGAAGCTTTTGTTCCCAATATATTTCATCGGGCTTGGTATATTGATATCGTGATTCCCGGGAATTACGAAAGTTTGTATGCCTTTATTTTTTAATGCCTCCAGTTTCTTTGCAAAGTCGAGATGACTTTGACGTTCGCCGTCTTTTGTCAGGTCCCCGCATATTAGCAAACTCTTTATATCGGTTTTATCATTAGTTATGTGAGATAAAACTGAGTCAAGAACTTCGGGAGTATATTTTATCATTCTACCGGTAGTCTGCATATAATTTTCTACAGCATATCCTCCATCCATCAATTGTGGTGAAAGATAGTGTATATCCGTGATTACAGCAATGCGATAGGGCTCTGATGCACCTACTACTATGGATATGAATAAAAGTATTTTAATTAATAAAACTTTCATAAGGCTAGGAATAAGCAATACAAAGTTAAAAAGAATTATCTTTGTCGCATTAAATCAAAAGTTATGAAACTTAAAGAAGAAAATAAAAATACACCCGTGCTTACTACGAAGCATGTTTTGGTAAATGGTTCGCCAGTAACCTATGTTGTTTATGACGAAGATGGAGAGTGGCAACTATTTGGAGACGAAGAGTTTGACGAAGAAGATGATGCTTATATTGTCTCTCTTGAAGAAATATTGGAAATGGAACCCGCTTTGAAGCGTTTGCCGGATATGCAAATGGGACAAGCTGCGGTTCGTGAAGCTGGGAGTACTCGCTGGACAATAGAGGAGTAATATATTTGTGAGAATAAAGAAAGTCCTATAAGTTCAAAAACTTATAGGACTTTTTCTTGTGGTATATATTGGGTTTATTTACCTAATAAGCTTTCAACTTTCTCTGCAATTTCTACTTTTTTGTACGTACGTGCTAAGATTGTTCCATCTTTATCTAGTAGTATTAAAGTAGGAATACTTTCGATCCCGTAAAGTGTACCTAGCTCATTTTTATTATCGAAAATTTGAGTCCAAGTAACATTTAATGCTTCAGCTGCTTGTAGGTGTTCTTCAAGTTTGTCGCTAACAACAATACCTAATACTTCAAGACCTTTGCTTGCGTACTTGTCATTCATAGCTTTCAGCTCTGGCATAGCAGCACGGCACGGACCACACCATGAAGCCCAGAAATCAAGAAGAACATATTTATCTTTGCCTGCGTAGTCAGATAATTTAAGCACTTGAGTTGTGTCTTTTGGATTTACTCCGCTAAAATCAAGGAATTTTTGACCAACTTCTGTTTTTGCTTTATTTGCTTTGGCTTCCATCATTTTCTTGAAAGGAGAAAAGTTTTTCACAACATCACCTGCTTGATTGTATAATGCTATGAATTCTTCTTCAGGAAGTATAGAGCTTAACATCATAAGTTCGAAAATACCAACAGCATTGTTTTTATCAGCTTCGAAGAATTTTTTAGATTCAGCAGCAATCAAATCAGCCTGTTCTTTGTCAATAGCTCGCATTTGATTGATTTGTTCCTCTGTAGGCTGAGTATTTGCACTTCTGATTTCATTCATCAAAGCTTCTTTTTTGCTTTCGAGTGCTTCTCCTGCATTGCGATATGCTTTTTGGAATTCAACAAGACGATCGTTAAGTGGGCTTCCTAGTACGAAACCGGTATCGCTTGTTAGCGTTAAATTTCCTGCTTCGGCAATCATGTAATGCATCATTGTCATTCTATCTGTTAGTACCAATATTTTTGGTTCTGTAACGTCTAGAGTAAGAGTGAAATTGCCTTGTTCAACTTTTATCGTATCTATTGCAGCATTTTCCGAAGCATCAAATACATATACGTCGTTGGTGGTAGTGATGTTCGTTCCTTTCAGAACCATTTGTTTTGGAGTAGGTTTACAAGCTACAGCCAGTAAGCATATTCCAACAAGGTAAAGTAATTTTTTCATTGTTTGATAGTTATTTATTGTATGTAATTGCCCGAAAAAACAAATGGTACATATCAGGCCAAGAGACAAAAGTAATTATCCTTTGCCGAATAACCTTAAATATCGAGCTAAATAATTTATAAAACGTCCGAGATAGATTGTGTTGTAATAATAAAAGAGTAAGCAATGAAGGGCTTACTCTCTTATTTAAACATAAGTTATGGCTAAATAACTTTAATTGCTTATAGGAACTAGTTGTGTATTTTTGCTCTTTGATTCATATTGCATGCAATACTTGTTATATCTGGTGCATTGTTCACATAAACTGTACCCGAGAAGTGTTCCTAATATAAAGTCTTCTTCGGGTGATAGCATATTTAAAGGTTTATCTTTGCATATTTTGCAAGCAACGCTGAGACATTCTTCTTTTCCGAAAAAGACATTTATGTTGCCATTTTTCAGTGGTTGGATAAAATAGCTAATATTGTCTTTCTCAAGCTTTGATTTTACTACGCCTTCACATTCCGAAGGAAGTGTGCATAACATGAAGTCGCGCACACCCTTTTTAAGCTCATATACTAAGTGGCGAAAAACTTGCATGATTTTAGAATCTTTTTTAGATATTGCTTTTTAGAATTTCAACCCAGCTGGCAATTCTTGCCGGAGTTTCATCCGGTTCGTTGTCATTATCTATAGCTAAGCCTACAAATTGACCGTCAACTACAGCCTCCGACTCGTCGAACGAATATCCATCCGTAGATGTGAATCCTATAACATTGGCTCCTTTGTCTTTTACTACTTCATAAATTTTGCCCATAGCATCGCAAAAGGTATCGCTGTACGAAGAAGAATCGCCAAGTCCGAAAATAGCGACTTTTTTTCCATTCAGGTCTGCTCCTTTCAGATCGTCAATATACGATTCCCAATCGTCTTGCAGATCTCCCATTCCATAAGTAGAGCTGCCAAATATTATAAGATCGTATGCTGAAAAGTCAGTTTTAGCTTTCGATACATCGAAAAGGTGTGATTTATCTATATCAAATGCTTTTGCTATGTCTTCTGCTACATCTTGAGTACTTCCTGATGTTGATCCGTAAAAAATTGCAATATTTGCCATAATGATTTTACCTATTGTTTGTTTATTGAATTATAAAATTTGTACAATACAAAGTAACGGGAATCAGAAAAGGCTGTCAATACCTAAGACTTGCGATATTATAGGGTATTTCTAATTATAAATGATAAAAATAAAGCAGCGCATATTATATGCACTGCTTTTATTGCTGAAAATAAAATGTTTATTTCTTTTTCTTCTTTGTAAATATACCTTTTATCTTATTGGTGACGAATGCCAAAGCAATTGGTTTGGCTATCTCTATCAGATAAGGGTAAGTTACTTGTAATCCGGCCCAAACGGTTTGCATTACTGTCGACGAATTAATTGTAGTACTTCCGTCGCCCGATTGAGAACCACTATCTGCATTGCCTGTTTTATCATCTTTCTTGAGATGTTGTCCAAAGCTTCCAATAAATGCATTGAGTAGTATAGACCCAAAATTGTTTGCTACATAATCTACGCGCGACAGCATTTGTTCTTGGGTTGAAGTAAATTCAGACCGAAGTTGCTCTTTTTCGGCGCGCAATTCCTCAAGTGGTGATATTTTTTCAGATTTCTTCATTTCGGTCAATTTTTCGCATAACAATAATCACCTTATTCAGAATAAAGCTTCGGATTGGTCGCTGGAATATTAAAACCAAGATGAGGCACAGCAGAAGGAATAAGAAAAGTACACCAAAACCTCCGGCCAAGCTACCCATTAGCTCACCAAGGAAGAAGGCTAGTCCGAATAGTCCGAAAAATAAAAGACCTACTACTATTATAAGAGCTATAACAAGAAACCCAATGAGCGAAAAAACGATACCAAGTTTTTCGAAAGCTTCTAACTTGTAAAATTTTATTCGCTTATCGATGTAGCTGAATGCTGTATCTTTCAGCTCCTCGAATAGTCCGACAATGTCTTTTTGTTCTAGATTGTCTTGGTTGTTATTTTCCATCTAATGCTTCTGCAATATCTTCTTGAAGATCTTCAATTTCGTCACTAATTTCTTCTTTAGCATCTGTCACTTTGTTCGATACTTCTTTGTAAGCTTTGTATGCAAAGTCAACTACGCCTTGGAATAATTCTTTGCGGTTATCTTGTGCTGCGATATAACCGATTGTTGCCCCAACAGCAGCTCCTGCTATTAGAAACAGTATATTCGAACTTGATTTATTCATAACTGTAAGTATTAAATTGTTACTATTAGAATTGCATGAAAACAGATAGCCATCCGTTATTCAAAAGACTAATATAGTGTTTTTTCATTAAAATAGGAGTGATCTTATTCGTTTTTTTATAATGTTATTGATATTTCGGGTGTGAATATTTTATGGATGTGTATAGCTTTTTTGTATATTGCTTTCTGAATGTGAACCTAAGAGATATGCTATGGATTTGATAAGTGTTTTATTTGAAACCGATTTATGGTTGATTTTACTTGATGTATTGTTAGTTGTATTGTTTATTGTGTTTCTGCTTGTCCCCGCAATTGATAATTTGTATAAAAGTGATTTGTTTTCAGCAGTTGAAAGAAAACGTTATCTGTTGCTGATGCTTTTATTACCTGGTTTTGGACTAGTCATATACTACTGGATATTGCAAGGACGAAGACGTGAAAAATATAAACGAAGAACATTGTAATATTGCAGATATAAAAAATAGGAGCAACTACTATTGCTCCTATTTGATAAATATAATTGTTGACTGAGTTATAAAACTTCTTCTCCGAATAAAGTTGCTGAAGTGCATCCTGTAACTCGAACTTTGACAAGTTCGCCTACACGATGATTCCCTTTGTCGAAAATGACAACTTTGTTTTGAGAGGTTCGTCCGAAAAGTTGTTCTTTCGAACGTTTAGAAAATCCTTCAACCAAAACTTCAAATTCTTTGCCCACGTCTTGTTCGTTACTTCGAAGCGAGCATTCGTTTTGTAGAGCTATGATTTCGTTCAGGCGTTCAATTTTTACTTCTTCAGAAATGTCATCCGGTAGATGGCGAGAAGCGTATGTGCCCGGACGTTCTGAATATTTGAACATAAATGCAGAGTCGAAGCAAACTTCGCGCATTAATGATAATGTTTCTTCGTGATCTTCTTGTGTTTCTGAGTGATATCCGCACATGATATCGGTTGATAATCCGCATCCAGGGATAATGCGACGAATAGCTGCAATACGATCAAGATACCATGCTCGGTCATATTTACGTTTCATTACCTCGAGTATGCGTGTGCTACCCGATTGTACTGGTAAGTGAATGAATTTGCAAAGATTATCGTGTTTAGCAATTACTTCCAGTGTTTCGTCAGTCATATCAGTCGGATATGAAGTAGTGAAACGTATTCTAAGATTTGGCGCAGCAAGAGCTACCATTTCTAGAAGGGCAGGAAAGTCAATAACACGGTCATCTTCGTATTTATAGTTATATGAGTTAACATTCTGTCCAAGAAGTGTTACTTCCTTGAAGTTTTTATCTGATAGGTCTTTAAGCTCATTAAGGATACTCTCTGGCTCACGGCTACGCTCACGTCCGCGTGTGTAAGGAACGATGCAGTATGAGCAAACTTTGTTACATCCGCGCATGATCGAGATAAAACCTGAAATGTGGTTTCCTCCAATACGTACAGGTATAACGTCTTTGTATGTCTCTGTTTTAGATAATTGTACATTAATAGCTTTTTCGCCTTTTTCGGCAGCACCAACCAAGTTGGGTAAGTCCAGATATGCATCAGGGCCAACTACTACATCGGCATGATGTTTCTCAAGTAACTCTTCCTTAGCGCGTTCGGCCATACATCCCAATACTCCGATAATCATATTCGGATTGCGTTTGCGGCGTATTGCACTGATGTATTCAAGGCGTTGGATAACACGTTGCTCTGCGTTATCTCGGATCGAGCAGGTGTTTACAAAAACGGCATCGGCATCTTCCATTTTGTCGGTTACGGTATAGCCGCTCATGCCCATTACAGAGGCTACAACTTCGCTGTCGGCAACGTTCATCTGACAGCCGTAAGTTTCGATAAACAGTTTTTTGTTTTCTTCAGTCGTGGATTTAAAGTCCAGTCCTTTCTCGCTGTTATTCATTCTTTTGTTATTATTTATAAGATTTGAAAAAGTGCACAAAGATACGTTTTTTCTCTCAATTTATATCCTTTGTCGTGGATGAGTCTCATGAAAGATATTATTATTTGATGGATTTGCGCTGTGGGCTGTCTTAATGTTTAGGCGGGAGCGGTAACTGGCCTCTGAAAAACATTTGCGAAATATAGTAATTTCATAATTTTATGATACATTTGAGTAATTCTTATAGGATTACCTAATTGTTGAACCATGAATTTTTATTCGATTATTAAATCTAAACTACTGTCTCTATGAAATCATTTTGTTTTACAGCCTTTTTGCTGCTACTCTCCATTGCAAGTGTGTCACAGAATAAGAAAATAGCTAATTTCGACTCGCGTATCGATCAGGTTCTGACTCGCGTGTGGGAAGAAAGCAAAGCTTATATTCCTAATGGTCGTGTAGCTGATTATATACCCGAACTAGGAAAAGCAGATGCTAATCAAATAGGCTTGGCTGTGATGGACTCGTCGGGTAAGTTGTATGCCAAAGGCGATACCAAAACGAAGTTTACGATGCAGAGTATCTCGAAAGTAATTGCTCTGATGGTCGCTGTTAGCGAGCGTGGCGAAGAGTATATTTTTGAAAGAGTAGGTAGTTATGGCACTGATACTCCTTTTAATTCGTTTGCAAGGCTGGAATTGGATAATAGACCATTGAATCCGATGATGAATGCAGGTGCAATTTTGACTACTACAATGATAGAGGGCGAAGGAGATATACCTTATCAGAAAATAGTAGCGATGATTCGCTATATTACGAAAAACGATTCGATAGATTATAGCCATTCGGTCTTTCTTTCGGAAAAAGAAACAGGGCATCGTAATCGAGGAATGTTTTATATCTTGAAAAATTCAGGATTGATACACGCAGATGACGAATCAGGCTTGGATAATTATTTCCGTCAATGTTCTATCGAAGTTGATGCTGAGGATTTAGCGAAGATTGCATATTTTTTTGCACATGGCTGTATGCGCTTTGATGGAGATAAAACATATTTCAATCCAAAGATGAGTAAGCTTATTAATTCAATTATTCTTACTGCCGGAATGTATGATTATAGTGGAGAATATTCGCGTAAAGTAGGGATGCCTTCCAAATCGGGTGTAGGTGGAGGTATTATGGCTGTTTCTCCGGGTAAATTAGGTATAGGAACTTTCAATCCTTCTTTGGATAATCATGGGAATTCTGCTCCCGGAGTATTTATGCTCGAGGAGTTGAATAAAGAATTCGATCTTAGTATATTTTGATCTTAGTACAATAATATATCGGAGTCTCGGACATAGAATATATGTCTGGGACTTTTTGGATTTGAATCTATTTGTTGAGATTCATTTTAGATAAGGAGATTATTTTTTTAGCTTTGTGAGATAATAACAAGTGTGCTTTGGATTGACTATAGTACATATATATAATAAGTAATATTGTGATGAAATGTAGTTATATTTTACTCGAAAATATTCAGCTTTTTGCTCATCATGGCGTATTGGAACAAGAAACGAAAGTTGGAAACCATTTCGTGGTAAATGTAAAACTGAAAGTCGATTTGTCGAGAGCTGCAGAGTCTGATGATGTGGATGATACAATCAGCTATGCAGATGTTTACGATATAGTAAGAACTGAGATGGAGCAACCATCGAAATTGCTGGAGCATGCAGCTGGGCGAATAGTGTCGAGATTGAAAAATACTTTTGCTGAAATAGAAGAAGTAGAAATTAAATTATCAAAGTTGAATCCGCCTATGGGAGCGCAGCTTGATGCAGCCAGTGTAATAATAATTGAGTAACAATGCGTGTAAAAAAAATAACAGAACTAAATAGAATTTCGGTTGAGGAATTTAAGGCGTCGGACAAAATCCCTTTGGTCGTTGTTCTTGATAACATTCGTAGTTTGAATAATATCGGATCAGTTTTCAGAACATCTGATGCTTTTAGTGTTCAGGCTATTTATCTGTGCGGTATAACAGCTACTCCGCCACATCCCGATATTCATAAGACGGCTTTGGGGGCAGAAGAATCTGTTACCTGGAAATATTTCGAGAAAACAGAGGATGCTTTGGCCGAATTGAAACAGGATAATTACACTTTATGTGCGATAGAGCAAGCTACTGGTAGTATAATGTTAGATCAGTTCGAAATTGATCAGAATAAACAATATGCGGTAGTAGCCGGAAATGAAGTTAAAGGTGTTAGTCAGAGTGTGGTAGATATGTGTGATTGCTGTATCGAGATTCCTCAATTTGGGACAAAACACTCTCTGAATGTCTCTGTAGCTACAGGGCTGGTAATTTGGGATTTTTTTAAAGGAATGATTTGTAGAGAGTAACTATTTTGGCTACTTTTGTATATAACTGATAATAGGAAACATAAACACTATATATATGAACAAGTATACTGTAACTGAAGAGGATAGAAAAATTCTAGTTCAAAAAGGAATTACTGAAGAAATGTTGGCAAAACAACTGCAAAGTTTTACCGATGGTTTCCCATTTTTGGATATAGTAGCTCCGGCTTCTATCGAAAAAGGTATTAAGGTAGTTTCGCAATCCGAAGAAGAAAAATTCGTCGGAGCTTGGGCGAATTATCTGAATCAAGATAGAAAAGTTGTGAAGTTTGTTCCGGCTTCAGGTGCGGCGAGCCGTATGTTTAAAGACTTGTTCTCGTTTGTAGAAGCTTCCTATAACATTCCTACATCAGATTTTGAAAAATATTTCTTCGAAAATCTAAATAAATTTGCCTTTTATGCAGATCTGGATACTGCTTGTCTAAAAAATGAAGGTGCTAGTATTGCCGATCTAATCAATAAGGGAGAATATAAAAAGATTGTAGAAAATTTATTGATAGAGAAAGGACTGAATTATGGCAATTTGCCAAAAGGCCTTCTTAAATTTCATAAATATGGTGGAGATACCCGTACGCCGGTACAAGAGCACCTTAAAGAAGGGTATTTGTATGCAAAGAATAATAAAAGTGAGGTAAATATTCACTTTACAGTTTCGCCAGAGCATCGTTCTATGTTTGAAAGTCTAGTAAGTGATAAGGCTCCGTTAATGGGGGCTGAATTGGGCGTTAAATACAGTGTTAGTTTCAGTGAGCAAAAATTGAGTACCGATACTGTTGCTGCAGATTCGAACAATGAGCCGTTTAAAGAAGATGGTAAAATGCTATTCCGTCCAGGTGGACATGGAGCGTTGATAGAGAATCTAAATGATCTTGATGCTGATGTCGTATTTGTGAAAAATATAGACAATGTAGTCCTTGATAAATATAAAACAACAGAAGTTAACTACAAACAAATATTAGCAGGCGTTTTAGTTGAAACACAGAAGCAAGTGTTTGAATATCTCGAGCTATTAGATAGTGGTAAATATACGCATGATCAGTTGATAGATATTTTATACTTCTTGCAAAATGAGCTTAACATTAAGAACCCTGATACTAAATTTTTGGAAGATTCTGAACTCGTATTATATCTTAAGAGCAAGTTAAACAGACCATGTCGTGTATGTGGTATGGTTAAAAATGTTGGAGAACCAGGTGGCGGCCCGTTTCTTGCTGTAAATTCGGATGGAACTGTATCACCCCAGATACTTGAGAGTTCGCAAATTGATATGAATGATCAGGCAAAAAAAGAAATGTTTCATAACGGGACGCATTTCAATCCGGTAGATCTTGTGTGCGGAATAAAAGATTATAGAGGTGACGCTTTTGACTTGAGAAAGTTTGTAGATGTAAATACAGGGTTTATTTCTATTAAATCAAAAAGTGGAAGAGAACTGAAAGCATTGGAACTTCCGGGATTGTGGAACGGAGCAATGTCAGATTGGAACACTATTTTCGTAGAAGTTCCTATCGAAACATTTAATCCAGTTAAGACAGTAAATGATTTATTGAGAACTTCGCATTTGGAATAAGTACTTTCACAAAGCTAAAAGTGTTCGATACCTTGTTGTAGGTTATTCTTTATGACAATATGAAATAATTTGATAAAAGTTCACGAACATTTAAGTGTATTTTGTATTTTCGAAAGAAAAATTATATATATTTGCAAAATAAAACTACTATTAGCAGAACTAAGTCAATTATTAAAACAAGGCTTGACACAACTGTTTCTGAATGTAACACTTTAATAGAACACATTGAAGCTTTTTACTTATTGAATCATTATGAGATCGAACTTTTCAAACTTTAATAAAGCTATCTCTATATTAAAAAATAGATTAATTTTATTAGGATTATTTTTTACTCCGGTTTTTGTGTGTGCACAAGAAGCAGATGTGAAATTTTATTCGAAAGCTAAGATGTATGTCGGTAATACTACCTCTGACACAGGAGCTACGATGTATATAGAAGGTTCTGCGAAATTTGCAAATAACTCTTCTGCTGAGACCGGATCTAGTCAAATTGTTCAAGTTGGTGTTACTAAATTGTCTGGAGACTTTGTAGATGCTTTTACAACAAGAATAGATAATCAGCCTGACACGCTGTTTGCAGCAGGTTCGTTTACTGGAGCTAAAAATGATCAGCCTCTTGGAACTATTTGGTTTGCAGGAACAGATAAAGTGCAAAAGATTTATAGAGAGTCTGATGTGTATAATAAGGCATTTGGCTATAACTATATAAACTTTCCAAATCTACGGGTAAATCAAACAATCGGAGATAATGTTGATATTATTAAATCGGGTTATGTGTCGGTTGATACCTCTGCTGTGATTTCGGTGGCCAATCTTGAAATAGGAAATGTAGATGCAAATACTGCTTATAAAGGAGGATTTGCTGTTGAGGCTTCATATGTAGGAGATAAACTAACCGGAGCAACTCCGAATACAATCCGTTCGGCATATGCACTGGTGAAAAATATAAATAATGGTAATTTTAAAGGATCGGATGGTTGGTGTCGTGTAAACTTTAATGTTTGGGATAAGAATAATCCGAATACCAATAGTTATATGCATACTATTGCAGCTGAGACGGTTCCCAATAATGCTAAATTATTGATTCCATTTTCTTCACCTTTTGAGCAGTTACCATTAGACTATGCTCTATGGCAAGTCGTGTTGAAACCTAACGGCTCTGCACTTGGTGGTGGAGGCCCAATTTTTGATGCTGATAAAAATATGACAGCTGGAGAAGGGTATTTATTAGCACAAGAAGTTTCGGAACGAGGATATAGTGATGTCAATCACTGGGTTGCAGGTACTAATTCGGATGATAGATTTAAAGGTGGGTACGAGTTTTCTCGTAAAATAATAGATGCCTATTCGGCTAAAGCTGCTGGCAATATGGGGGCAGGTTTTTCTAAATTCGGAGTTAATGTATATGCCGAGTATTTCAATACACAAGACGTTGAAGTAACATTGAATAAAGGATTTACCTTTGTGGGTAATCCATATATGGTTCCACTTCCTATGGAAACATTTATCAATAGAAATGGAGAATTTGCTGAAGAGTTAGAACCATCTAATATAACAACGATAACAGGAATTAATGAAAATAATATTGTAGACTACAAATATCATCGTTCAAAATTTGCGTATTATTCTGATAGTAATGAAGATTTATATGTAACACGTAAATTGGCAAGGCCTGAAGTTGGTGGTCAACGTGTTGAAAGAGCTGTTTTGGCAAGGTATGATATTGTAAATCAAGGGTATATTTATGAAGTTGATTTGACTGGATCCTTCTGGGGATCTCGTTTGAGAATGGGAGTTGATTATAGAACATCTATGTATCAAGGATCAACTAGTTATCTGGAAGTTCCAGAAGAATTGATCCCGCCAATGGGTGTCTTTACATTATATAGATCAGATAAAGCTCTCGAGAATGAAGTTAAAATAAAAATAAGAAGACCGGATAACTTGAATTATTTGTCAAAACGTCCGATATCAGTAACTAAAAGATCAGCGTCGTCTGTAGATACTAAATCGAAAGAACTTCTTATTCAGGCTTTGACTGGTGATGATATGTACGAAGATAGACACTGTTTGGTGTTCAGAGATATGGCTATTGATGAGGATGCAGGGCAGCCGGTGGCAAAAAGTATTGCCCGTGTTGTTGATTCGACTTTTACGATGCCTGTCGGTACAATTTATACGAAAGCTTTACGTATCGATACAACCGGAACAAGAGCTCCTAGGCATGTTAATTTCGTACCGAAAACCATCAAGCAAATGGCATTATATGTTGTTCCTCCTACAGCAGGCGGAGCTAAGGATATAACCTTAAAAGGCTATAGAATGGAGTCTATTCAAGAAGACATCAAAAGTGTTTGGGTTGAAGATAGACTAGATGGCTCAATTAGAGAACTAACTAGAGACGGACTGGATTATACACTGCCAGTAGCGACGTTAGTGCCAGGAAGTGAACTTGATTACAGATTTATTTTACACTTTAGTGAAACTTATGATCTGGAGATAACGGATCCTTCTAAGCCAATTGATCCGATTGGTCCAACAGAAGACGGAAAGCTAATTGTGTATTATAAAAATTCAGATTCGAAACTTGCTATAGAAAATCTATTGAAAATTGACACGAATAGCAAGGTAGATGTATATGATTTACAAGGACGTTTAATCACTCGGTTTATGATCTCTGCAGATGCAGCATCCCTAGGGATTATTGAGCGCCCATTAAGCCTAGCACAAGGTACTTATATTGTAAGAATAATAGGAGAAAGAAATCACACAAGCAAATTTTTAAGTTTACAAAACTAACGCAAATTTAGAGCTTAGGTAAGATCGGTACATTCTTTAAACCAAGTTCTAGTAAAGAATAAAACTATAGATGAAAACAAAGTTTTTTATAACGACATTAATATTTATGTTTGTAGGACTAATCTTACCAATGGGTTCTACATTAAAAGCAGATGGAGCATTTTCAACAACGCTTCCTTCTACTAAATATTATGAGCAGGAGAAGGGATATCTCAATAGTACAAGCTCAATGTCGCGTTATGCATCAATTTCGATGATGTCTATGAGTTCTACATATGCAGTAGGTGAAGATATTATTGATGGTGGGGCTATAAATCCTCCCGGTACAGATGAAACAGGACCAGGTTTCGTTGGTGCGCCGATAGGAGATGTTACGCCAGCTATAGTGTTGATTATGTTGATTACGTATATGCTCTTCCGACGAGTAACTACTTCACGGCGCAAGAATTTATAATATTAATATGATGTAAAAGAGAGAGCTACTTACGTAGCTCTCTCTTTTTATGCGGTTTTCGCGAAAAAAATGTTAGAATTTTATACTGCTAGCTATTTGTTTGATAAAACTATTTTATATCTTTGGCATGAATAATTTAAATAGAAAATATAATGAAAGAATTATTGGACAACCTTAATGGATTATTTGCAGAATTCGCAAAAGATTCTAATTTGCAACTTGAAAATGGAAATAAAGCTGCTGGTACAAGAGCTCGTAAAGCTTCTTTAGCTATCGAAAAAGCGCTTAAAGAATTCCGCAAAGTTTCTATCGAAGCTTCAAAATAATACAAACTTCGGTATGCAAATAATAAAAAAGGCTCTAGTAATAGAGCCTTTTTTATTATTAATTGATTTGGACGTTTAATAAACGTATAAAGCGTTTTCTTTTAAATATCAAAATCTTATCTTTGTTTTGAAAAACAAATAGATGTATGATCGATGTAGGAATTGAATTATTTGCTGTTATACTCTTTTTGGGAGCAATAGTAGCAGGTTTCTTAGGCTCGTTGACGGGGTTAGGTGGCGGAGTAGTAGTAATACCTTTGCTGACATTAGGTTTTGGTGTTGATATGCGTTATGCTATTGGAGCAGCATTGGTGACATCGATAGCGAGCTCGTCGGGTGCAGCTGCAGCATATATTAAAGAAGGAATTACGAACGTACGCATCGGAATGTTTCTTGAAATAGCGACTACAACCGGGGCTGTGTTGGGGGCTGTTATAGCCATGTATCTCGATAAAATGTATATAGCTTTAGTCTTTGGTTGTGTGCTGATATTTTCGGCAATACGATCGGTTGCTAAAAAAGAAGATAATATAGATTATGCTGCAGAGGGTGATAAACTAGGAGTGAAGTTCAAACTGAATGGTTCTTATCCAAAGCCTAATGGACAAATCGAAAGGTATAATGTTCATAATGTTGTTGGAGGTTATTCCTTGATGACTGTGGCGGGTGTTCTTTCGGGACTGCTTGGTATTGGCTCAGGTGCATTGAAAGTCTTAGCTATGGATACTGCTATGAAGATACCTTTTAAGGTGTCGACAACTACAAGTAACTTTATGGTTGGCGTTACAGCAGCGGCAAGTGCGGTCGTTTACCTCCAGAGAGGATATATTGATGCAGGTTTAGCGTTTCCTATTGTTGTTGGAGTTTTGTTTGGAGCATTCATCGGATCTAAGATTTTGCCTAAAGCAAATGTTCGAAAATTAAGAATTTTATTTAGTGTTGTTATATTTTTCTTAGCATTATCGATGATGTATAACGGAGTGATGGGTAATCTGTAATTTTATTTTGTTTTTTAAATTATTGATTTCCAGTATTGCATGGAAAAAATAAAAAAAACATTGAAAAAAGTCGTCTGAAAATTTTGTTCGAAGCAGAAAGAATCCATATCTTTGCAACCCGATACGAGAGAACAACGATAGTGATCGAAACTTGTAAATCTCGAAATTGAAATAAATCGGGGGATTAGCTCAGCTGGCTAGAGCACCTGCCTTGCACGCAGGGGGTCAACGGTTCGAATCCGTTATTCTCCACGGTGATTACTTAGGTAATCAAGCGTTCATTGACATGATGATAACATAAAGTATAAGTAGAGCAATCGAGTTGCTTGACTTTCGGGTTAAGTGACGAAAAGAATAAAAAAAGTAGATAAGGGCACATGGTGGATGCCTTGGCTCTCA
>NZ_OEPV01000003.1 GCF_900240225.1 Dysgonomonas massiliensis | reverse complement strand
CCACCTCTTCCCATTCCGAACAGAGAAGTTAAGCCCAATAGCGTCGATGGTACTGCCCTACAGGTGGGAGAGTAGATAGCCGCCAATTTTACCTGAGGAGGTCATTAGTTTATACTAGTGACCTCCTTTTTTTTGGTAGATGTCTGATAAATATATTTACGAATAATAGATCGTTGATATACATCTATCTCACATGTCCGAATATTGATGCGCTTATTGCTAACATTTTCTTATTTTATAGTATCTTTGCATCGCTAAAGTGCTTAAAATATACATCATAATATGACAAACAAATATAAGAGGACACTGATCACATCGGCATTACCTTATGCTAACGGACCGGTACATATAGGACATATGGCCGGAGTATATATACCAGCTGATATTTATGCACGCTACTTGCGTATGCGTAAACAAGATGTAATTTTTATTGGAGGTTCGGACGAACATGGAGTTCCAATTACTATACGTGCAAAAAAAGAAGGAGTAACTCCACAAGATATTGTTGATAAATATCATACTCTGATAAAAAAATCTTTCGAAGATTTTGGTATTAGCTTCGATATTTATTCCCGTACAAGTTCTGATATACATAAAAAAACAGCATCTGATTTCTTTAAGAAATTGTATGATAAAGGTGAGTTTGTCGAACAAACAAATGAGCAATATTATGATGAAGAAGCACAGATGTTCTTGGCCGATCGCTACATTATGGGCGAATGTCCACGTTGTGGAAATCCAGATGCCTATGGCGATCAATGTGAAGCTTGTGGCTCGTCATTGAGTCCTACAGACTTGAAAAATCCTCATTCTACAATATCTGGATCAAAACCAGTAATGCGTGAGACAAAGCACTGGTATTTGCCGCTAGACAAGCATGAGGCTTGGTTACGCCAATGGATATTGGAAGATCACAAAGAATGGAAATCGAACGTATATGGCCAATGTAAATCTTGGTTAGATTCGGGATTACATCCACGTGCCGTAAGCCGTGACCTTGATTGGGGAGTGCCAATTCCGCTACCTGATGCGCAAGGAAAAGTACTTTATGTATGGTTTGATGCTCCGATCGGATATATATCAAATACAATCGAATTATTGCCAGATAGCTGGGAAACATGGTGGAAATCGGAAGACACAAAAATGGTACACTTTATCGGGAAAGATAATATTGTATTCCATTGTATTGTTTTCCCTGCAATGTTGAAAGCAGATGGCTCTTATATATTGCCTGACAATGTTCCGGCAAATGAATTCTTAAATCTTGAAGGAGATAAGATTTCAACATCTCGCAATTGGGCAGTTTGGTTACACGAGTATCTTGAAGAATTCCCTGGAAAACAAGACGTACTTCGCTATGTATTGACTGCTAATGCACCGGAAACAAAAGATAATGATTTCACTTGGAAAGAATTTCAAGCAAGAAATAACAACGAGCTGGTTGCTATCTTTGGTAACTTCGTGAATCGTGCATTGGTACTGACTCAAAAATATTTCGACAATAAAGTGCCAGTAATGGGCGAATTGACAGATTATGATCAGCAAACGATTGCTGATTTTGCTAATGTAAAATTGTCTATCGAGTCATATCTTGAAAACTACAGATTCCGCGATGCTTTGAAAGAAACGATGAACTTGGCACGTATCGGAAATAAATATCTTGCAGATACCGAACCTTGGAAATTGGCTAAAACAGATATGGATCGTGTTGCTACAATATTGAATCTGTCGTTGCAGATAACAGCTAATCTTTCTATTGCATTCGAACCATTCATGCCAAACAGCACTGCTAAATTGCGTGAATTCTTGAAGATCGATCAACTTGATTGGGAACAATTGGGACAAATAGATTTATTGGAAGGTGGTCATGAATTAGGTAAATCGGAATTACTATTCGAGAAAATTGAAGATGAAACAATTGAAAAACAGATTCAGAAATTGCTAGATACAAAGAAAAGTAATGCTGAAAATGTAGAAGTAAAAGTCGCTCCGCAGAAAGAGAATATAGAATTTGACGATTTTACGAAATGCGATATACGTGTAGGTACAGTTCTAGAATGTCAGAAAGTGCCTAAAACTGACAAGTTATTGCAGTTCTTGATTGATGATGGAATGAAAAAACGTACAATTATATCGGGTATTGCAGCATTCTATAATCCTGAAGAATTGATAGGAAAGCAAGTCTGTTTTATCGCAAACTTAGCTCCACGTAAACTGAAAGGTATTCTATCGGAAGGTATGATTCTGTCTGCAGAAAATGCTGATGGAAGTCTGTCTTTGATAACACCTTCGAAAGAAGTGAATCCGGGAAGTCAAGTAGGATAATAGCCCTCGAAAATATAAAATAAAAAGAGTCACGAAAGTGGCTCTTTTTTGTTAAACAGATTAGGGATTTGTTTTAATCATTCAATGAACGATATAAATAATCCCTAATCGGATGTTCTGTCTTTCAATTATGTCTGTTATCTAATAAACAATAAAGTAGAATAAAAGTTTATTCGTACATTTGTACGGATTCGAATTTTGAGAAAAAGTGTGTAAATAAATGAAATACTCAGGAGTAGTTTTTGACTTTAACGGAACGTTGTTCTGGGATACCAAGTTGCATAATAAGGCTTGGAATATCTTTTTGAACAAAAGAAATCTTCACTTGACTGATGAAGAATTTTTTCAGAAAATTCATGGTAAGAACAACAAAGATATTTTTCATTCTATATTAGGCGAAAATCTGACAGACGCTGAAATTTATACTTTGGCCGAAGAAAAAGAGAATCTTTATCGCCAGTTATGTCTCGAAGGAAATATGGAGATGGCTCCCGGAGTTGAATCGTTGTTAGACTTTCTCAAAGATCGTTCAGTTCCTATCACGATAGCAACAGCATCTGATAAAGGAAATGTAGATTTCTATTTCAAATACCTTCCATTGACTCGCTGGTTCGAATACGATAAAATCATATATAATAACGGCTTGATTAAAGGTAAACCCGATCCCGAAATATATCAAATAGCCATTGCTTCGATCTATAAGAAACCAGAAGATGTACTTGTATTTGAAGATGCAAATATGGGATTGTTGGCTGCAAAACGGGCAAATGCAGGTGGCATAATTGCCGTAAATTCGAATGATGATGATTACTCGGAGTGGAGCGATTATCAGGTTATAACCAATTTTGATCAGGTAGATCGTTCATTATTCATTTGACAATGAGCAGTAAAATTCATATATCAGTTTGCCCCGTTTGCGAGGGAACTGAATTCGAACAAATGTTCGATTGTGTAGATAATTTAGTATCCAAAGAATCTTTTACGATCTGTAAATGCAAGAAATGCGGATTCGGATTTACTCAGGATTTCCCTTCCGAATCAGAAATAGGTCATTATTACGAATCAGCCGAGTATGTATCGCATAGTGATACGAAGAAAGGTATCATAAATATGCTTTATCATCAGGCTCGTAAAATAGCTTTGCGCTCGAAGACGAATATTGTAAAAGAATTTGCAGCCGTAGAACATGGCATGCTGGCCGATATTGGCTGTGGTACCGGTTATTTCCTGAACGAAATGAAAGAAAATAAGTGGGTAGTTACCGGCATTGAGCAATCGGCGGAAGTTCGTAAACAAGTGAAAACGAAATTTAATCTTGATGTGCAAGATGCCGATTATATAAATCATCTGTCTCCGAAGAGTAAAGACGTGATAACAATGTGGCATGTGTTGGAGCATTTGGAAAATCCGGGTAAAGTCCTGGATATATTACATGCTGCTATGAAAGATAATGGAGTAGGGATAATTGCTTTACCTAATAAGGAGTCGTATGATGCTCATCACTACAAATCGGATTGGGCAGCCTATGATGTACCTCGCCATTTATGGCATTTCTCGGCTGACGATTTCGAGCTATTGGCAAATAAACATAAATTTGATCTTGTAGATATTAAACCGATGTATTTTGATGCGCTTTATATTTCGATGTTGAGTGAAAAGAATAGAAAAACTTTTCTCGGAACATTTCTCGGTTTGATAAGAGGAGGAGTCTATTCGCTTCGTAGCCGTCAGAGCCTCAAGCACTGCAGTTCGTTGATATATATAATAAAGAAGAAAAAATAAAATACCATGATAGAGAAAGATAAATCAATCGTACAAAGAATACTTCCTCATATAATTGCTGTTGTAGTATTGGCAATCGTGACAATTGCGTATTTCAGTCCGGCAGTTTTGGATGGAAAGATAATTGAACAAGGTGATATTGCCCAATACGAGAACGTAGCCAACGAAGTAAAAAGTTATTATTACAACGAAGGCGAATCTTCGGCTTGGACTGGTACTTCTTTCTCGGGAATGCCATCTTATCAGATAGGTGTCTGGGGTGGAAGCCCTAATTTTATGACTTATGTCGAAGCTCCTTTCCGTGCTTTAGCTACCGATTTAGGAGGCCCGGTTCTGGCAGGTATGATCATGGCGTATATCCTTTTCCTTGTGATGGGGATGAGTATGCCGGTTGCTTTGGTCGGAGCATTGGCTTACGGATTTTCTTCTTATAATATTATTATCCTCGATGCTGGTCATATGACCAAGGCTTGGGCTATTGCTTATATGCCTATTATCGTATCGGGAATGATGGCTATGTTTCGACGTAAATATCTCCTTGGTGGAATATTGATGGCTCTGGGGTTAGGATTGCAAATACATAGCAATCACTTGCAGATGACATATTATACAGCTATGTTATGTGGTATCCTGTATATTGCTCTAGCTGTTGATTTTATTCGTAAGAAAGAACTGAAAAGTCTGGGAATTGCTACCGGAAGCTTGGTTGCTGCAGTTCTTCTGGGAGTTTTAGCTAACTTCTCGGGATTATATAATAACTATCTGATGTCGGATGAGAGTATTCGTGGAAAATCAGAATTGACAATTCATAAAGAAGAAAGCCCGGAAAACGAAGTGCGTACTTCGGGATTGGATAAAGACTACGTATTCCAATGGAGTTATGGTAAATCTGAGATTTTCTCGTTGTTAGTGCCAAATGTACATGGAGGTGTGAGTAAGCCATTCTCGCAAGAATCGGAGCCTTACAAAGCAGTGATTAATATGCTTCAAAATAGGCAACTAGACGAAAATTCGGCGAATCAAATCTATTCATATACAACTGAATATTGGGGCGATCAGCCATTCACATCCGGTCCGGTGTATTTCGGAGCAATCATCTGCTTCTTATTCGTATTGGGAATGTTTGCAATACGCAACCCTCTGAAATGGGTATTCTTTGGAGCAACGATATTCTTCGTTTTGTTGTCGTGGGGTAGTAATCTACAATGGTTCAACGATTTCTTCTACTATCATGTGCCAATGTACAATAAATTCCGTGCCGTATCTTCTATATTGGTCGTTCCGGCTCTGACAATGCTTGTTGTTGCCATCTGGGGATTGAAAGAATTCTTAGATAATGCAACTGATAAGAAAAAACGTGCAAAAATGCTTTATTGGTCATTCGGAATTGTTGGTGGACTTTGCCTTATCCTATGGATTGCACCGGGAAGCGTATTCAACTTTACATCGCAACGCGATCAGCAATTGGGACTGACTGCAGCAGGCGATTTTTTTAGAGCGGTAACTCAGGCTCGTGCTGATATGTTATCGGCAGATGCTTTACGCTCGTTGATCTTCGTACTTTTGACAGCAGCTATATTGTGGGCAACATTGAAATTGAAGAATGCCGATTTTAAAATGATTTCTGGTGCAACTCTACTTATAGCAATACTTGTATTGGTAGACTTATGGGGAGTGGATCGTCGTTATATGGCAACGGATCGTTTTGTAGATATAAAATCGGAAGATCAACGTCATCCAAAATCGACCGCTGATCAGTTTATATTACAAGACAAAGATCCTTCGTATCGTGTTTTGCAATTGGGTAATCCTTTCCAAGACGGAAGGACATCGTACTATCATAAATCGGTAGGTGGATACAGTGCGGCTAAACTAAAACGTTATCAGGAGCTGATTGATTTCTATCTGGATGATGAAGTGAAAAAGATAACAGCTTTTGCAGGACAGCAACTTCAAACACAAGTAATGAAAATGCAACAAAGTGGCGAGCAACTTGACCCGATGAAATTGGCTGATTCTATACAGAATGCTGTCGCTCCTATGTTTGCTCAGACTCCACTGCTGAATTCATTAAACACTCGATATATTATTTATCAGCCAGAGTTACCCCCTTTAATGAATATATCGGCTAATGGTAACGCATGGTTTGTAGAAGATTATAAGATTGTAGATAATGCCGATGCCGAGATGTTGGCATTGAAAGATACAGATTTGACTAAAACGGCAATTGTAGACAAACGATTCGAAAGTACATTGTCAGGATTGAAGATCGTAAAAGATAGCTTGGCTGAGATCAAGCTGATAAGCTATAAACCGAACAAACTGGTGTACAAATCTAAAGCTGTTACAGATCAGTTGGCTGTATTCTCTGAAATCTATTTTGCCGAAGGGTGGGAAGCAACGATTGATGGACAAGCAGCAGATTGTGTGCGTGCCGATTGGACACTTCGTGCAATGAAAGTACCTGCGGGAGAACATGAAATCGTATTCGAATTCGTGCCTCATGCATATAATACATCTCGAACAGTAGCTACCATATTCAGTGCAGTGCTTGTACTTGTTGTCATTGGAGGTATTGTTCTGATTGTACGTCGTCGCAAAGAAAATTAATAAGATTATGAGTATACGCTGTTCGGTAATATTCTGTACATACAACAGAGAGAAATATATTTACAATGCTCTGAAGAGTATTGCTGAACAGAATTTTGCTGCTGATCGTTACGAGATTGTCCTTGTAAACAACAATAGTACCGACTCAACAGAAGAACTTTGCCAAAAGTTTCAGAAAGACTTTCCCCAAGTCGATTTTCACTATTTCGTCGAAACGAATCAAGGACTATCTTATGCCCGCAACAGAGGTGTAGCCGAAAGTCGTGGCGAGATACTTGTCTTTGTAGATGATGATGCCACGGTATTCGAAAATTATCTGCCGGCAATAGATGACTTCTTTGAAAAATATCCCCAAGCATCGGCTTGTGGTGGTCCTATCCAACCCGTCTACGAAACAGGTGAACCCAAGTGGCTGTCTCATTACACAAATGCGCTGATTGGAGGAGCTTTATACGAAGGAGATAAACTGAAACCTTTCAATAGAGGAAAATATCCCGGAGGAGGAAACTCGGCATACCGTAAAGAAGTATTTGAAAAATACGGTGTCTTTAATGTCGAGTTGGGAAGAAAAGGAACTAGCCTGATTGGAGCTGAAGAAAAAGATCTTTACGATCGCTTGACACGGGGAAACGAAGTATTTTACTATTTACCCGAAATGGGTATCTATCATTATATACCTGAATCTAAACTGACCGACTCTTATTTCGACCGATTAACATACGGAATAGGGAAGAGTGAATATATCCGCACGAGAGGAATATCGTCGGGAACATACCTTAAACGCTTGGCTTTCGAAGCTATTAAATGGGGAGCTACCTTGCTGCTCTATATACGTTATTTACTGTCTTTTCAGACTTGCAAAGGAAGTCGATTAGTCCGTTTCCGTTGGAACGTGTCGAAAGGTTTACTGGGCTTCTAGAAAGGTTGTTCCGAAAAAATACACATTTTTCAAAAATAATTTGTGAAACGTGTAACTTTTCTCTCTCAATTGCGTCAAATGATTGTATAGACATTATCTTTGATAAGTGTTTATATTACATTGATAAAACTGAATTACTGTGATAAGAATAAACAACCTTAATAAAACCTACTATTCCGGTGCTCCACTACATGTGCTGAAAGGTATTAATCTGGAAATTGCAGGAGGAGAATTTGTCTCGATTATGGGAGCTTCGGGCTCAGGCAAATCGACATTACTGAATATTTTGGGTATACTAGATACTTACGATACGGGAGAATATTATCTCGACGAAATTTTAGTTCGCAATCTGAGCGAAACAAAAGCCGCTGCTTTGCGAAATCGGAAGATCGGATTTATTTTCCAGTCATTTAACCTCATTTCATTTAAGAATGCATTGGAAAATGTAGCTCTTCCTCTCTATTATCAGGGAGTTAGCCGTAAAAAACGTAATGCTATGGCTATGGAATATCTCGATAAAATGGGATTGGCTACGCATGCACACCATATGCCTAACGAACTATCGGGAGGACAAAAACAACGTGTGGCTATCGCTCGTGCTCTAATTGCACAACCGCAGATTATTTTGGCGGACGAACCGACAGGTGCTTTGGATAGTAAAACTTCGTTTGATGTAATGACTTTACTTCGTCAGATTAATAAAGACGAGGGTATAACAATGATAATTGTTACGCATGCTCTCGAAGTTGCTAACGCTACCGACCGTGTCATTCATATCAAAGATGGTTTGATTGGCGAAATAAAAGTAAATGAAAATCCGGTAATTGATTTTGATCTGTAGACCATTATGTTTGACTTTGATTCGATAAGAGAAATATTTTCTACCATCAGCAAAAACAAGATGAGAACAGCTCTGACCGGATTTGCTGTGGCTTGGGGTATATTCATGCTTGTCGTGCTGTTGGCTGCTGGAAATGGATTGAAGAATGGTGTAAAATCTAACTTCGAAGGACGTGCAACCAATACCATAAGTATTTGGCCGGGTTGGACTTCTAAACCTTACAAGGGGATGCCATCTGACAGACAGATAACTTTCGATCAGCGCGATTATGATTTTATTCGTACTAAAATACCAGGAGTAGAATATATTTCACCACGTGTTAGTCGTAGTGTAACTATTTCTTACGGCGAAGAATATGGCTCTTGGCGAATTAATGGTGTATCGGAAGATGTTACACATATCAATAACTTGAAAGTCTTGAGCGGAAATGGTCGTTTTTTGAATGGAATGGATATTAAAGATCGTCGTAAGGTGATTGTTATTAGTCCTGAGATGAAAACTATTCTATTCAAAGATGCCGATCCGATTGGCAAATATGTACTTATTGATCAAGCTCTGGCCTTTAAAGTAATTGGTGTTTACGATAAATCGAAACAATTTGATAATAGTCCTCCTGCATACGTACCGTTTACGACTGCGCAAATGCTTTACGATCAGGGATGGGGGTATCGTCAGATCGAATTTACGATGAAAGGCTTGAATACTCTCGAAGAAAACGAAGCATTTATAGAGAAGTTCAGAGAGCGAATGGGCAAAATGCACTCGTTCGATCCCAAAGACCGATCGGCACTATATGTTCGCAATACAGCCGAGATGGTTCAGCAGACTGAAAGTATATTAAATGTTATTACACTATTTATAGCTGTTGTTGGTATTTGTTCGCTTATGGCTGGAATTGTTGGTGTAGGTAATATTATGTTGATAACGGTAAAAGAACGAACACGTGAAATAGGTATCCGTAAGGCTCTAGGTGCAACACCTATATCGATGCTAAAACTGATCATATTCGAAGCGTTATTCATAACAGCTGCTTCGGGCTATGCAGGACTAGTTCTAGGAATCGGGCTCTCCGAGTTAGTTAATTACATTTTAATAATGATTCAAGGTGAGAATCCCGATCATGCGATGTTTCTGAATCCTACGGTAGATATGGGTACGATGTTATTAGCTACAGGTGTATTGGTTGTTTCAGGTGTTATCGCAGGTTTGATCCCAGCGTTGCGCGCTACACGCATCCGTCCGATTGAAGCCATGAGAGAAGAATAAGATAAAGAAGATGATAAGATTATTTGATAGAGATAATTGGCAAGAAATATGGGTAACACTTACCCGTAATAAGCTACGGAGCATTCTGACGGGTTTCGGTGTGTTCTGGGGAATCTTCATGCTTGTTATTTTGGTTGGAATTGGCGGAGGCTTCGAAAAAGGAGTTCAGAAAAATTTTGCCGGAGTAGCATCAAATGCCTGTTTTTTCTTTGGAAGTAGTACCAGCGAAGCATACAAAGGCTATCGTAAAGGAAGACAATGGAATATGAATAACCGCGACTTGGAGTTGCTAAGTCAGAAAGCCAAGACTGTAGAATATCTATCGCCGATGCTTTTTGGTGCCAGTGCCGATAAAAATACAGTTCGTGGACAGAAATCTGGCTCATACAGTGTTGTGGGTGTTTATCCTGCCAATTTTATTATACAGAAGCAAAAAATGCTCTTTGGACGTGTAACCAACGATATGGATATTGCAAATAACCGTAAGACGTGCGTCATCGGAGTAGAAGTATATGAAACGCTTTTCGATAAAGGAGAAAATCCTTTAGGAACGTATATTCGTGTAAATGGTATTTATTTTCAGATTGTAGGAGTGATTACTCCTGAATCAGAAAATGTGAATATCGGATCGAATCCGAAAGAGACGGTTTTTATTCCGTTTTCTACTATGCAAAAGGCTTTTAATCAGGGTGATGTAGTCCATTTTATATCGTGTACGGTAAAGCCCGGTTTTCCGGCAAAAATGGCGGAAGATGAAGTGAAAACAATTTTGAAAGCTGCACACGATATATCGCCAACTGACGAGAAAGCAATCGGTAGTTTTAGTACTGAAGAAATTTTCAATATGTTCGAGATGCTGTTTAAAGGAGTTACATTCTTGATATGGGTTGTCGGCATCGGAGCTTTGCTTTCGGGTATAATTGGTATTAGTAATATTATGCTCGTAACCGTAAGGGAGCGGACTCGCGAAATAGGGGTACGACGAGCAATCGGGGCAAAACCCTCGGAGATTATGGGACAGATTCTGACCGAAAGTTTTGTGCTCACAGCAATATTCGGATTCGTAGGGCTGGTAGTAGGAGTGTCTTTACTCTCGGTAGGAGATTATCTGATCAATACTGGGATTTTAGAAGAAATGACCGGAGGAAAAGTTACGACGGATATTTTCGAATCGGTATTAATACCGCTCAATGTTGCTATTTCTGCCACAACTATACTTTTGATATCCGGTGTCATAGCTGGGGTTATGCCGGCTTTTAGGGCCTTGAGTATAAAACCGATTGATGCTATCAGAGACGAATAATAAAGAAACGAAATAAATAAAAACACATAATTATAGTATATGAAAAAGGTATTTAAAATCATCATGCTGGTTCTGCTAGGGGTAATTGTTGTCGGAACTTTTGTGTGGATTGCCATTAAATCTCAGCCTAAGAAGGTGACTTACGAAATAGTGACCGTTGGTAAAGGAAATATCGAAACAACATCCGTAGCTACAGGAAAAGTATCGCCGCGCGACGAAATTTTGATTAAACCGCAGATTTCAGGGATCGTCTCGGAAGTATTGAAAGAAGCCGGTGATTATGTAAACGAAGGTGATATCTTGGCAACTGTGAAAGTTGTACCTGAAATGTCATCGCTAAGTTCGGCCGAATCGCGTGTGCGCACAGCACAAATTTCGTTGAAGCAAATCACTTCTGAATTTGATCGTCAGAAACAATTATTTGCTAATGGAGTTATTGCTCGCGATGAAATGGAAAAATCGGAGGCTGAATATAAAAAAGCATTAGAGGATTTGGATAGCGCAAAAGATAATTTGGAGATAGTGAAAACCGGAGTTTCTAAAAGTACCGCTAAATACAGTAATACACAGATTCGTTCTACTATTACAGGAATGGTGCTTGATGTTCCGATCAAAGTAGGTAACTCGGTTATTCAGGCTAATACTTTCAACGATGGAACAACGATCGCTACGGTTGCCGATATGAATGATATGATCTTTATCGGTAATATCGATGAAACAGAAGTAGGTCGTATACGCAATAATATGCCGATTAAGTTATCGATTGGAGCAATAGAAAATCAGAAGTTCGATGCTATGCTCGAATATATTGCACCAAAAGGTGTTGAAACAAACGGCGCTATTCTGTTCGAGATAAAAGCAGCGGCAAGAATTCCCGATACTATTCTGGTTCGTGCCGGATATAGCGCGAATGCGGAGATTGTGCTGGAGAAAGTCGAAAATGTATTGTCGATACCCGAAAGTACCATATCATTCAGCAATGACTCGGCTTTTGTGTATGTTTTGACAAAAGAAGAGGGTAAAGATCAGGAATTTGACAAAAAGTACATTAAAGTTGGTCTTTCGGACGGAATCAATGTCGAAGTGAAATCGGGATTGAAAGAAGGCGAAAGAGTAAGAGGTAATGTTGTGCTGGAAAATAAGAAAAAAGGACCTGCCGCTGGGCCGCAGCAATAATCGCAAATAAAAGACAATGATGATGAAAAAAACACTTTTTACAATAGGTCTTATGTTTTCGTTCTTATGCATCAATGCGCAAGAAAAATGGACTTTGCGTCAGTGTATCGACTATGCAATAGAAAATAATATTCAGATCAAACAACAAGAATTGCAGGTTAAAAATTCGGAGATTAATCTGAGTACCAGTAAGAATGCGATTCTTCCTAATTTGAATGCTAGTGCAGGTTATGGCTTTAGTTTCGGACAGTATACTAATACGCAGACCAATGCGAATATAACAACAAATGCTTCGGGTTTGGATATGCGAGTTTCATCTTCTATGCCCTTGTTTACGGGATTCAAAATAACGAATCAGATTAAACAAAATGAATTGGAACTTCAAGCTACTATGGAGGGTCTAAAAAAGGCGAAAGAAAATTTAGAGTTACAGATAACTTCTTACTTTTTGGAAGTGTTGTTCAAACAGGAGGTACTTAAGGTATATGAGGAACAAGCACAATTGACGCTAAAGCAAGTTGAAAGAACGGAACAATTGGTTGAAGCAGGTAAAGCTGCATTATCTCAATTGTATGATATCAAAGCTCAACTGGCGAAAGATGAGTTAAATATTACAAGTGCTAAGAATGCATTAGATTTGTCGCGATTAGATTTGGCTCAGGTACTGAATCTTACAGAATCAGAGAATTTTGATATAGTATCTCCATCTTCTGTTGAAAATGATGTTTTGGCTGAAAATATGGGAAGTATTTTACCTCCTGCTCAGATTTATGGTACTGCATTGATGATTAAGCCACATGTACGAGAAGCTGAATTGAATGTCGAAAGTAGGAAAAAAGCATTAAATGTTGCCCGTTCAGACTATTATCCTACATTGGATCTGAGTGCTTCTTACAGTACTTCCTCTCAGAGAGCCTATAATGCAAAGAATCCTAGTTTCTCTAATCAATTAAGAGATAATTCTAGGGAATATATTGGTGTGACATTAAATATTCCGATTTTCAATCGTTTTCAAACGCGTAATAGAGTGCGAGCTGCAAAATTGGATATCATGAATCAGCAACTGGCATTGGATAATGTGAAACTTGTTCTATATAAAGAAATACAGCAAGCTCATCAGAGCGCAACAGCAGCTCAGGCCAAATTTATCTCGACTGAAAAAGCTTATGAGGCGGCAGCTGAATCCTATAAATATGCAGAAGAGCGTTATAAAGTAGGGAAGATGACTGTTTTCGAATTGTCGGAAGCTCAGACAAAAATGCTATCAAACAAATCGGAACAATTGCAAGCGAAATACGATTTCTTATTCCGTGCTAAAATATTGGACTTCTATCGTGGTGTAGAGATAAATATACCTTGATTTATATAATTATAGTATAAGAGATATAATTTGCCCCAATTATTAAATTTAATAATTGGGGCAAATTGATTAATAGTATTTATAAGGGTTTATAAAGCTAACTATTATAAATTACTTTGTCGTAGCTTGATTGTTGGAATAGTTGCTTTCAGAGAATACTACTTCTTTGATCATTTTCAGGTGTTGTCCGTTTTTATTATTCTCGTTGGGTACTAAAAAACCTCCTTCACCCAATTCATTCCACGCATATATCATGACCATTTTTTCTTTTACTGTCGCTTGTGGATTTGCCTCGACCCATTCAGCTGCTCTAAGTAGGCTTTGCTTGAACTTTTGAGGAGTATTGTTTACATAATAGTATCCAGTATTGTCGGCAAGTCCGTCGTCAGAGTTTTCTTGCCATGGTCTTGGATCCCATCCTACTGATACGCTTGGAATGTACGGCTGATTAGTAACAACCCATTCTTGCTCTGTTATTTGGACTAGTTCGTCGTAGTCTCTTTCGGGTTGGCCGTTATTATCTCCTACTGGTATAGCGTTGTAGTGTGTTCTGTATTCGTATTTTTTTGAATTAGGAGTGCTTCCGCATGCTACAATACTTAAACTGTCGATCCCCATACTTATAGCAGTCTGTTGCATGGCATCGCGTCCCTCCTGGTCAAGACCATTTGCATTGAATATGGCTACATACGGCCTGTAGTCAATCTTTATGTACTGCTCGTCTTTGAAATATTTACTTAGATAGCGAACTGTTTCTGACCAATTTTCACTGCCAATGATTTCAGCCCCTTGATGATTTGCTATTAATATACCAAACTTAATACGTTTTCGATTGGAAGCTTTCATATATAAGTCTATACAACTATGAAGAGAGTGGGAGTCAATTTTTTTCGGATTAATGCTTTTCTTGTCATCACACCAATACCAGCAAAACATGAAGAAATCGATCCCATTGTCTGCAGCTAGATCAATTTGTTGTTCCATAATCTTGATAGAGTCGTCTCTCCAGCCCCATTTCGGTTCTCGATCGCTGAAGTCGTAATACATCTTTCTTGTAAGAGCATTAGGCGCATCTTTAGCCCATATTTGTTCGTCGGGATGCTCAGATAAAGCATTGATGCCAGCCCATCCTCCAAAGTAGTATGCACCAACTTTAATGCGTTTAGGGATAGAAGGTTCATTTTTATCTAAATGTATAGAATTGGAATCCGAGCACGATACGAAAATGAGTGATAATATTGAGAATAATAATGTTAATCTAAACATATTCTGTTTATTATGAGTTTTTTGATGAATTCGTGTTAAAAGTCAACGAATATATACCTTTCTTCGGATGAAAACAATAGGCTGAAAGTTAATATAGATAAAGTCTTATCATTAATTGGAATTAAAGAACTTTATCTATACAAGAAAACATTATGGCAAAATATAGTAAGAGACTTGTAGAGGTAATCGTCGAATTAATTGAGAATGATATGTCTGTGACTGATATTTGCAGATCGGTAGGAATTACACGTAAGACTTTTTATGAATGGAAGACAGCAAAGCCCGATTTCAGTAGAGCGATAGATGATGCCCGCGAAAGAGCTTATGAGGAACTGATAGCCTTAGCACGTCGTTCTCTACGCGAACGGATAGAAGGTTATACTGTCGAAGAAACTACTTATACGTATGAACCTGCTTCGTATGATGAAAATGAAATGGTTTTGAAGAAGAAGGTTGTTAAGCAAAAAAGGAAAGAAGCTAGCTTAACAGCTCTTTCAGCCTTAGTAGAGCGTCGCAGATCTGAATCGAAGATTAGTGCGTTGCCCGATGGCGATCATCGTGTAAAAAAAGGTCATGTTAACCCGACAACCAGTAAGGAGGCTTTTATCCTTGCCAACTTCCTGAAAAAGATAGAGAGTGGAAGAGATAGTATGCCAACTTCTTCGAAATTACGGAAAGAGTATAATAATGTATAAGATTGTCACTTTTTTCGATTAGTAGAGCATCAGTAGTAGCATCTGCGTAAAGATAATACGTGCAAACATAGATACCGGATAAACTGTTGCGTAGGCTGCCGCAGGTCCATCGCCTTCGACAGTCGATACTGCATAATCCAAAGCTATTGGATTGGCCATACTTCCGCACAACATACCGATGCTTTTCTCGTAGCTAATACTGAACATCTTAACTGCAAATATACCTATGATTGCTACTGGTACAATTGTCAATGCAGCTCCCAGACCTATCCAAAGTAATCCCGACGGACTTACTACAGTCTCTACGAAATGTCCGCCCGACATGATACCGAGGCAGGCCAGATACATGACAATACCGAATTGGCGCATAAACTGGTTGGCACTTTGCGTGGCGTACGTCATGACGTGGAAACGAGGTCCGTATGCTCCCATGAGGATACCCATTATAATAGGACCACCGGTTATACCCAGTTTGATAGGAACGCTGATGCCCGGTATCGGTATCGGAATTGATCCTAGGATAAGTCCTAAGGCTATACCCATAAAGATGACTATGAGATTCGGCTTTTGCAGACGTTTCAGCTCATCACCCAGAATGCGGGCAACATTGTTGATTGAAGCAGCTTCACCTACTACTGTCAGTTTATCCCCTATTTGGAGGGTTAAGTTTGGCGATGGAAATAGCTCGAATCCTGCACGATTGATGCGCGTGATATTGATGCCGTATGTGTTGCGGAGTCTTAAGCTTCCAAGCTTAACTCCGTTAATCTTACTCTTGCTGACAATGATTTGGCGCGAAACCAACTGGCTGTTGTCAATGTGGTTCCAGTCTATATCTTCTTTGTTCCAGTCTACGTTCTCTTGTTCACCAAATAGGATTTTCAGATGGTCAAGGTCTTCTTTCGTAGTGATAACAAGTATGTGGTCGTTGAGGTGTAGAATCGAATCCGACATAGGTATCGATACCTTGTCTTCTCTCCAGATACGCGATATAACGAATCGGCGAGGAGATACTTTCATGACCTCTTTCAGTTGCTTGCCATCTATGGCCGGGTTTAGTATCTGGAATTCGGCAACATAGGTTTCAGAGTTCTTGCGTGGTTGCACTTTGCCATTGGCATCTTTCGGACTCCAATAGATACGCATGATTGCAATGACAAGAATTACACCTACAACCCCTATAGGGTATGTTGCAGCAGTTGCCGAAGCCATCGACCCTAAGACGCTACTGTCCGGATTGAAGCCTTGAACCAATGCTTGTTGTGCAGCACCCAACACTGGAGTATTAGTCGTAGCCCCAGAGAATATACCGACCATGTCGGTTATCGAGATATCGAATATATAGCCGAAGGCCACAGTCATTGCAAGGCTTATTGCAACCAAGCCCATCGATAGCATGTTGAGTTTCAATCCTCCTTTTATGAGGGATGAAAAGAAGCTGGGGCCGACTTGCAGACCGAGTGCATATACAAATATGATTAGTCCGAAGTTTTGGGCGTATTCTAGCATATCGTTATTGATATCCAGATGGAAATTTCCGAGTAATATCCCTACGAAGAAAACGAAGGTTATTCCTAACGATATACTAAATATTTTGATTTTTCCGAGTTGAAGTCCTATTGCTGAAACGATAGATATCAATATGATCGTTTGAATACTTGAGGGCTTAGTCAACAGCTCGATTAGCCAGTCCATTGGTCTTGTAATTTATATCCTTTATAGTCAATGTCGAATTTCGGAATGCAAAGGTATAACTTTAATATGAATACGGATGCTTTTTTCGATGAAAACATAGCTAGCCTTAGAGAGGATTTATAGAGCTTGTAAAAAGGAGCAGTTTTTGACTAAAATTAATTGTTGATCAGATAGAAAGATTCGCTAAATTTATTATATTTGGGAAACACACTCCTCCTCGAAGGAGTTTAACTTTATGTATAACTTAAAATTTATACTGTGCCATGAAAACATATCAAAATCACGAAATCAAGAATATCGCAATTCTTGGTAGTTCTGGATCCGGGAAAACCACTCTTGCAGAAGCAATGCTTTTCGAGAGTGGAGTTATAAAACGCCGAGGTCGTGTAGAAGATGGGAATACAGTAACCGACTATTTCCCTGTAGAGAAAGAATACGGATATTCTGTATTTTCTAGTATCTTCTCGGTAGAATGGATGAATCGTAAATTGAACTTTATTGACTGTCCGGGATCTGATGACTTTGTAGGTAGTGTTGTTTCGGCAATAAATGTGACGGATACTGCATTGATGGTATTGAATGCACAATACGGAATCGAAGTAGGAACTATCAATCAATTGCGCTACGTACAGAAGTTTGAGAAACCTGTAATTTTTATAGTAAATCAACTCGATCATCCGAAAGCTAATTTTGATAATGTGGTGGCACAGCTTCAGTCTAAATACGGGAGCAAAGCAGTATTAGTTCAGTATCCTGTGAATATAGGTGAAGAATTTAATGCTGTGGTTGACGTGTTGAAGAATAAAATGTATCGCTGGGGACCTGAAGGAGGAAAACCCGAAGTTCTGGAAATACCAGATAGCGAAAAAGAAAGAGCAGCCGAGCTAAACCAGAAGTTGGTGGAAGCTGCAGCCGAAAACGAGGAATCATTGATGGAGAAATTCTTCGAGCAAGGAACTCTTGACGAAGAAGATATGCGTATGGGTATCCGCTGGGGATTAGTAAACCGTGACCTGTTCCCTATATTCTGTGTGAGTGCAGGCAAGGATATGTGTGTGCGTCGTACAATGGAGTTCTTGGGTAATGTGGTGCCTTACGTGCGCGACTTGCCGGCTCCGCATAATACCGAAGGTGTAGAGATTAAACCTAATGTAGAAGATCCTACTAGCTTGTTCTTCTTCAAAACAACTGTTGAACCTCACGTTGGTGAAGTTTCATACTTCAAGGTGATGAGCGGAAAAGTTAAAGAAGGTGATGATTTGTTGAATGCCGATCGTGGATCGAAAGAACGTATAGGGCAATTGTTTGTTGTAGCAGGTCAACAGCGTACGAAAGTTGAAGAATTTTGTGCTGGAGATATCGGTGCTTCTGTTAAACTTAAGGATGTCCGTACGGGAAATACCCTAAACGGTAAAGGTGCTGATAATAAATTTAACTTTATACAATATCCACAACCGAAATTCCGTCGAGCTATTAAGGCTGAAAACGAAAAAGATTCAGAGAAGCTGAACGAAGCATTGGTTCGTATGCGTGAAGAAGATCCAACTTGGATCATCGAACAATCGAAAGAGTTACGTCAAACAATAGTTTCAGGTCAGGGAGAATTCCACTTGAAGACATTGAAATGGCGTATCGAGAATAATGATAAAATTCAGATTGTATATTCTGAACCGCGTATTCCGTATCGTGAAACTATAACCAAGGCTGCGCGTTCGGATTACAGACATAGAAAACAATCGGGAGGTGCTGGACAATTTGGTGAAGTGCATATGATTGTAGAGCCGTATATCGAAGGAATGGATATGCCTTCAACTTATCGTTTCAATGGTCAGGAATTTAAGATTCAGGCTCGCGATGTTCAGACTTATGACTTGGAGTGGGGTGGAAAGCTTGTGTTTGTAAATAGCGTAGTAGGTGGTGCGATCGACAACCGGTTTATGCCAGCTATTGTAAAAGGTATTATGGAGCGTCTGGAACGTGGCCCATTAACAGGGTCTTATGCTCGTGATGTACGTGTTATAGTATATGACGGCAAGATGCACCCGGTAGATTCAAATGAAATATCGTTTATGCTGGCGGGACGTAATGCTTTCAGTGAAGCATTTAAGAATGCTGGACCTAAGATTCTTGAGCCGGTTTATGATGTTACAGTTTTCGTTCCTACCGATAAGATGGGGGATGTTATGAGTGATCTTCAGAATCGTAGAGGTCTGATCTTAGGAATGGAAAGTGATAAAGATATTGATGTTTTGAAAGCTAAAGTTCCGTTGAAAGAACTTTCGAACTATTCAATAACATTGAGCTCTCTTACCGGAGGACGTGCTTCATTCGTAATGCAGTTCTCAGCTTATGAATTAGTACCATCCGATGTTCAAGAACGTTTGTTGAAAGAATACAGCGATAGTTTGACGGAGGAAGAATAAACTACATATATGTGTTAAGAAAGGACTCCAATAATAACATTGGAGTCCTTTTGTATATAGTATCTATAATCCCAAGAGTATTGTTATGAAAAGATTATTGATAGTTCTTATAGCAGTGATGTCAGTGTTGCAGATGATCGCCCAAACTGAATATGTTATATTGAGATATGATGGAGTGCCTAAAGACAGTAGGTTTAGCAAGATCGCTTATCTGGATAGCAGATCAAATCAAAAGGACTTTGGTTTCTTGAATGGGCGAAAAGTTATAGATGATGTGCCTCTTGCTGTTCAATTAGAAGCTGTATTCCCTCAGATGATAAATAATACTCAAGAAGACAAAATTATGCTGATTCAGCTGCGGAAACTAAGTTTTTTTGAAACGAAAAGCAATGATGGAGATTTAGGAGTATGTGTACTGCGAGTCAATTTGTATCAGAAAGAAGACAATGATTACTACTTTATCAATAAGCTAGATACTGTAATAGAATCAAGTCCTGATAATATATTGAGTAGAGGTGTTGAATGTTTGACTAGTTATATAGCTGATAATTTAGACGCTGTCCAAAATTCGGAAGTGCCTTTTAGTTTATCGGAACTACAAGCAATAGATGACTTTGAAAAAGAAGATATTCCACTATATTTGAACAAGTCTTTTGTTGATGGTATTTACTATGACTTCTATCAGTTTGCTCAGCAAAATCCCGAAACAGTTGATCTGCGCTTGAATATAAAAAAGAACGAATTGAAGGATGTGAAAGTTTTGTCTGCTGAAGGTAAATGGCGAAAAATACCTATCGGAGAAATATACGCAGTTGTAGCTGATGGCAAGGCTTATATAGCTTATGATCGTAAGTTCCGGCAGGCATATTTTGATGGTAATGATTTAAAGTTTAGAACAACCAAAACCGAAACTGTAGTCCCTCCTGGTGTATCTGTTGGAGTAGGAATGGGAAGAGGATTTGGAGGAGGTGTCGGATTTTCTTTCGGAACCAAAAAGAAATCAACGGTGATTATGTTGGTAGATCATCAGAACGGTATTGCTGAAGAATGTAGATAAATTCGATTTCTCGTTTATGAGGTATAGATATTTTTTATAATAATATATTTGTAAAGTACAGTTAGCAAAATGTTTTTAGGAACATGTTAAAAGCCCTTTTTTAGACCCCAATGGGCGAAGATATGTTAATTAAAATTGCTTTTCTGAGGAGGAAAGGCATTATCTTTGTGGTGCAAAATGAACTAGAAAATCTTTTAAAGATAAAGTGTAATGGAATTAACTTCGCAAGTGGATTTTATCCCAATTTTGATGCAGATCGTTTTTTGCGTCGTTTTTGTGTTTGGTGTGATTTTTATTTCACAACTGCTGGGCCCGAAAGTTAAAACGAAACGTAAGGGTGCTAATTTCGAATGTGGATTGGATTCGATAGGTAATGCTCGAACTCCATTTTCAATACGCTATTTCGTAATAGCTATACTTTTCGTATTGTTCGATATCGAGATAATTTTCATGTATCCATGGGCTATCAATTTTGAAGCTATGGGTTGGCCTGGTTTGATAAAGATGGGAGTCTTTGTCTTGCTTCTTGCTGCAGGATTCTTTTATGTGGTAAAGCGTAAGGCTTTGAAATGGGAAAAATAAGAATAAGATAATCAAAATTATATAATGAGTAAGTCGAATTCGTCAAATGTTAACGTTGTGCCGTGTCCCGAAGGTTATGTCGGAACAGGCTTTTTTGCTACTAAATTTGACTATGCAATAGGGTTGGCTCGTTCCAACTCGATGTGGCCTTTGCCATTTGCTACCTCGTGCTGTGGTATCGAGTTTATGGCAACTATGGCATCTACTTATGATATGGGTCGCTTCGGAGCCGAGCGTAATAGCTTCTCTCCGCGTCAGGCTGATATGTTGATGGTTATGGGTACAATCTCTAAGAAAATGGTGCCTGTACTTCGTCGTGTGTATGAGCAGATGGCTGAACCGAAATGGGTAATGGCTGTCGGAGCTTGTGCATCGTCGGGAGGAATTTTTGATACCTATTCTGTGCTGCAAGGAATCGATAAGGTAATCCCCGTGGATGTATATGTGCCGGGCTGTCCGCCTCGCCCAGAGCAAATTATTGATGGGTTGATGCAATTACAAGAAATCGTAAAGCATGAATCAATTCACAGACGCGGTTCTGAAAGATATGAAGAATTGTTGAAATCGTATAAATTCGAATAAGATGGCTCTGGAAATAATTGATATACAAAATAAACTAGAAGCACAGTTCGGAGATAATGTGTCGAACTTTCGTATGGAATATGATATCTTGACTTTTGATGCAGATAAAGCTTCAGTTGTTGAGATTGTACGTTTTATGAAAGAAGATGAGATTTTGCGCTTTAATTTTCTGACAGATCTATGTGGCATTCATTATCCAGAAAATGAAGAAGCAGCTCAGTTTGCTGTTGCTTATTTGATGCACAATTGGATTGACAATGTTCGAGTAAGAATCAAAACTTATTTGTCGGGTAATGATCCGAAGGTTGATACAATGACAACTGTATTTCATGCCGCAAACTGGATGGAGCGTGAAACATATGACTTCTTCGGAATTCACTTCGAAGGACACCCTGATTTGAGACGTATATTGAATGTCGATACAATGACTTCATTCCCATTGCGTAAAGAATATGCTTTGGAAGATTCGGGACGTTCGGACAAGGATGACCGCTTCTTCGGTCGTACGCCACATAATGCAGAACAAGTAAAATAATATAAAAGAGACAACCTATGTCAGATATGTTTCAGTCAACGGGACACAAGTTCGAGAAGATCATTCAGAATCAGAATTTTGCTGATGGTCGTGAGTTGTCGGTCATAAACTTTGGACCTACGCACCCGTCAACACACGGTGTGTTTCAGAATATCTTGTTACTTGAAGGAGATATTATTTTGGATGCAGATACAACAATCGGTTACATACACCGTGCATTCGAAAAAATAGCAGAACATCGTACATTTTATCAAATTACTACGTTAACAGACCGCTTGAACTACTGCTCGGCACCAATCAACAATATGTGCTGGTGGATGACAGTAGAAAAGGCTCTTAATATAGAAGTTCCAAAACGTGCGCAATATATGCGTGTGATCGTAATGGAATTGGCTCGTATAGCAGACCATATTATCTGTAATGGTATCTTGGGTGTGGACTTAGGTGCATATTCGGGATTCCTCTACGTAATGACTTACCGTGAGCTTATTTATGAGATATTTGAAGAGATTTGCGGAGCACGCTTAACGACTAATATGGGACGTATCGGAGGATTCGAACGTAACTGGAGCGAAGCTTGCTGGGATAAAATCGATAGATTATTAAATGAATTACCTCACGCATGGGACGAACTTGAAGCTTTGTTTGTACGTAACCGTATCTTTATGGATCGCACAATCAATGTCGGAGTAATCTCGCCTCAAAAAGCGATGGAGTACGGATTTACAGGACCGAATCTACGTGCAACAGGTATTGACTATGATGTTCGTAAGATGAACCCATATAGCTCGTACGAAGAGTTTGACTTTGATATTCCGGTAGGAGAATCCGGAGATACTTACGATCGTTGGTGTGTACGTGCTGGTGAGGTAAAAGAGAGCTTGAAAATTATACATCAAGCAATAGCTAAGATTAAGAATATAGAGGATGAAGTATATCATGCAGATGTGCCTGATTATTATCTACCTCCAAAAGATGAAGTATATACCGAGATGGAAGCATTGATCAATCACTTCAAAATTGTGATGGGTGAATATCCGGTTCCGGTGGGAGAAGTTTACCATTCGGTAGAAGCTGCAAACGGTGAGTTGGGTGTTTACATGATTACCGATGGATCAAGAGCTCCATATCGTGTTCACTTCCGTCGTCCATGTTTTATCTATTATCAGGCTTTTCCTGAGATGATACGTGGTGGATCAATCTCGGATGCTGTAACAACCCTTTCGAGCATAAACGTAATTGCAGGAGAACTAGACGCATAAGTGATTATGGAACAAAAGAGAGAATATAGACAAGAAATAAATATAACGCCGGAACTTCAAGCTCGTATCGATGAATTGATGAGCCGCTATCCGGCAGATAAGAAAAAATCGGCAATGCTTCCCGTATTGCATGCTTTGCAAGATGCTCACGACAATTGGTTGAGTGTTGCATTGATGGATAAAGCTGCAGAAATATTAGAAGTGACTCCGATTGAGGTGTATGAGGTTGTAACATTCTATACAATGTTCAATCAAAAGCCGAAGGGTAAATACATGCTCGAGTTTTGCCGTACAACATGTTGCGCTATCCGTCGTGGCGAAGACCTGATGGAATATACATGTAATAAACTTGGAGTGAAAGAAGGTGAAGTGACTGCTGACGGAATGTTCAGCGTAGTAGGTGTAGAATGTCTAGGAGCATGTGGTTTTGGACCTATGCTTCAGCTAGGTGATTACTATCACGAACATCTGACTGAAGAGAAAATCGACGCTTTGCTGGAAGATTGTAAACAAGGAAAAGTAAAACTTCATTGATAGGCTGAAAAAATGAGTAGAAAGATATTATTTGAAAAGCTGGATATTCCGAACATAAACGAATATGAAGTATACCGCAAAAACGGCGGATACAGTTCGGTAGAAAAAGCCTTGAAAACGATGACTCCCGATCAGGTCGTTGAAGAAGTGAAAGCTTCTCAATTGCGCGGACGTGGGGGAGCCGGTTTCCCGATGGGAATGAAGTGGAGCTTTATCGATAAAAAATCGGGAAAACCTCGTCACTTGGTAGTTAATGCCGATGAGTCAGAACCAGGAACTTTCAAAGACCGCTATTTGATGCATCATATTCCACATCTTTTGATTGAGGGGGCAATTACTGCAAGTTATGCTTTGGAAGCTAATCGCTCGTATATCTACATCCGTGGAGAATACATGTGGATTTATAAAATCCTAGAGAAGGCGATTGCAGAAGCTTATGCGAATGGCTGGTTAGGTAAAAATATCTTAGGGTCGGGATACGATCTTGATCTGAATGTTCACTGTGGAGGTGGAGCTTATGTCTGTGGAGAAGAAACAGCATTGTTAGAATCTCTTGAAGGTAAACGTGGTAATCCACGTATGAAGCCACCATTCCCAGCAGTAAGCGGATTGTGGGCTAACCCTACAGTTGTAAATAATGTTGAGTCAATTTCTGCAGTATCGTGGATCGTAAATAACGGTGGCGCAGAATATGCTAAAATAGGAACAGAGAAATCGACAGGTACTAAATTGATCAGTGCATCGGGACATATCAAAAATCCGGGTGTATACGAGATTGAAATGGGACTTTCGGTTGAAGAATTCTTCTATTCTGACGAATATTGTGGTGGCATGATGGACGATCGTCCGTTGAAAGCTATAATTCCTGGTGGAGCATCTGTGCAGATACTACCTCCTGAATATATATTCAAAACAGCAGCAGGCGATACTCGTCTGATGAGCTACGAATCGTGGTCGGATGGCGGTAAACAAACCGGTTCTTCTTTGGGATCAGGTGGTTTTATGGTATTCAACGATACTACTTGTATTGTAAGAAATACGCATAATATATCTCGCTTCTTCCATCACGAAAGCTGTGGACAATGTACACCATGTCGTGAAGGTACTGGATGGATGGAGAAAATCCTCCATCGTATAGAAAATGGACATGGCCGTCAAGAAGATATTGACCTGTTGTTCAGTATTCAGAGTCAGATTGAAGGGAATACGATCTGTCCTCTAGGCGATGCGGCTTCTTGGCCGGTAGCAGCGGCAATACATCACTTCCGCGAAGAATTTGAATATCACGTTCGTTTCCCTGAAAAGGTAAAAAACAGAGATCACTTTGTAAACGAACCAATGGAAAAAGTTAGACATCTATTAAGATAAAAATAAAATGAAAATAACTATAGACGAACATACAATAGAGGTCGAGCCAGGTACAACCGTACTTCAGGCAGCTCGTATGATTGGCGGTCCATGTGTGCCTCCAACTATGTGTTATTACTCTAAACTGAAAGACTGCGGAGGGAAATGCCGTTGCTGTTTAGTTGAGGTATCAAAGGGTAGCGAACGCGATCCTCGTCCGATGCCTAAATTGCAGCCATCGTGCGTAACTGCAGTTCAAGACGGTATGGAGGTTAAAAGTGCTACGTCTGAGCGTGCAGTGAAAGCACGTAAGGCAATTACAGAAATGTTGCTGATTAATCACCCGCTGGATTGTCCGGTTTGTGATCAGGCAGGAGAATGTAATCTGCAAGATTTAGCTTACGAAAACAAAGCGTACCATTCGAGATATACTGAAGAAAAAAATACATATCCGAAAGAAGATATAGGTCCTTATATCGAACTAAACAAGAATCGTTGTATTATCTGCTATCGTTGTGTACGTTTAGCTGATCAGATAACAGATGGTCGTGTACACGGAGTAATGGGACGTGGCGATCATGCCGAGATTTCGACATATATCAACAATGCTGTTGAAAATGATTTCTCAGGAAATATGATCGATGTTTGTCCGGTTGGGGCTTTGACTGATAAAACGTTCCGTTTCGATTCGCGCATATGGTTTAACAAGAAATTCGACGCTCATCGTAACTGTTCTAAATGTTCAGGAAAAGCTGTCCTTTGGATGTTTGGAGATGAAGTACAACGCGTCTCAGCTCGTAAAGATGAATGGAACGAAGTTGAAGACTTTATCTGTAACGAATGTCGTTTCGATCATAAAGATGCAAATGACTGGGTGATCGAAGGACCACGTAAATTTGCAAAAAACTCGGTGCTGAATGTAAATAACTATACGAAACCTGTCAAAAAAGTAGCATTGAATCAAGATGATTTAGTTACTGAAGGTCGTAAACAAGACCAGCAGAAGATTAGTATGGTGGATGTTCCGTACGATGAACGTGAAATAGAAGCTATCAAAAGAGTAAAAGAAGAATAATCAGATATTATGGATGTAGCAATTTTTTTAGAGAAACTGATCCTCATTCTGTTGGTATTTAGCATCACATTGGTTGTTGCCATGTATGCAACATTGGCAGAACGTAAGGTTGCCGGATTTATTCAAGACCGTTACGGACCGAATAGAGCAGGACCTTGGGGGATACTTCAACCGGTTTGTGATGGAGCAAAGCTTTTTGCAAAAGAAGACTTTCGTCCAGATACACCTAACAAATGGCTATTCATTGCCGGACCTGGTATTTCGATGGTTGTAGCCTTGTTGGGCTCGGCTGTTATTCCTTGGGCACGAGCAATTGACTTTGGCGATTTTATTGTTATACCGCAAGTTGCTGATGTAAATGTAGCTGTGCTTTATGTGATGGCTGTTCTTGGAATCAGTGTTTATGGTGTAGTTTTGGGTGCATGGGCATCGGGTAATAAATTCTCGCTTCAAGGAGCAATTCGTGCCGGAGCACAAATGATTTCGTACGAACTGGCAATGGGTGGAGCGTTGATCGCTATCATCATGACAGCAGGGTCGATGAGTTTATCTACAATAACAGAACAACAAATAGGTAGTTTCGGGATGAATTGGAATATAATCTATCATCCGCTGACATTCTTAATCTTTATCGTTTGTTCGTTTGCCGAATGTAATCGTACACCGTTTGACTTGGCAGAGTGTGAATCGGAACTTGTAAATGGTCACCATACAGAATTCTCGTCAATGAAGATGGGATTCTATATGTTCTCGGAATATGCTGCAATGTTCTTCTCTTCAGCATTTATCTCTGTTCTTTTCTTCGGAGGATATTGTTATCCGGGAATGGATTGGGTAGCCGAAAATTGGGGAACTAACATTGATGCATTATTTGGCTTTGCTGCGATATTCGGAAAAACATTGTTCTTCATGTTCGTTTACATTTGGGTACGTTGGACAATACCACGTTTCCGTTACGACCAGCTGATGAACTTAGGTTGGAAAGTATTATTCCCGCTATCGGTAATAAACATTTTCATCATCGCATTTGTGAAATTGATTTTTTAATAGAAAAACGATTTATATATGTCAATAGAAAAAATGTCACTTTCGGGTCGTAAAGTTGAGGTTGTCAATAAAAAGATGACACTCATCGAGAAGATCTACCTTGTGTCTGTTTTGAAAGGGATGTGGATTACGATCAAGCACTTCTTTTCGAAGAAAGTGACGATACAGTATCCTGAACAAAAACGCCCCTTGGCTCCTGTATATCGTGGACGCCACGTATTGATGCGTGATGACGAAGGACGTGAACGTTGTACGGCTTGTGGATTGTGCGCATTGGCTTGTCCGGCCGAAGCGATTACGATGAAAGCTGCCGAACGTCAACCAGGTGAAGAAAATCTGTATCGTGAAGAAAAATATGCTGAGATATACGAAATAAATATGCTTCGTTGTATTTTCTGTGGACTATGTGAAGAGGCTTGTCCGAAAGAAGCAATCTTCTTGTCGAAATCGCAGGAATTCGTAAAACCAAAACTAGATCGTAAGTCATTTATTTATGGTAAAGATCAGTTGGTAATCTCGGTAGAAGATGCTAAGAGCGAAAGATACGGAGCATCATTACTCAAGCTAAAGAATAAAAACGCATAAAAATAAAATAAATGTTGACAATCGTATTTTATATTTTGGCGGCAATAACCCTATCAGCAGGTGTATTTACAATTGCTTCGCGCAATCCGATACATAGTGCTGTTGCTATGATTGTTTGTTTCTTTTCGTTGGCCGGACACTTTCTGTTGCTTGATGCACAGTTTCTGGCAATCGTTCAGATCATCGTTTATGCAGGTGCAATTATGATTATGTTATTATTTGCCCTGATGTTGATGAATCTGAGTGAAGTGCACGAAGAGAAAAAGAAAATAGCGACTCGTATTGCTGCAGTATCTTCAGCCGGATTGATGGCTTTAGTAGTATTGGCAGCAATCGTGAAAGCTGATCCGATCGTTAAGACTTATCAAGTTGCGGGAGCCGATTATCAATCGGTGGCAGTAGTAGGTCAAGTGCTTTTCGATGAATATCTCGTTCCATTCGAATTTGCTGCTATCTTGTTGATCACGGCAATGGTTGGAGCAGTATTAATTTCTAAAAGAGAGAAAAACGCTTAAGATATGCAAAGTATATTAGAACAAATAGGACTCGATAACTATATCTACCTTAGCATTCTTTTGTTTGCTATCGGTGCAGCGGGAGTTCTTTTCAGACGTAGCAGTATTGTGATGCTGATGTCGGTCGAATTGATGTTGGCTGCGGCAAATATGTTGTTAGTAGTATTTTCTGTTTATCATGCCGATACCAGTGGGCAGGTTTTCGTACTGTTCTCGATGGCAGTAGCTGCTGCCGAAGTAGCAGTCGGATTGGCTATATTGGTTACAATATTCAGAAATCTGGGAATAGTAGATATTGACAAGCTTAAAAAACTAAGAGGATAGAACATATGGAAACAGTATTACTATTAATATTATTACTCAGTCCCCTAGTTGGCTTTGGTATCAATTTATGCTTCGGCAATAAATTGGGAAAAACACTATCCGGTACAATTGCAAACCTAGCAGTATTGGTTAGCTTCTTAATCTCGATTTATTTCTTCGCCGGAATCCTTTCGACGGGAGAAGCAATACATGTAAATTTATTCCCATGGTTAGATCTAAGATCGGTAAGTATTGATTTCGCATTTGTACTCGATCAACTATCTATTCTATGGTTATTATTCGTAACAGGAATCGGTTTCTTGATCCATATCTATTCGATAGGTTATATGGAGAAAGACGAAAATATAAGTAAGTTCTTTGCTTACCTTAATCTGTTTATATTCTTTATGGCAGTTTTGGTAACTGGAAGCAACCTACTGATCATGTTTGTTGGATGGGAAGGTGTTGGACTATGTTCATATCTATTGATCGGATTCTGGTATAAAAACCAGAGTTATAATGATGCTGCAAAGAAAGCTTTCATCATGAACCGTATCGGAGATATGTTCTTCCTGTTAGGAGTTTTCACCCTGATCTATCTATTCAATACAGTTGACTTCGACGGATTGAAAGCTGCTGTAAGTTCAACTAATGATATCCAAACAACAGGCTTGTTGGCATTAGCTACTTTTGCACTATTTATAGGAGCTACTGGTAAGAGTGCCCAATTACCATTATATACTTGGTTACCTGACGCGATGGCTGGTCCAACTCCGGTTTCAGCTTTGATCCATGCTGCTACGATGGTTACGGGTGGTATCTTTATGATCTCACGTCTGAACTTCTTATTCGAACTTACACCTGACGTGCTTTGGCTGATAGCTATAGTAGGAGCTGTAACTGCTCTATTTGCTGCAACTATTGCAATCGTTCAGACTGATATAAAGAAAGTTTTAGCTTACTCTACTGTATCACAGCTTGGATTGATGTTCCTTGCTATAGGCTGTGGAGCTTATCATGTAGCAGTGTTCCACGTTATAACTCATGCTTTCTTCAAAGCTTGTTTGTTCCTTGGAGCAGGTTCTGTAATACATGGTGTAGATGGCGAACAAGATATGCGTAAAATGGGAGGTCTTCGCAAGAAAATGACTATAACATTTACCACATTCCTTATCGCAACTATGGCAATTTCGGGTATTCCGTTATTCTCCGGTTTCTTCTCGAAAGATGAGATCATGCTAGTTGCATTCGAGAAAAATATTATTCTGTGGGCAGTCGGAGCTTTGGCTTCGCTATTAACAGCAATCTATATGTTCCGCGCGCTGTTTCTTACTTTCTGCAAAGAATTCAGAGGAACTAAGGAAGCTTATGATCATGTGCATGAGTCACCTAAAACAATGACTCTTCCGCTAATTATCTTAGCTGTATTGTCAGTAGTAGGTGGTGTAATTGCCCTCCCATTCGGATATAATTGGTTGAACGAATATTTACTTCCAATCATGCCAGAGATTGCATCTCATGCTCATGCCGATTCGTCTACTATGTGGACAGTTATGGCGATCTCAACAGTAATTGCTTTTGCAGGATTGCTTATAGCATGGGTTGTTTATATGAAGAAAGGTGATGTACCTGCTGATGATAAAGAAAAGTCAGGTCTTATCAAGGTACTTTATAATAAATACTACATTGACGAAATATACGATACACTATTTGTTCAGCCTTGTTATATATTGGCTAGGTTCTTCAACAAATGGATCGAAGCTGCTGTGTCAGGAATAGTAGTGGGTGTTGCTCGTACTATTGACTTTGCATCGTACCCTATGCGCAGATTACAAAACGGAAGTTTAGGATTTTATTTGTTCTGCTTCGTTCTAGGATTCTGTGGTATCGTTATTGGATTGTTTCTTGTTTAATCATTTATTGAGATATGAATATTGCTGTCATATTAATTATTTTATTGGTCGGAGCGATTGCTACTTGCTTGTCAGGTAACAAATTTGCATCCAAGGTCGCTATCTTGTTCGGTGCGGCTGCTGCTATCTTCTCGATAGCTTTGCTAGTACAGTTTACAGGAAGCGGCGAATTAGTTTATTCGACAATGTGGATAAGCGATCTCAATATTTCGTTCTCTCTGCGTGCTGATGGTCTTAGCATGGCGATGTTATTGATGACTACTGTCATCTTATCGCTAATTCTGATCTCGTCGGTATCAGACAAAATGAAAAATGAGAAATACTTCTATAGTCTTGTGATGCTTACGGCATTCTCTATTGCAGGGGTTTTCCTAAGCAGTAATGCTTTAGTATATTATGTATTCTGGGAATTGTCACTTATTCCTATTTACTTCATCACTATATATTGGGGTAGTGGAGAAATGGCTATTCGTCGTAAAGCGACGATGACATTCTTCATCTATACCTTTGCAGGTTCAATGTTTATGCTTGCAGCCATCATCTACTTGTATACAAAAGTAGGTAGCTTCGAACTGATGGATATGTATAATGCTGATCTGTCAGCCACAGAGCAAACATGGATTTATCTGGCATTCTTTTTAGCGTATGCAATCAAGATTCCTATTTTCCCTTTCCACACATGGCAGGCTGATGTATATGAGCGTTCGCCATATGTTGGAACAATGTTATTAGGAGGTTTGATGTCGAAGATGGGATTATATAGTGTATTGCGTTGGCAACTTCCTATTGTTCCGGATGCTGCAAAAGAACTTCAAACAATCGTGCTGATTCTTTGTGTAATAGGCGTAATATATGGATCAATCGTAGCTTTGAAGCAAGATAATATAAAACGTTTGTTTGCTTATGCATCATTGGCTCACGTAGGTTTTGTTGCTGCTGGTGCATATTCTGGAAATTACGATGGCCTCGAAGGAGCCGTATTCTTGATGATTGCACACGGATTTGGTGTTGTAGGTCTATTCTTTGCGGCAGAGATTATCCAACGTCGTTGGGGAACACTATCGATCAAAAGAATGGGAGGAATCCAGAGCTTAGCTCCTCGTTTTGCGACATTGTTCTTTGTTGTAGTATTGGTTTCGATAACTTTACCTCTTACTTTGAACTTCTTAGGTGAATTTACAATCATGTTAGGATTGTACGAATTGAGTATCTGGTATATGATCGGTGTAGGGGTGTCTATGTTTATGGGGGCATTCTTTATGCTGCAGATGTATCAGCATGTAATGCTGGGAGAAGTGAAAAATACGAAACCATTTTGGGATCTGACTTCAAGCGAAAGCTTCGTATTTGTATGTATCGGTCTGATTGCGTTTGTTCTGGGTATTTATTCTATACCTATGTCGGAGCTAATAAGCGGTTCACTTACCGAAATACTGAGCTTTATTAATAGATAATAACTAAGAAATATCATATATAGATGAGTACATTAATTGCGGTCTCGGCTTTAGGAATTCTTTGCCTTATTATTGAAATTTTCAATTTGAGAAAGATTCTGATTCCTTTCACTATAGCCGGTTTGTTGGCCATACTTGGTTTGATATATATTGAGTACGATAGTGCGCAACCATTGATGGAAGTAGATAACTATCGAATGATCATTAATTCGAACTTCTCGTTAGGATTTTCAGCATTGCTTGTGGTTTTGATGATCTTCGTTATCGCTATGAGTCAGCGTTTCTACAGAGATGAAATATTGAAGCTGACAGATTATGTGTCGCTCAAGATATTCCTCTTAGCTGGAGCTATTGCAATGATATCTTACGGAAATCTTATTATGTTCTTCCTTGGATTGGAAGTCCTTTCGGTAGCAGTATATATTCTAGCTTCGAGTGATGTTCGTAAAGCAAAAAGTAACGAAGCTGGGTTGAAATACTTCATGATGGGAGCCTTTGCTTCAGCATTTATCCTCTTCGGCATCGCACTGATCTATGGTGCTACTGCAACGTTTGATGCATCAGAGATATTCTTTATTTCACAAGGAGATAATCTTCCTATATGGTTTAACATTGGGTTCATCATGTTGAGTGTAGGTATGTTGTTCAAAGCATCAATTTTCCCTTTTCATTTTTGGGCACCAGATGTTTATGAAGGATCACCTACATTGACTACAGCAATGATGAGTACTGTGGTAAAAGTAGCTGCTATTGGTACATTATTCAAATTGTCTGTAACCATGGCTGGCGCTATGACTCCGGCATGTCAGATGGTTATCGTAGTCCTTTCTATATTGACTCTTACTGTAGCTAATATTACAGGTCTTCGTCAGAAGAATATTAAGCGTATGATGGCTTATTCGGGTATTTCTCATGCCGGATTTATGCTTATGGCATTGTTGGCTATGAATAATGGAGCAAACTTAGTATTGTACTATTCTGCAGCATATTCATTTGCAGCTATTGCAGCGTTTGCTGTTATTATGGCTGTTACAGAAAATAAGCCGGATGAAGACTTCGTTTACTTCAACGGACTTGCTCGTCATCAACCTCTGATGGCTGGTGTTCTATCATTAGCTATGCTGTCTATGGGTGGTATTCCTATCATGGCCGGTTTCTTTGCAAAAGCATTTATGTTTGGAGCAATGCTTTCGGCAGGACATATTACGTTAGTGATTTTTGGGGTTATAAATTCGATCATTGCAATCTATTACTATTTTGGTGTTATTAATACTTTGGTAATGCGCGATTCGCATGAGAGTGTTTTAACCGTGCCAATGATCTATAAAGTGATTGCTGTTTGTGCAATATTACTTAATATCATTCTAGGTATTTTCCCTGGGCTTATCTTTGATCTAAATCTTGCATAAGTAAGCTTATAAATAAGTACATATAAATAAAAAGTCTTTCAAGTTCCGAATACCGGATTTTGAAAGACTTTTTTCTTTTTAATATAATTTCTTATCTGAGCTCGAATCCGTAATCTTTAGGATCTGATAAGAATAGCTCTTTGTTTGTAGCCTCTGTAAGTTCTACAATATATCCTGGAGCTAGTTCTAGCCGTCCTTGAGCTCCCATTATGTTAGGAGTATATTTTTGCAGAATAGGAATATTTCTTTTCTCAGCTTCTTTGTATACTTCCACTATCGAATCTACTATATACATCGTACGAGTTTCTTGGATGAAGTAAGGTAATTTCTTTCTGTCTTCTTCCGAGATAATTACTATCGAAACACTACCTAGTACTGATTGAAGGCCGATCACTTTCAGATTGAAATATTCTTCAAGTCTGAATTCGTATTCAATTACTCCGTCCAGATTGTTTAAATAACTATTTACATATGCTTCTTCTTGTTCTGGAGTCAAGAAAAGGCGTTCATATGGTCCACTTAATAGGTGATTTGCTAAAAATGTATTTTTTATATTGCTAGTTGTTTTCATATTTTTCTAAATTAAAATGTTAAGACACTTTTTCCTCTAGTGTGTCCTTTCAAGATGTTTGCATAAGCTTCAGAAGCCTTTTCAAATGGATATATATTGTCTTTATCCACTTCCCAGCTAAAACGACCGTCTGCAAGACCATCTACAACGTGTTTTAAGTTAGCCGGATTGCGTTTAACCCATACAGCTTGAACTCTTGATTCTGAAAGTTTTTTTCCTGCAATAGAGCCAATAAAGCCATTTGGCTTAACACATTCAACCGAAGCTTTTGCAGCCTCTTCGGTTCCTGACATATCTATTGATGCATCAAATTGATGTGGGTATACATTTTTTAATCGGTCTATCAATCCTTCTCCATATACAACCGGAATAGCACCTAAGTTTCTCAAATAATCCTGATTACGTTCCGAAGCGGTAGCTACAACGTCTATTCCACGTTCTTTAGCCAATTGAACAGTAATTGAACCAACCCCCCCCGAAGCTCCATGTATGAGTAGTGATTTTACTTTCCCTATTTCGTCAAGAATAGTCATTGCAGTCTGTGCAGCTCCAGCTATAGTTCCTGATACTTCCCAAGTCATTGATTTGGGCTTGGCTACCAGATTATTGATCGGAACATCAATTACGGTTGCATGAGTAAAAACTCCTCCAGAGCCAAGAACTTCGTCTCCGACTTTCCATTGGCTATTAGGTGTAATTTCCTCAATTATACCGGCAAACTCAGTACCGAAGGTCTGTGGAAGTGCTGCATGTTTAAACTCGCCTGTCATACGTCTGGCATCGATAGGGTTTATACCTGCAGCTTTAACTGTTATGCGTGCCATTCCGTCAGTAAGCATTGGTAAATTTTGTGTGTGAAAATTTAGTACGTCGGCTTGTCCATAGGACTGGGCAAATAAGATTGTAGTTTTCATATTTGTAGTTTTATAATTTTACTTTCGACTTTGTTGTCTTATGCTTCTATAAAATTACAAATAATGGATGAATTAAAAGAAATTTTTATCAAAAGCTAATAGTAACCACTAGGTTACTTTATTTGGCATATAAAACATAAGGCTCAGACTAAATTTAGTCTGAGCCTTATTATCTCAATGAAACTTATCGAGTTATTTACTCTTGGGTTCCTTTTTCTGCACTGTAGTCATAGCTAGCAAGACGTTTGTAGCCTTTGTAGCGATGCATTGCATTTTCTTGAGCAGCCTGATACAGCTCTTGAGCTTCAGTAGGGTTAGACTTCTGAAGAGAAGTGTAACGAACTTCGTTGCCTAAGAATGCTTGGAAATTCTCCCAATTTGGTTCCTTACTGTCAAGAGTGAATGGATTTTCTCCTTGATCAGCTAAAGTTGGGTTGTAACGCCATAGGTGCCAGTATCCGCAAGCTACTGCTGCTTTCTCTTCGTCTTGAGCATGTCCCATCCCTTTTCTCAATCCGTGGCTGATACAAGGTGAGTATGCAATAACTAGAGATGGTCCTTGGTATGCTTCAGCTTCTTTGATTGCTTTCAATGTTTGACCTTGGTTAGCACCCATCGCAATTTGAGCAACGTATACATATCCATAAGTTGTAGCAATCATACCTAGGTCTTTCTTACGTACTTTCTTACCAGCAGCAGCAAATTTAGCAACAGCAGCAGTTGGTGTAGATTTAGAAGATTGACCTCCAGTATTAGAGTAAACTTCAGTATCTAGTACTAGGATGTTTACGTCTTCTCCAGAAGCGATAACGTGGTCAAGACCACCGAAACCTATATCGTATGCCCATCCGTCACCACCAAAGATCCAGATTGAACGTTTAACTAGATAATCTTTCAAGTCAAGCAATTCTTTGCAGATAGGGCAGTTTGCTGCAACACCTGCTTCTAGTTTAGCTATGATTTGAGGATATAGTTCTTTTGTTATTTCAGCGCTTTGTTTGTTATCGATCCATGATTGGAACACTTCTTTCACGTCAGCTGGAACGTGTTCGTTAGCGATACCTTCTTTCATGAATTTCTCTATACGGTTACGCATAGCAGAGTTTGCTAAAGCAAATCCCATACCGAACTCAGCGTTGTCTTCGAACAATGAGTTAGCCCAAGATGGACCTTTTCCTTCGTCGTTCTTACGATAAGGAGTTGAAGGAGCCGAACCACCATAGATTGAAGTACAACCTGTAGCATTGGCAATCATCATACGATCTCCGAACAATTGAGTAACAAGTTTGATGTATGGAGTTTCTCCACAACCAGAACATGCACCCGAGAATTCGAACAATGGTTGAGCAAACTGAGAGTTCTTAACGTTCAATGATACGTCAACTAAGTGAGCTTTGCTCTTAACGTTCTTGATCATGAAATCCCAATTGTCTTGTTCTGGGAACTGACCTTCGATTTCAACCATCTTAAGCGCAGAGTTACCTTTTTTACCAGGACAGATATCAGCACAGTTACCACAGCCTAGACAGTCTAATACGTCTACTTGGATACGGAATCCCATTCCATCGAATTGTTTTCCTTGTGCTTTCAATAATGTCAAGTCAGCAGGAGCTTTAGCTTGTTCGTCAGCATCCAATACGAAAGGACGGATAGTTGCGTGAGGACAAACATAAGCACATTGGTTACATTGGATACAGTTTTCTGCTTCCCATACTGGAACGAATGCTGCAACACCACGTTTCTCGTACTCTGTTGTACCATGATCCCAAGTACCATCTTCGCGACCAACGAATACTGATACTGGAAGATCGTAACCACGTTGAGCATTAACCGGACGAACTACTTTTTTGATGAATTCTGGAGCATCGTCTTCTTGTTTTTTCTCTTCAACAAGGTTAGACCATTCTGCTGGAACTTCAACTTTTTCAATTTCGTTACCACGATCAACCGCAGCGTAGTTTTTCTTCACAACGTCCTCACCTTTACGTCCGTAAGATTTAACGATGAATTTCTTCATCTGCTCTACTGCTAGATCGTAAGGAATTACATTAGATATTTTGAAGAAAGCTGATTGAAGGATAGTATTTGTACGTCCTCCAAGACCAATTTCTGTTGCAATCTTAGTTGCATTGATGATATAGAAATTGATATTGTTGTCAGCTAGATATTTTTTGATGTGATTTGGAAGGTGTTCTCCAACTTCTTCTTTCGGCCAAACTGAGTTAAGTAGGAATGTGCCATTCTTTTTCAAACCTTTGATTACATCATATAGATGTAGGTAAGCTGGAACGTGACATGCTACGAAGTTCGGGGTATTTACCAAATAAGTAGAACGAATTGGATGATCACCGAAACGAAGGTGAGATGCTGTAAAACCACCAGATTTCTTAGAGTCGTAAGCAAAGTATGCTTGACAATATTTTGAAGTGTTATCACCGATGATCTTAACTGTATTTTTGTTAGCACCTACTGTACCATCTGATCCTAAACCATAGAATTTAGCTTCGTAGTTACTGTCATCAACAGAAATTTCTTCTTTTTGAGGAAGAGATTTGAATGTTACATCGTCTACGATACCGATTGTGAAATCATTCTTAGGCATCTTCATTGCCAAGTTTTCGTAAACTGAGATAATTTGAGCCGGAGTTGTATCTTTCGATGAAAGACCATAGATACCACCTACAATTGTAGGAGCATCTTCTTTACCAAAGAAACAGTCTTTAACATCCATATAAAGTGGTTGTCCAAGAGCTCCTGGTTCTTTTGTACGATCAAGTACTGCGATGCGTTTTGCTGTTTTAGGAATTGCAGCTAAGAATGCTTCAGCTTTGAATGGACGATATAAGTGAACTGCAACCAATCCAACTTTCTCACCTTTAGCATTCAAATAATCAATTGTTTCGCGGATAGCTTCTGTTACCGAACCCATTGCGATGATTACGCGGTCTGCATCTTCAGCTCCGTAATAATCGAACAAACCATATTTACGGCCAGTGATTCTTGTAATTTCAGCAAGGTATTTCTCTACAATTTCAGGAACTGCATCGTAGAATTTGTTTGCTGCTTCACGAGATTGGAAGTAAATATCGTCGTTCTGAGCAGTACCACGAGTTACCGGGTTGTTTGGATTCAATGCTCTTTCACGGAATTCTTTCAAACCTTTTTGGTCGATCAATGGGATAAGATCCTCTTGATTCATTTCCTCTACTTTTTGAATCTCGTGCGATGTACGGAATCCGTCGAAGATGTTCATGAATGGGACGCGAGATTCAAGCGTAGCCAAGTGAGGCACTGCTGAAAGGTCCATTGTTTCTTGAACTGATCCAGAGAAGAACATTGCGAATCCTGTTTGGCGAGCAGCCATTACATCTTGGTGGTCACCGAAGATTGACAATGCCTGTGCAGCTAGTGCACGTGCTGATATGTGGAATACACATGGAAGTAATTCCCCTGCAATTTTGTACATGTTAGGAACCATCAACAACAACCCTTGCGATGCAGTGTAAGTTGTAGTCAATGCTCCTGCTTGGAGTGATCCGTGAACAGCTCCTGCTGCACCGGCTTCCGATTGCATTTCCTGTACTTTCAATATTTCGCCGAAAATATTTTTACGTCCGGCAGCGGCCCATTCATCTACATATTCTGCCATTGTAGATGATGGTGTGATTGGATAGATCGAAGCAACTTCGCTGAACATATACGAGATATGCGCTGCTGCCTGATTACCATCACATGTGATAAATTTTTTCTCTTTAGCCATACTTTTTAATTTTATACTAGTCCTAAAATCTTTTAAATGATTTGTTCTATTATTAATTTGTAGTTATACTTCTTAATACAAAAAGCCTAAAAGCCATAATGGAAAGGCATTGTTATTACCTGTCTTTATCTTATCGATGACATAGATGATGTCATCTTTCTGGCGTTCTTTATCTTTTTGTTTTTTTACCTTCATGTTATATTCAACTCCGTTTTTCTCGACGATGAACATTGCATTTTTAGGGCCTTTCTTTATTAGACAATCGCTGTGGTGCAATTGATTATAAAAGAAAGTTTCGCACAACTCCTGATCTTCGGTTTCATTCATTTTGAACAGAAATACCAAATTCGTATTGTGCATATATACCATATCTGGTTTTTTGGGAAATTCTTCGCCTCTACGATATACCATATTGATCAGGCGTGCACTTTTCAGATACTCAAGATAATTTGTAACTGTAGCCCGCGAGATCTCACAATCGATACTTAATTGACTGATATTTGGTTTTCCCGGTGTAGAGAGAGATAGAAGATATAATAACTTTCTAAGTTTTGGGAGATATGAATGTTCTACTTGTCGGATGGATAGTACATCGACTTCGAGCATCATATTTATGGTTTTCAGGAGGTTTTCAGAAAAGTTTCTTTTCTCGAGGAAGAATGGATAATATCCGTGATGCATATACGACCAGAAGTGTTCAGTAGGGTCGAGATGTAAGCATATTTCAGCAGCAATCTTTTGATGATTAGCAATTATATCTTCCAGTGTATAGGCTTTGAAACTCTTCTTGAAAAGAATATTTAAAAATTCACGATATGAAAATCCTCTAAGATTGTAAATGTCGACAATTGAGGCAAGCTCTTTGTTCTGACTTAGTTTCAGTACGGTAGATCCCGAAAATACAATTCTTAGATCTGGTAGCTGTTCGTAGCATTCTTTCAGCTCGCTCGACCAGTTTGGGTATTTGTAAATCTGATCAAGAATGAGTGTTCTACCACCTCCGGCTACAAAGTCTTTTGCAAAATCGATTATCGAATTTTCAGTGAAATAGAATTGATTAAGATTGATATAGAGACAGTCTCTTTTTTCCAGATCGAAATAATCACGAGCATACTGAAGTAGAAAAGTTGTCTTTCCTACACCTCTAGTACCTTTAACTGCGATTAGTCTCCGAGACCAGTCAATCTGCTTCATTAGTAGTCTATCTGTCGGATTTCCAAGATGTTCTACTAAATACTTATGTGTTCTGAAAAATGATTCCACGCGTACGCTTTGTTTGAATGACGAAGATACTTGTTTTTTATGGAATTGCAAAGTTCACTTTGCAGATTTAATGAATTATTACGATCAAAAATATTTATTATGTGATGGCTACTATCTATATTTTAATTAATATTTCGTCAAATACGCATTAATGCTTAGTTTCAGAAGCATGAGCCTTTTTTATGATCTTACGATATATAAATAAAAACCATGTAGGTAATATTATCCCTTTGATAACTGTTGATATAGCGATTGCCCACCATACACCCATGATGCCCATACCCATATTGGATGCCAAATACCATGCTAGAGGAATGCGTAGTGCATTGCATGAAATACTGATAGCTGCCGGTTCGATAGTACGTCCTATTCCATTGAACATGCCTTGGGTTGTGAGTTCAAGCATCATGAATATTTGTACTAATCCCATAACAAACAGATATTGTGCTCCGGCTTCCATAGCTTCTTTTTCGGGAATGATTATTCCGAAAATTATTCCGCCGAAAAACACAAAAGCTAAACTTACGATAGCCCCATATGCTATAAGTACTTGTAGTGTATTGATATATGCTTTTTGACCTCTTTCGGGCTTACCTGCAGCATAATTTTGAGCAACGAAAGCGCTGAGGGCTGTTGAAAATCCTTGCGATGTATTCCATGAAATGCCTTCTATCTGTCCTCCGGTTGTCTGAGTCATCAAACCTAAGTGCCCACCAAAAGTAGATGCTACACGTGCCAAGCTCATATTTATAAATGCATAAGCTCCGTTCATGACCGATACGGGTGCGCCGAGGAAGAATATACGGCGAAGAAATGCCCAACGAGGTAATACGAAAAACCTAAACTCATTCAGAATACCTTTTCCGTAACGTATTTGATAAAAGAATAGAGCGAATACACATAATTGAGAAATTGCCATACCTACTGCTGCACCTTGTAATCCCATTCCCAGAGGAAACATTAAGATGGGATCGAGTATCATATTCAGAATCAGTCCTGCTGCATAATTACGGAATGGAACAGAACTGCGTCCCGAGCCATTATATATTCCCGAAAAACAATATGTCATAAATTGGCATGGAAGTGCAACGCATGCTATCCGTAGAAATAAAACGGCATCAGCCGTTACATCAGCTGGAAGCTTGAAATATAATAGAATTTGTGGAGCTAGGATAAATAAAGTCAGAGTCCATATTGTACCTATTATTACTGCAATTGTAGTAGCGGTAGATGCGTATGCAGTTGCCTGACGCATTTTTCGTGCTCCGATAGATTGGCCTACAGCTACCTCGGCTCCTATCATGGCCATGTATCCGATGGATGATGTAAACCATAATATCATCCCGATAGAACCTATTGCTGCTTCGGCTTTTGTAGCTATTTCGGGGTGTGCTTCAGTTCCTAACCGGCCTACCCACGACATGGCTAAAAGCGTATATGCCATCTGCAGGAAACTAGTTCCCATCAGAGGAAGTGCAAGTCTAAGTAGGGTTTTGAATATTGGGCCTTCAGTCAGATTGCGAACACCTGTTTGCCTTGACGATTTTTTACTCATTAATTTTACTTGTCTTTATATCGTTGAAAAACACCGCAAAAGTAATCAATATTCTATTGAAAAAGGAAAAGGGAAGATAAAATTATAGATGAGATTTATGCTATTGTTTTGCTAATCGGTGCATTTCGTAAATTCCGAATTTTGTCAGGTTTTATTGGCTATAGATAAGTTTAAATCGTAAAATATGTAACTAAGAGTAATGAAAAAACTATTTTTTTGTTTAAATAGTAAGAATTCTGATAAATAAGTGGTCTTTTATATGCTGTTTTAAAGGTTAAAGTTTATAGCTTTGCAAGCTTGAAATTACAATATTAATGATGATCCAGAAACTATTTAAAAAGAAAGATTTCAATCTCGTGATCCGTGAATCGCAAGAGGGTTCGGGCGGGTTGAAGAGAAACCTGAGTGCTGCTAATCTCGTAACACTAGGTATTGGTGCAATTGTAGGTACCGGTATATTTGTTATTACAGGGCAAGCTGCTGCGCAATATGCAGGCCCTGCATTAACTATTTCGTTCCTTATTTCTGCAATCTGCTGCGTATTGGCAGGATTGTGTTATGCCGAATTTGCATCGATGATTCCCGTATCAGGAAGTGTTTATTCATATAGTTATGTAACTATGGGCGAATTTCCTGCTTGGTTTGTAGGTTGGATCTTAATATTGGAATACTTGTTTGCATGTTCGAGTGTCGCTGCTGGCTGGTCCGAGTATATGTTGAGCTTGCTCAATGAGTGGGGAGTCCACTTATCCCCTCTATTAAGTCGAGCAACATTTGATCATACTGCCGAAGGTTGGATTTTTAGTGGAAGTTTATTTAATTTCCCTGCAGTAGCTATCGTAGCTTTGCTTTCTGCTCTGCTGTTAGGTGGAATTAAGCAATCGGCGATGATTAACAATGTAATTGTTGTAATTAAAGTAGGAGTTATTCTATTATTTATCGCATTTGGAATTTCATATATCGATACTTCTAACTGGACTCCATATATACCACAAAATACTGGTGAGTATGGAATATACGGTTGGTCGGGTATTTTGCGAGGCGCAGCTGTGGTATTCTATGCTTATCTTGGATTTGATGCACTGGCAACAGCTGCTCAGGAAGCTAAAAATCCTCAGAAGGATATGCCTAAGGGTATATTAATTTCCTTGCTGATATGTGCATTGTTGTATGTAGCGGTAACGGCTGTTTTGACCGGCATGGTGAATTATAAAGATTTGAATGTAGGTGCACCAATTGCATTGGCTATTGATAGAGCCGGTGACGGACTTGCATGGTTGAGACCATTGATCAAGTTAGGGGCAATTGCAGGATTAAGCTCAGTTATATTAGTGATGATGTTGGGGCAGTCACGTATCTATTATTCAATATCGAAAGACGGACTTCTTCCTAAATTCTTCTCGAAAGTAAATGATAAGAAGGGTACTCCTCAGAATGCGACAGTCTTTTCTAGTATAATTACGGGGCTAATTGCAGGTCTGTTCCCTCTACATGTATTGAATGAGCTAGTATCGATTGGTACGCTATTAGCATTTACTATCGTATGTATAGGAATACTTGTGTTGCGTAAAACCCGTCCGGATCTTAAACGTCCTTTCAAAACTCCATTTGTGCCGTTTGTCCCACTGCTTGGTGCGGCTGTGTGTATTATACAAATGGGATCGTTGCCGATGGTAACATGGAATCGCCTTTTAGGTTGGATCGCTATTGGTTTGGTGATCTATTTCGTTTACGGAATCAAGAACAGTACATTGAATAACCCGAAAAATTAAAAGCTGAACTGCGCTGAAACGTACCAAGATCGCAGTGGGAGAGGATAGTATTCAGTGCTTTCGTAAAATTCGTCGAACAGATTGTCTACGCGTACTTTCAGTTGCAGGCTTTTGTTTTGCTTGAAACGCAGATTGTAGCTTATCTCGGTATCGTGAATCAGATAACTTGGAGTCGAATTTTGCTGATCTGTTGATGTGTACCGCTTACCAGTGTAAGCCATTCCATATCCAAACATAAAATTTTGAATACGTAATATATACCGTGCATTGAATTTATGTATAGGTATATATGGCAGTTGCTTGTGTGTTGAGAAATCTCCCTCGAAGCGCTCTGATCCTGATTGTTTTTCGGTTGACGAGTATGCATAATTAAGGAATAGACGATGCCATAGGCTGCCCGTGTGTAGGGATGTTTCTGTCATAACTTCAGCTCCGTGAGCTAACACTTTGTGTATATTCTCGGGACTTGCAATGAAAGATCCTCTGCGTATCCAAAGAATCCAATCTCGAACCGTAGTAATGTAATAAGTTACGCTTCCTTTAAAATAAAGAGGCTTGTCGATATCAGTCATATAGTTGATTGTAGCATCGTAAGAAAATCCTTTTTCGGGGCGTAAATCTTCATTTCCTCCAGGAATCCAATAATGGTCGTTCAGCGTAGGATAATGGTAATTATAGGCGGTGCTAGACTGGATGTATAAGCGGTCTTTTATCAATTCGTAATTGATTCCTGCCGAGAATGTTGGCATGAATTTATCATCGTTCTGCTCGGCCATTACTTGCATATTAAAAGCTAAAGGACGGCTTATCTGCCAAAGTAAGTTTGCTTGCAATGTGGCAGTATTGCGATGTTTGCTCGATAATACTAGATAATTGGAAGTGTCTCGCTTTGAAAGGTTGTCAATATGCAGCAAGTCGTAACGATAAGTGAAAGCCCCTCCGATAGAGAGACCAGGGTTTAATTGATAGTTGTAGTCTCCTTTACCAATTATGGTATGTGCTTTGTTTTTTGAAAAAGCATCGTTGCTCATTTTTGGTTGCCATAGGCGGTATTTGTAATCACTGAATAGATAAGCTGCCGAAAAAGAATAGTCACTTTTATTGTTTTTACCATTGTATTTGATGACAGAACGTAGATTTTTTACTCTCTGTCTTTCAGAATAAGAGTCGAAGTCCTCTTCTTGAACAAATATTGGCTGAGGTAAATTGTTTCTGTTGTCAGTAAACCATACATTTGCTGAGAGATTGTTCTCTTCCGATATTTTGTATTGGACTTCCTGCATTACTCCCCATTGGTCGTAATCAGCATTTTTGCGTCGTTGCGTTGTTGTAGTTCCTGGTCTGAAACTATATTCGTATTTGAAATTATTGTCAGATTGCTGATAGTAAAGCCGTGTTTTGCTGTGTATTTTACTGTTTGTGTAAGAAGTCATTAATCCACCGGTGTAAGTGTCATTAGAACCTAATTCGCCTAATACTCGGCCGTGGAGCCCTGTTTTATCCCAAATAGTGGAATTGTGGGTGTTTGTGAGGTTTATACTTCCCCCTAACGCTCCGGTTCCGTTTTTCAAATAATTGCTGCCATGATAAAGTGAAACTTCGTCGACAAAGAAAGTTGGTATTTGCGAAAAATCGAAGGAACCATTACTTATCGGATTTATATTAATTCCATTCCAGTTGACTTGCGTGTGGTTGGATGATGTTCCACGGAATGAGGAGGTAGCCATTCCGCCCTGTCCCATGCTTTTTATGTAGATTAGGCTATTGTCGGATAACAGCGTGCCGATGGACTGTGTTATGCCTGATTCGAGGATAGTTGAATTGATTTGTGATGTATGAGCTCCAATGTTGTTGTCATTGGTCTGAATTTTAGTTATTGCTACTGCTTTCAATTCAAAAATACTATCAGTAAGACTTTGTTGAGCCTTACTGATAGTACATAATGTCAGTAATAGTATGACGAGAGATAATTTATTCATTTACAAATAATATGTATTGAGGGGATATGGTAAGTGCAAATGTGTTGATTCTTTTGCCATCTTTGCTGTATTCGTACAAAGCTCCATTTTGAGCATTGTCCTTAGCATCGCAGATATATATTGTTTCGTCTTTAGTAACGGCGAAGTTATACAGTTGCTCAACTGGGTTTTTCTCATTCGTTTTTGCCATGTCTTTAGTCCAGAATAAAGGTTCGGATTCAGAACTTAGGCCTTCGGTAGCATTTATAGGTAATGAGAAAATACCAAGTTTTCCTCCGTCTACGATTTGATAGTCCTTCAAAGATTTAAATGACGGATTTGACCAAAGAGTCATGTATAATTTATCTTTAGCCTTGTTCGTTTCGAGACGTGCAGCAAATTTTTGAGGATAAAGAGAATTGTCTAATTCGATCTTTTGAATATCATCTAAATTATTCGGGTTAATTTTGGCAAGATATGCGTTGCCTTCTTTTTCTATTGTAGTCCATCCGTCTTCATATTTGCAGCATAATGCCCATACATATCCGTTTTTGTCAAGAACAAGTTTCGAATTTGATGTTACGGGAAGTGGCAAGGTTTTTACCAGGTTTTTATCGGCGATTGAAATAATATCGATATAATTGTCTTTAGCAACATATAAATGTTTGTTGTTTACATTTAGCAGTTGCTTGCCGTTGCCTTCCAGTGTGAAATCGCCTAATATTTCGTCTTCTTCGGTATCTATAAAAACAATTTTTCCATTGTATAAATCTGAAACAGCAGCTTCTTTATTGGATGTTTGTACAATATATTGGGGTCCCATGAAGTGTTCGCTTTTGATAGATTTAATATATTTGAAATCTTTATCCAAAACTACTACCTCTTTAGTTCTGCTGAGTACGACATATATTTTATCGTTTATGATGGCCACAGACTGTGCTGAGTCTCCAATTTTGTGCCCCTCATTTGCTTTGCCATAAAGATCTTTTACAACTTTTTTGTCTTTAGTGATTCCACTTATCATAGAGTTGTTTTTTTTATAATTGCCTTCGTTGACAATAATTGTTTCTATGTTGGATAAGTCAACTGGGCCAATCTCCGGAGTGTTGTTGTCGTCATCGCTACAAGCGAAAAAGCAGATACTTGCAAAAACAAGTAAAAAAGTTTTTAAATTTTTGATTTTCATACTTTCAGTCTTTTAATATGTTGTGGTATTTTAATTGGTAATCAGGGAATAAGTCGGGATGAAAGATTGCTGCGAAATCTTTAAGGATATAGTCGGGGTGTGTAGGCAGATCTTCGTAATAGTCTTTGAAAAAAGTATTACACCCATAAACATGTTTTTCTTTGTAAGCTTTAAATAGTGCGTATGAAGAATATTCTTTTTTTAGGCTTTCGCGTGTGAGATTTTCATTCGCATGATATTTTATTAGCCAATAATCAGCTTCTCCAGCCTTATCAAGTACAGCTTCGAATGGAAGCGGTAGGAATGATTTGGAATTGTCATCACTCCAGACATAATATCCACCTGCATCATTTAGCATATTAGCAAGATAGCTTTTCCCTCCGGGCATATTCCAACTCGATTGGTAACGAGTATCGGTAAAGACGCTGGGTCTATACAGAACATTTGCTACTTTCTCTTTTATAAGATTGTAGTTATTTTTTGTTTCATTGAAAAGTGAATCTGCGATAGTCTCATTTCCTACAAAAAATGAATAGAAGCGAATCCATTCAGCGCGTCCCAAAGGGTGTGATTCCATATAGTCGGGGACTTCTATTATAGGAATTCTGAGCTTTTCAATTTGACCATAATTCTGTCCACTTATGGGTGATGTGAAAATTACTTCAGGCTCCAGTTCCATTATTTTTTCAATGTCTGGACTCGAAGCTAAGCCCAAGTCTTGAACTTTGTTCTCAAGCAGTTTCTGTTGTATCTCAGCCTTACGAATGTATTTTGATTCGCAGATGCCTTTAAGTATGTCGAATTTTCCAATCTCGTACAAGCTTGTACAGTGTACAACCGAATATGCCACAGCCGATTGTACGGGAGTTCGGATAATTGTGCCCTTGGGTAGGTTTGCAGGCAGTTGCTTATCTCTATCTACTAGAACATAAGTTTGAAGAAGCTTTGTTGAATCCCAAGGATTTTTGATATTGATTAGTGTATATTCTTTTTGTTTGTCAACAGTGAATACTTCAGCATATTCGACAAGCGAATTCTGTTCCGGTGTGGTGGCTGTTTTCTTTGGGCTTTCTTTGCAAGCTGTTAACAAGCAAAATATCCATACGGATAGAAAGATAATATTCTTCATAATATGCAACGATCTGATATTAGCTGATTCTATGCCAATTCGATCAAAAATAAAAGTGATATATAACAAATTATCGAGTCTTAATCCCGAGACTACGAATATTTCTTATGGCAGGTTTTCTGACTTTGCCTATCGAACCTTCCCAGCCTAAAATGGCCAGTGGTATGAAGTTTTCGTGAGTTTTGTCTTTTATGACAAAACCGGCATACAGCAACGGGTATTGTTTTGGATTCTCACCAAATTCCCTCTCATCGAATGTAGAATACAAACGATTCACCATATTCTGATTGCAAAGGTATAAATTTTATAGTGTAATAAGTTTTATTCGTGTTAAAAATGCAGTCATAATGTTCTGCTAGCGATGGATGAATAAAAAAGCCGCTAAGAAATAAATCTTAGCGGCTTTTTGTGCTGTATTAATAAATTGATTTTGAAAATCAGATTATTTAGCAAAGCTTACAGAACGAGTCTCTCTGATGACAGTGATCTTTACTTGTCCAGGATAAGTCATCTCGTCTTGAATTTTCTTCGCTATATCGTTCGATAATTTTTCTGTTTCAACATCACTCACTTTGTCTGCTCCTACAATAACGCGAAGTTCGCGACCTGCTTGTATTGCGTAAGTTTTTAATACACCAGGGTAAGATAGAGCCATTTGTTCCAAATCGTTCAAACGTTTGATGTATGCTTCAACAATTTCGCGACGAGCTCCAGGACGAGCACCTGATATAGCGTCACAAACTTGTACGATAGGAGCAAGAAGTGTAGTCATTTCTACTTCGTCGTGGTGAGCACCGATAGCATTGCAGATGTCTGGTTTTTCTTTGTATTTTTCTGCAAGCTTCATCCCTAATAATGCGTGAGGTAATTCTGGCTCATCATCAGGCACCTTACCAATATCGTGTAACAATCCAGCGCGTTTTGCTTTCTTGACGTTCAAACCAAGCTCTGCAGCCATAATAGCACATAGGTTGGCAGTCTCGCGAGCATGTTGTAGTAGGTTTTGTCCGTATGATGAACGATATTTCATTTTACCTACCATTCTGATCAACTCAGGGTGTAGTCCATGAATACCAAGATCGATAGCTGTACGCTTACCAGTTTCGATGATCTCTTCTTCGATTTGTTTCTTGACCTTAGTAACAACCTCTTCGATACGTGCCGGGTGGATACGTCCATCGGCAACCAATTGGTGAAGTGCCAAACGGGCAACTTCGCGGCGTACTGGATCGAAACCTGAAAGTACAATTGCTTCCGGAGTATCGTCAACTACTATCTCAATACCAGTGGCAGCTTCCAGTGCGCGGATATTTCTACCTTCGCGACCGATGATTCTACCTTTTACTTCATCCGAATCGATGTGGAATACAGTAATTGCATTTTCGATAGCGGTTTCTGTAGCCAGACGTTGGATCGATTGTACTACGATGCGTTTAGCTTCTTTGTTAGCTGTCATCTTAGCTTCTTCCATCATTTCGTTGATGTAAGACTGTGCGTTTGTCTGAGCTTCTTCCTTAAGAGCTTCAACTAGTTTTTCTTTAACTTCTTCAGCCGATAGTCCAGAAAGAGCTTCTAGTCTTTCGATTTCTTGTTTGTGAAGTTTGTCCAATTCAAGGTTCTTGCGCTCAAGTATTTCTAACTGGCTGTCAAGATTCGCTTTTACAGCGTCAGCTTCTTGTTTTTTGCGGTGAAGTTCTTCTTGTCTTTGGTTAAGTACTAGTTCGCGTTGTTTAGCTTTAGCTTCTGCCGACTGTAGCTTCGCGTTGCGAGCTGTCGCTTGTTCTTCGAATTCGGCTTTCATCTGAAGAGCCTGTTCTTTAACCTCGAGAAGCTTATTCTTTTTCATAACCTCTATTTCCTTCGCGGCTTCTTCGAGCTGACTTTTGGCTTTCGATTTAGCGATAGCGCTAAATATAAGCCATCCGATCAGTATGCCGACCAGTAGAGCTACTGCATAAAAAAGTATATCCATTTCTATTCTTAGTTTAAATTAAAAAAATGTTCAACAATAATTATAATAAAATAAGCACCAAACATGCATATGACTTTAGCCATATCATGATTAGTGCTTAATGCTTTAAGTAAACCTTTACAGAAGGTGTCTACCTGTTCTTTTTCAAATAATCATCCAATTCGGATGTCAATTCTAATATCTTTTGTTCGAATAAATCTGCCCGAACTTCTTGTTCAGCTTTTTCGGCTACCGATTGGATGGCTGTCATTACTACATAGTCCAATTGGCGGAGCGATTGATTCGAATTGTTGGCAAAACTCCTTTTATATTGACTTATTTTCCGGTCTATTTCTGTTGCTGCTTTGCGGTAAATTTCTTCATCTTTGCGTTTTACCTTGAGGGGATACCTCATGTCAGCTACTCTAAGACTGATTATTAAATGTTCGTCCATCTCCACTGTCTTTTATATTTTAACCCTTCAACAGAGCGATACATTTTTCTACATCTCGCACTAATTTTGATAATCTTTTTTTCGATTCCTGAGCTTCTTCGTTATTGCCAGAAGTAAGTGCCCGAGCGAATTTTAAATTATCATATTTATATTTGAGCTGTGCTATCTCGTCTTGCAGATTGCTTATTTCAGCATCTTTGTTGGCAAGTTGATTTCTGAGAGTTTGATTCTCTGTCTTTAATGTATCGCATAGATACATCAATTGCTTCATCCTCAGTTCGAATTCGGCTAGTAGTTTTCTTTCTCTCTCAATCATAGACAGCAAAAATCATTACAAATGTAGGAATTGCGTGTGAATAAAAAAAATTATTCTTTTCTTAATTTCATTGTTTAGTGACGATTGTGTCAAAGAATTTGATAATCGATTAGAGTTAAATTTTTTTTGCCTAAATTTGTGGCGGTAATAGGATTAAAAAATAAAAATAATTGAGATAGTAATGGCATATAAAATAGCTGTATTTGATACAAAGCCTTACGATCAGGCTATGTTCGAGAGTGTGAATGCCGAATATGGCTTCGAAATTGAGTATTTCAAAGAACATATGGATCGGCATAATGCTATATTGGCATCGGGTTATGATGCTGTATGTATCTTTGTAAATGCCGTAGTTGACGCACAAACTATAGATAAGCTATGCTCTTATGGTGTAAAACTTATTGCGCTTCGTTGCGCCGGGTTCAACAATGTTGATTTGGCTGCAGCTGCAGGACGTATAACAGTGGTACGCGTTCCCGAGTATTCGCCTCATGCAATTGCTGAACATACATTGGCCTTGATGCTTTGCCTGAATCGCCGTGTTCACCGCGCTTTTTTGCGTACGCGTGAAGGTAATTTCTCTCTGAATGGATTTCTTGGTTTCGATATGCATGGTAAAACAGTCGGAGTGATTGGAACAGGGCGTATCGGAAGAACTGTGATAAGTGTTCTGAAAGGGCTTGGAATGAATGTGCTTGCTTATGATGTTTATCCGAACGAGCAAGCGGCTAAAGATTTAGGTTTCACCTATGCTTCTCTGGATGAAATTTATGGTGCTTCGGATGTGATTACTTTGCATTGTCCTCTGACTAAAGAAACAGAATATATGATTTGTGACGAATCGATCGCTAAAATGAAAGATGGAGTCATGATAATCAATACCGGTAGAGGTAAGCTGATCAATACGAGACATCTGATAGAAGGATTAATCAGCCGTAAGGTCGGTTTTGCAGGACTTGATGTTTACGAAGAAGAAGGTGCTTATTTCTATGAAGATTACTCGGATAGAGTGATGGAGGATGATATATTAGCACGTTTGCTATCGTTCAATAATGTGATTCTTACATCTCATCAGGCATTCTTTACAGAAGAGGCGATGAGAAATATTGCAGGGACTACATTCGAAAATATTAGAAGTTTCTTTGCTGGCGAAACTCTAGCTAACGAAGTTGCATATAAAGGTTAATAAAACTGCCATTCATGTTGCATAAGCGAATACAACTTATTTTGATTTTGCTCTGTGTCGGAATAATGCTTTCGGCTGCAGACAAATTTGTCGTTGTTATTGATGCAGGACATGGAGGTCGTGACCCTGGTGCTGTAAGAGGTAAAATTAGAGAAAAAGATATTAATCTGGGTGTAGCGCTGGCTTTGGGTGATATGATCAAGGCTAGCATGAACGATGTAAAGGTCGTTTATACCCGTAGTAAAGATACATATCTAACGCTGAATGAAAGAGCTGAAAAAGCCAATCGGGAAAAAGCCAATCTGTTTATTTCAATTCATACAAATTCTACAGCAGCCAAAAAAACATCAGCTCAAGGAGCTGACACCTATATCTTAGGTTTGGCACGTAGTGAGGAAAGTTTGGAGGTTGCTAAGCGTGAGAACTCTGTGATTTTGCTTGAAGATGATTATTCTGCAAAATACGAGGGGTTTGATCCTAATCAACCCGAATCGTATATTATATTCGAGTTTATGTCGAATAAATATATGGAGCAAAGCCTAGAACTGGCATCGGCTATTCAGACTCAATTCAAGACAAGAGCTAAACGTGTAGATAGAGGAGTTCGTCAAGCTGGATTCTTGGTGTTGCGAAAACCTAGCATGCCAAGTATTTTGATTGAGTTAGGATTTATTAATAATGCTACAGAAGCTGCATTTCTCAATACCAAGGCTGGTCAAAAGAAAATGGCTGAATCAATTTATGAAGGTTTTCGTCGATATAAGAGAGAATTCGATAAAAAAGATGGGCGAAATAACAACGGATTAGTATCTGTCGGCCGTCAGCCTGTAAAACAAGCAGAGCAGCCGGCTATTGCTTCGCAGAGTCAACCAAAACCTACTCAGGCAACAGTGAGTAAATCGGAAGTCGAATATCGAGTTCAGATTTTTTTGTCGGATAAGAAACTTCCTGCAAATTCACCTCGATTTAAAGGATTGAAGCCGGTTAGTTATTATTATGAAAATGGCTATAAATACACTTATGGGTCTACTACAAATTTCTCGGAGATACAGAAGAAGCTGAAAGAGGCTAAGGTTAAATTTAAAGATGCGTTTGTTGTCCGATTTAAGGATGGTAAGCGGTTGAAATAAAATAAAATTACACACAAAAAATTATGAAAGGATCGAAAGAAATTAAGATAGGAATAATGTTTTTGGCTGCAATAGCTATGCTTTATTTTGGAATAAATTTTCTAAAAGGAGTGAATATATTCAGACCGACAAATTCCTATATTGTAGCTTTTGAAGATGTGACAGGTTTGACGACAGCAACGCGTGTTTCTACGAAGGGCTTGCAGATAGGACAAGTGCATTCGATCGAGATGCATGAAGATGATATGAAAGAAGTGTATGTAAGACTAAATCTTCATAAAGGTGTTAAAGTGCCTGTCGGTTCTGTTGTTTCATTGGATAATCCGATGCTCGGAAGTCCTGAGATTATTATCAAGATGAGCGATAATACAACTTATTATACATCTGAAGATACAATCCCTGGTGAAAGAGCAAAAGGTATTACAGACGCATTAGGTGGGGCAGCTCCTCAGGTTGCTTTATTGATACCGAAATTGGACTCTATTATGACTGGGTTGCAGCGTTTAGTTAACGATTCGACATTGCCAAGTACGGTTTCAAATGTAAATGTTATTACGGGTAATCTGGCGCATACAACTGGCGAACTAAATAAGATGCTGGCGACTCTGAATAAAGATGTACCAGTGATAACTGGTAATTTAGCAACGTCTTCTAAGGATCTTGTTAAAGTGACAGGCGATATTCAGTCTCTGGATATAAAAGCTACATATGCATCCTTGGATGCTACCATGTCTAATATACAGCATTTGTCAGATCAGCTTAAATCGAAAGATAGTTCTATAGGTTTATTATTGAATGATAGACAGCTTTATGATAGCTTAATGATTACCTTAAATAATGCATCTTTGCTACTTGAAGATGTCAAAAAGAACCCTTCGAGATATATTAATGTAAAGGTGTTTTAAAAGTAGTTATTTAGAATTCGTATAAATAACAAATAAAATAAAAAATGCCCAAAGACTAGTGTAGTTGAGGCTTTTTAAGATAGACGGGAAAGCTCGTCTATTTTATTGGGTTGGTTGTAAGTTTCTGGCAATCTGATAGTTGTTTAAGGTGTGTGGCTTTGTAGTTTTGTTTTTTCTTGTAGGTCTGTAAAGTTTTGAGAATCAATGGGGAATGTCTTGGCTTGGAAAAGCAAATTTATTAGCATTTTTTTTTGATGAAATATATTGACAACTTTACATTCCTGAACTGATAAAAGTGGAAATCCTTCTAAGGAATTAAACTCTGAGATTTTAGATATATTGTATTACTAATTTAAAAAAATGAACTCGAATACTCAATATTTATGGGCTGACTGTTTGAAGGTCATTCAGGATAATGTTCCTGAGGCAGCTTTCAAAACATGGTTTCTTCCTATTGTACCTTTATCATATAAAGATAAGGTGTTCACAATACAAGTGCCGAGCCAGTTCTTTTATGAATATCTTGAGGAAAAGTTCGTGGATTTATTACGTGATACAATAAATCGCGTTATTGGAGCTGGTACTCAGTTACAATATCGTGTACTTGTAGAGAATACTACCAATACACATGTAACATATCAAGGTACAGCCAAATCATCAGTAGTAGATAGATATACTCCGCGTGGTGCAAATAAAGTTCCTAGTCCGTTTACTAAGGTTGTTGAGGATTTTGATTCGCAATTGAATTCGAAATATTCTTTTGATAACTTCTATGAGGATGAAAGTAACAAGCTAGCTCGTACTGCGGGAGATGCTATCGCTAAAAATCCCGGAAAAACAGCTTTCAATCCATTGTTTGTTCATGGTACATCAGGTGTTGGAAAAACTCACTTGTGTCATGCAGTAGGTGAACAAATAAAACAGCAGTTTCCTGATAAACGTGTCCTATATGTATCTGCACACTTATTTAAAGTGCAATATGCTGATGCGGGACGTAATAATACGACAAACGACTTCATCAATTTCTATCAAGGTATTGATGTCCTTATATTAGATGATATTCATGAGTTGGCCGGTATCGAGAAAACTCAGAATACATTATTCCATATTTTCAATCACTTGCATCAGAACAATAAGCAATTGATTTTGACTTGTGATAAAGCTCCATCAGAATTGAAAGGAATCGAAGAACGATTATTAACTCGTTTCAGATGGGGATTGACTACAAAGATTGATCATCCTAGTAAGGCTTTGCGTCGTAAGATTCTTGAAAACAAGATTCTTCAAGATGGATTGTCTATTCCTAATGATGTGATTGATTATATTGCTGAGCATGTGACTGAAAATGCACGTGACTTGGAAGGTGTAATCGTGTCAATTATGGCTCACTCGTTGGTTTACAATAAGGAGATAGATCTTCCTTTGGCTCGTAGAGTGATTGATCAGGCAATCAAGAAAATTGAGAAGAAAAAAATTACGATAGATCTTATTCAGGATGTTGTTTGTAACTTTTACAATATCAAACCTGATCTGATTCATACAGCGTCTCGTAAAAGAGAAATTGTTCAGGCCCGACAAGTGACAATGTATTTGTCGAAACAGTATACCGAGATGCCATTTGCGCAAATTGGTACATTGATAGGAAAGAAAAACCATGCGACAGTACTGCATGCTTGCCGTACAGTAAGGGAACAAATGGAAGTAGATAAAAATTTCAGAGATGAAATTTCAGAAATAGAATTAAAGTTGAAAGTGTAAGCTTTCAACTTTTTTGTTTATTGAATCTTTGGTGTATTTCCCAAGCAACACAAATAACCATAATCATTTCGAAAGGAAAGCTGAAGCGTGAATTTGTTCCGTAAGTCATCATGGCTTGCAGAATGGAGGCCGAAGCTATAATAGTGATAGCTATAAGTTGAAAAGAAACTTTTCTTTGTTGTACAGACCTGATAATACAAATAGGTATAAGTAGTATAAATGCGATTTTTATGATTTGTAGTAAAATGCGTTCCGCATAACAAATATATTTAAGTACAACGTTGCTTCCGTTTATTGCAAAGTTATCGTATTCCCAGTACAGTGAAGTTTTCCAGAAGTCGCGCCACGAGATAAATACTTGTTTGGCATAATCAGCCATATTCATTTTAATAGTCACAATGCTGTAATCAAATAGCTTTTTAGATAAATCAGGGAAAGATAGTCCCGTTCTGGCTTGAAGTTCAGGATAGGCTTGCCAGATGGTCATAGCTAATTCAAGATCCGTTGTGTCGTTGGCTTCTCTGTATTTAGCATACGTCTCGCCAATTTCTTTGTACTCTTCACTTGTGTTTTCAGCAAAATTGACACAATTCTGAGCTAGATTGAATCCATAGAATGTAGTGGATGTAAAGTATCCCGTATTCACAAAATTGACAGTTGACCAGCTGAGGAAAATAATTGTCGGAAATAAGAAAATAGACGAGGCGAGAATAATTTTTTTCTTAGATATATATATTAATATAGCTAGTATTGGACCTACGAAAATGTAGAATGGTTTTATGAGTACTAATATTCCGCAAGTCAATGCGAGAAGCAGGTAGTTTGTTATTTTCCCTTTGTCACTTTTTAGAATTTTCAGTACTAGATAGAATAGAAGCGACATAAATAGGAGTGTCATAGTCTCAGAAAGTATCGCATATTCGAAAAATATGGCAGGAATATATAAGCAGATTGCGAGTGTTAGCATTTCTGAGTGCTTTTTATTTATGCCTAGAAGTATGCAGATTTGATAGATCACACAGAGATTGATCATACCGATAAAAAACTGTATCGTAACAATTGCTGGGTTTGATAAGTTTGCTAGTGCCAGTAAGAGCGGATAGCCGAGAGATCGTTCGCCGGTGTAGCCTGCAAGATCGAAATTTATCAGTCGTTTGGCTAAATCAAGGTATCCTTCGCTATCGGGATAGAGAGTTTCATGCCCATACAATACAGAGATAATCGCTCGCAGTGCGATGGCTACAAGTAAAATCAGGACTATTGAGTGTCTTGAAAAATATGATCGTTCTATGTCTATTGATCTCAAGGCTTTTTGTTCAAAGTTAATTATTTCTCTTGTATTTTAAATCCTGGATTTTAGTAAACTATTATTTGCTTTTTGTATTTGTTGGATATTGTGCTGAGAACTTTATCTATATGGTAAATTAGGCATAAATAAGTGTCATGAAAATCAATAATAATATAAATGTGATATTTTGTACACAAGTGTCACTTTTTGTGAGTTAATGTGTTTGTAATTATTGTTTTATGTAAATCGAAGAAGAACCATATCGAAAGATTTTTGTATTAAATGAGTAATTAACTTATAAATTTATATTTTTGCTGTTACGATCGTGCTTTAGGTTCTGTAAGAATGTGATTTTCTTATACTGATTACGATTATTGTATAATATTTTAAGGCTTAAAAACTACAAATAATATGTTTGATAACGAAAAACGAGCTTTTATAGCTATATCTGATACCGAGAATGTGTGCTTAGTCTCTAAGATGGCAAATCGTCATGGTCTGATAACTGGTGCAACTGGTACCGGTAAAACCGTTACTTTGCAGACTTTGGCCGAAACTTTCAGTCAGATGGGAGTACCCGTTTTCGCTGCCGATATGAAAGGCGATTTGTCTGGTGTAGCTGCTGTCGGTGGAAATAAAGACAGCGTAAAGAAGCGCGTTGAAAAATATAAATTAGCCGATTACGGCTTCGAATATCAAAAATTTCCAGTTCAATTTTGGGACCTATTTGGCGAACAAGGCGCACCTATACGTGCAACTGTTACAGATATGGGGCCAATGTTGCTAAGTCGTCTTTTGTTGTTGAACGAAACTCAAACTGCTGTTTTAACTATCTTGTTCAAGATTGCCAAAGACGAAGGATGGGATTTGATTGATATGAAAGATCTTCAGAAGATTGTGGAATATATTAGCAACAATGCTTCGAAATATACATCCGTTTACGGCAATATATCAACAGCTAGCTTAGGTGCAATTCAGAGAGGATTGGTTGCTATTGAACATGAAGGTGTAGGACTTTTCTTTGGTGAGCCGGATTTGAATATTGACGACCTAATTCAGACCGAAGGTGATAAAGGTGTTATAAATATATTGGCAGCCGATAAGCTGATCAATAATCCAAAAGTATATTCTACTTTTTTGGTCTGGCTAATGACTAAACTGTTCACTGTGCTGCCCGAAGTAGGAGATATGGATAAGCCAAAATTAGTCTTCTTTTTTGATGAAGCTCATTTGTTATTCAATGATGCTCCGAAAGTGATGCTCGAAAAGGTCGAACAAGTTGTTCGTCTGATCCGCTCGAAAGGAGTTGGTATATATTTTATCTCTCAGACTCCGAGTGATATACCTGATTCGGTATTGGGGCAGTTAGGAAATCGCATACAGCATGCTCTGAGGGCTTATACGCCGAAAGATCAGAAAGCTTTGAAAGCAGCAGCTCAGAGTTTTCGTGCCAATCCCAAATTTGATACTGAGCAAGCTATTGCCGAACTTGAAACGGGCGAAGCATTAGTTTCGTTGTTGGATGTGAAAGGTGCACCTCAACAAGTCGAGAGAGCTGTAATTTTGCCTCCACAATCGCAGATTGGTCCTTTGGAATCTAGCGAACGTATGCAAATGATAGAGAAATCATTATTGAGCCGTCATTATTCAAAAGCCGTTGATCGTGAATCAGCCTACGAGATTCTAGACGAAAAAATGAAAAATACATTGAGCGATAAAGAGGCTGTAGCTCAGGCCAAGCAGGCTGAAAAAGAACGAAAAGAACAAGAGAAAATTCAAAGAGCAGAGGAAAAGGAGAAGAAGAAAGAATCCGCTCAGAGTAAAAAGTTCTGGAGCGGATTGGCTACTGCTATTTTGGTGCCAGTGGCAAAAAATGTTTTAACTTCTTTATTTAAAGGGAGTACAAGCTCGAAAAGCAAAAAGAAGAAAAAATAAGAATGAGTAGTAATCGTCCAATATATATTGGACGATTATATTCCATTTATGATTTGTCTTTGTTGTTCGAAGAAGCGATGTCTTTCTATTTCGTTGCTTCCTGAAATAAGCTTGCTATATCTTTGTATTGCTGTAATCCATTTAGCCTGATATTTGCACAATGTTTCGTTCTGCGATTCGATTCCCCCTACATCATAAACATTAATGTAGGTGTAGTAATGTCTATCGAAAGTGAATAGCATATTAGAAAAACTGAAGTCTAGATCGGATATGTATATATTGATATAGTTATTTGGAGTAAATCCGCCTGTTATTGCTAATGTTTCTCCTTCGGCAAGTACGGCTATCAGCTCATTTTTTAGAATCAGTACATCTTCATCAGTCAAAAGATTTAATTCTCTGAAGTATTTTAGATCTTTTATGAAAGATGAAAATATATTGGGGCTTAATACTAATGTGTATTCCTTTATTTTTCTAATTGTAGAAACGAATTTGACTTGAGACTGAACAACTTCTTCGGGCATAGTAAATTCATTGAATGGAACTCGTTTCAATGCGTTCATTTGGTATGCCCACTTATATAATCTGAACTTAGCTAAATTCTTGTGATGTAAATATTGAGTATATGGTAACTTGTCAAAAGCAGATAAGATCGAAATGTCTCCATACTTCTCATTCATTGTCTCGAACAGATGTATATATTCTTTTATCTTGGCATGATATTGTTTAATGAACCCATTTGGATCTAGGAAGTTTAGCTCAATAACTGATTTTTCTTTGCTTTTGAGGCCAAGTAGTGAGTCAATGGATATGTCAAGTTTTAGTGCAATAAGAGAGACTTCTTCTAGCGAAAATTTCACTTCGCCTCTTAATCGTCTATAAACTGCTTCACGCCCAAGGCATAGAATGTCAGTTAATATAGAAACAACTTGGTCTTTTTCGAATTTCATTACGGCCATCTCTTTATTTAGGATAGCCTTTCTTATGTTTTTTACGAATTCTTGATGTATAACAGATTCCATTTATATACAGATGATGTTTTAGCAGTGCAATTATTGCTTTTGTTAATGTCTACTCTATAAACAGCCAAAAACTTAAATTGTTTCTTCCTTTCTTGCTGTAGGTTGCCTACAAGTGTATTGATATCTCAAGACTATTTGTTTAAGTTGTTTATTATTAGATTATTATATGCTTATTTGTGATCTTTATCCTATTGGTCTATCAGTCATAAATATTATAACTAAAGTGCTGATTCCTGGGTATAAAAAAAGTTGTAAGATATTCTTACAACTTTTATCAATATATATTTTCAGATCTATATCTTGTGGATTTAATATCCTAGAGTTATACTTTCAGAAAATTAATATCTTCTTTCGCGTTGTCCGCGGAATCCTCCACCGTTGTTATCACGACGTGGACGTTCTTCGCGTGGACGAGCTTCAGATACAGAGATAGTTCTTTCGTCGTATTCTGCTCCGTTTAGTTCTTCAATCGCTTTACGAGCTTCTTCGTCATTTGGCATTTCAACGAAACCATAACCTTTTGAACGGCCAGTTTCACGATCCATAATTACTTTAGCTGTAGTAATTTCACCGTATTCATCAAATAGTACTTTCAAATCTGCATCGTTAACTCTGTAACTCAATCCTGCAATAAAAATGTTCATCTTAAATAAAAAAATTAAAAAAAAATAATGTAATAAATTGTTGCACGAAGAAGACTAAAATTAAATGGCAGAAAAAATACTTGCTTAACGAAGTGTAGTACAATGAGATGTATTAGACTAGGAGAAGATGCTATTAGTGTCTGAAATTTAGAAAAGAACTCTTATGCACAGCAAATTTAAGAATAATATTGGACTAACAATTTTTTTTATAGAATATTTTATGTTATTGAGCTATGAGGAGTTATGTCTTATGTCTTTTTTAGCCTCCAAAGAAATAAAATTATTAATTCGAATTATTGTATTCTATTTATAGTTTTATATCTACGAAATTTTAGTAGATTTGTTGTCAGCTAATTATAACCACTTTCGTTATGAGAAGATTTTCAATAGTACTTGTTTTATTTCTATGTATAGTTAAAGTCCTTCTTGCTCAAAATATTTGGATAGAAGGGTGTGTCGTTGATGAAGAGAAACATCCTGTTGAATATGCTACTGTATTGTTACAGACTCTTGATAGAAAGCATTCTGATGTAGTTTTTACCGATAGTGTAGGTCATTTTAGAATTGGTACAATAGGTAACGAGTATCAATTAATATTGCAGCATATTTTGTATGAAGCAGATACACTTAGTTTATCTACCGATCAGTTACAGCCTTTATTGATAGTACTTAAGCAGAAAGATATCAACCTAAAAGATATTGAGGTGGTGGCAGAGCGTCCATTAGTGCGTATGGAGGGAAACGCATTATCGTATGATGCAAAGTTGATTGCTTCGAAGCGTACAGTATTGAATGCTTATGAGATTATTAAAGAAATTCCAGGTGTAATGGCTGTGGAAGAAAAGTTGTCTTTAGCTGGAACTGATAAGTTGAATATTGTTATTAATGGGCAGATTAGCACTATGACAATGAGTCAGATTGTAAGTATGCTGAAAAGTATTCCAGCTTCTTCTATACAGAAGGTGGATGTTATGTATAACGCTCCAGCAAAATATAATGTAAAAGGTGCATTGATAAATGTTGTACTAGATAAAGCTGCGTTAGAAGTCCCTTTTACGGGTGAGGTAATGGTAAATTATAAGCAATCGGTATTTGCGACAAGCATAGGTAGATTAAGCTTATCTTATAATAAGGATAATTTGCGTATTGATTTGTTTACTAATATCAGTTCCGGTAAGAATTGGCAGGAGGAGATTTCATATTCACGCCATTCACTAAAGGATCGTATGGTTGAAGTTGATGAAAATACAAGTGGCAGAGGAAATCATTTGAGTGGAGATTTAAGATTAGGTTTAGATTATACGTTTAATGATAAAAGTAATTTGGTCTTAGCTTATTACACAGATCTGAATAAAAATATAGTCCGTCGTGTGGGTAATACAAATTACATGGATACTTTAAATTATAATATAGAAAGTTCTAATCGTCGTAGAGATAGAGATCAACTTCATAATAGTTACATACAATATACTAATAGAAAGTTACAGTTGGGAGGAGAATATACATTTTATGGTAATCCATCAACACAAAATTATACGGATTCGATAGTTTCTAATAATTCATTACTGTCCGGCTATATCAATAATTCGAATCAAAGAATAGCACGATGGTCGGCTTTCGTAAACCATGGAGTCAATTTTGGATCTGCCTTTGAATTAAATTATGGACTTAATGGCGGTTATAATCACTCGAATTCGAGTATACATTACAAAGTTCGAGATGAAAATGATGTATATATTGATCGTGACAGTTTGCGATTGGTTAGTAAGCAAAAGGAGTATACTGGTACTGGTTTCGTTGATGGTGTATATAAATTTAATGATAAATTATCGGCAAATTTCTCTCTCAAGTTAGAATACTTCCGTGCTGATTATATTAAAAATAAGGTTAAAACAACTCTTTGGGATGATTGGACGTTGTTTCCGAATCTGTCTTTTACATATAACCAGAGTGAAAGAAACATGTTTCAACTGAGTTTTTCAAGCGATAAAAACTATCCTTCCTATTGGGCTATTAATCCAGAAATTGCAAATATGAGCTCGTATTCGCAGATTGAAGGAAATCCTGAACTGAAGCCAAGTAAAGTTTTCAGAGGTCAATTAATGTATATGCGTGATCGTAAATATACGTTGATGGCTTTTATGCAGTATATACCCGATTATTTTGTTCAGCTACCACATTTGAGCGAAGATGAATTAAAATTGGTATATAAATATGAAAACTATGATTATTTGCTTCGATCGGGAATAATGTTTACTGCTAACTTCAAATTTGGTGAAATATACAATAATAGATTACTGCTTCAAGCCATGCGTTCGGATGAGGAAATAAAAGACTTTTATGGCTCATCTTTCGATTATACTTCGTATAGTGCAGTTGTAATGCTTAATAATACGCTTAATATAACGAAAAATCTAGCATTCCAGTTTGATGTTTTTTATCAGACTAATGCGCGACAAGGAGTTTATCGTCTAGGGCCGATGTGGAGCTTAAATAGCAGCTTGAAATGGAATATCAATGGTAAAATGTATATTGTTGCAAAATATAATAACATAGTAAGAAATAGTATTCCTCGACCTTTGAAATTGGACTATGGAAATCAATATCAATTGATGAAGCAAAGAGAGAAAAGTTCGTTTAATATATCTTTTGTTTGGAGTTTTGGAGGATATAAAGCGAAAAAATATAAAGAAGTTGATGATAGTCGCTTGGGCAAATAATAAGGTGTATTATGCATTTAACTAATTCTAATGAGCTTGTTTGGAATTATGTTATTTTCCAATCAGTAGAAGTGTCTTTTTGTTATTTTTGAGGATTTCGAGACTGAGATTGGAGCACCTGTTGTGTGGATGCTTCTGTTTTCATGTGTGTTCTGTGTGAAAATGTCAGTTTTTACTTGCTAAATTATGTAAATACCTTTACATTTTGAAATATATATTCTATCTTAGGAGAATAAACTTAGAATCTATATATCATGAAAATACGACTCGACAATCAGTTGCCGAATTATCCCTCATTTGTAGAGGGGATACGTCGCGCTCCCGACAGAGGCTATTGCTTGACTTCGGCTCAGACTGAGACTGCTTTGAAGAATGCATTAAGATATGTTCCCTCTGAATTACATGAAAAACTTGCTCCCGAATTTTTAGAAGAACTTCGTACGAGAGGACGTATATACGGATATCGTTATCGACCGGAAGGAGATATTTACCCGAAATCAATAGACGAGTACAAAGGTCATTGTATTGAAGGAAAAGCTTTTCAGGTAATGATTGATAATAATCTTTGTTTCGATATAGCTCTGTATCCTTATGAATTAGTGACTTATGGTGAAACAGGTCAGGTTTGTCAAAATTGGATGCAATATCGGTTGATCAAGAAATATCTTGAAGTATTAACTAATGAGCAGACTCTTGTAATTGAATCAGGTCATCCGCTAGGATTATTTAAATCGAAACCCGATGCTCCACGTGTAATAATAACCAACTCGATGATGATCGGTATGTTCGATAATCAGAAAGATTGGGAAATTGCAGCTCAGATGGGTGTGGCCAATTATGGACAAATGACAGCAGGAGGTTGGATGTATATAGGTCCGCAAGGAATTGTTCATGGAACGTTTAATACACTATTGAATGCAGGACGCAAGAAATTAGGCATTCCTCAAGATAAGAATCTAGCAGGATATCTGTTTGTATCCTCAGGTTTAGGAGGTATGAGCGGGGCTCAACCGAAAGCTGCAGATATTGCAGGTGCTGTTTCGATAGTTGCTGAAGTTGATTATTCACGAATAGTGACTCGTCATACTCAAGGATGGGTACATCATGTGTCAAGTGATCTGAAGGAAATTTTTGATTTGGCTACTCAGGCTTTGACCGATAAACGCCCGTGCTCGATCGCTTATCATGGAAATATAATCGATCTGTTAGAATATGCTGATAAGAATAATATTGATATACCTCTATTATCGGATCAAACATCTTGTCATGCAGTATACGAAGGTGGGTACTGTCCTGCTGGAATTTCGTTCGAAGAACGTACACGCTTGTTGAAAGAAGATCGTGAAACTTTCCAAAAAATGATCGATGAGTCGCTTCGCCGTCATTTTAAAGTAATAAAAAAACTAGTGGATAAAGGCACTTATTTCTTCGATTATGGTAACTCGTTCATGAAAGCAATGTATGATGCGGGAGTGAAGGAGATCTCGAAAAATGGTATCGACGAAAAAGATGGATTTATTTGGCCTTCTTATGTTGAGGATATCATGGGACCTGAATTATTCGATTATGGCTATGGTCCATTCCGTTGGGTATGTCTTAGTGGTAAACACGAAGATCTTATTAAGACAGACAAAGCTGCTATGGAGTGCATAGACCCGACTCGCAGAGGTCAGGATAAAGATAATTACGATTGGATTCGCGATGCAGAAAAGAACCAACTGGTAGTAGGTACACAAGCTCGTATTTTGTATCAGGATGCTGTCGGACGAATGAATATCGCCTTGCGATTCAATAAACTGGTTCGTGATGGAGAAGTAGGACCTATTATGCTTGGGCGTGACCATCATGATGTTAGTGGAACAGATTCGCCCTTCCGTGAGACTGCTAATATAAAAGATGGTAGCAACGTAATGGCTGATATGGCTGTGCAATGTTTTGCCGGCAATGCAGCACGTGGTATGAGCCTAATTGCTCTTCATAACGGGGGTGGTGTAGGTATCGGAAAATCAATAAACGGCGGATTCGGTATGGTATGCGATGGAAGTGAACGTGCCGATGAAATTATCCGTTCGGCTATGTTGTGGGATGTAATGGGTGGAGTTGCACGTCGTTCGTGGGCTCGTAACGAGAATGCTATGGAAACGACGGAAGCTTTCAATCAGTCGCATGCCGACGGTTACCATATCACAATGCCATTTGTGGCTGATGAAGATTTAGTAAAGAAACTTTGTAACCAATAATACCAAATAAAATAACCAGACATGAGTACTGCAAAAATAGTAGAATGCGTACCAAATTTTAGTGAAGGACGCGATCTTGAAAAAGTAGAAAAAATAGCAAATGCTTTTCGTGCCAAACAGGGTGTAAAGCTTTTAGATTATAGTACAGATAAAGATCACAATCGTATGGTCGTAACTGTAGTGGGCGAACCGGAAGCTCTGAAAGCTGCGGTTCTGGAAGCAATAGGTATAGCTGTCGAAATTATAGATCTGACTATGCATAGTGGTCAACACCCTCGTATGGGAGCTGTTGATGTCGTTCCGTTTATCCCTATTCGTAACGTAACGATGGAAGAGGCTGTCGCTATGTCGAAAGAAGTTGCCGAAGAAGCAGCTAAACGCTATAATCTTCCGATGTATCTGTATGAAAAAGCAGCGTCTAGTCCAGATCGTGAAAATCTGGCGAAAATCCGTAAAGGTGAATTTGAAGGATTGAAAGATAAAATGGCTCAACCCGAGTGGAAACCTGATTTTGGGCCAGATCAACCGCATCCGACAGCTGGAGCAACAGTAATTGGTGCACGTATGCCTTTAGTAGCTTATAACGTGAATCTGAATACTAATAAACTAGAGATAGCTGATGCTATTGCTAAGAAAGTACGCTTCTTAGGTGGAGGTCTTCGCTTCTGTAAAGCAATGGGCGTAGAATTGACTGACAGAGGCATCGTTCAGGTGTCAATGAATCTGACAGACTTTACTAAAACTGCTATATATCGTGCGCATGAAATGGTACGCTTCGAAGCACAGCGTTATGGAGTAACAATTGTTGGGGCAGAGATTATCGGTCTTGTTCCGATGGATGCATTGATAGATACAGCTGCCTATTATCTTGGATTAGAAGATTTCTCGACAAAACAAGTGCTTGAGACTCATCTGATGGAATAATTCAGAGCTTATGAAACAAGGAAATGTTATTATAAAAAATGCGAGTCAGTTGGTGACTTGTTCCGGATTTGCGGCAAAGAAAGGAAAGGAAATGTCTGATCTTTCTGTGATCGAAAATGGAACAGTTATCATTACCGAAGGAATGATCCGTTTTGTAGGTAAAGACTCGGACTGTCCGCCTCTGGAGAATTATCCCAATCACGAGGTCGTAGACGCTCGGGGTAAAGCTGTTTTACCCGGCTTTGTAGATTCACATACGCATTTTGTATTTGGCGGATATCGCGAAGAGGAGTTCTCGTGGCGCATGCGTGGCGATACATATATGTCAATTATGGAGCGTGGCGGAGGTATACACAATACGATGAATGCTACGCGTAAAGCATCTTTCGACGAGCTTTTTCAATCAGGAATAAAACGTCTTAGCTCAATGCTTCGTATGGGAGTTACCACAGTAGAAGGAAAAAGTGGTTATGGGATGAATATGGATACTGAGTTGAGACAGCTAGAAGTAATGAAGTCGCTTAATCGGCAACATCCGATTGATGTTGTTTCCACTTTTATGGGAGCACACTCAACTCCGGCCGAATATAAAGGTCGCGAAGATGATTTTATCGACTATATGATAAAAGAAGTAATGCCTGAAGTCAAAAGACGTAATTTGGCTGAGATTTGTGATATCTTTTGTGAGAAGAATGTATTCGATATCGAACAATCTCGCCGTTATCTGACTGCAGCTCGAGATTTAGGCTTTGAGTTGAAGCTTCATGCCGATGAAATTGTTTGTATCGGAGGTGCTGAGTTAGCAGCCGAATTGAAAGCTTTATCTGCCGATCATTTGTTGCAGGCATCGGATGAAGGTATTGCCGATATGGCATCGAGTGGGGTAGTAGCTACCTTATTGCCTTGTACTGCATTTTCATTGAAAGAACATTATGCACGTGGTCGTTATATGATCGATTTGGGTTGTGCTGTAGCATTGGCTACAGATTTGAATCCGGGAAGTTGTTTTACTAATTCTATTCCTTTGTTATTTGCATTAGCGTGTATCTATATGCAGTTGTCTCCCGAAGAAGCAGTAACAGCCTTGACAATCAATGGAGCCGCAGCTGTCGGTCGCGCCGATCGAATAGGAAGTATTGATGTAGGTAAACAAGGTGATTTAGTGATATTGGAATATCCTTCATATCGATTCTTACCATATCATATTGGAATGAATATCGTTGAGCATGTCGTAAAAGACGGAGTAGTTTACTCGAATTGAAAGAGTTATAGATGAAAAGAGTACTACTGTTTTTGGCTTTAGGATTCTCTATTATTGTAATAGGGATATTGATGGCTTTTAAATATGGTGCTTATCTTATTATTGATAAAGAGGATAGGGAATATATCATAAAAGAAATAGAAACTTCTCCGAAATTAGGGAATCGTTTCTATGAGATATATGAATTAGTAAAGCCTAAAACGCTAAAACCCGATTTTTCTCAACACTTTTTCATACATCGTTCCAGTAATGGGGGTTATTGTGCTTGTCGAGAAGCTGTATATGAGGCAATCTATCCGAAATATACCAGCGCATTTGAAATAATGCCACTCGTATCTTTCGTCGAATCTAAGATTAGTAAGGAACGATGCCTTGATTATTATGTTATTAAAAGATTAGATGAAAACGATTTAGGTATTAGAAAGGTGTTTGGTAAAGATATGGAAGAATTGGATGATAGAGAACTCATTGAGTTAGCTTTGATATTACAGAATCCCTATTGGTATAAAAAGAAAAAAGAAAATTTCAATCAGAATCTCGATCGTGAAATAGACCTGATTGAAAGAAAATTAAAATATAAAACTAAATAAATGAAAAACATATGTTAGTAGATTTAACAATAAAAGAGTTCTTAGCTAAAACAGCTGGTAGCGATCCTGTTCCGGGTGGAGGTAGTATTGCTGCGCTGAATGCTGCTATTGCAGCTTCGTTGGCAGAAATGGTTGCTAACCTTACAGTAGGAAAGAAAAAATACGAAGACAAAGAAAGTCTGATGAAAGAAGTTATTCAGACAGCAAATCATTACCAAGGTGGATTTATCAAAGATATAGATGCTGATTCGGATGCTTACAACGAAGTTTTTGCTGCATTCAAACTGCCGAAAGAAACCGATGAAGAAAAAGCAAAACGTAGCGAAGCTATCCAGGCTGCAACTAAGGTAGCAGCTGAGGTACCTATGTCAGTTGCTCGTAAAGCATTTACAATAATGGAAACTATCGAAGTAGTTGCCGAGCATGGAAATCAGAATGCAGTGACTGATGCTTGTGTGAGTATGATGACTGCTCGTACAGCTGTTCTGGCTGCAATCTTGAATGTGAAAATCAATCTGTCTTCAATCAAAGATGAAGCATATGTTGTTAAAATGCAATCTGAGTGTGCCCAATTGGAAAGAGATGCTATTGCCAAAGAGCAAGCCTTATTGAAAAAAGTAAACGAAATATTGTAGTTTATGAAAAACGTATATTACGTAGGTTCGGGTGATCTCACTTTCGAGATCATCGAAGAAATAATAAATAATAATCTGAAGCTTGAACTAGCTCCCGAAGCGAGAGATCGTATACAGAAATGTCGAGATTATCTTGATCAGAAGATTGCTGCTTCGAAGAAACCCTTGTACGGAATTACAACCGGATTTGGTTCGCTGTGTAATATCAGTATATCGGAAGATCAGTTGACTCAACTTCAGGAAAATTTGATTAAATCGCATGCCTGTAGTGTAGGCCGTGAAATCTCGACAGTTGTTGTCAAGTTGATGATGTTATTGAAAGCACATGCGTTATCATTAGGATATAGTGGTGTTCAGGTTATTACAGTTCAACGTATTATTGATTTCTTCAATAATGATATAATTCCGATTGTTTGCGATAGAGGTTCTCTCGGAGCTTCGGGCGACTTAGCTCCATTGGCAAATTTATTCTTGCCTCTTATTGGAGCAGGAGATGTTTATTATCGTGGCGAAAGACGGGAGGCTATGAGTGTTCTGGATGAATTTGGTTGGAAACCGATTCATTTGATGAGCAAAGAAGGTCTAGCCTTGTTGAATGGAACGCAATTTATGAGTGCTAATGGTGTTTTTGCTATGCTTAGAGCATTCAAATTGTCGAAGAAAGCTGATTTGATTGCAGCTTTATCGTTAGAAGCATTCGATGGTTTGATTGATCCGTTTTACGAAGGTCTGCACACTGTTCGTCCTCATAAAGGTCAGCAAAGAACTGCCGCTAATTTTAGGAAATTACTAGACGGAAGCGAATTAATATCACGCGATAAGATATATGTACAAGATCCATATTCTTTCCGTTGTATTCCCCAGGTTCATGGAGCCACGAAAGATGCAATGGAGTATGTGGCTTCGGTATTACTAACTGAAATAAATTCGGTGACTGATAATCCTACAATTTTTCCAGATGAGGATAAAATTGTATCGGGAGGGAACTTTCATGGTCAGCCTTTAGCTATTGTTTACGATTTTCTTGCTATAGCACTTGCCGAGCTTGGTAATATATCAGAACGTCGAGTTTCTCAGTTGATCATGGGCTTACGTGGATTACCTGAATTTTTGGTTGCCAATCCGGGAGTAAACTCTGGTCTTATGATTCCTCAGTATGCATCTGCATCCATGGTTAGTCAAAATAAGATGTATTGTTATGCAGCTTCTAGCGATTCGATTGTCTCGTCTAACGGTCAGGAAGATCATGTGAGTATGGGTGCAAATGCTGCAACGAAACTACATAAGATCATAGATAATCTGAATCATATTTTGGCTATCGAGCTGATGAACGCTGCTCAGGGTATAGAGTTTCGTCGTCCGGCTAAGACTTCGCCGATTTTAGAGCGTTTCCTGAAAGAATATCGCAAGGAAGTTTCTTTTATTAAAGATGATATTGTGATGTATAAGGAGATACATAAAACTGTGGCATTCCTAAATCGTATATCGATTGATTATATAGATTAGAAATTCTTGTTTTGTTTGAGTTTATATTTGGATATTCTTTCCAAAACATTATTTCGAGAGAAAGGGTGTGCTGGAAAGAATATTTTTTTTCAAAAGTTCATTCTGAAATATCTCTTAGATTTTCATTTCAAGATGTATTGAATTGTATTTTAACAATTTCGTAGTCTCTGTTTCGATTTTGTAATATTTATTTCTTCTGTCAAAAAAATGTATTGATTATACTTGCGGATTGTGTGATTAGAGATCTTTTAAGGGCTTTGTATTTAGGTGTTTGCTGTAAAAAAGAAAAGGTTGTCATCACGACAACCAATCTTCATTGTTAACCTTAAATCTAATACCATGAAAAACACATTACAAATGTAGGGTGTTTTTTTATGTTATGCAACATGTTTGCTGAAAAACTTCGCTTAGTTAACTTTTTTTAATTAAATGTCGCTATTAGGTAGTTGTTTTTGAGATTTTATACCTAGTTCTTTTAACATCTCTGCTTGACGTATAAGGTTACCATTACCATCTTTGAGCTGAGAAAATGCTTTGTCGTATGATCTTTGCGACTTTTCAATACTTTTACCTACATCCTGCAAGCTTTCTACAAATCCGACAAATTTATCATATAGCATAGCACCTCTATTAGCTATCTCTTGTGCATTACGACTTTGATACTCGCGTTTCCACAAATCGGCAACAACTTTTAGCGAGGCAATAAGATTGGTTGGACTAATTAACAATATCCGTTTACGATACGCATAATCCCAAAGCGATGAATCTAGTTGCATGGCCAAAATGTAGGCAGGCTCGTTAGGTACAAACATCATAACGAAATCTAGTGAATCGATATAATCTTGGTATGATTTACGACTTAATTCGTCTATATGCTGCTTGATTGATATTAAATGTTCTTTTTCGGCGATAGCTTTTTCAGCATCATCTTCCGATTCTACGTATTTAATGTAAGCATTCAGTGAAACTTTCGAGTCGATCACAATTTTACGCCCTCCCGGATATTCAACTATGATGTCGGGTTGCATTCGGCTACCTTCGTTATTCTGGAGAGTATTGCCGTGTTCGTCTTTCAGAGTTTCCTGGACAAAATATTCTTCTCCTTTTTTTAGTCCGGATTTCTCAAGGATCGATTCAAGAATCATCTCCCCCCAATTGCCTTGAATTTTATTGTTGCCTTTCAGTGCTTTCGTCAGATTATTGGCATCATTGCTGATTTGATTATTGAGCGCGACCAATTCGCGGATGCGTTCTTCTAAAGAAAAGCGTTGTTTGGATTCTTTATCGTAGGTTTCTTCCACCTTTGATTTGAATTCGATAAGCTTTTCGTTAAGAGGTTTTAGTATTGCTTCTATATTTTCGCGATTAGTGACTGTAAAACGCGATGTTTTCTCTTCCAATATTTGATTCGCTAAAACCTGAAAGTCTTTATTCAGTTGCTGGCGCGTGTTTAAGAGTTCTTCTTGTTGCGACTTCAATAATTCTTCTTTTGATTTTATCTGAGCTTCCTTTTCTGCAATTTGGCGAATATGTTCAAGTTGTACTCGTTGAAGATTTTCTTTGTCTTTATTGAGCGTTTTTATATTGTCTTTCAATTCGCCGATTTGTTGTTTACTGTTTTTTTGAAGTACGAGAATAACGGCAATAGCAAGTATTATAATGGCTGAAATAGCCAAAATGAGAACATAATCCATATCTGATTTGTTTTAATTTATCTATATTGATGAAAAGAATAGGAAAGTTATTTAAAATATAAATGGCAACAAAATTAGATAAATTAAACTTGTTAACAATCTATTTTGATAGCGTTGTTTTAAACCCTTTAGCTATATTTATACTCAAATTGAAGACAATGAATACAATAATTGAAAAACTGAGAATAGTGCTAACTTTTGTTACATTTGTCACTTTTTTTGTTTCATGCGGTTTTTCTCAAACAACAAAAAATAAAGATAATATGAAATATAACGAACTTACGCCCGAAGAAGAAGCGGTAATTGTACACAAAGGAACAGAATATCCTTATACTGGCGAATTGTTGAATAATAAACGTTCAGGGACATATGTATGTAAACAATGCGATGCACCGCTGTATCGATCGGAGGATAAATTCGACTCGCAATGTGGATGGCCTTCTTTCGATGACGAGATAGAAGGTGCTGTGAAACGTATTCCGGATGTGGATGGACAACGTACTGAAATAGTTTGTGCCAATTGTGGAGGACATCTGGGGCATGTGTTTCTAGGCGAGGGCTTCACAGAAAAGAATACACGTCATTGCGTAAATTCAATATCGATGAAGTTTATTCCAGAGGTCAATGCAAATATCAAGAAAGCTTATTTCGCTTCGGGATGTTTTTGGGGCACCGAATTTTATTTCATGAAAGCCAATGGCGTCAAGCATACAGCCGTTGGATTTATGGGTGGTCACGTAGAGAATCCGACTTATCAACAAGTATGTGGAAAAGATACGGGACACCTTGAAACAACGGAAGTTGAGTATGACACGACAAAGACTACATACGAAGATATGGTAAAGCTATTTTTCGAAACTCACGATTTTACTCAGACTGATGGACAAGGTCCTGATATAGGCCCTCAATATTTATCTTGCCTATTTTATAGTGACGACTCGGAGAAAGCTATCGCCGAAAAATATATAGCTATATTAGAATCTAAAGGTTACAAGGTTGCTACTATGCTGAAACCTGCTTCTAAGTTCTGGAAAGCAGAAGATTATCATCAGCAATATTATGATAAAAAGGCTGGTCGTCCGTATTGCCATCATTATACTAAGATATTTTAACTAGATTAACACTATTGTATATCAACTAATTAATAGGTGCCTAGACAATTTTCTCGGCTAATTCGTTTATTATTCGATTGTTTAGTACTATTTTTACCCCCTGAAATAAAAGTTTAATTTTAAACTAAAACAATATTATGCTAAAAAAGATTTTGTCTGTTTCCGGAAAACCGGGTCTATATCAGCTAGTTTCTAGCGGAAAAAACATGCTTATCGTAGAATCCTTAACCGATAAAAAGAAATTACCTATCTATGCTCGCGATAAAGTAGTATCGTTGGGCGATATTTCAATATACACTGAAGAAGACGAAGCGCCATTGAAAGATGTACTTGTATCAATCAAGAACAAAGAAAATGGAGCTAAAGTAGTAATCGCTGGAAACAAACCAGAAGATTTGAAAAAATACTTGGAAGAAGTACTTCCTACATTCGATCGCGAACGAGTATACCCAACAGATATCAAGAAATTGATCAGCTGGTATAACTTGTTGATTGATGCTAATATCGATTTCGAAGCTGAAGAAAAAGCAGAAGAAGGTGAAGAAGCTGCAATAGCAGAAGAAGCTCCGAAGAAAGTTGCTAAAGCTGCTGCTCCGAAGAAGGCAGCTGCTCCTAAAGCATCAGCTGCATCGAAAGCTGCACCTAAAGCATCAATGTCTCGCAAAGCACAGTAATCAGAACAATATAAAAGCACGGATTATATCCTATATACTAGGATTCCGTGCTTATTTTTTAATTCAAACATTTACATACCTTACAGCTATACATTCTTTAGCCAAACTATGTATTGTTTTAAAATATGATTAGCACAAATAGAAGTCGTCTGCTGTAAGTCACTTTAACCAAAACAACATTATGAAAAAAATTATTATTGCCCTTATTGTATTTATGAGCTTCAGTACGCTGATTAATGCTCAGCTCAAAATGACCTCGAACGATTTCCCTACTTATCAGGGCGTAGTTGAGGTAAACGGTCAAACGGCAGATTATATTTTCTCCGATCTGAATGTGTGGTATAACAATCAGTTCAAAGCTATGGCTAAGACGATTCAGATGGAAGATACTGAAAGACAGCGATTGATCATTAAAGCATCTTTTCCTTTCGAGTTTACTCAGATGGTTGTGAAAAAGACGCATGGTAAATGTGACGTACTAATAACTTTTGATACGAAAGATGAAAGATTCAGATTCTTGATCGAAGTATTGGATGTCTATATCGATGGTAATAAGTCGATTATGAAAGATATGTTGAATAAGCCTAACAAGAAGACTTCTAAAATGGCTTTAGAACAAGTAACTATCATTAAAAATAAGATTGTCGAAGACATTTCTGTTATCGAGAAAACTAGTAGCACTGACTGGTAATAGATTATTATATGATAAAAATAAAAGGGATAAACTTCGATAGTTTATCCCTTTCTTTATCTATACTGTAAATTGGAATTACCAGATGTCTGCTCTTTCTTCTTGAGGAATGAACAGAGAGTTTTCAGGAGTAATACCAAATGCTTGATACCATGCATTGATGTGAGGCAATGTTCCGTTTACGCGCCATTTACCTAATGAGTGTACATCGTCTTTTGTGCGACGGCGAATCTCTGCTTCGCGAATATTGCCAGCCCAAACTGCTGCATAGGCAAGGAAGAAACGTTGTTGAGGGGTATAGCCGTCTATTTTGACTGCTTTTTCTGCCTCTTGAGTTTTAGTGAAAGCATCGTAAGAAATTTGTAAACCTCCGTAGTCAGCAATATTTTCACCTAGAGTGTATTCCCCATTTGCTTTTAGTCCTGGTAATACTTCTATGTTATTGAAATGTTCAACCAATACTTGAGTGCGTTCTTTGAATTTTGTAGTATCAGAAGGAGTCCACCAATCCTGTTGGTTTCCATCTTTATCAAATTTCGAACCTTGATCGTCAAATCCGTGAGTCATTTCGTGGCCAATGACAACACCTATTGCTCCGTAGTTGATAGCATCGTCGCCATCAGCATAGAAGAATGGAGGCTGAAGGATTCCTGCAGGGAAGCATATTTCGTTCGAACTTGGGCTGTAATAAGCGTTTACCATCTGAGGTGGCATATGCCATTCGGTCTTGTCAACAGGTTTGCCTAGTCTTGAGACATTATCATTGTATTCGAATAATGAAGCACGAACAATATTTGCCCAATAGCTGTCTCCTTTGATTTCAAGCGAGCTGTAGTCCTTCCATTTGTCAGGATAGCCGATTTTTACAGTGAATGCATTCAATTTCTCTTGAGCTTTAGCTTTAGTTTCATCACTCATCCAAGTCAAGTTGTTAATACGCTCTCCAAAAGTGTTTTGAAGATTTTTTACAAGAGTCAGCATACGTTCTTTAGACTCGGCAGGGAAGTATTTGGATACATAGATTTCTCCGACAGCTTCGCTAAGAACGCCGTTAACAGCATTGACAGCTCTTTTCCAACGAGGTTGCTGAGCTTTACGTCCTGATAATTGTTTGCCGAAAAATTCGAAGTTTGCATCAGAGAATGTGTCGCTCAAGTAAGGTGATGCAGAGTTGATTACTTTCCATGACAGATATGCTTTGATATCGTCAAGTGAAGCAGTGTTAATTAAATTAACCGCAGCAGCAATAGGTGTGACCTGGCTTACATTCAAATCATCAAATCCTTTTAGATCAGCAGCGTTGAAGAATGCATCCCATTCGAATTTCGCCACCTTGCTGTCAAGGTCATTTACTGCGACTTTGTTGTAATTTAGCTCTGGCTTTCTGCGATCTTCTTTTGTAAAATGTGATTTGGCTAGTTCAGTTTCCATCTTGATGACAGCTTGTGCAGCCTTATCTGCATCTTCTGCTGAATATCCGGCATTTGCAAATTGTTTGTTCATCAATTCTACATAGCCTTTACGTAGCTCTTTCGAGTGTTCGTCTTCATTCAGATAGTACTCGCGATTACCAAGGCTAAGACCTCCTTGGTTGAGGTGCAGAATGTTGATTGTACTGTTTTTGTCATCGGCACCTACATATAAACTAAAGAATGGAGTAGAAGCATATTTATTCACTTCCGCAATCATCTTGATCATTTCACTTCTATCGGTTACTCCTGCAATTTTATCTAACTGATCTTTAATTGGTAAAGCTCCATCGCTATTCAGTTTCACACTGTCGATTGCTATTTTATATAAATCTCCAATTTTCTGCGCATTCGAACCAGCTTCATGGGTTCCCTGACCTAGTTCTTCGATAATTCCTTTTACTTGAATGTCATTTTGCTCTGCCAATTGATCAAATGAGCCATAACGAGCATACTCATCTTTTATCGGGTTTGCTTTAGACCATCCGTTAGTTGCATAACCGTAAAAATCGTCGCCAATGACAAACGATGAATCAATATTGCTCATGGCTAGTGTTTGGCTAGGTTTCTTAGCCTTGTCACTACAGCTCAAAGTTGTACCTAATGCGAATAATGCAACCGGTACGTAGTAATAAATCTTTTTCATACACTATATATTTGTTGAAAGTTGTTCTAGTTCAAGAGTCAAATTCTCCCATTGGGTCATGGCCTCGTCAAGCTCCTTCTTGAGTGCAGCATGTTTTTCGAATAAACTACTATCCGAAGCTCCTTCGGGAGTAATCATTTTCTGTTCGAGTTGTTCGATTTCACTTTCTTTGAGCTCAATGAACTCTTCTTTTTCTGCGATCTGTTTCTCGAAGCGTTTTATTTGTCTATTGATTTCTTTTCGCTCTTCGTAAGTAAGATTGTTTTCGGTCTTAGTCTCAGTCTGTGACGAAGTTACATTTTTTTCTTTAGAAATAGGTGTTGCAGCTTCGAGTTCTTTTAGGCTATCCATCTTTTTCTTTTCAAGAAATTCATAGATACCTCCAAGATGCTCTTTAACCTGACCATTCCCAAATTCATAAACTTTGTCGACCAGGCCATTCAAAAAGTCACGGTCGTGCGAAACAACTATAACAGTTCCATCAAAATCTTTCAATGCACCTTTCAGGACATCTTTCGATCTCATATCGAGGTGGTTTGTAGGCTCATCCAGAATAAGTAGGTTGACCGGCTCAAGAAGTAGACGAATCATCGACAGACGATTGCGTTCTCCTCCTGAAAGCACTTTTACTTTCTTGTCCGAAGCTTCTCCTCCGAACATAAAAGCACCCAGTATATCTCTGATCTTGGTACGTATATCGCCTACGGCAATCTGGTCTATTGTGTCGAATACCGTAAGATTATCGTCAAGTAGTTGTGCTTGGTTTTGTGCCGAATAACCGATTTTTACATTATGCCCTAATTCTAGTTTTCCCGTATAATCTGTTATGACATTCATAATACATTTAACCAGCGTAGATTTACCTTCTCCATTTTTTCCAACGAAAGCAACCTTATCGCCACGGTTTATCGTCATTGTTACATCCGAAAAAACGATATGATCGCCATAAGCTTTTTTCAGATTTTCGATGATGACTGGGTAGGAACCCGAACGGGGCGCAGGCGGAAATTTAAGATTCAACATTGCCGAATCCTCCTCGTCTACTTCTATACGGTCAATACGATCCAAATGCTTGATTCGAGATTGAACTTGTACAGCCTTAGTTGCTTTATATCTGAATCGCTCTATGAATTCCTCTGTCTTCTGAATCTCTTTTTGCTGATTTTCATATGCTCTTAATTGTTGTTCGCGATATTCTTTTCTCAGCTCAACATATCTTGAATAAGGAACTTTATAATCGTAGATTTTTCCTAAGGATATTTCGATTGTACGTGTAGTAACAGCATCCAAGAAGGCACGGTCGTGAGATACTAATACGACAGCATTAGCACGTGTAGCAAGGAAATTTTCGAGCCATTGTATTGACTCTATATCTAAGTGATTGGTCGGCTCGTCAAGAAGTAGTACATCCGGGCGTTGTAGCAGGAGTTTTGCTAACTCTATTCGCATACGCCATCCCCCACTGAATTCTTTTGTAGGTCTTTCAAGGTCACTGCGCTTGAAACCTAATCCAAAGAGTGTTTTTTCGACTTCGGCCTGAAAGTTTGTCCCTCCCGACATTAGGAACTGATCGTTTAAGTATACAGATCGCTCAATCAGAGCATGATATTCATCCGATTCGTAATCAGTTCTTTCGGCTAATTGTTGGTTTACTCTATTCAGTTCGGCTTCCATTTTGTGGATATGTTCGAATGCAAGAGCAGCTTCATCAAAAACTGAATTTATATCATTCAAAACCATATGTTGAGGGAGGTAGCCTATACTAACATCTTTGGGTATCGAGATGTGCCCGTTTGAGGCTTCTTGCATACCAGCCAGAATCTTGAGCATAGTAGATTTACCTGCACCATTTTTTCCGACCAGAGCCAAGCGCTCTTTTTTATTGATGACAAATGAAACGTTGTCATAGAGGGTGAAACCTCCAAATTCGACTGTTAATCCTTCTATAGAAATCACTATATTGCTGTTTTTCTTACAAAAGTAAGGATTTTATACGATAATGGAGTGAAGCCGTAACTATACTTTAATAGCGGATTTACATGAAAAGTCGAAAAGATGTAAAAAAAATATTTATCTTTACCTTGTTATCATTAAATATAATTTAACAACAAGCAAGAAAGTATTTCGATTGTTAGACGATAGATTGTATTTTATCTATACCGAAATACAAGAAAACTAAACATTTAAGAAATAGAATTATGAAAAAGTATTTAGCGGAATTAGTAGGAACTATGGTTCTTGTACTAATGGGTTGTGGTAGCGCTATTTTTAACTTCGGGGTAGGTTCAACCGCTCAAGTGTTGACAGTGGCATTTGGTTTTGGACTTTCTGTAGTTGCTATGGCATATACAGTAGGAAAAGTTTCGGGATGCCATATCAATCCGGCAATTACATTAGGAGTTTTTCTTTCAAAAAGAATGTCTGGTAAAGATGCAGGAATGTATATGTTATTCCAAGTATTGGGAGCTATCTTAGGTTCTGCAATTCTTTACGCTATTGTTTCATCTATTGATGCTGGATCTGCTTCTTATATCGCTCAGAGTGGATATTTTGCAACAACGACAGGTGCAAATGGACTTCAGCCGGGAGTAAGTACGATGGGTGGTTTGCTGGCTGAGATTATCTTTACTTTTGTTTTCGTGTTGGTTGTATTAGGTACAACTTCTAAAAATGGAGCAGGTAATTTTGCAGGTTTAGCTATAGGTTTAACGCTTGTCTTAGTGCATATCGTATGTATTCCATTGACAGGTACATCTGTTAACCCAGCTCGTAGCGTTGGTCCAGCTCTATTCGAAGCTGTTAATGGTAGCATGGTTGCTCTTCAACAATTGTGGTTATTCATTGTAGGCCCATTCATTGGAGCTGCTTTGGCTGCTGTAGTTTGGAAAATTGTAGATACTGATGCTGAATAAAATCAGATTATAATAATAAAAAAGGCTTCTCGAAAGAGAAGCCTTTTTTATTTATTCTGTATTATTCTTTAACGAATATTCTGAAATCGTTGAGAGTTTCCATTTTCAGAGTGTCTTGGCTTAGCTTTACTATCCTCGATTTTGTTACAAAAGTATTTTCAACAAACCAATCAATTTGAAACTTCTTAATCTTATAATTATAAGGCTGTTTATAGTCGCTATTAATTAGTTCAAATATACTGTCTTTTTTGAATGTAATAAATACAGTGTCTTGCAGAATATTGACTTTTGAAGAATCAGGATGTATATAGTTTTGATGAATTAGCCGCCATTTGCCTTGAAGGAGCTTTTTATTGGCATCGCTACTACCGTAAGGATTACATCCAGAGAGGAGTAATATTAGTAGTAATAGGATGTGACAGATACTGCGGTTCATATTATGTTTATAAATGTTGCGCAATTTACGAATATTTCTTTTATCTACGAATCTGTGGCAATGGTTTTCTGTTTGCCTGATAGTTTGTACGGTATAACATATAGTTAGAAAATGATACATTATTTATTAGTTTGAGAAAAAAGTAGTAAATTGCCGATTAAAGCAAAAGGAAAATAAAGATATTAGATGTTAGACTGGCTATCATCAGATAATGTGATTCTGTTATTCCAGATGTTGTATATTGTTACAGCGTTTGGTGTTATCGTGCTGATAATAACAGAGAATCGGAATCCCGTGAAAACGTTGTCATGGGTTCTGGTTTTACTTTTTTTCCCTCTTATTGGACTTGTTATTTATTATTTCTTTGGAGAAGATGGGCGAAAACAGCGTATCATATCTCATAGAATGTTCAGAAAGCTAAATCCTGAAGTATTTCAACAACAAGATACAAGCCAATATACGCTTTTCCCGCAAGAACATGAAGCATTAGCGCATTTACTGCAGAATCTGGACAATTCTCAAGTGTATACTGATTCGAAAGTTACGTTTTACTCGGATGGAAAGAGCAAAATGGATGCACTGTGCGAAGAAATTGAAAAAGCTACAAGCTCTATTCACGTTCAGTATTATGTGTTTATGGACGATGAAACTGGATGTAGGCTGCGAGATTTGCTGGTTCGTAAATGCAAAGAAGGGGTAAAAGTCCGACTGCTGTATGATGATGTGGGAAGCTGGAAAGCAAAGCGGTCGTTTTTTAAGGAAATGGCAGACGAAGGTATAGAAGTACAGGCCTTTCTAAAAGTTGCATTCCGCTCACTTACCTATCGTGTAAATTATAGAAATCATCGCAAGATAGTAGTCGTTGATGGTAAGGTCGGATTTGTAGGGGGTATGAATGTTGCCGATCGTTATGTTAAAGGTGTTGATTTTGGTATCTGGCGCGATAGTCATATAAAAGTGGAAGGTAAAGCTGTAGCGGGATTGCAGACTTCGTTTATTATTGACTGGCATTATGCACGAAAAGAAATGCTGACTGATGATATCTATTACCCTGAATTAGAAAAAGTAGGAGATAATATGATACAATTTGCGACAAGTGGTCCAATTGGTCAATATAAAAGTATTCATATGGGCATAATTCATGCAATATATAATGCTAAAGAATATGTTTATGTGCAGACTCCTTATTTTATCCCTACGGATAATCTAAATACGGCTTTACAATCGGCAGCCAAACGAGGGGTAGATGTAAGACTTATGATTCCTCGGAAGTCAGATACCACTTTCGTAAATGTCGCTACAAGATCATTCTTGCAAGATATGCTGGATGCAGGTGTAAGCATTTATATGTTCGAACCAGGATTCTTGCATTCGAAGATGTTGATTATAGATAATTCCTTAACAATAACAGGTTCTGCAAATATGGACGTGCGTAGTTTTGAGCATAACTTTGAAATTAACGCATTCATCTATTGTGAAGATACAGCCCATAAGGCGAATAGTATATTCGAAAAAGATTTACAGATGAGTACGCTTTTAGATGCCGAAAGTTGGGTAAATAGGTCGAAAAGAGATAAGTTGAAAGAATCTTTTGTCCGTTTATTTTCGCCTTTATTATAAAGTAAATATTTTAGCTTATGAATCAACTTAAAATATTGGTGCTCCTTGCCCTTATATTTATTCTTAATATTAGTTTAAAAGCACAAACTATAAATATTGAACAATCTGAAGCTGCTGGAGAAGAATATTTCTTTTCGCTATGTTATGGCTTAGAAATGGATACAATAGCATCCGGTAGTCTGGATGAGGCAGGTGGTATTACTATAAAATTACCAGAAGAAAATAAAGGATATAAAGGCTTAGCCTTTTTTTGCGTTAAAGATCGTCCAATGCAGATACTTATTATTAATAGTGAAGATTTCAAAGTTAAATTAGGGAACACTATGCCCGAATTTGAGAATTCGCGAGAGAACGATGCTTTTAATAAGAAAGATATAAGCCTATTGAGTGATACCTCATTATATGCTAATCGGTTTTTTGAATTGTCATCTTATTTTCAGTCTTTGCGATCTGTTTTATCTGGACAGAGTATGGGGTTAGGTGATCGCTATAAAGTGCGAAATTATGCAGAAGAGAAATTAAATGCAGATGATTTATACTCAAGTGGTCTATGGTTTTATGTAATTGATGGACTTACCCAGCTTTATCCAGATCAGGAGTCTTTTGCAAAGGCTATGATCTCAATATTGAATAGGGTAAAATCTGAAAAAGTATATATAGGCCTTAGTGAGAATTTAGTTACGATATTGAATCAATATAGTTGGGAAGAAGCTTTCGACCTGATTGTTCCTTCAATAGTTGAGTCTGGAAGGATAAAATATCCTCAGGGAACTTTGTATGATGCTTTCCAAATGGCTAAATTGGTGAAAGGTGCTTTAGCTCCGAACTTAGATGGATTATCGAATAAAAAACACAATGGACAAACTTTGGTTTTCTTTTTTGAATCAGATTGTAATAATTGTAGGGCTGAGTTGAAAAAGCTTAGAGATGCCTATGCCCAATTAAAGGAAAAGAATATTCGTATTGTGTCGGTGTCAGCCGATCATGATAGAGAGGCATATAGTAATGCTGTAAAAGATATACCATGGAAAGATGCTTTATGCGATTATAAAGGTTTCGCCGGAATCAACTTTTTGAATTATGGAATATCTGCTACACCTACTTATTTTCTTCTTGATTCGGAGTTTAGAGTAATGAAGCGATTCAGTCAGTTGGCTAATATTGATTTGTAAATAATACACATCGTAATCTGATAAAAAGATATGCTTGACGGAAGAATGATGATGATACCTAGATGTCTGTGAATAAAAAAAAGCTATATTTGTAGCTTGTTCTGTTTTATGTAAATGTATTTATATGAAAAAAACTGCTCTAATAACAGGTATTACTGGTCAAGATGGAGCTTATTTAGCAGAATATCTAATTAAGCAAGGCTACATAGTACACGGAATAAAACGTCGTACATCTCTTTTCAATACAGATAGAATAGACCATATATATCAAGATCCTCATGAAGAAGATCGTAGAATGATATTGCATTATGGTGACATGACCGATAGTATGAATATTACGCGTATTATTGGCGATGTAAAGCCTGATGAAATATACAACCTGGCTGCAATGAGCCATGTTAAAGTCAGTTTCGATACGCCAGAATATGTTGCAAATGCTGATGGTATTGGTATGTTACGTATCCTAGAAGCTGTTCGTTTGTTAGATCTAACGAAAAAGACTCGAATCTATCAGGCATCTACATCAGAATTGTATGGTATGGTTCAAGAAGTTCCTCAGAAAGAGACTACACCTTTCTATCCAAGGAGTCCTTACGCTGTTGCGAAATTATATGCCTATTGGATAACAGTGAACTATCGTGAAGCTTATGGAATGCATGCTAGTAATGGGATCTTATTCAACCATGAGTCCCCTTTGCGTGGCGAAACTTTTGTCACTCGAAAAGCGACACGTGCAGTTGCTAAAATAGCGTTAGGCTTACAAGATACAGTTTATATGGGTAATCTTTCCAGTCAAAGAGACTGGGGACATGCCAAAGATTATATAAAAGCAATGCATTTAATCCTTCAGCAAGATAAAGGAGACGATTATGTAATTGCAACAGGGGTTACTACTTCTATTCGAGAATTTATCAAAATGGCATTTGCTGAAGCTGGAATATTTGTTGCTTTTAAAGGAGAGCAAGAAGAAGAAAAAGGCTTTATAATTGGTATTGAAGATTCGATATTCTCGAAGGTTGTAGGTGCTGAGCATCTTGATGCAATAAAAAAACGTATAGGTGAGGTGGTGGTTGGAGTAGATCCAGCTTATTACCGTCCAACTGAAGTCGAATTATTGATAGGTGATAGTTCAAAAGCCAGACGGGTCTTGGGATGGGAACCGGAATATGATTTGCAGAGACTTTGTCAAGAAATGGTTGTTTGTGATCTTGAATTGATGAAGAAAGAAGAATATTTGAAGAATGGCGGATATCGGATCTTGAATTATTTTGAATAACTTTTCACAGACATTTCGTAAGATGGATTATAATTCGAAAATATATATAGCAGGACATAACGGATTAGTTGGTTCTGCGATATTAAAAAACTTGAAGGATAAAGGATATAATAATTTTATTCTAAGAAGTCATGCTGAATTAGATCTAACAGACCAAGCTGCAGTTGCCCAATTCTTCTCAACGGAAAAACCGGAATATGTCTTTTTGGCTGCTGCCAAAGTAGGAGGTATTCTGGCAAACAATGTATATCGTGGTCAATTTATATATGAGAATTTGATGATTCAGAATAATGTGATCCATCACTCATATGTTAATGGTGTGAAAAAGTTAATCTTTTTAGGAAGCACATGCATATATCCAAAAGAAGCACCTCAACCAATGTCAGAGGACTCTTTACTGACATCTCCTTTAGAATATACAAATGAACCATATGCGATAGCGAAGATCGCCGGAATAAAAATGTGTGAAAGTTATAATCTTCAATATGGCACAAATTTTATCTCAGTAATGCCTACAAATCTTTATGGTCCTAATGATAATTTTAACTTAGAGACTTCTCATGTCTTGCCAGCTATGTTACGTAAGATATATTTGGGTAGTTGTCTGGAAAAAGATGATTGGGATGCTATATGTAAAGATTTGAATGATCGACCGATAGAAAAAATATCGGGAAGTTGTTCCGTGAACGAAATTTTGCGTATCTTAGCAAAGTATGGCGTACAGAAGGATACGGCAAGTGAGAAAGTTCGAGTAGAACTTTGGGGAACGGGTAAGCCTATGAGAGAGTTTCTTTGGAGTGAAGAGATGGCAGATGCTTCTGTTTTTGTGATGGAAAACGTTGATTTTCAGGATGTAATTGGTGGTTCCGGAACTGAAGAGGTAAGGAATACTCACATAAATATTGGTACAGGAAATGAAATCTCTATAGCAAATGTTGCTGATATTATAAAAAATATTGTTAATTTTGGAGGCGATATTTGGTTTAATAGCGAAAAGCCTGATGGAACTATGCGGAAACTGACAGATGTAACACTATTAAACAAGCTTGGTTGGAAATCGGCAATAGACATACAAACCGGTATATGTAGATTATATGAATGGTATAGGAGTTAATAAAACTTTATAATTATACAAATTAGATAAATATTTTTTAAATTAAATAATGATTATGGTTATGAAAAAGGTAAGTTTACTTTTAATTTTAGCTTTTGCGGCTCTTACGACAGCTTTTGCTCAAGAAGCAGGAACAAGCGTAAATGCAGGTCGTAAGACAACATTCGTTAAGAACGGATTTTGGGATAACTGGTTCATTGGAGCTGGTGCTTCTGCAAATATGTATTTTGGTGACAATGATGCTGATGCAGCTACTCATTCACGTGTGAACTTTATGCCAACTATTCAGGTTGGAAAATGGAATAGCCCACTTTGGGGTATCCGTGGAAAATTAGACGGTGGACGTCTTCATACTTTCTCTTCTGTAAACTCAGATGCAGATGTTATGCACAGAATGAACATGGTTAACGGACACGTAGATTTGATGTGGAACGTTACTAATACTTTCTTGAAATATAACTCAAAACGAGTTTATAACTTTATCCCTTATGCAGGTATTGGTTTCGCTTTTGGATGGAGACATAGTGCTAATTTCCAAAACCCAGAAGGTGTCACTCTTATGACAGGTAGCAAGAATGGCAAATCTGCGACAATTAACTTTGGTATCATCAATAGCTTCCGTCTATCTAATAGATTGAATCTGGATATTGAACTTTCTGGTGCATTATTGCAAGATAGATTTGATAAGAAAATCGGAGGAAAATACAGTGCTGATGGTATGGCAGGTGTTTCTGCTAGTGTAGTTTATAAACTTGGTAAAACAGAATTTACTGAAGCAATTCTTCTTGATCAAGACCTAATCGATGGCTTAAATGGTGAAATTAACAGACTACGTGCTGAAAATGCTGAACTTGCAAAACGTCCAGTTAATTGCCCAGAACAAGAAGTTAAAGTTATAACTAAAGAAGTTCCAGTTGGTGTTGCAGGTCCTAACAACTTCGTTGTTTTCCGTATCAACAGTGCTAACATCGATAGAGCTCAAGAAATCAATGTTTACAATGCTGCTAAATTCTTACAAGACAATCCTAACGCTAAAGTTAAAGTTGTAGGATATGCTGATAAGAAAACTGGTACTCCAGCATACAACGAAAAATTGTCTGAAAAACGTGCTAAAAACGTAGCGAATGCGTTGATCAACAAATATAGCATTGATAGCAACCGTGTACAAGTTGAGTGGAAAGGTGATTCAGTTCAACCATACTCTAACAACAATGCATGGAACCGTGTAGCTATCTTTATCATGGAATAATAATTCTGATAAGTTATCTATAATAAAAAAGGTCATCCGATATGGATGACCTTTTTTTATTATAATTTTTATTCTTAGTTTAGCTTATATTGAAGCTAAGTATATTTTGTCCTATGTTTGCTAGGCTTTTTTAAGGTTTGTGTGTTTTATTCTCTTCTTATGGCCTATGCGTTTACGGGTGTATTAGATTGTCCTTTTATTTAGTTGTAGAGAAATCACATTGCAAATATGTCTAATTACGGGCTGTATATGGGTGTGGTATGCGGTAGATATTAGAGTCTTAAAAATATTAAGTTTGGATTTTTAGAAGAGGTTGATAATTGCCAATTGAAGACGCTCTATTTGCTCTTCGATATTCACCTTTAATAGATCTTTTAATCTTATTGCGTGTAATGATAAATAATTTAGAAAGTGATGATGAGTAGGTGTAGGTAGGTAAGTATAATTATATTGGTATATGTGTTCTTTATGTACTCTGGGTGTGTGTATTGTTCTTCTGATTGTTTCGTATGATTAAGCTTGGGTGAGAGAGTTTAGCGAAGAAGCGGTATTTATTTGTGCGAAATGTTTGTGCTGGTTACTTATGTCTCAGTTTAAGTGTGTTGTATTATGGGGTAGATTTTTTATGTCCTGTTTGTATTCTTCTTTTGATGCTTGTTTACAGTCTATTTATATATGAAGAAAAGGATCGATTACAAATCGATCCTCTGTATTTTGATTCGTTTAATTCTTATAGAGAATTTACGTGAGCTGCAAGCTTTGATTTCAAGTTGCCAGCTTTGTTCTTGTGTATTACGTTTCTTTTTGCTAGTCTATCAAGCATAGAACATACAGAAGGATAAAGCTTAGTTGCTTCTTCTTTTTCTGTGATTGAACGTAATTTACGAACTGCGTTACGAGTAGTTTTAGCAACATATCTGTTTCTTAGACGTTTTGCGTCTGCTTGTCTTACTCTTTTTATTGCTGATTTGTGATTTGCCATTTTGACTAATCTGTTTTATATTTTCTAAAATCTTTTTCTTTAGTAGCCCATAGGGGAGTCGAACCCCTCTTTCCAGAATGAAAATCTGGCGTCCTAACCGATAGACGAATGGGCCATTCAGTTGAAACATTTTAGACTTTCGTCTCGACTCGGAAGTCGTTTTGTTTCCTGATTGCGGATGCAAAGGTATGCAATTTTTTAATACCTGCAAATGTTTCATGAAAAATTTTTCATTTTTCTTCGTTTTTTTCTTTTTGTTGAACTTGGCTCCCACACTCAAATACAAGCGAACTTATTGCATTTCAGCATCAAAAGTCATACTTTTGTTGGGTAAATAAAAAATGATGAAAAAGAAGATTTTTTTTGAACTAGTGTTTTTACTACTACCATTTGCTGTTATTGCACAAGAAGTTTATCGTTCTCCTTTGGATATACCTACCGTATTGAGTGCAAATTTTGGAGAGCTTCGTCCTAATCACTTTCACTCGGGGATAGATTTTAAAACGCAAGGGGTAATAAACAAACCAGTATATAGTATAGCAGATGGCTATATATCGCGTATATCTATATCACCTGGAGGTTATGGATTAGCATTATATATAATGCATCCGGCCACAGGTCATGAAAGTGTTTACGGACATTTGAATAAATTTATTCCTCAGATAACAGATTATATTAAGCAAAAGCAATACGAACAGAAACAATACAGAATTGATATACGATTGGATGAAACTGTATTTCCTGTTAAGAAAGGTGATCTAGTAGCTTATAGTGGGAATACTGGATCATCCGGAGGGCCTCATGTCCATTTCGAGATCAGAGACAGTAGAACTCAAAAGGCATTGGACGTGATTCCTTTTTATAAAGATAATATCAAAGATACAAAACCACCTCGAGTTCGAGGTATTAGTATTTATCCTATTCAGGGTGATGGAGTTTTGAACGGATCTTCATCGGTATTCAGGCAAAATGTCTCGATTGATAAAAGTGGAGGATATTCAGCATTAGATAAGAAGCTTTATGCTTGGGGTAAAGTGGGTTTTGGAATCTATGCGAACGATTATATGGACAATACCAATAATATTTATGGAGTAAAATCCATCAAGCTATTTTGTGATAATGAAGAAATATTTTCATTCAATGTTGAGTCTATTGATTTTGCCACTTCAAAAATGATTAATAGTTTGACCGATTATGATTATTGGTACAGAAAAAAGATATTTTATATGAAGTCATTTGTGGAGAAGGGGAATCTTTTAGATCTTTTTCAATTAAAGAATGATGGATATGTAGATGTCAATGAAGAGAAAGTTTATCTTATGCGTTACGATTTGGAAGATGTGCATGGTAATAAAAGTTCCTATTCTTTCGAATTAATTGGCAAGCGACAGGAAATCCCCGAACATCGTAGCTGTGCTCTATATATGACATCTGAACAGAATAATTACTATATAAATTCTGACTTTACTTTAATAATACCTCCTAATGCTTTATATGATGACTTGTGTTTTTCTCTGGAGAAGGTAAATTCGAGTGAATATAACTCTAAAATCTATAAAGTGAACGATCGGTATATTTCGTTGAAAAAAAATGCACGTATGAAGCTTAAATTGACTTCTGATACCTTGTCTAATAAAGATCAGTATGGGATAATATCAATCGATGGTAAAAGACCTGTTTGGGTTGGTGGTAAATATGCCGGTGGATTTGTTTCGGTCGAAATAAATAGGCTGGGGAATGTTTACGCAGTAACTACAGATACAGAATCGCCACTTGTTATTCCGATCAATAAAGATAAGTGGAGAACAAACAAGAAAATTCAAATAAAAGCTACAGATAATCTCAGCGGAATAGCTTCATATAATGGAACTATAGATGACGAATATGCTCTATTCGAACATGATATGAAATCGCCAATATATACTTACTATTTCGATAAGGATAGAATAGGGAAGGGGAAACATAAACTCGAATTTACAGTTATAGATGCAGCAGGTAATAAGGCTATATATAACTGCGAATTCGAGTTCTAATATTTTCTTAGGTAAACTACTATTTCTTGTCGTTCTCTATTAATTCATTATCATGGAATTTGACTGGTGAAGATTTTTTGCGAAGTTTCATGTTTAAGAACTCCACAAGTAGTGAGAATGCTATAGCGAAATAGATATATCCTTTTGGTATTTCTCCTACTACGCTTCCCAGTATCGAAATATTTGATAGATGTGCTGCTTCAACAAGTAGCATAACTCCGATTAACATAAGGAATGATAGTCCAAGCATTTGTATAGTTGGGTGCTCGTTGACGAATTTGCTGACAGGACCCGCAAACAATAACATTACTGTGACAGCTATAACAACAGCACTAACCATGATTGTCATTGCTCCTGCATATCCAAACTCATTCATACTTACCATTCCCACGGCAGTAAGAACACTATCCAATGAGAATACAATGTCTAGAGCTACAATTTGGACTATAACAGCAACGAAGCTGCTTTTTGCTTTTTTACTGCTTTCCGAATGATCTGCTCCTTCCAGTTTATGGTGTATTTCGGTAACACTTTTATAAAGTAAAAATAAACCACCGATCAGGATGATTAAGCTTTGCCCAGTAATAGCAATGTCCAGATGCTCACTGTCGAATGTGTAAATCGGTTTCGTTAGTTGCATTAAGAATGATATGCAGAATAGCAATGCGATACGGAATATCATTGCTAATATCAAACCAATACTCCTAGCTTTAGGCTGTTCATGAGCAGGAAGTTTAGATGACATGATAGATAAGAAGACAATGTTGTCAACTCCAAGAACAACTTCCAGAAATGTAAGGGTTAGTAGTGCTAACCAAGCTGAGGGTTCTAAAAAGATACTTAAAAAGTCCATGCTAAATTGTTATTATTTTCAACACGCAAAGGTAGAATATTTACGAATATCGCATCACGAAAATTAGTAAAAAAATATTGACCTCAAATGTTTGAAAAAGAGCTGTAAAAAAGCTCAAACTATCTTTTTAGTTTGAGCTTGAATTTTTTTCGATTAATTCACACTTATACAACGAAGATTAAAGTAGTGTTACTTCAGTATCGTCTTTTAGTTGATTAAATGCAATTTTACCTTCTCGTGCTAGCCATCCTAGCGCTGCAAATAAGTCTTTCTCTGTTAATTTACATGCTTTCTTCAACTCTTTTAGAGTTTTTTTGCCTTCTGCATCAAGGCATTTCCATACAAGGCCTGCGTTTGCTCCAATTTTTTCTTTCATAATAGTCATTATTTATGTTAATGGTGTTTTGTCTTGCAAAAATACGAATAATAAGCCTGATATAGAAACAATTTGCTCATAAATCATGCTGTTTGGTGGTTAATTTAGTATTAAATTCCTTCTTGTGATTATATATTAATATTTCGGAAAGCGTTATTGAATCAGCATTTGGATAGGGTTATTAGTATCCCTTTTTATTTTTCTATTCTTTCGAGTGTTATATGTACTAAATCTTGCTTTTTTCGTAATAAAGATCTAAAAAGAGTATCTTTGCAGTCTCAATTTGAGAATAAAAAAATAATGAACGAGAAACTGAAAGGTGGGATAATCGTATTTCTTGGGGCTGCGAGCTTCGGATTATTGTCCACAATTGTAAAAAATGCGTACGGAGAGGGTTATGATGTAGGACACATAACAAGCTCGCAATCATTCTTCGGAATGACTATCCTTTGGATATTATATTTTATCCAGTCGCGTACAATTTCAGTGAAGAAGAAAGATCTTGATTCGGAGCAATCTGAAGAAAACTCTAAGCCTAAAACTGCATATTGGAAAGTAATGTTTGCAGGAACATTTACCGGTCTGGTTGGGGTGTTTTATTACAAGTGCGTAACACTTATTCCGGCATCGATAGCAATAATTCTATTGATGCAATATCTTTGGATAAGTATTATATTGGATTATATCATTTATCGAAAACGACCAGTAAAGATTCAGTTGATAGGGGCGGCTTTCGTCCTCTTAGGTACAGTATTTGCCGGAGGTCTGTTTAAAGAATCGCTTGATGTCGATCCAGTCGGTATTGTATATGGCATGTTAGCGGCATTATGCTATGCTATATTCTTGCTAGCTAGCGGACGTGTAGGTACTGATCTGCCAGTATTCAAGAAAAGTGCATTAATGATAACCGGTTCATGCATTTTGACCTTTATTATTTTCCGACCTACATTCTTTTGGGATGGAATGCTGATTGATGGATTGTATAAATGGGGATTGATATTGGCCTTATTAGGTACTGTCATTCCACCGGCATTCTTTTCTTACGGAGTGCCTCGTACAGGAATAGCTTTGGGTACAATACTCAGTGCAGCTGAATTGCCAGTTGCGGTATGTAGCTCATTTTTTGTGCTTCATGAAGATGTCGACGCTTTGCAATGGTTGGGTGTAGCTATTATCTTCGGCACGATAATGATGACAAATATACGCTTCGGTAGAAAGAGAATAAAAGTAAAAAGTTAAGATAGAATATAATATAATTATATGAAAATAGGAGATAAAGTTCGCTTCCTGAATTCTGTAGGAGGAGGTGTTGTTAAAGGTTTTCAGGGTAAAGATATCGCAATTGTAGAAGATGAAGATGGATTTGATATCCCGATTCTGATTCGCGAATGTGTTGTGATTGCGCCAAATAATGATGCTCAAGTACGTCAACAACCTCAACAAGAGAAGATAGTAAATGAGATTTTAGCTGCTTACGAGCCATCTCGCCGAGAAGAGGTGTATATTCCAGAAGAAACTAAAGAAGGAGAACTTTTAAATGTTGCGTTAGCTTTTTTACCGATTGATCCTCGGAATATGTCGACAACCGGTTTCGAATCTTATTTGATAAACGACAGTAACTATTATTTGTCATATTCGTATTCGAGCAAAAGCGAAGAGGGTTGGACTTGTCGTCATGCTGGAGTGATAGAGCCAAATACAAAGCTTTTTATCGAAGAATTTGAAAAAGTTGATCTGAATGACCTAGAGCGTGTATGTTTGCAATTTATAGCATACAAGCAAGGGAAAGCTTTTGATTTGAAAAATTCTTATTCGATAGATTTGCGCATAGATACGGTGAAATTTTATAAATTGCATAGCTTTCAAGAAAATGATTATTTCGACGAAAATGCTTTAGTGTACTTGCTAGTGAAGAAAGATCTGGCTGGTCGCGAATTGAAAGTTTCGGCTGAAGATATCGAATTGGCTATGAAGGAGAAGAAAGAAATCGAACGCCGTCCTCGAATTCAGCCTGCTAAAAATGGTGCTCAGAAAAATGCGATAACTGAAGTTGATCTTCATATTGATCAGTTGCTTGATGATACAACGGGTATGTCATCTGCAGATATCCTGGAGTATCAGATGGATAAATTCAGAGAAGTGATGAATACCGCAAAGAGAGGAAATCGTATCGTGTTCATTCATGGGAAGGGCGACGGAGTGCTGAAAAAAGAATTATTGAAAGAGTTGAAAAATAAATATAAAACGGCTCACTATCAAGATGCTTCTTTCAGAGAGTATGGATATGGAGCTACAATGATAATTGTTAAATAAGATTACAAACTAATTCTAAAATTTTATGATTCGAAAAATATCAGTTTTATTGATAGTATTGGTGACTATGGTTAGCTGTGACTCGGCGCGACAAGGAATAGGTAGCGCGTATAACATGGTGAACTGTAAATATACCTATAAGTCTATCTCTGGCCTATCTGTTGGTGGTGCAAATTTCTCTAATGGATTCAATGCCGCATCTATTCTGTCTCTGACTAATTTGTTGACGGGAGGAAACAAATCGTCAATTCCGGTTAATTTTACTGTAAATATGAACGTAAACAATCCGAATGCAACAGAAGCAGCGTTGAGCGGATTGCAATATGTAATAAGTGTTGATAATGTTGAACTGACAACTGGTATAGTTAATAATGCTTTGAGCATTGCTTCAGGCGAGACTCAGATGTTGCCATTAAGCATAGGATTTGACTTGGCTACTTTTATGCAAGGAGAAAATAAGGATACGATGTTGAATGCTATAAAGAATATAGCAGGTATTGGAAGTAAGCAATCAAATATATCGGTTAAAATAAAACCGACATTTATGGTAGGGAATTATCCAGTGACATCACCTATTTATATTCCCGTAAATTTTACTATTGGTAAATAATAAATTATAACGACTATGGATTATCAGGTAATTTATAACGAACTTGAGCATCGATTCGAAGTGAAGATCGACACTCATATGGCTGTTGTCGAGTATCGCGATCGTGGCGATCATTGGGCAGTTGTTCATACATTTGTTCCACCTCATCTCGAGGGAAGAGGTATTGCAGGAGCATTAACAAAAACTTTGTTGGACTATGCGAAAGAGAATGGTATAAAAATTAAACCGGTATGTCCATATACAGTTAGCTATGTAAAGCGTCATCCGGAATACAATGATATACTAGTGGGATGAAACTAAAAGATTTGTAAATAACAAAGGGGGATATAATATTATATCCCCCTTTGTTATTGCTATTTATTAATAAGTGTTTTTTACATATTTATTGTAAATCTGCTTAGCAGTATTTACTGCCGAGTCTGATGGGGTAGAGGTGTAAGCATTTTTCTTATTAGTCCAAGCTTCATCCATCGCGAAGAAATCTATTTGATTTGTTTTTTCGCCATTCAAGTCTGCACACAGCTGATCGAAGAATGTTTTCCATCTAGGGTAATATACATCTTTCAATATACCCGCCCACTCTTTGTAAGCATAGTTTCCGAGCATATATTCACTCGTTCTATTGCCCCATACCGTGATTTGCGTACGGGCATTCCATTCGTATAAATCTTTTTCAGCTTTAGTTTGTCCAATTTTTCTAGCTTGGTTGATCCACGTGCCGAGCATAAATTCGGGACGAGTGTTTAGTAAAGTGTCTTGCGCAAGCATTAGATTTAAAAATTGTTGGCTTAATAAATCGAATTTTTGCTTGTCTTTAGCTCTGTAAGCTTCAGTTATATCTTTCTGAAGGTAGTAGGCTTTGTTGGCTATTGTCTGCCGTACAATATCTATCAAATCATACTCAAAATTATTATTGCCTTTGTATATTTCGGCTACTGATAGCATTTTTTTAGCAGCTAATCTGACAGAGTCGGTATTATAGAATGGTTCGGTTTTTGAACAGCATGAAACATTTGTTATATCAAGTTTTGGAGTTGCGGCAAAAACGCTTTCTGTCGTGCCTTCTTGTGTAGATTGGGGAGGGCAGTTGTAGACTGTTTTTGATAATATTTCCCATGCTTCTTGAATTGTTTTATCCTTTTTTCCGTATCTGGCAATAGTATAATTATCGAGCCATTCTTTGTATGAAATTTTTTCTTTTCTCCAGGGCAATTCATATAATAATTCGAACATTACTGGGTTGTTTTCTATGGCTTCCATTGTGGCGCCAACACCTCGCAGGTTCACACCTTTTTTACTTTTTACAGCTTCGTAGTAATAGTTGATCAACGATTCCATCTTACCGTGCATCCCAGTTCTTCCACCGAAATTGAGTAGCATACAAAATATCCAATCCTGATCTCCATATCCATCTGGACGATACCATGATGACCACTCCATCCCCCACATGGGACGACTTTCGCTGAAAAGATCAAGAACGAGTAAATCTCCTTTTTCTATAATGTCTATCATCTCTTGGCGAGGATTAGTTTGCCATGCTTGTGCTACCCAAATAGCTTCGGGATTTGCTCTCTTGATTGCGCTATGCATTGTTCTTATAGCTAATGGCAAATCAACACCTTCCGTACTGCCACCTTCGTGAAAAGGATCGACTGCGTAATATTTTGCTTTGCCGTAAAGATGCTCCAATTCCTGATAATACATATCCGATATTTTGTTGAAATAGGGTTCCGTTGGTTGGATAAAGGCTGGTCGAGGAAATCCACACCAATCTCCGGTTCCGGATATATTGATGTCTAGTTTCTCATTGATATTGTGTGGAACCATACCTGCATACCCAGGCAACACAGGTTCTATACCATATTCAGACATTCTTGACAGAATGTTCTTTTGTAATGCTTCTTGTTGTTTATACCAATTGTCAGGATTAGGCCCTCCCCATCCCTCTAAGTTATTCATATGCCACCAAGCAAGAAATCCTGATCCTGCAATAAAAGAGTTGATTTCTTCCTTTGTGTAATTGAGTTTGCTTAATAAATTGTGCCATACCGTTTCAGTTCCAGTAATTGCTAAAGAGAGATTGATCCCGTGCAGGGCCATCCAGTCTATTTCTTTTTCCCATCTATCCCAATCCCAAAAAGCCATTGAGTAAGAAAAGGTACAGTAGTTGAGATAATATCGTAACTGTTGAGTCGTTTCGTGCCGTTCTTTGCTTGTTACAGGAGGAAGTGTATCAGGCAGCTTTGCAGACATTCCATTCCATGAAAGATGTATATTGGCATGATATTTCAGGTACCAATTGATACCAGTAGCAATGCTTACGTATGAATTGCCTCTGACTACAACTTTTTCATCCTTCTGATCTAACTCGAAGTAATCGATATCAGTTTTGTTTTCCTTTATTTCTATTTCAAATTTAGAGGAAGCTCCTTTATCGATCCGTTCCAATAGTCCGATTATTGGATTCGCTTTCAGACTGTAGCATACAACAAATGAGCATACAATAATTAGTAGGGTCTTTTTCATTTATGTGATATTATAAGATTAGTAACACTAAGTATATGTATTGATAAAAAAATTATAGGTTTCTCGAATCAGCTCCCCACATTAACTTTTCACGCAAGGTGTTGAAGAATGTCTGATTAAGACGTTTCACAACTTTAAGCGAGTATTCTGCTTTCGAAATTGTAAGTCTCGTTCCAACAGGACATATTTCGGAGCGACCATCCAATGATATAAGAAAACTACCACTTCTACTAGCTACATCAAGTGTTATCTCACAGTCATCGTCAACTACCAGCGGACGTGTAGTTAGACTGTGAGGTGCAATGGGGGAAATAACAAAGTTGGAGCTAGTCGGAGTCAAAATTGGGCCGCCAACGCTCATCGAATATGCAGTCGACCCGGTTGGAGTTGCTATGATTAATCCATCGGCTTCGTACGAATTCAGATAATCGCCATTAACGATTGCATGGATGGTTATCATTGATGCTGTATCTTGCTTCAGAATTGCAATTTCATTCAGAGCACAATTGAATCCGCTAAAACATTTGTTCTCTGTTGATAAATTTAAAAGGCTACGTTTCTCGATGCGATATTTTCCATATACTATATCTTCAAGAGCAATTTCTAATTCAGTATCGCCTACATCGGCAAGGAAGCCTAAACGCCCTGCATTAATACCAAAAATAGGAATGTCTTTTTGTCCTACTTTCAGAGCTGTACGTAGAAATGTACCATCACCGCCGATGCTAATCGCCATATCTGCATCGAAATTGTCATCTTTGATCGTTTCGTTAATGTTGTTTTTTATTCCAAGAGATTTAATATGCTTGTAGAAATTGTCTTGAATAGCAATTTCTACTTCATGTTTGTTTAAGATTTCAAACATACGGGCAATTCGATCTATTTTACTGTTTCGACTTCCAAATATCGCTACTTTCATCTTCTTATTATGGGGTGATTTCTTAATCCTGATTTATAATTATAAGGGCCTTTTTATATTAAGTTTTAACTTAAAAAGAAATATTTAAGAATCTATATTCCTTACTTTCGTTAAATCATAGTACATTTGTACACTTCGATTAGCCCAATACAAATTTGGGGAAAACTTTTGGAATATATATTTATTAATAGAGATAAATGACAAAGCTGAGTGTAAATATCAATAAAGTTGCTACGATACGTAACGCACGTGGAGGTAATACTCCGGATGTAGTGAAATTTGCTATGGATTGTGAACGTTTCGGAGCAAATGGTATTACTGTTCATCCCCGTCCGGATGAGCGCCATATACGTTTCAAAGATGTGTATGATTTGCGTTCGCGAGTGACTACCGAATTCAATATAGAAGGTTATCCGTCTGCAAAATTTATCGAGTTAGTAGTTAATGTGCGTCCAACACAAGTAACTCTAGTCCCTGATGCGCCAGACGCTATCACTTCGAATGCTGGATGGAATACGGAAGAGCATCTGACGCTTTTGTCGGAAGTAGTGGATAAGTTTCAGGAATCAGGTATCCGAACATCAATCTTTGTAGATCCCGATCCGAAGATGATAGAGTACGCTGCAAAGACGGGTACAGATCGTATAGAACTGTATACTGAGCCTTATGCTACTCTTTATCCAAGAAATAAAGAAGAAGCTTTGGCTCCATATCTAGAAGCTGCTACTTTGGCGAAAAAATTAGGATTAGGTTTGAACGCAGGACATGATTTAAGTCTTGAGAATCTTTATTATCTATACAAAAATATTCCATGGATGGACGAGGTGTCGATCGGTCATGCCTTGATTAGCGATGCGCTTTATTTAGGCATTGAAAATACTATTGCAGCATATCAAGACTGTTTGAAGCTGAAAGAGGAAGAATAATAGAGAATTAAAATTAGAGCCGGAGATATGGGAACTAATAAAGATAAAATGATAAGCCTCGTTGGAACAGGTGTGTTTCACGTTCTTATTATATTGATGCTCCTATTTGCATATTTGCAGCCAACGGTACATGCCGAAACCGACTCGATGTTGGGTGGAATCCCAGTAATGTTTGGAAATGTACCAGAAGCCGGAGGTGATGATGAACCTTTTGGCAGAGGAAATATGGGAGCTACTGATGAAACTGTGGCTTTTGAAGAAGCTGCTGATATTACAACTGTAGAGGCCGCTGCGGCTGTGACTAAACCTACAAAATCTAACAATACGTTAGCAACACAAGATTTAGATGAAACTGTAGCTATCAAAGCGGAAGCAGACAAGAAAGCAGAAGCCGAGAAAAAAGCTGCCGAAGCAAGATTGGCTGAAGAACGCCGTAAAAAAGCTGAAGCTGAACGTGAGGCTCAAGAACGAGCTGCAGCTGGTGCTAAGATCGGAAATCAGGTTGCCGGATTATTCGGGAATGGAGATGGTAGCGGAAGTCGCGGTGATAGTCAGGGAACGGGTACACAAGGTGTAGAGACTGGTAATGCAAGTTTTGGTGAAAAGACAGGAATCGGTGGAGTAGGAGGTGGATTTAAACTAGGTAACCGTAAACTTGGTGCCGGCGGTTTGATTCGTCCCGAATATAATGTGAATGCCGAAGGACGTGTTGTCGTAAATATACGTGTAAATCCGAAAGGAATTGTTGTTGAAGCGACTTTAGGGCAAGGAACTACTGCTAGTAATCCTACGCTGGTTCAAGAGGCGATGAAAGCTGCAAAGCGAACTCGTTTTAACGAGATTGGGACAAATAAAGATGAAGTTGGAACAATTACATATACATTCACTCTAAATTAAGATCATTATGAAGAATATATTTGTATTCCTGATTACAGGGTTCGAAGAAATTGAAGCATTGGCTACAGTAGATATTCTGCGCCGTGCAGGGTTGAACGTGAAAACGGTATCATTGACTGAAAGTAAACAAGTGACAGCTAGCCATGGTGTGACTGTTGTTGCAGATATTATGTTTGACGAAATGGATATAGCTTCGGCCGAATTATTAGTGCTTCCTGGTGGTACAACAAACTATAATGAGCACGAAGGTGTGAAAGCCATGTTGAAGGCATTTGCTGACAAAGGTGAAAAAGTAGCTGCAATTTGTGCTTCACCTATGGTGTTAGGAGGATTAGGATTGTTGAAAGGTAAAAATGCAACGTGCTATCCTAGCTTTGAGAAATATTTGGAAGGAGCAACTCTTCAGACTGAGAAGGCTGTTGTGGTTGACGGAAATATAACAACAGGAAGAGGTCCTGGCTTGACATTCGACTTCGCACTGAAACTAGTTGAACTGGTTGCGGGCAAAGCAAAACGTGATGAGGTGGCTCAAGGACTTTTACTTAATTAATAGATTAATAAAAGTTTAATTACACAGATGGAATTTATTCAAGGGATATGGGAGTTCCTTATAAACCTGTTGGTAGAAACAGGTCCAACTCTCGACAAGTTAGTTACAGACTACAACTTATGGGTTTACGCAATCTTATTTATTATTATTTTTTGTGAAACCGGATTGGTTGTAACTCCGTTTTTACCGGGCGATTCGTTGTTGTTTTTAGCTGGAACCATTGCACACCGCGATACGAACGATTTAAATATCGTTATACTGATGTTGATTTTGATTGTAGCTGCCATTTTAGGCGATGCAGCCAATTATCATATTGGGCACTCTTTTGGGAAACGTTTATTCAGGAATCCTGATTCGAAGATATTCAAACAAAGTTATCTGGAGAAAACGAATCAGTTTTATGAAAAGCATGGCGGTAAAACAATAATAATAGCTCGATTTGTCCCTATTGTTCGTACGTTTGCTCCATTTGTGGCAGGTATGGGTAAGATGACATATCATCATTTCTTCTCGTTTAATATAATCGGAGGAATTGTATGGGTAACAGTATTCTGTATGCTTGGATATTGCGTTGGAGGTTTAGAAATAATTCAAAATAACTTGCAAATAGTTGCAGGAATCATTATTCTAATCTCTATTATGCCTGCGATATACGAAGTATTGAAAGCTAAGTTTGCTACAAAAAAAGCAGAGTAAAGCTGTAGTCTAAGATAATATTAAAGAACCTTGTGTGATTTTGCGAGGTTCTTTTTATTTTTAATCGTTTTTGATGTGACAAAATAGAAAGTGTCGCGTCTTATATAAAAAAAAGATTTTTAAATCCTGATGGAGAAAGAAACTGTAGATAAAGAGTTTCTATCGATTATTCAACAAAATGAGCGGATTATATATAAAGTAGCCTCATTCTATGCTGATGCCGAGAATCCGATAGCAGACCTTTATCAGGAAGTCATAATAAATGTGTGGAAAGGCTATCCTAGCTTTAAAGGGGATAGTAAACCATCGACATGGATATATCGTATTGCGTTGAATACATGTATATCATTCTTCAGAAGGAAAAAAGTGTCTACTTCGTATTTAGAAATCTTACCTGAATTAAGCGAGGCTATAGATCAGAAGGATGATCAGATTCAGGAACTATATGCAATGATTAATCAATTGGGAAAGTTAGAGCGCGCTCTTGTCCTACTTTATCTAGAAGATAAATCATATAAAGAAATGGCTGAAATTATGGGGATGACAGTCACTAATGTAGCTACAAAACTAAATCGGATTAAAGAAAAACTTCGAAAAATGTCCGAAGGAAATTCAAATTAATAGTATGATGGAACTAGATAATATAAAAAGTGGATGGCAGAACTTGAACGTAAAATCTGTTATCGACGAAGAAAAACTTCAGAATATTATACGTAAGCGAGGGCATAGTGCTCATGCCTCTCTTGTGAGATGGGAGACTTTTGCGCTTGTCTTGTTGATATTCATATTACCTATCTGTGTAGTTTACTTGTATACTGAAAAGCTATATGTAGCACTATACTTTACTTTGCCATGTATTGCCGGAGGAGTCTGGCAATTCTATAAATTGAGATACCTAAAAGGTATTGATTTGATGGGTATGCCCGTGACAAAGGTTGCACCTAAGGTCGCTAATTATAGAAAGTATATCCAGTATGAATTGTATATTGGTTTGATATGGTTTATAGGCTGGATGATTTTGATGGTTATCTCTAATAATCGAATAAGTTTGTATGGCATCCTGACTGCGGTAATAATTGGAGTAATAGCGATATTGATAATGTTATATGCTTATAAAAAGATATTTATCAATAAGATAAAAAATATAAATGACTCTTTAGATGAATTGAGAGAGTTCGAAGCTGAGAATTGAAATCCCTAAATTAGTTGAATAAGTTTTTTTGACGAGAAGTTCTTTTATCTGATGATATGAGAGCTTCTTTCTTTATATTTGTTATTTATTAATAGAGATTGGTTTATGAAAAAAATATTGTTAATCATATTGATATCCATTGTGGGACTGATAAATCTGTATTCGCAGAAAGAGGAAACAGATACTCTCGTCTATCAGACTATTACAGATTTTAAACTTGATACTGTAGCATTTATTCGGTATAATTTCGAGGATAGAGCTGAAGCATATGTGGGTGAGTCTTTTGGAAAGTTAATGGCTGATTTGAATATTCGCCCTATGATTATGGGTATAGGATATTCTTTGGGTGAAGAAGGTGAACGTCTATTCTCAGGGATTCGTCTTTATATACAATCTAACAATGGTGGCCGGTGCTATATCCATATTTCATGGCAAGACCCTCAGATAATGCCACTTGAAGCAGAACGCCTATTGCGTAAAAATGGAATGTATAAGTGGATTGACGATTATATCTCAATTTTTGGAGAATATAAGATAAGACGCGTAGTAGCTAATACTCCAAGTGAATAAAACAAAAAAAAACGGTTCGTGAAATTTTATGAACCGTTTTTATATTTTGAAAAGTAATCTTATTCTTCGACCGTAAAGCCTATCTGTTCTAGATCATTCCAGTATCTAGGGTATGATTTAGATACAACTCCTGGACTGTCAATTATCAGACCTTCAACTTTAATCGCAGCAGGCGCAAATGCCATAGCCATTCGATGATCTTCGTAAGTTTTTATTACGGGTTTAGCATCAGGAATGCAACGTTCTCCATCCCATTCGAGAATGCTATTTTCTCTATCACGAAGTACAAAACCCAATTTTGCAAGCTCAACTTTTAGAGCTTCAATGCGATCTGTTTCCTTTATTTTCAGAGATTGCAATCCTGTAAACATAAATGGTATTCCCATCATGCAGCAGGTAACAGCAAAAGTCTGGGCCAAATCGGGTTCGTTGACGAAGTCGTGGAACATCTTTTTGGTTATACGATTTGTCTTTGTCAAGATAACTCCATCTTCTGTAAATTCAGTCGCAATACCAAGATCCATGAATAATTCGGCAACTTTGGCATCCCCTTGCATGCTGTTTTTAAATAAGCCTTTAAGCTCTATTCTGGCATGATCAGACAAAGCTGCAATTTCGTACCAATAGGATGCAGCAGACCAATCGGCTTCTACAATATAAGGGGTAGGGCGATAGTCTTCGTAATATATTTTAATTGTATTGCCATTCCAATGAGATTTTACACCATATTGAGCCATCATACCTAATGTGAGTTTGATGTATGGAACAGATATAATGTTCCCTTCTAGATGAATAGTGAGACCTTTGCTCATTGTAGGAGCAATCATTAATAGCGCAGATATAAACTGTGAACTAACTTCGCCGGATAGATAGATCTCGCCACCATCTAAGGCTGTCCCTTTTATTTTGAGTGGTGGATAACCCAATTTACCTAGATACTCAATTCGCGCTCCTAACGATATTAAAGCATCGACCAATACATTGATTGGGCGTTCCTGCATTCGCTCGGTTCCGGTAATGATCCATGTGCCAGGTACTCGTGATAAGAAAGCTGTTAAGAATCGCATGGCAGTTCCAGCAGCTTTAACATCAATAAGGTTAGTCTCGTTCTCGAATGCATCGATCATAACACGCGTATCATCGCAGTCAGATAAGTTCTGAATAGGATAGTCGCTCATGCTAAGAGCATTCAAGATAATCGCTCTGTTACTGATACTTTTTGATGTTGGTAAATTGATGGATGTCTCTATGTCTTTCGGAGCTGTTATTTTATATTGCATAGTAATATATTTCTTAAATAAGTTATGCGAAAATATAAAAAAGAGGTGTAGAATCCAATCCTTTAAACATAGATTAATGAGTTCTTTGTAATTTATAACTTTTTGTCTGCATCATTGCTCTGTTTTTTGTGTAGTAAGGCTTATATAGGGCATACGTTAGTTATGGGCAATCATAATTATCTATATGTCATAGACTAGACACTTCTTTGCTGAAAAAAACTTATCTTTGTAGCCTTATAAAAAGGTATAAATTTAAATGATTGATCATTCAGTATTCGAAAATAAACGTGCAGCTTATTTAACATTGGGCTGCAAACTCAATTTTGCTGAAACTTCAGCGTTAGGAAAACAGCTTTCAGCTGTAGGTGTTAGACGTGCCCGCGAAGGGGAAAGTGCCGATATTTGTGTTATTAATACATGTTCGGTGACAGAATTTGCTGATAAGAAATGCCGTCAGGCAGTTCGTAAAATGATAAAGGATAATCCCGGAGCTTATATAATTGTTACGGGATGTTATGCTCAATTGAAACCAGAAGATTTGGGAAATATCGAGGGGGTTGATTTAGTTCTGGGTTCTGAAGAGAAACTAGATGTAGTTTCTTATCTGGATGAACTAAAGAAAAAGGATAAAGGAGTAATACATACTACCAAGATAGGAAAAATACGCTCATTTGTACCTTCATGTTCGAATGATGATGATCGTACACGTTATTTTCTAAAAGTACAAGATGGGTGCGATTATTTCTGTTCGTTCTGTACAATTCCATTTGCGAGAGGACGAAGTCGCAACGGATCTATCGAAAGCTTAGTAAAACAAGCAAAAGAAGTTGTGGCTAATGGAGGGAAGGAAATTGTTCTTACAGGTGTAAATATCGGAGACTTCGGACGTACAACCGGTGAGAGTTTCTTTGATCTTGTAAAAGCATTAGATGAGGTAGAAGGAATCGAGCGTTTCCGTATCTCGTCAATAGAACCAAACTTGTTGACAGACGAAATTATTGACTTTGTTTCTACTTCAAAACGTTTTGCTCCGCATTTTCATATACCATTACAATCGGGATCAGATGATGTGTTGAAGCTGATGAAACGTAAGTATGATACAGCTTTGTTCAGACACAAAGTAGAAAAAATTAAGTCGGTTATGCCTCATGCATTTATCGGAGTTGACGTAATTGTTGGTACACGTGGCGAAACAGATGAGTATTTCGAAGATGCCCGTCAATTTATTGAAAGCTTAGATTTTTCGCAATTGCACGTATTTACCTATTCCGAAAGACCTGGAACTATGGCGTTGAAAATAGATCACGAAGTTGATCCTAAAACAAAGCATGCCCGCTCAAAAACTTTGTTGGATATTTCTGATCGTAAATTGCATGACTTCTATAAATCGCAGCAAGGAAAAGAAGCTAAGATTCTTTTCGAACATACCGAGTACGATGGAATTATGTATGGTTTTACTGAAAACTATGTGAAGGTCGAAGCTCCGTATGATGCTGCAAAGATCAATGAAATAACAATTGGTACATTAGGCGAATTCGGAGAAACTAAAACTGCGTTAAAACTGAAATAATGGACAAAATACAATACTATATCTTATATGCGTACATGTGGCTACACGCAATCCTGCCTTTTAGGGTTTTGTATGTCTTTTCAGATATGTTGTATTATGTTGTATATCATTTGGTAGGGTATCGTCTTAAAGTTGTACGTCGGAATCTGGCAGCCTCCTTTCCTGATAAATCGGGCGATGAACTTAAAAGGATAGAGAAGGATTTCTATCACAATCTATGTGATTATTATTTCGAGACGATTAAACTGCTGCATGTATCGGATAAGGAGATATTGAAACGGATGAAGTTTCATAATCTTGAGTTAGTGCAGGAATTGTCAAAAGACGGAAATTCTGTTTTGATGTATCTGGGACACTATGGTAATTGGGAGTGGATACCCTCATTGATGATGCATCTTGGTGGAACAAATTTTCAGCTTGGCCAAATTTATCGTCCTTTAAAGAATAAAGCTTTCGATCGTCTTTTCTTGAAGATACGTAGTCGCTTCAATACCTTCAGTATAGCAAAGGATGATACATTTCGGGCAATTATCCGTAAGCGTAGGGATGGTATCCAGACGATGATTGGTTTCATGGCAGATCAGACTCCTTCGGTAATGAATATCCATTATTGGACAACATTCTTAAATCAAGAAACACCGTTTTTCAATGGGGTAGAGCGTATTGCTAAACAGACTGAGTTTTATGTTTGCTATTTGGATGTACAAAAGGTTAAACGAGGATATTACGAAGCTACTGTTCGATTGATTTCGGATAATCCTAAAGAAGAACCTGAATTTGCAATTACCGAAAAGTATGCACGTGCTATGGAAAAAACAATACTTCGTAATCCTGCATATTGGTTGTGGTCGCATAAGCGCTGGAAACGTAAACGTGAAGACGTGGAACGCCAACAGCAAGAAATAAAACACAGAGATAAGTGAAAAAGGTAGCAGTCGTTATATTGAATTGGAATGGAATGAAATTGCTCGAACAATTTCTCCCATCGGTAGTAAGCTATACCTCTTCAGCTTTAGCTGAAATTGTTGTAGCAGATAACGCTTCAACCGACGACTCAGTATCTTTTATACGAGCTAATTATCCCAATATTCGTCTTCTCGAGTTAGATCAGAATTATGGTTTTGCAGAAGGTTACAATAGGGCATTAAGAGAAATCGAAGCAGAATATTTTGTACTCCTTAATTCAGATGTCGAAGTATCTGAAAACTGGTTGGAACCTCTAGTGTATCAACTTGATTCGAACGAGCAGGTAGCAGCTGTCCAACCTAAAATTTGTGCTTTTCGCGATAAAGAATATTTTGAATACGCCGGAGCTGCCGGTGGATTTATTGATAAATACGGTTATCCCTTCTGTCGAGGCCGTATATTTACTTCACTCGAAAAAGATCAAGGGCAATATGATTCAGTTGCAGATATATTCTGGGCGACAGGTGCATGCTTAGTTATCCGTTCGAAGGATTATTTCAGTGCCGGTGGCCTTGACGCCAGCTTCTTTGCACATATGGAAGAGATAGATCTCTGCTGGAGGCTTAATGCACGTAGACGGATATTACAATGTGTGCCACAATCAGTCGTCTATCATGTAGGTGGGGCCACATTAAATCAAGAGAGTCCGAGAAAAACTTTTCTGAATTTTCGAAATAATCTATTGATGTTATACAAGAATCTACCAGATTCGAAGTTTAAATCGATCTATAAAGTAAGGAAAATGCTTGATAGGGTAGCAGCTCTTAAGTTTTTACTTACCGGAAATATAGCAAATGCTAAAGCTGTATTAGATGCCTATAAAGACTTTGTAAATATAAGATCGAAGTACGATTCGATTCGATTGGATAACCTTAACAAAACAACGCAAAAAGTGATCCCGACTCAATTTAACAAGAGTATATTAAGTGCTTATTACTTAAAGGGGAAGAAAGTCTATTCTGCTTTGAAGAATTTTTAATATAAAATTTGACCTCTTAGTTCCTTTTTCTAGTATATTTGATGAAAATAGTATGCTTTTTTCTATGAAAAAACTTGTCCAAATATTATTGTTTATATTTCTTATTATCATTTCTTTAGGTGTAAATGCACAAGAGAAGGAAGATGATAAGAAACCCTTGATGCATCGGCAGGTTTATATATTGGTAGATAATGATACTATTCCGCTTTTTGCCTTGCGGCAAGTACATGTATTTGCTCCTATGAAGTTTAAGAATAGGAAAGAAAAAGTAGCTTATTCAAAATTAGTTCGTGATGTGCGTAAAACATATCCGTATGCTCGTATGATAGCTCGATCGGTAATTGAAACTTACGAGTTTATGGAAACTTTACCTAACGAAAAAGCTAAGCAAAAACATCTTGAAGCGGTGCAGAAATATATGATGGATGAGTATAAGCCACATATGAAGAAAATGACTCGTACTCAAGGTCAAATTTTAATTAAACTGATTGATCGTGAATGTAATATTACTTCTTATACGATTGTAAAAGCCCTTTTAGGAGATTTTCGTGCAGGAGTATATAATGCTTTTGCAGGATTGTTTGGTAATAGCTTGAAAGCTGAATATGATCCACAAGGTAAAGATGCCAATATAGAAAGAATAGTGATTCAATTGCAGGAAGGAACTTTAGATTACTATCATGCAATGAATTATGCCAATTAATTGAACAGTTTCTTAATTTGGTGCTTTTCGGTAGAAATATGCAGCAATAAAAATATACACTATATTTGGAAACCAAACAGCAAGCATTGGTGACATAGAACCAGATACTGCAAATGATGAACTGACCGTCATAAATAGTATATATGTAACACTTAGTCCAAGTCCTATACCGATATTAAGTCCCATTCCACCTTTAACTTTACGTGCGGATAGCGATGCCCCGATGATTGTTAATATGAATGCAGAGAATACCGAAGCGAAGCGTTTGTGATATTCTACTTCGAATTGCATCAGACTTACTCCTCCAATGTCAATCATACCTCTTTCTTTCTGCCTTTTGATATATCTGTACAGCTCGGGAGAAGTCATGAGTTCGTAGTCGGTAGGAGATACCAGAAAATCCTGAGGTGTTACGTTTATTGTTGTATCAAGTTTTGTTCCGCTAATGATTTTTTCTTGCGTACCTCGCAAATCACGAATCGTGTAATTATTCAATGTCCACGAATTACTGTCGTTATATGTAAAACTCTGAGCAGTTAATCGTGTGTCGAGATTCTTTTCTGAGAATTTATCCAGAGCTAGTTCGCGACCTTTGTTGTCGTTCTTATTGAATCGACCAATGTAGAAGATGAGTCCTTCATCTATCTGCATCTGTACACGATTAGCATGCGTAATCTCTTTGTTTCTTACGTACTTGTTCTGAAAATCAATTCTACTCTTATTGGCCGGCGGAATTATAAAGCAGCTGAGAACGAACGTGATAAGTGCAATTACTCCTGCCGAAATCATGTATGGTTTCATCAAACGTTTGAAACTCATACCGGTCGATAACATGGCGATAATCTCGGAGTTGTCAGCTAGCTTTGATGTGAAGTAAATTACAGATATAAAGACGAATAAAGCACTAAACAGATTAGAAAAGTATGGGATGAAGTTCAGATAATAATCGAATATAATTGCACTGGTAGGAGCATCGTTCTTGATGAATTTATCCAGCTTTTCGTTAAAATCGAAAACTACAGCGATCGAAATAATGAGGATGATTGAGAATACGTATGTTCCCAAAAACTTCACTATGATGTATTTATCTATTTTCGATATCGCTTTTTTCATACTTAGGCTTATATATTAAAGTCTTCTCGATACGTTTATTACCATTTCTTTTTTCCACGAAGCATAATCTCCTGCAATAATATGTTTGCGAGCTTCTTTCACAAGCCATAAATAAAATGCCAGATTGTGAATAGATGCTATTTGCAGAGCTAATATCTCGTCAGTTATAAACAAGTGACGAAGATAAGCTTTTGAATATAATGTGTCGACAAATGAAGTGCCATTTTCATCAAGTGGAGAGAAGTCTTTTGCCCATTTAGCATTACGCATATTCATAATACCATTCTGTGTGAATAGTTGTCCATTGCGTCCATTGCGTGTTGGCATAATACAATCGAACATATCTACACCTCGCTCTATCGCTTCGAGAATATTAGCAGGAGTTCCAACGCCCATCAGATAGCGTGGCTTGTCTTTTGGAAGTACTTCGTTGACAACTTCTATCATTTCGTACATCTTCTCTGTAGGTTCACCTACGGCAAGTCCTCCGATGGCATTTCCGTCAGCTCCTTTGGATGCTACATTTTCGGCAGCACGTTTTCTCAGATCGGGATAAACACATCCTTGCACAATAGGAAACAGTGCCTGACGATAGCCATATTCGCATTCTGTTTCGTTGAAGCGCGTAATGCAGCGATCGAGCCATCTTTCTGTTAGCTCGAGAGATTTCTTTGCGTAATTATAGTCTGCAGTTCCCGGAGTACATTCATCGAAAGCCATCATGATATCAGCTCCAATGGCACGTTCGATATCCATTACCGATTCAGGAGTGAAATAGTGCTTGGAGCCATCAATGTGGGAGCGAAAAATTGCACCCTCTTCGGTTAGTTTACGATTGTGAGCTAGAGAAAATACCTGAAAACCGCCACTATCGGTCAGTATAGGTTTGCTCCAACTGTTAAACTTATGTAGTCCACCCACAGCTTTCAGAGTTTCAATCCCCGGACGCAGATATAGATGGTATGTATTGCCAAGAATGATCTGAGCCTTGATGTCATTTTCTAGCTCGGGCATGTGAACGGCTTTTACTGCTCCTTGTGTGCCTACAGGCATGAAAATAGGAGTTTCTATCTGACCATGATCAGTAGTTATCAATCCAGCTCGGGCATCCGAGTTTGGATCGGTATATTGTAATTCAAAATCCATTTACTTATTTTGTTGATTCGTCTTCCTCGTTCTGATTTACTAGTAGGTCTCTCATCTGTACCAGTACGATTGATGTTTTCATCTTTTTCAGTACTATATACTCATAACCTTCCGATTCGAGGCTGTCGTGAGCAGTTGGTATGCGCCCAAATTTATCGATCAAATACCCTGCAAGTGTATCGTATTGCTTTTCGCGGTCGATAGGGTGAGGCAAGTTATCATTAATATCGCTTATGGCAGCCGTAGCTAATACGACATATGTATTATCGTCTTTCTTTTCTACAAATGGAATTTCGTTGTCCGACTCGTCTTGGATCTCACCAACTAGTTCTTCAAGAATGTCTTCCATCGTTATAACGCCTTCTACACCGCCATATTCGTTCAGCACCATAGCTATTTGCTGGTGTTTTATTTGGAATTCTTTAAGTAGTACTCCGATACGTTTTGTCTCAGGAATAAAAGAAACCGGACGAACAACCGACCGAATATCTACAAGTTCTGCATCGCTCCTCCACATTTGTTCGAGCAAATCTTTTAGGTGTACAATTCCAACTGTATTGTCAATGTTGTCTTCATAGCAGGGAATACGTGAAAATCCTTCGTCTATGACATGCTCTATATCTTTCAACTCGTAGTCGTTCAAGTCAATGGCTACAACGTGCGTGCGTGGAACCATAATTTGTTTGGCTGTACGTTCCGAAAAATCGAAAGCATTCTTGATCAGTTTAAAGTCTGGACCTTCGGCTTCAGTTTGACCACTTTCTGTTGCTTGATCAACCAAATATTTAAGTTCATCACTACTATATGTGCTTTCTTCTTCCGATATAGAGTGTAATCCAATAGCTTTGATGAAAAAGTTAGCTACGCCGTTCAATAACCAAATCATTGGGCGACATAGCCAATAGAAAGCTTGTAAGGGGTAAGATACAAACAATGTTGTTTGCTCCGATCGTTGTATTGCAATCGATTTCGGAGCAAGCTCTCCAAACACGATATGCAGTATCGTAATGATGAGGAATGCAAGACCAATACTTATTGCATGAATGGTAATTTCGAATCCGAAAATAGAGAATGATTCAAAGTTAATCCCTATCAGGCTGAAAAATGCAGTGACAAGTTTTGAAACGACAGGTTCTCCGATCATCCCCAGAGCCAAACTGGCTATGGTAATACCAAACTGGGTTGCTGCAAGATATGCATCCAGATGATGTGTTATGTGTTTTGCAAGTACCGCTGTGCGATTGCCTTCTTGTGCTTTTAGTTCAATTTGTGAACCTCTAACTTTAACAATTGCAAACTCAGCTGCGACGAAAAAACCGTTAAGTAGTACGAAAAATAGAGTAATTAGAATAGAGAGAAATATTTCCATCTTTAATTTATACAAATGATAAAGTTACAAAGATAATACTTCATTGCATTCTTTGTAACTCCATCGGTATGAATTTTGTTAAATTCTTAGAATACTGATTGTAAAAGGCTTAAAAAAAGTCTAAATCCTAGTTATTTAACGGGTAGAACTTCAATCCAGTAGTCGTCCGGGTCGTTAATGAAATACAAACCCATGCTGTGATTCTCGTAGCATACCCAGCCGTTTTCTTTATGATATTCGCGAATTTTATCATAGTCGCCTTCTACGCGGATGCATAGGTGGCTTTCATTCTCGCCCAATTCGTATGGCGTATCGGCATGATCGCGAAGCCATGTTAATTCTAAACTGAACGGTGTAACGCCATCGCCAAGATATACAAGTATGAATGAATCGTCCGAAGCTACTTTTCTTCTTACTTCTTTAAGCCCAAGAGCTTTGTTATAGAATTCGATACTTTTATCAAGGTTTGTTACATTGATATTGAAGTGGTCGAATCTTCCTTTTATTTCCATGATTTTGTAAATTATAATGTGATAAAATCTCCTTTTTTGACTAAACAAATATACTCACAATTATGTTCTTTTGCAATTGCTTCGAATGACTTCACTTTCGATGGATAGCTAGTGAAATGCATCGGTATTAGTCTATCTGTTTGAATGGTTTTGATGAATTGAGTAGCACCTTTCATGAAGTCTTTTCCAAGTCTAGGGTCAATAGGAAACATTGCCAGATCGAGATGACGGATGTCATTCGCTACTTGCGAAAGTTCGAATTTATAATGATCTTCAGCCTCTTTGATTTCTTCTGCTGTCGATTCTTCGTTCCAATGCCAATTGTTCAGATCTCCGGCGTGAAATAATTTGAGATTGCCCGCTTTGATCGCGAAAGAAGCTCCTGCATCAGTGGATCCATATGCTTTTATCTGTATGAATTCGTCTTTGTATTCGTCAAATTTATTCAGGTAAATCGCATCATTTTGGTTTGCGAGTTCACTGTCAAGTATTTCTTTCGAGAAAATATATGTAATATTTCCCTTGCGATGCTTCCATGTTAGGATTTCTCGATTGAAATGATCGTGATGCGAATGAGTGGATAACACGTAAAGAGGTTTACTACTGCTAAGTAGTACGTTGCGAACGTATTCGGTGTCGGTATCCTCGAAAAAATCAATTATAATAGAAAAAGAATCAAATTCGAGAGAAAAACCACTGTGATATAAGTATGTTAGTTTCATAATTGTTTCTTTTTCTACAAATTTAATGAAAATGATTATAATGTCATGTTTTAAGATGTTTTGTTTAACTTTACGATGTAATTTAAAAGAGTAATCTATGAAAATAACAATAGTTGGTGGTGGAAATATGGGCGGTGCAATAGCTTTAGGGTTAGCCGCAGGTAAACTTGTTGATCCGAGCGATATTACGGTGATTAACCGTAGACAAGAAAAAGCAGATGAATTGAAAGCTAAATGTACCGAGCTGAATGCAGTTGCTGATGACTATATTTCGCTAGCTAACGCAGATATTGTTGTTTTAGCTCTAAAGCCTTGGCTCATAGAAGAATTTTTGGATAAGCATAATGAATCTCTCCAGCGAGATGGTCAATTGTTGCTTTCTGTTGCTGCCGGAATAACGTTGGATCAGTTGGAGGATTGGAGTCGCAAGGGTAAGACGGTTTTTGGAGTGATGCCAAATACGGCAATTGCTGTAAAGCAAAGTATGACTTTTGTGACATCAAGAAATGCGACAGATGAACAGCTTAATCTTGTTACGTCTTTGTTTGAGGAGCTTGGTAAAGTTGAGGTGATCAGTGAAAAAACGATGGGCGCAGGTATGTCCTTGGCCTCATGTGGAATTGCCTATGCCTTTCGTTATATTAGAGCTTCGATGGAGGGTGGTGTGGAATTAGGACTTTATCCAAATCAGGCTAAGGAAATTGCTATTCAGACTTTGCGTGGTGCTATTGATTTGTTGGAGGCAAACGGAACACATCCCGAGCAAGAAATTGATAAGGTGACTACGGCCGGAGGTATTACAATAAAAGGGCTCAACGAGCTTGAGCATGCCGGATTTACATCAGCTGTAATAAGAGGACTGAAAGCTAGTTGTGTTGATAAGTAATTTCTCTCAATAAGAAAGATTATAACTTTTATTAATTAATTTACTGCTATTGTTCGCTTATAAAAAGATGAAATAATAGCAGAAAATCACTATATATATATTATCTTTACAAATTGGAATATCTGTCGATATACGTTGCGTATTTATCTTGATATTTCTATCGGAAACATGCATATATCTAGTACTTCGAAATGCTTTTTTTGAATGTGAGTTTATGTTTCCGCCTCGACTGAGAAAAAGAAAAAACTATATATAATGATTTACAAATGGAATTACGATGTCCTTACACCCCAGCAAAAAGAGAAGAGAGATGAGCTCGCGAAGAAAATAGCGAAGTCTCCTGTTTTGGCTCAATTGCTGATCCAGAGAGGCATTGACTCGGTTGAGAAGGCAGAAAGGTTTTTCAATCCGAGTTTAGAGGATCTACACGATCCCTTTTTACTGCCTGATATGGATAAGGCTGTGGCACGAATAGAAAAGGCGCTTGGCCAAAAAGAACGCATTCTGGTGTATGGTGATTATGACGTAGATGGTACTACTGCGGTAGCATTGGTTTATAAATTTCTACGCAAGTTTACAACAAATTTAGACTACTACATTCCCGATCGTTACGATGAAGGTTATGGTATTTCCGAGCAGGGTATTGACTATGCTCACGAAACCGGAGTTAAGCTTATTATTGCCTTAGATTGTGGAATTAAAGCGATCGATAAAATTGAATATGCTAAAAGCAAAGGTATCGATTTTATCGTAGGCGATCATCATATGCCTGACGATAAATTGCCTGACGCCGTAGCTGTTATTGATGCAAAACGCACAGATTCGATCTATCCATATGAACATCTTTCGGGGTGTGGGGTAGGATTCAAAATGGCACAAGCTCTAGCTCAAAACAATAAAATTGATCCGGCTGAATTGTATGAATTGTTAGATCTGGTAGCTGTAAGTGTGGCGTCAGACATAGTTCCTATTACCGGCGAAAATCGAATTCTGACTCATTTTGGATTAAAACAGCTCAATTCTAATCCCAGTGTAGGACTGCAAGGAATAATAGATGTTTGTGGGTTGACTCACAATAAAGATATTACTGTCAGCGATATTATATTCAAAATAGGACCTCGTATCAATGCGTCGGGTCGTATGATGAATGGTAAAGAGGCTGTTGATCTGTTGATTGCTACATCATTGGACGAAGCCCGTAAAATGAGTGAGAATATAGATCATTATAACGATGATCGTCGCGAATTGGATAAGCGAATTACGGACGAAGCAAATGTATTCATCGACGAACATATTGATATTCAGAATAAAAAAAGTATCGTAATTTACGACGAGAGTTGGCATAAAGGAGTAATTGGTATCGTGGCTTCACGTCTGACTGAGAAATATCTGCGTCCTGCAATAGTGCTGACTAAATCGAATGGATTGATTACTGGTTCAGCTCGTTCGGTAGGTGGTTTCGATATCTACAAAGCTATTGAGTCGTGTAAAGATATACTTGAAAATTTTGGCGGGCATACTTATGCTGCGGGGATGTCGTTAAAAGAGGAGAATCTATATGAATTCAGACGACGTATCGAAGAAATTTCGATGGAGATAATTGCTCCCGAAATGATGCAACCTCAGATAGATGTCAATGCAGAGCTTACTTTCCGTGAAATTAACCAACAGTTTATTGAGGATTTAGCTCAGTTTCAACCATTTGGTCCAGAAAATGAAAATCCGATTTTTGTAACACGCAATGTAATTGATTATGGTACAAGTAAATTGGTTGGAAAGGGAAACGTACATATCAAATTGGACATGATTGACAAGAGTACATCGTTTCCAGTTAATGGTATTGCATTTCGTCAAGGAGTGGTTTTTGATAAAATAAGAAAGAATACATTTGATATTTGCTATACGCTGGAAGAAAACAATCATCGTGGCAAGAAAAATATCCAGCTTTATGTAAAGGATATTGATACTTGCGATTATGATTGATAATGAAAATAGATAAACTTTATCTGTATTCTATAAATCAATGAAATACGGATGATAAGATAAACAGAAGTGACGATAATAAGAACTGATTATACAGTGAATATTTGTCACTTTTGTTACTTTTTGAAGAATTAGAATACTGTAAAATAATTGCACAAATATGGATATATATCACGAAATATTGCAAAGGTATTGGGGATACACAAGTTTCCGCCCAATGCAAGAAGATATTATCCATTCGATAAGTGAAGGCAAGGATACTCTAGGTTTGATGCCTACGGGAGGTGGAAAGTCATTGACTTTCCAGGTTCCGGCAATGACGAAAGAAGGGGTATGTCTTGTAGTAACTCCTTTGATTGCCTTGATGAAGGATCAGGTTGATAACCTGCGAGATCGAGGTATTCGTGCGTTGGCGGTATATACGGGGATGACTCGTCAGGAGATCATTACGACATTGGAAAACGCTGTTTATGGCGATTATAAGTTCCTTTATGTTTCGCCCGAACGTTTAGCTTCCGATATTTTTATTGCAAAGCTGAAATTTATGAATATCAGCATGATTGTTGTGGATGAGGCACACTGCATTTCGCAATGGGGCTACGATTTCCGACCATCATATCTTCAGATTGCAGGAATTCGTGAATTACTGCCCGATGCGCCGGTTTTGGCATTGACTGCCACAGCTACTCCTGAGGTAGTGGATGATATTCAGGAACGGCTTAACTTTAAAGAAAAGAATGTATTTAAGACAAGCTTTTCACGTTCTAATCTGGCATATCTTGTTCGTCAGGTTGAGGATAAAACTGAGCCGTTGGTTAACCTCTTGAATCGAGTGCAAGGATCTACTATAGTATATGTGAGAAGTCGTCAGAAAACGAAAGAAATAGCAGAATATCTGCAAAAAGTTGGCTTCTCGGCCGATTATTTCCATGCCGGATTATTATATAATGATAAGATACGTAAGCAGAATGCGTGGAAAAACGACGAGTGCCGTATCATTGTTTCTACTAATGCTTTCGGGATGGGAATCGACAAACCAAATGTACGTTTGGTCGTTCATATGGATTTGCCAAACTCGCTCGAAGAGTATTTTCAAGAGGCTGGTCGTGCTGGTCGTGACGGAGAAAAAGCATATGCAGTCATCCTTTACGTAAAGCAAGACAGTTCGAAGCTGAAGAAACGAATTGTAGATGAATTCCCTGATCGAGACTTTATACTGAAAGTCTATGATTCGTTGGCTTATTATTGTCAAGTAGCTGATGGAGCAGGGATGGGGATGACTTACGATTTTAATTTGAAAGAGTTTTGTGGAAACTATAAGCTGCCGATGATTCAGGTGCATAGTGCCTTGAAGCTTTTGACGCTTGCCGGATATATTGAATATTCGGACGAGATAGATAACCGCTCACGACTAATGTTCAAAGTATATCGTGATGATCTTTATCATTATAGATTCGAACGTGATACTGATAATCTTATAAATATAATTTTACGCCTTTATACCGGACTTTTTGCCGATTATGCAAATATTGATGAGGAATCGATAGCATCTAAAGCCGGAGTATCTCGCAAGCATGTTTACGAGACTTTGAAAATGCTGTCGAAGCAGCAGGTGCTAGATTATATACCGCATAAAAAAACTCCTTTAGTAACATATACACATCCTCGCATTGAGAGCAAATATGTGCGTATCCCTCGATTGATCTATGAGGATAGAAAGAGCCGTTTCGAAAAGCGTATTCAGACAATGTCGTATTATGCGGAGCAGAAAGATCAGTGTCGTAGCCGTATTCTATTGACTTATTTTGGCGAAAGTGATGCTAAAGATTGCGGATATTGTGATGTGTGTCTTGCTAAAAATGACTCGGGATTAACCAATAAACGTTATAATGCTATTGCTGACAGTCTAAAAGATCTTCTGAAAGAGAAGGATACGATACCCATACATCAAATTATAGCAAATTTATCTATGTATAGAGCCGAGGATATAACTACGGTTATACGCTTCGAGATAGAAAAAGGAAATCTTGCTCTGGATTTGGATAAAATTCGTCTGAGTGAAAATTAGGATATACTATTTTATCGTGAAAAAATAAAGGATTGAGCATTTAATAAAATGACTATTTCTTAATTTTGTGTATCCAAAGTAGATTCTGCAATACAGTCATCATCAGGTCGTATTGTTACCATCTTCTGAAAACTCAATAAATTGGTAATATGGACGAATCATCAAAATTACTTCACGATCTAGTTATTATACTTATTACCGCCGGAGTAGTAACGGTTGTTTTCAAGGCTATTAAACAACCAGTTGTATTAGGATATATTGTTGCCGGATTTCTTATAAGTCCACATTTCGTATTTCTTCCATCGGTTGTCGATGTTCAGAATATTAATGCTTGGGCTGATATCGGAGTTATTTTCTTGCTATTTACCTTAGGTTTGGATTTCAGTCTCAAAAAGCTAGTTGCTGTGGGTGGAACCGCCTTTATCGCAACTTCCATAAATATGATCGGCATGATTGCTATTGGGCATACGCTCGGACAAATGCTAGGGTGGGGAAATACACAAAGCCTTTTTCTGGGTTGTATGTTGTCAATGTCATCTACAACCATCATTATAAAGACTCTGACCGATATGGGGCTGGCAAAGAAGAAATTTGCCGGAATTGTATTTAGCATGCTTGTCGTCGAGGATCTTGGTACAATTCTGATAATGGTATTATTACCTACATTAGCAATTAGTCAACATTTCGAAGGAAGCGAATTTGCTGAGAAAATACTAGTACTCGTCTTTTTTATCTTGGTTTGGTTTATCGGAGGAATCTATATCATCCCACCACTATTCAAAAAATTCAGAAAGTATTTGAACGATGAGACTTTGCTTATCGTATCTATTGGATTGTGTCTGGGTATGGTGTTGTTTGCTACTTCGGTCGGATTTTCTTCAGCTCTTGGAGCATTCCTTATGGGGTCTATTCTGTCCGAAACAATTGATTCGAAACGTATCAGTTCGATCATGCAGTCGGTTAAAAATCTATTTGCTGCTATCTTCTTCGTTTCGGTTGGGATGATGATAGTTCCTAACGTTATACTGGAATATACGTCACTTATTTTACTATTAGCAGTCGTATTTATTATTTGTCGTTTTATTTTGAGTTCGGCAGGTATACTTATTTCTGGTGAAAGCTTGAAAGTAGCTGTCCAGTCTGGCCTTTGTATGACACAGATCGGAGAGTTTTCGTTCATCATTGCTACACTAGGTATAAAACTAGGAGTCTTGAGTGATTTCCTTTATCCTGTGATTGTTTGTGTGGCAGTTATTACAATGTTTATTTCTCCTCATTTAATACGATATTCGTCATCCATATATAACGGAGTAGAGAAAATTGTACCTAAGAGATGGACACGTATCATAGAGGGTTATTCGGCTACGACTACGAAGAATATAACTAATAATAAAGGTTGGAGCTCTGTTTTGAAAGATTTAGCTATAACGATTGTAATATATTTTACATTGGCATTTGCTGTTCTTCTGCTTTCACAGAAATTTCTAATTCCAATACTTCGCGATCTTTTACCTGGTATATGGGGAACTGTATTATCGGCTGCGATAACGTTATTGTTTATGTCACCGTTTATGAGTGCTATTATAAAGCGGCATCGAAAAACTAAGGATACTGAAGAATTGTGGCAAAATAGTACCTTTAATAAAGGTGCTTTGATTATACTGAATCTTCTGAGAGTATTGCCTTGTGTTTTACTTATCTTATTGGTGCTTATACCTCTATTCCCTAGGATGTTTGGAGTACTTCTTATCGTTGCAATTGTTGTTGTGATTGTCATCACATTATCAGAAGGTTTCAGTTCACGTTCGGAAAAAATGGAACAGCATTTCTTCGAAAATCTGAATTCGAATGAAATTATCAGAGAGCAATTAGCTTCGGTTAGTCATCAGACTCGAGAAGCCATGCTGAATAAGAATATTCATATCGAAAGAATAGCTGTACCCCAGAACTCAAAATTGATTGGAAAAACCTTATCCGAACTGAATTTCAAACAAAAGATAGGAGTAGATGTGATCAGTATCGACCGTGGACGCGAAAGAATTAATATTCCTGATGGTAAAATACGTATATATCCATTCGATGAATTGGTAATAGCGGGAACGGATAGTGAGATACAGAAATTCGAGGCAGAGATAGAGAAAGTAAAATCAGATCTTCCTTCGGAACACGAGTATTTGAAGAACCGACACAAAGTTGAGATTTCTCAATATCTTATAAAAGAAGGTTCACCCTTGGTGGGCGTTGCCATCAAAGATTCTCATATCAAAGAAAAAGCACATTGTGCTATTGTTGGAATTGATAGAGTAGGGACTAGTCTCGAATCGTTTTCAGCGACAACCAATATTGAAGAAGGAGACGTATTGTGGTTGGCAGGAGAAAGAATCAATCTGGAGTCTTTCGAGCAGGCAGTATCTTCTTGAGAATTATAGGCCTACACTTTCACGCAAAAAGTCAATTGATTCGAAGATATCTTCTTTAGTTGCCGATTGATTAATTTCTATTTTGCCGATATCGGATAGAAATGTGAAGTTGATTTTTTCAGTCGATTCATTCTTTTTGTCGTGTTTCATGTATTCATACAATTGCTCGTAATCGTCACAATCGAACATAAAACCTTCGTAGTTATCCTTGATGAAATATACAGTTTTGTATAATTCATCTTTCGGGAAACCGCAGTATTTACTTGATAAGTATAACTCGCAAATAATTCCCCATGCTACAGCGTAGCCATGATGAATAGGTTTCTCTTTTTTGTGCGATAAGCTTTCGAATGCATGACCAATCGTATGACCAAGATTCAGTGCTTTGCGTATACCTTTTTCGAAAGGGTCTTCTTCGACAATCCGCTCTTTCACTAAAACTGAATTAACTGTGAGCTGTTTCAATTTGTCATAGTCAATCTCTTCAGTATCGAATGATATAATCGATTTCCATTCCTCTCGATTATCGAGCAAGCTGTGTTTTAGCATTTCGGCATAGCCCGATAGCAGGTTCTTATGATCTAGTGAACGAAAGAATACCGAGTCGATCAGAACAGCATCAGCCGGAGCAAAAGCTCCGATTTCATTCTTCAATTCATTAAAATTGATTCCGGTTTTTCCACCTACGGCAGCATCAACTGCTCCAAGTAAAGTGGTTGGAATATTAATGCATTTGATCCCTCTTTTGAAGGTTGCAGCAGCAAATCCTCCGATGTCGGTTAGTAGGCCTCCTCCGAGATTGATAAGTAGCGAATGACGCGTTCCATCGTTTTGCGATAAGAACATCCATATATTGCTGAGTGTTTCTATACTTTTGTATTTTTCACCCGAAGGAATTACAATTTTCTCAGCCTGAGCAATGTATTTATTGTTGGCAACTAATGGATAACATAGCTTTTCGGTATGTTCGTCCGTAAGAATGAAGATTTTGTCGAATTTATGTTGAGAAATAACATTCGATAAATCCTGATCTAAGTTGGTTGCTTTTATAACTTTTTGCATTGTAACTGAGGTTTTAAGAGAAAATGATAATTTAAAGTATATGATAGATGATCCAATATGTCATGGCAATATTGAATCCGGCATGAGCAATTATCGCTCCTAGAATAGATCCGGACTTTTGCTTGCAATAGAAAAAAGCACGGCTTAAAAAGTACATGCAGCACATCCAAACCAAGGCTGGTATAAACAATAAAGTTATTCCTTTTTCTAGAGTATATATTAATCCAAAGTGAGGTAAATGCGCTATAGCAAAAGCCAGACTGTCGAATATTGATGCTCGCTTTTCTCCAAATTCAGATACAAAGCTTCCATGTACCAATCCTCTGTAGAATAATTCTTCGCCGAAAGGGCTAAATGTCATTACTGAAGGACATAATATTAAAAATATAAGAAGTCGGTTCTGATCATTTAATCCATCAATAGCATAAGATTGTGCAATATAAACAAAGCTGTTACTTATAGAGTCATCATATAATATACAAAATATAAGATATGTTATTGAGGAAATCGCTATGCCTATAACTAATGATGATATGAGCCAGAGAAAGCTTTTAGGTTTAATTATGCCGATAGTCTTCCTTCCTGATTTATTTAATATAAGGAAAGGAAGTATAATCATTATCAGAAAGATTATTGACGCAGTATGATAGCTCTTTGTTATGTTTGCATCAATCACAAGAATAAAACGTGCAATAGTGAGAATCACTATCAATGCAAGTCCAAATTTCCAATTGTACTTTACTGATGATGGTATGTATGATCGAAACATTACAGAGATTTAGATGAATTTCATATTCTCATCAAATTTAAAACCATTTAGTATCTCACCAATCTTCATAGCGCGTTTACCGGCGAATTGCAGTTCCAATACATCTATAATTCCTCCTGAACACGCAACGTGAAGGAATGTTTTGTTATCTGTTATGATACTTCCTATTGGGTGCTGTATTTCGGAACATGACCATTGCGAACTGTATATTTTCACCAATTGCGGTTCTGTTTTGTCGCCATGCAATTCAGTCCATGCAGCAGGGTAGGGAGATAGTCCACGAATATGGTTGTGTATGTCTTTTGGAGATTTATTCCAATTGATGCGGCAAGTGTCTTTGAATATTTTGGGCGCAGCTTTCAGCTGATTTTCGTCTGTGTACAACTGCTCTTGAGCTATTGCTTCCACTTTGTCTTCTAGCACAAGATCAACAGTCTGCTTCACTAGCTTAGCACCTATGTGCATCAATTCGTCGTGAATCTTTCCAGCATTATCATTTTCCCCAATTGGAACTCTTTCTGAAAGGATGATTTTTCCCGTATCAATTTCGTGAGTTAAGAAGAAGGTTGTAACACCGGTTTCGGTATCACCATTCATTATAGCCCAATTGATTGGAGCAGCTCCGCGATACTGAGGTAGCAAAGACCCGTGTAAATTGAATGTTCCTAGGCGAGGCATATTCCATACCACCTCTGGAAGCATACGGAAAGCAACTACAATTTGTAGATCAGCATTCCATGCTTTTAATGCTGTAAGGAAATCTTCATCTTTCAATTTTTCAGGTTGAAGAAGAGGAAGATTATTTTCTAAAGCATATTTTTTTACAGCCGAATGCTGTAATTTATGACCACGTCCGGCAGGTTTGTCGGGCATTGTTATTACTCCGACAATATTGTAATTGTTTTCGACAAGGATACGAAGACTCTCGACCGCAAAATCGGGCGTTCCCATGAAAACTATTTTCAGATCTTTTTTATCCATTTTTCTTTTTATTCTTCAGTAAAGTTATCGACAAGTACCTCTCGATAAACGTTAAGGATACTTGACTTGGAAATGAATCCCAGATAAACTCCCTTCTCGTCTACTACCGGCAAGTTCCATGCTTTGGTATCGTCAAAAATTCTCATAACCTTCTCCATAGGCATTCCCATCGATATAATGGCAGGAGGTTCGGTCATGAAATTATTAACTTTAAAGCGATTATATAATTCTGGACGGAACATGATATTCCTTATATTATCCATCAGAACAACACCTTTCAGGTAGTTGTTGTCATCTACTACAGGGAAAATATTACGACTCGACGTAGCTATTACTTTCACCATATCACCTAATGACATCTCTGGCTTCACTACCTGAAAATGAGTTTCGAGCAAACTCTCATTATTCATCAGTGTAAGAATAGCTTTATCCTTTTGGTGAGTTAACAGTTCTCCTTTCTGAGCCAGACGCATTGAGTAAATACTATGCGATTCGAACAATTTAATTGTGAAATAAGCCGCACCCGATACAATCAATAAGGGCAAGAACAATTCATATCCACCAGTAAGCTCGGCAATAAGGAATGTACCCGTAAGCGGGGCATGCATAACTCCAGCCATAACTCCGGCCATACCCATAAGGGCAAAGTTTTGTACCGATAAATGAGTGAACATCCCAGTTTTATTCAGTATGTATGAGAATAAGAATCCAGCAATACATCCAACGAAAAGGGAAGGCGCGAATGTACCACCCGTTCCGCCTCCACCATTGGTGGCAGATGTAGCAAATACTTTCATAAGCAGTACAGCACCTAAAAATATTGCTATACTCCAGCTGTGATCTTTGTATTGATAAAAGAAGCTACCGAAAAGGATTGAACCGTAATCATTGCTTCCGTCTATCAGTGTGTTTATTGTATTATAACCTTCACCATATAATGGAGGTAGAAGAAATATCAATGTACTAAGGATGCAAGCTCCTAAGCAGAATTTCTTCCAATAGGTAAGGCGTTTGAATTTCCCTTCTATCCAAATCATCGATCTGGTAAAATAGAGCGATACAAATCCGCAGAAAATTCCTAAAAGAATCACGTAAGGGATACGTTCCATCAGAAAAGCATCGCTATGCGAGTAGTCGAACATCGCTTTTGTACCCATTGTCAGATAGGAGAATGTAGCGGCTGTTACTGAAGATACAAGCAGAGGTAGTACCGTGAACAGAGTCAGGTCAAGCATCAGTACTTCGATAACGAATACCAGACCTGTTATTGGCGCCTTAAAGATTCCGGCAATAGCACCGGCAGCTCCACAGCCAATCATCAACATCAGATATTTCGATTCGAGTTTGAATAGGCGACCTAGATTTGAGCCAATGGCCGAACCTGTTAATACAATTGGAGCCTCGGCTCCTACCGATCCCCCGAATCCGATGGTTATTGCACTGGCTACAACCGATGAATAGACATTGTGAAGTTTGATAAAACTTTTTCGTTGCGATATCGCATATAGTATTTTGGTAATACCATGGCTTATGTCATCTTTCACGATGTATTTGACATATAGGCCAGCTATCAAAATACCCAGAACGGGGAAAACCAGATATAGAATATTGAAATTTTCAGATAGGTTGCTCGTCAGCAAGTGTTGAATAAAATGTATTAACGATTTCAGGATATATGCAGCCAAAGCTGTAAGTATCCCAACAAGAAAGCTGACAAAAAGTATAAATTGATTTGGTTTTATATTCTTTGTCCTCCATACTAGGAAATTTTCGAATGCGCCTTTGAGTGTCATTTAGACTAAATTATAATAAGTCCCAAAAGTATAAAAAATAAGGCATTTTATCAATGCCTTATTGTCTGTAAAACTAAGAGTCGTTTCGAAGTTTTTATAAGTTGCTTGTTTTGTCTATAAACTTGATAGTACTTTCGATGATAAATGGCGCATCGTTATCTAGGGTTGCAACATGATAACTGTTTTGAAGATCAATCAACGTGCTGATGGAACTTCCTATATGATCGAAAATGTAATTCTGATTTGTAGGAGGCACTACGTGATCTTCTAACGATTTGAAAATAAGTATGGGCTGCTTGATATCATTGAGCTTATCACGAATAATCTCACAGAGTTTGGCCATTTCGATAATACTCTTTTTAGGTGTCTGAGGGTATGCCCATTCTTTCATTCCTTCTTTTTTTATATCCGAGCCTATTCCTCCAATAAAGTCGGGTATTTGAGGATTATTGATTACTTGATTAAACTCTTCGGGCATTACTACTATCGCATTTACTGTAATAATTCCTTTTAGATCATACTTCTGAGCTAAGTAAAGCGATAAGGTCCCTCCCATTGATAGACCAAATACATATACATTTTTCACTTTCTCTCGAAGTTGGTGATAGGCTTCTTCTGCCGAATTGATCCAATCCTGATAACCGGTTGTAACCATTTCTTGGGCAGAAGTGCCATGCCCGGCCAATCGGGGCATACTCACAGTATAACCTTGTTTGTTTAGTGCATATGCTATTGGTCTCATACTTTGGGTTGCACCAGTAAATCCGTGGATAACAAGTACTCCTATATCAGCTGAACCTTCTAAAAATTCAGCACGGGCTTCGTATGCAATATTGTTCATAGCCTCAAAGTTTTAGCGTTCCTTATAAAGATAAAAAAAGATCGGAAAAAATCCGATCTTTTTAACTTCATTTATTGGTTGATATAGTTTACTATCCAGTCGCCAACATCGCTGGTCGAATGGGCTTTGTCGCCTAAAGCAATATCTTCGGTTACGATACGTGCTTGCATTGATGCATCGACAGCCTTGCGAATAAGTGCACCTTCTTCTTGAAGATTGAATGCATATTCGAACATCATTGCTGCTGAAAGAATTGTAGCTAATGGATTTGCAATATTTTTTCCTGCTGCCTGAGGATATGATCCGTGAATAGGTTCGAATACCGAAGTGTGTATGCCGATAGATGCCGATGGTAACATACCTAAAGATCCTGTAATAACAGAGGCTTCGTCGGTAAGGATATCTCCGAATAAGTTTTCAGTAACCAATACATCGAAACGTTTCGGCCATTGTATAATCTGCATAGCAGCATTGTCAACAAACATATATTCTGTTTCTACATCAGGATATTGTCTTTCGATTTCTTGTGCTACTTGTCGCCACAGACGAGATGTAGACAATACATTTGCTTTGTCGACTACAGTCAGCTTTTTGCGACGCATACGTGCGTATTTATACGACAGATGAAGGATACGTTCAACTTCTTCGCGTGTATAGATACAAGTATCATAAGCTGTATTGCCATCTTCACTTCTTCCTTGCGGACGACCGAAATACAAACCTCCGGTCAATTCGCGGACGCACATGAAATCAGCTCCTTCAACAAGGTCTGATCTGAGTGGCGATTTATGTATAAGTGAAGGGAACGTAGTTACTGGACGAAGATTTGCATACAAACCTAATTTTTTACGCATAGCCAGCAATCCTTGTTCAGGACGAACTTTGGCTGATGGGTCGTTGTCAAATTTGGGATCTCCGATTGCTCCGAACAATACAGCATCGGATTTCATACACAATTCGTGTGTTTCGTCAGGGTAAGGATTGCCAACCTGATCGATAGCACAAGCTCCAACGATGCCATATTTGTATTCCAGTTCGTGATTGAATTTCTTACATACAGCTTCGGTTACACGAAGTGCTTGTTTTACAATTTCGGGGCCTATTCCGTCGCCCGGTAGTACAGCAATGTTAAGCTTCATGATTATAATTGTTTTTTATTAGTTGATTATCGCTTTTTTACGAAATGTTTTTCCTAAAAATAGGAATTTAGTTATTCTGAACTGGTTGAACGCTTGATGAAGCAGAAAAGGTAATATAATCATTAGCGGAATAGCTATTGCCGAACTTAGTTGAAAGTACTTCCACAAAAAAGCATAAAGCGGTAAATGGAAGGCCATGATTGTTAACGATGCTTGACCTATATGTTGAAGTGGTATGGATAAGATTTTATAATCCATAATAAACTTAGATATATAGATTATCATAACGATAACAATTGTGCAACAAGCCAAAGTAAGAACGGGTATTCCGTAGTTATTAACCAATATATCGTACATATTCTTAGGTAAAACAAACAAGCTCAGTAGAGAAAGTGTTCCTGCCAGATAATATACGATTGTATATTTGTTCAGTACATTCATATTCTGCTTTATCGTGTATCCTACATGATACAAGGGTAGTGCTGCAAGTATATTCTGCGCTGACCAGTACATGAAAAAATATTTATAATTTGTCGAAACATAATATCCAGCTACGAGCATGATAAGGGTTACTATATGTACCTGCTTTTCAGATAGCAGCTTGTGCATAAAGTGATAAAGAACTTGTACCAAGAAAAGGCAAGTAATAAACCACATTGCAACAAAAATATGATCCATACGATTTCGTAATTCAATCCCGCTCATGAGATAATACAATGCATCGGTTTTGAATTGTTCGAACGATAAATCTGCCGAAAATAGAAACACAGTTACGAATGGATAGAGTAACAAGAAAATTGCAACATAAGGGATAAGCAGACTTTTTGCTTTCTTGGTTATAAAACTTCTGCTGTTTTGTCCCTTTTTGTATAGAAATCCACTCATAAAAAAGAACAGAGGAAGATTAAATAGGAGCATGGATTTATGTATAAATGTATTGGGCATGAAGATGTGCCCGATCACTATGCATATAATACCTATTCCCTTTACAATATCAATCCATTCTACACGCTCTTTATCGACGCTCATGCAAATTACAAATCTTCAATTATATTCAACATTTTCTCAGTAGCTTTCACTGCTGCTTCTACCTGATCCACATCAAGACCATGAGTTTTAAAGACTTTTTCTTTAAACTTCCATGTGATGATTGTCTGTACCAAAGCGTCAGTTCGCCCTCCTGGAGGTATAGCAACCGAGTAGTTTACTAATTCCGGTTTTGGCTTGGCTAATTTAGAATAAATTTTCCAAAGTACTTTTGAAAATGCATGGTATTGTCCTTTTCCTGCCGATGTGTCTTCGTACTCTTCGCCGTTGATCCTGATTCTGACAGTAGCAGTAGGTCGTAAACCTTTCGAAATACTCGAATGAAATCGGACGATTTCGATCTTTTGCTCTGTCGAATTGTGGATAACGTCATTGATGATGAACGGAAGATCACTTTGAGTGATTATTTCCTTTTTATCACCTAATTCGATAACACGATCGGTAATTATTCGCATCTGCTCTTCGGTCAACTGAATACCTAGTGCATCAATATTCTTGCGGATATTGGCCTTGCCCGATAGTTTTCCGAGGGCATATTCGCGTTGGCGTCCGAATCGTTCAGGAATCAATTCATTGTAATACAAATTGTTCTTGTTGTCACCATCAGCATGAATACCGGCACATTGTGTGAATACATTGTTTCCGATTATAGGTTGGTTGGATGATATCAATTGTCCCGAACAGCCTTCAACAATACGACTAACATTGTTGATTTGATCTTCTCGGATGCTGGTTCTTATCTTCAACTGATCGTGCAGTACAGCTATAACACTCGACATTGTTGCATTTCCGGCTCGCTCGCCCAATCCATTTATTGTCAGGTGTATACCTTTTACTCCTACTTCTACAGCTACCATTGTATTTGCTACAGCCAGATCATAATCGTTATGGGCATGAAAATCGAAATGAAGTTCAGGATAACGATTTATCATTTTACGGCAAAATTTCCAAGTAGTATGCGGGTTGAGGATTCCAAGTGTATCAGGCAGCATAAATCGTTTGATAGGCTGATCGCGCAGACCATCCATCAAGAAATAAACATAATCTTCCGAGCTGCTCATCCCTCTCGACCAATCTTCCAAGTATATATTGACGCCGATGCCGTATTCTTGTGCAATAGCAATTTCCCGCTTTATATCTTCCAAATGTTGTTCGGGAGTCTTACGCAACTGTTCGGTTACATGAGAGTAGGAACCTTTTGTCAGAAGATTTATATTGCGACAACCAGCTTCGTGTATCCATTTGATGGATTCTCCATTGTCGATAAAGCCAAGAATCTCGATTTTGTCGATATTATTCGTTGTGATGGCTACATCGGCTATATCTTTTACCGTTTTGAATTCGCCATTCGATACACGTGCCGATGCTATTTCGATGCGGTTTACACCCAGATCGTTGAGGAGTAGACGAGCTATATTCAGCTTTTCCTGTCCCGAAAACGAGACTCCGGAAGTCTGTTCTCCGTCACGCAGGGTGGTGTCCATTATTTCGAGCATAGGTTTCAATCTGTTTGATTATTTAAAATGATTCACGATTTTGTTCGTATTCTTCTATTTTTACTTTTTGGGCAAGTAGATAGTCTATATCGTCAAGACCTTTCAAGAGGCATTCTTTTTTATAAGAGTTTATCTCGAATGATTCTGATTTACCGGTTGCATTATTAGTTATAGTTTGTTTCTCGAGATCGATAGTTAAACTTACTTTCGGATCTTTATTTACTGAATCGAAAGCTTCAGACAAAAACTCGGGCGAAACTACTACTGGCAGTACGCCGTTATTTAGTGCATTGTTACGGAATATATCGGCAAAAAAGCTCGATACTACTGCACGGAAACCATATCCTGCTACCGCCCAAGCTGCATGTTCGCGGCTCGATCCACTACCGAAGTTTTTACCTGCTACAAGGATTTGCCCGCTGTAAGTTGGATCGTTCAGAACGAAGTCCTTTTTAGGATTTCCTTCTTTGTCGTAACGCCAGTCGGCAAACAGATTGTCTCCGAATCCGTCTTTTGTAGTGGCTTTCAAGAAACGAGCCGGTATAATTTGGTCGGTATCCACATTCTCTATCGGAAGTGGAACGTATGTTGATGTCAATGTTGTAAACTTTTCCATTATAGTTTATTGAGTTTTAAAAGGAATCAGAAAATTAGATTTTACGGGGGTCGGTTATGCGCCCAGTAACGGCTGCAGCTGCAGCTACAAGCGGACCAGCTAGAACTGTTCGTGCACCTGGACCTTGGCGACCTTCGAAATTGCGATTGGATGTAGATACTGCATATTTTCCGGCAGGAACTTTATCATCATTCATTGCAAGACATGCCGAGCATCCCGGTTGACGAAGTTCGAATCCGGCCTCTTTTAGAATATCGTAAAGACCTTCTTCTCGGATTTGCTTCTCAACCATCCAGCTACCCGGAACAAGCCAAGCAACTACGTTGTCTGCTTTCTTTTTACCTTTTACGAAGTTTGCAAACATACGAAAATCTTCGATACGTCCGTTGGTACAGCTTCCAAGAAAAACGTAGTCGATTTGTTTACCTTCTACTTTTTCTCCCGGTTTGAAGCCCATATAATCCATCGATTTTTGAAAAGAAATACGTCCGGCTTCGTCAACTTCGTCCAGAGTAGGTATTGCATCATTGATAGCCATACCCATTCCAGGGTTTGTTCCGTATGTAATCATCGGATCTATGTCAGATGCACTGAACGTCAGTTCTTTGTCGAATTTAGCTCCTTCGTCGGTAAACAAAGTTTTCCAATGGGCTAAAGCTTTTTCCCATTCGTCGGATTTAGGCGCAAATTCGCGACCTTTCAGATAATCGAATGTTGTTTGATCAGGAGCGACCATACCTCCGCGAGCTCCCATTTCGATACTTAAGTTACAAAGTGTCATGCGCTCTTCCATCGACATGTTTCGGATAACTTCTCCTGCATATTCGACAAAATATCCGGTAGCTCCGCCAGTAGTCAGTTTCGATATCATGTATAGTGCTACATCTTTTGCTGTAACGCCGGCTTTTAGTTTGCCTTCGAAATTGATACGCATCGTTTTTGGGCGAGATTGGAAAATACATTGAGTAGCAAGAACCATTTCGACTTCGCTCGTTCCGATTCCGAATGCTATTGCTCCGAATGCTCCGTGAGTTGATGTGTGGCTGTCGCCACAAACAATGGTCATTCCTGGTTGCGTAAATCCATTCTCGGGGCCAATGATATGAACAACTCCATTCTTTTTATTTCCCAAAGGATAATAAAATGGAATACCGAAATCTTTAGCATTCTTGTCAAGCGTATCCAGCTGATTTCTCGAAATCGGGTCTTTTACGGGCTGATCTTGATTGATTGTAGGTGTGTTGTGGTCGGCTACAATTGTTGTTTGTAGCGGACGAAATACTTTCAATCCTCTTGCACGTAGTCCGTTGAAAGCTTGCGGGCTAGTTACTTCGTGACAGAAATGTCTGTCGATGTATAACTGTGTTGGTCCATCAGTTACGGTAGATACAACGTGTGCATCCCAGATCTTGTCGAATAGAGTTTTCATATGATTATTATACTGTATGTTTTAATTTACGAATTTGTTTATAGCGTTTATAAATGCTTCTACTGAAGCGGCAACTATATCGGTGTTGGCCGAGAAACCGTAATATGTTTGCCCTTCATATTCGATTTGCATGTGTACTTTACCTATGTCGTCGCTGCCTTTGTTGATAGCTTGAATTAGAAATTCTTGTATTGTCGTTTGACGGCGGATGATGTTTTTCACTGCTTTGATAGCAGCATCAACCGGTCCGTTTCCTGTAGATGAAGCTTCGAATTTTTCGCCTGCTATATCTAATCCAACGTATGCTACATTGCGAATACCAATACCCGAAGTGACTTGCAAGTATTCTAATTTGATACGATGCATATTGTTTGTTTCTTTACCGGCAAGAATCAAGATATCTTCATCGGTAATGTCTTTTTTCTTATCGGCAAGATTCAAGAAACGTTCATATATAGCAGCCAATTCGTCCTCGTTTGTCTCGATTCCTAGAATTTGCATTCTGTTTTTAAGAGCAGCTCGACCGCTGCGGGCTGTCAATACAATTGCGTTATCATCGATTCCGACTTCTTTCGGATCAATAATCTCGTATGTGGAAAGATTTTTCAATACTCCATCCTGATGAATGCCCGATGAGTGTGCGAATGCATTTCGTCCGACAATCGCCTTATTAGGCTGAACAGGCATATTCATCAAGCTCGACACCTTACGGCTAAGAGGATATATTTTCTTGGTATTGATATTTGTCTCGATATTCAATTCTTTGTGGCTCTTTATAGCCATCACAACTTCTTCCAATGACGTATTACCTGCACGTTCGCCAATTCCGTTGATCGTAACTTCTACCTGGCGAGCACCATTCAATACACCCATTATCGAGTTGGCTGTAGCCATACCTAAATCCTGGTGACAATGTGTCGAAAGAATAGCATTTTTCATATCAACATGATCGATCAAATATTTGATCTTTGCACCGTATTCGGTCGGAAGACAATAGCCTGTCGTGTCGGGAATGTTTACGACCGTAGCACCTGCATTGATGACTGCCTGCACCACACGGGCCAAGTAAGCATTATCCGTACGACCAGCATCTTCGGCATAAAATTCAACATCTTCAACATAGCGTTTAGCATATTTCACGGCAGCAATTGCACGCTCGATAACTTCGTCTTGTGTTGAGTTAAATTTATATTTGATGTGATAGTCGGATGTTCCGATTCCGGTATGTATGCGTTTGTTTTTTGCGTATTTCAGTGCTTCGGCCGCAACATCTATATCTTTCTCAACGGCACGGGTCAAAGCACATATTGTTGGCCAAGTTACCGCTTTCGATATTTCGACAACCGAATTGAAATCTCCCGGGCTCGATACCGGAAAACCTGCTTCGATAACATCAACTCCGAGTGATTCGAGGGCTTTGGCTATTTCGATTTTCTCGATTGTATTCAATTGGCAGCCAGGAACCTGCTCTCCATCTCGCAGTGTTGTGTCGAAAATAAATAACTTTTCCATTGTTGTTTGTTTTTAATGTTTTATAAATAAAAAAAGCCCTTCTCACATACAGAGTGAGAAAGGCTTTCGATTCTTTTATTACTGATTCAGTAACTACATAGCAAAACTCACCCTGATTTTGTACCAGAGAAGAATAATAATGCTAATGAGGATACTGAAAACTGTCATACTTGTAAATTTATCAATTCTTGTTTTTGACTGATGTTGAATGCAAAGTTATTTTAATTTTCTATTCTTGCAAATTAAAGTTAGTTATATTTTATTATTTATGTCAAAAATGTAGTATTCGTGTCGTATTTGCTTGATTTTTGTTATCGATTCTTGTTGGAAATAATATGTTTTTTGAAAATTTTATCTATATCGAAGACAATGTCTGGAGGAGGATGAAATTGTAGATAGAATAAAAATAATCAACTAAAAATTATCTATTTTCTGTACACAAGTGTCACTTTCTTTAAATTTTGTTAAAATTATCAAAGTTGATATACTAGTCTATTTTGTGTAAATTTGTGTCGAATAAAAAATGAAAGATGGAAGAAATATTTAGAGCGTATCTCGAAAAGCATCATTACGAAGCTTTCGATCTGAAAGCCGTATTATTTGATATGGATGGTGTTTTGTTCGATTCTATGAAGTGGCATGCTAAATCGTGGCACGAAACAATGACCGAATACGATATTAATAGCACCTTTGATGAGTTTTATCAGTACGAAGGGATGGTTGGACTCAGTACTATAGATCATTTAATTCGTCGCGAGAAGGGTAGACCAGCTACCGAAGAAGAAAAGAAAACGATATATGCTCGTAAATCAGAATTATTCAGCCAGTATAACGATAATAGTCTGATACCTTATGCACTCGATTTTGTAAAGTTAGTTGCTAGCCAAGGATTGGAACGTGTTATTGTTACGGGATCGGGACAACCATCATTGATCGATCGTATTTCAGAGAGTTTCGAGGGATTGTTCGAACGTCCTAAAATGGTTACAGCTTTCGATGTTAAACAAGGAAAACCGCATCCTGAGCCTTATCTGAGAGGCTTGCAGAAAGCTGGTGATTTAAAGCCATATCAGGCTATTGTTGTCGAAAATGCTCCTCGTGGGATAGAGGCAGCCGCTGCAGCAGGAATTTTTACGATAGCAATCAATACAGGTCCATTGACCGAACAATCGTTATACGATGCTGGTGCTAACATTGTACTTCCTTCGATGAAAGCCTTGTATGATAATTGGGATAAGTATTATAAAATGCTGAAAGGGTAGCCGATTACCAGCCGAAAGCTTCGGCATCCATCCACATATCTTGAGCTTTCAGAACTTGTTCGATAACGTCACGAGCTACACCTTCGCCTCCTTTTTTGTGCGAGATGTATTTGGCTATACTCTTCACTTCGGCTACAGCATCTGCCGGAGCAATAGGTAATCCAACGGCTTGCATTACCGGATAGTCAGGAATGTCGTCGCCAACGTAAGCTATTTCTTCGGGTTTGAAGCCCGTTTTTGCTATATAATCATTGAGGTCGTTAATCTTGTGGCTCGATTTCATATAGATATGCTGAACGCCCAGACGTTCGAAACGTATGCGTACAGCTTCGGTGTCTCCGCCGGTTATGATTGCCAAGCTGAATCCACGTTTAACAGCCTGATGAATGGCATAGCCGTCTTTTATATTGATCATGCGCATGGGAATTCCTTCTACCGACAAGGGTACACAATCGGTTGACAATACACCGTCAACATCAAAGATTATAGCCTTTATTTTTCGAAGATCGTAATTTATGCTGCTCATGATTGTTATTTCTTAAGATGGTTTTCGTGAATTTTTTCGCTTATAAGGCGATATATTTCTTTTAGTTTAGCATCCTCTATCAGATCGATATGTCTGTTCATGACATTCTCGTCGAATCTAATTGCAGGTCCGGTTTGTGCCTCTTTCGGCGATAGCGTATGCACCTTAGCACAAGTTTCGTCTATCAGCGGTAGAGCTACTTCGAAAGGCAAACCTGCTTGTTGAAGTATATCGGCCGAGGCGCTGTACATATAGTTAGTGAAATTACAAGCGAATACACCTGTTAGATGTACATACTTACGTTTATCGGACGATAACTCGTATACGCTCTTTGACAATTGACCAGCAACGGATTTCAGAACGTCAAGCGTGTCAATATCTGAAGCTTCCAAAAAGATCGGAATATTTGTCCAATCTACTTGTTTGTTTTTGCTGAACGTTTGTAATGGATAAATAACACCAAAGCGGTTGGCATATCCTCTGAATAGATCGATAGACATGCTTCCTGCGGTGTGTATCCAAATACCCGAATTTGGCTTGATCTGTGATACTACTTGCTGTAAAGCAGAGTCTTTTATTGAAAAAATATATAAATCAGCTCTGTTATCTATCTGATCAATCTGGTTAGTGTAAATTGGCTTTTTGCTTAATTTTTCAGACAGAGCTTTTGCCGATTCGATTGTTTGGCTGAATATCTGAATGATTTCAAATCCAGTCGAATCCATTGCACTAGCTAGGTGTGTAGCTACATTTCCGGCTCCGATGAATACTATTTTCATTTTTTCTTAGATGAGAATACCATAAATAGTCCTGCAATTATAAGCGCCAGAGGAACGTAGAATTTTGAGTAGGCGTTGAGCCAGCCAAAAAAGATATTGAAGTTGAGGAAAATACCTATAACAAGGAATACCCAACTGAGTGTTCTTTTGGGCTGAGTAAGCATAAATATGATACCTGCTATCAAGAAAAATGCACTAACGCTCAGGAAATTATAATTGATAGGAATATGAGCTAAAATACCTAGTTTATCGAGTAGGAATAGAAATCCGAATGTTAGAAGTACTAGTCCGTATGATAATTTGTCGTTGTTAGAATCTTTTGCCATAACTGCTGTTGTATTTGAGTTAACTAAGAACTAATATAGTTAGAATTTACCAATGCGAACTTTCTCCCATTGAAGTTTCTCTTCATCAAATGGAGGTCGTTCTTGAGCCTTGTATCCAAAAGCTATTACCGATAATACTTCTATCTGATATGGAATATCGAACATATCTCGTACATACTGTTCGCATTCAGTATCCGATGGTGTAAAACGATTACGTATTTGTACCCAGCAACTACCGAGTCCAAGATCCTCAGCTTGTAGCTGCATCATAATCGAAGCTATCGAAGCGTCCTCAATCCATACATCACTGACGATTGGATCGGCAAGTACTACGATTGCTAAAGCACATCCTTCGATTAATTTTGCTGAGCTTTTACATTTCGATAAGGTTTTCAAAGCTTCCTTATCTTCAACAACCAAGAAGTACCACGGCGTTTTACCTTTCGATGACGGCGATTTTAGTCCGGCTTTTAGTATAAGTTCTACTTGTTCCGGTGTCAGAAGTTGATCAGTAAATTTACGAATACTACGGCGTTTATTTATGAGTTCTTGAAAATCTTTCATTTTAGTCTCTATATAGTTTTTCGATCTCCGATTCAATATCTTTTACTTCTTTTATACCCTCAGTACTACTCTTGCGTAAGAGGATATTCAAGGTCTGCATTATAAGCTTAATATCTAATGCCAGTGAATAGCCATTGATATATAGTAGATCGTATTTCAGTTTATCTCGTACTGTTGTGTTGTACTTACCTTGTATTTGAGCAAGACCAGTCAATCCGGCTTTTACTCGGTGGCGAAGTTCATATTCCGGAATTTCCTGCTTAAATTGTTCAACAAAGAATGGTCGCTCTGGACGAGGGCCAACGATACTCATATCGCCTTTCAGAATATTGAAAATTTGAGGCGTTTCATCCAAACGTGTTGCTCTTAGAAAATGTCCGAATCGGGTTATTCGATTATCTTTATCTTGAGCTAACATAGGACCGGATTTTGCCTCGGCATTTTCAATCATTGTACGAAACTTGTAAATCTTGAATATCTTACCTCCACGAGTAACACGTTCTTGTACAAAAAATGCAGTACCTCCACTAATCTTCAGGCAAAGATATACTATTGTAGAAGGTATGATAAAAACAATCAATCCAAGTGATGCTACTATAACATCCATTACGCGTTTGGTCGATTCATTTGCTGATTGCAAACCTAGAGGTCTAACACTTAGTAGAGGAGTGTCGTCTACTTGGGTTATATTGGCGTTGAATAGTAGAATTTCGGTGTTACGAGGTTCGTACAAAACTTGCTTATCTAATTCGACGCAGTGGCGTACAATGTCCTGTTTCTCATTCTCATCTATGTCTTCTGTCAGAAAAGTGAGATTACAATCTTCAATATAGTCCTTTATTCGCGGATTGGATGGTGAACATATGTGTTTTATCGACGACCACATATTGTTCGATTCAAGTAGTTTATAAGCTAATGTCTTTGCATTTTCTTTACCAATAATGAGAATGGTTTTCTTCCGATTCTCACGACGATACATGATATTTGTTATCCAATGCCAAAGAGTGATTGATGTAACCTGAAATATTGAACTCAATATTAGTACGCTTCGTGGATATGCAAATACTCTAGCAAAGAAGCTAAAAGCCATTGTAATGCAAAAAAGACCAATAATAGATAGAGTAACACTATATGCAATACCCCAAAAAGAGAAATCTTTAGGCTTGTCCAGTTCGAAAATATGTGCCAACAATAGGTAGGCAATTCCTATATATAGTGCTACCTGCGTGAAAGCGTAGTAGTTATCATTTAGTGCTACAAGAGAATTCCTTAGTATCTCAAATGCCAATAGTATAGATGCATATACCAGAATCAGATCAACAATAATGACCAGTACCCCAAAAATTCGATTATTGAATACTCTGCGCATAATCGCTTATATTATTCAGCTTTTTTCTTTTTGGTAGATGTCTTAGCAGCTGCTTTTGATTTGGTAGTTGTTTTTGGTTTTGATGCTGCTTTCGTCTTTTTAGCGCCCTTTTTTGTCCCTTTTTTGTCTGTCTCTTCAATAATCTTCATACAGTCTTCATATGACAACGTTTTGGGATCTGTTGTTTTAGGAATCTTGTAATTCGTTTTATTGTAAGAAATATACGGACCAAAACGACCATTCAGAATCTGAATATTTTCATCTTGCTCAAATGTTTTTATCAGTTTCTCTTGTTCTTTTTTACGTTTATCCAAAATCAGAGGAATTGATTCCTCGAGGGTAATCGTATATGGATCTTTGTCTTTCGGTAATGAAACAAACATACTATTATGTTTGATGTACGGTCCGAAACGACCAACTCCGATTACTACTTTCTTGTCTTCGAACATCCCGATCTCGCGAGGCAAATCGAATAATTTCAAAGCCTCGTCAAGTGTGATCGTAGTTATCGATTGGTCTTTTTGTAGAGAAGCAAACGTCGGTTTTTCTTCATCTTCAGTTGTGCCTATCTGAACCATTGGTCCGAAACGACCGATTTTGACCGATACTTGTTTGCCTGTCTTTGGATCGTTACCTAAAATACGCTCGCCGACTTTTTTGTCGGTTTGCATGTTGTTCGTAGCTTCAACTATGGGATGGAACTCCGTGTAGAAGTTTTTTATAGCTTTGGACCAATCGACTTTTCCTTCGGCTATTTGGTCAAATCTCTTCTCAATATTTGCTGTAAAATTGTAGTCGATGATTCCTGAGAAATATTCTTGCAGGAACTCGTTTACAACCATGCCTATATCAGTAGGGATAAGCTTGTTTTTATCTGCACCAGTGATCTCGGTTTTAGTCTTATCCGAAATTTTGTTGTTTGCCAGAGTTAGAATATTGTATTCACGCTCAGTTCCTTCAAGGTTTGATTTTGCTACATATTCACGATTCAGAATCGTGGAAATTGTAGGGGCGTATGTAGAAGGACGGCCAATGCCAAGTTCTTCCATCTTGCGGACAAGCGAAGCTTCGGTATAACGAGCCGGACGCTGAGTGAATCGTTCTGTTGCAGTCGTTTCCTTCATCTGTAATAGTTCGTTGACTGTAACTGCAGGTAGAAGGTTTGCTTCGTTGTCAATATCTTCGTCGTCAGTGCCTTCAAGATAGACATGTAAGAATCCGTCGAATTTAAGAACTTCTCCGCTAACAGCGAATTTCATATCGCTATTAGATATGCTTATTGTGATTGTTGTTCTGTCTAGTTCAGCATCGGCCATTTGCGAAGCCAATGTGCGTTTCCAGATCAACTCGTATAGTTTCTTTTCTTGTGCAGTTCCTGATACAGTATGTTCGCTCATGTAAGTAGGGCGGATTGCTTCGTGGGCTTCTTGTGCGCCTTTACTCTTGGTGGCAAATGTTCGTGTTTTGCAGTAATTTTTGCCATACGAAGATTCAATCTCTTGACGTGCTGTATTCAGAGCTAAAGACGAAAGATTTACCGAGTCGGTACGCATATATGTAATCTTTCCCGATTCGTATAATTTCTGAGCAACCATCATTGTAACTGATACCGGAAATCCTAACTTACGTGAGGCTTCTTGCTGCAAAGTTGATGTCGTGAATGGCGCAGCCGGTGATTTCTTAACGGCTTTGGTCTCCACGTTCTCAATACTGAAAGATGCTTCTTTTAGCTTTTCTAGGAATGCTATTGCCTCTTCTTTCGTACTGAGACGTTTATTTAGTTCGGCTTTAATTTCCTGCTTTTGTCCGTCAACGTCTTTCGTGAAGATTGCAACAACACGATAAGATGCTTCAGATACAAAGCTTTGAACTTCTTTTTCGCGTTCTACTATCAGTTTTACAGCTACTGATTGTACACGTCCGGCAGATAATGCGGGCTTGACTTTCTTCCATAAAATTGGAGATAACTCGAATCCCACTATGCGGTCAAGCACACGTCTGGCTTGTTGCGCATCTACCAGATTGACGTCAATGTTGCGCGGATTGTCTATTGCATTCAGAATAGCATCTTTTGTGATTTCGTGAAAAGCAATACGTTTTGTATCCTTTTTCGCTAAATCAAGAGTTTGATACAAGTGCCAAGATATAGCTTCTCCTTCGCGGTCTTCATCGGAAGCCAACCATACTGTATCAGCTTCTTTGGCCGCTTTTTTTAGCTCATCAACAACCTTTTTCTTGTCAGCAGGGACTTCGTATACTGGTTTGAAATCATGCTCGATATCTATTCCAAGATCTTTTTTCTTCAAATCTCGGATATGTCCATAGCTGGACATGACTTTAAAATCTTTTCCAAGAAATTTTTCAATGGTTTTGGCTTTTGCCGGAGACTCGACTATAACTAGGTTTTTATGCATGTTTGCGAACGCTATCTTTTGAATAATTACTGCCGAAAATAGACAATGAGTTTGTTTTGTCAATTTTCAGAATGATTGGCAAAAGTAATGATTTTGTTTTTAAAATACTAAATTAATATAAAATCTTTAAATTATCTACTTCTGCTTGAGAGTGTTGAAGCTCGCTTTATGTCTTATAGACATATATAGCAATCAATTTTTAGTATACAGCGTATTTACAGAATGTAATATATAGATAATATACTTCGGTTTTTTGGCTAAAAAATATTATATTTGCGTCAATTTTTTAGATACTACAAGAATATAAATATATATGAGTAAGCAATTTGCAGAATACAACAAGTTTGACCTGTCGGAAGTCAATAAAGAAATATTGAAAAAATGGGATGCTGAAGGCATTTTCCAAAGAAGTTTGGATGAGCGTGCAGGCGCACCCTCTTTCGTGTTTTATGAAGGTCCACCTTCGGCAAATGGTATGCCGGGTATTCACCATGTGATGGCACGTGCTATCAAAGATATTTTCTGTCGTTACAAAACGATGAAAGGATATCTTGTTAACCGTAAGGCGGGATGGGATACTCACGGATTACCAGTCGAACTTGGTGTCGAAAAAATGCTTGGTATCACAAAAGAAGATATTGGTAAAAAGATTACTGTAGAAGAATACAACGATGCTTGCCGCAAAGAGGTAATGAAATATACCGACAAGTGGGAGCAGTTGACTCGCGAAATGGGGTATTGGGTTGATATGAAAGATCCGTATATCACATACGATAATCGTTATATCGAGACTTTATGGTTCTTGTTGAAAGAGCTTTATAATAAAGGATTCTTGTACAAAGGATATACGATACAGCCATATTCACCAGCTGCAGGTACTGGCTTGAGCTCGCACGAGTTGAATCAGCCGGGCTGTTATCGCGATGTAAAAGATACTACTTGTATTGCTCAGTTCAAGATAAAATCTCCGAAACCTGAGATGGCTCAATTCGGAGAAGCATACTTTTTGGCCTGGACGACAACTCCTTGGACGCTTCCTTCGAATACAGCATTGGCCGTAGGACCGGAAATAGAATACGTAGCTGTACAAACTTATAATCCGTATACTGGACAAAAAGAAACTGTAGTTGCAGCTAAAGCTTTATTACATACTTTGTTCAATGATAAAGCTGCAGACTTGGCTTTGGAAGATTATAATCAAGGAGACAAACTTGTACCATTCAAAGTTGTTGCAGAATGGAAAGGTTCAGAGTTAGCTGGAATGGAATATGAACAGCTGATTCCTTGGGTGAATCCGGGTGAAGGCGCATTTAAAGTAATTGTCGGCGATTTTGTTACAACCGAAGATGGTACTGGTATAGTGCATATTGCACCTACATTCGGTGCCGATGACGCGCGCGTGGCAAAAGCTAACGGAGTACCGGGATTAATGCTGGTTGATAAAGATGGTAATCTTCGTCCGATGGTTGACCTGAGAGGTAAATTCTTTTTGATAGAAGAATTAGATGCCGACTATGTGAAAGAAAATGTAAATGTAGATTTATATAAAGAATTTGCCGGAAGATATGTCAAGAATGAATATGACAGTACTCTGACAAGCCTTGATCCGACATTGGATGTGGATATCAGCGTGATGTTGAAACAACAGAACAAAGCATTCCGTATCGAAAAACATGTCCACAACTACCCACACTGCTGGAGAACAGATAAGCCGATTCTTTACTATCCATTGGATAGCTGGTTTATCCGTACAACTGCTTGCCGTGAGCGTATGATGGAGCTGAACAATACGATCAACTGGAAACCTGCTTCGACTGGTACTGGCCGTTTCGGTAAATGGTTGGAAAATCTGCAAGACTGGAATCTGAGTCGTAGTCGTTATTGGGGAACTCCGCTTCCTATATGGCGTACCGAAGATGGTCAGGAAGAAAAATGCATCGGTTCGGTAAAAGAACTTTATGCAGAAATGGAAAAAGCCATTGCAGCAGGTGTGATGACTAAACTTCCGTGGGATGGTTTCGAAATAGGTAATATGGATAAAGCAAACTACGAAAAAATAGATTTGCACCGCCCGTATGTCGATGATATAGTATTAGTATCTGATTCAGGTAAACCGATGAAGCGTGAGTTAGACCTGATCGACGTATGGTTCGATTCGGGAGCTATGCCATTTGCTCAGGTATTCTACCCGAATATCAGTGAAGATGACTTCTCGAAAGTTTATCCTGCCGACTTCATCGCCGAAGGAGTTGATCAGACTCGTGGATGGTTCTTTACGCTTCATGCAATTTCGACAATGTTTAAGGATCACGTATCTTTCAAGAATGTGATATCTAATGGATTGGTATTGGACAAGAATGGTAACAAGATGTCGAAACGTCTTGGAAATGCTGTAGATCCATTCTCTACTATCGAAAAATATGGTTCAGATCCGCTTCGTTGGTATATGATTACCAATGCATCGCCTTGGGATAACTTGAAATTTGATATTGAAGGTGTTGAAGAAGTTCGCCGTAAATTCTTCGGGACATTATACAATACATACTCATTCTTTGCATTGTATGCAAATGTCGATGGATTCAAATTTGAAGAAGCGGAAATTCCAGTAAATGAAAGACCGGAAATAGATCGTTGGATTATTTCGTTGCTGAACTCGTTGGTGAAATATGTTGACGAATGCTATGCAGACTATGAACCTACAAAAGCTGGTCGTGCAATCTCTGAATTTGTAAACGATAATTTGAGTAACTGGTACGTCCGTCTGAATCGTAAACGTTTCTGGGGTGGAAGTATGACTCAAGATAAATTGGCTGCTTATCAGACATTATATACATGTCTTGTGACAGTATCTAAACTAATGGCTCCAATATCGCCGTTTTATGCGGATAAATTGTATTGTGATTTGGTAAATGCAACGGGTCTTGAGAATGCAGGATCAGTGCATCTAGCTGACTATCCGAAGTATGATGAAGCAGTAGTTGATAAATTGTTGGAAGAACGTATGCAGATTGCACAAGATCTTTCATCAATAGTGTTGGCACTTCGTCGTAAAGTAAATATTAAAGTTCGTCAACCTCTGAACCAAATAATGATTCCTGTTGTTGATACTAAGCAGCAGACAGATATAGAAGCTATTCGCGATCTAGTGCTGAACGAAGTCAATGTAAAAGAGTTGAATTATGTTGACAGCGGTGCTGGAATCTTGGTTAAACGTATTAAGCCTGACTTTAAAAAACTAGGGCCACGTTACGGAAAAGTGATGAAACAATTGGCAGCAGCTATCCAGAATATGGATCAGGCAGCAATTGCTGAATTTGAGAAAGCTGGTACTTATACCTTAGACGTAGATGGCGAAAAAGCTGCGATCGAATTGGCTGATGTTGAAATCATATCGGAAGATATACCAGGATGGCTAGTTGCAAATGAAGGTAGATTGACGGTAGCATTAGACGTAACTATCACTGACGAATTACGCAACGAAGGTATTGCTCGCGAGTTGGTAAATCGTATTCAAAATCTTCGCAAATCGAGCGGTTATGAGATAACAGACCGCATCAATGTGAAAATTGAAGATGCAGAACAAATCCGTACAGCAGTGAAAGAATATGGCGAATATATTGCAACTCAGGTTCTTGCTGATAATGTGGCTGTAGGAAATGTCGAGAATGGCGTAGAGCTTGAGATGGACGACTATAATTTAGCTATTTCTATAGAGAAAATTTGAAAAAGTTTATTATCTTCATAAAAGATAAAAACAGGAAATTTAAACATAAAACTAAAGGCTATGAACGAAAAAACAAGATACACAGATGAGGAATTGGCCGAATTCAAAGAGTTGATTTTGGGCAAACTGGCTAAAGCTAAAGATGAATATGAACATCTGAGAGCTTCGATGACAAATCAGGATGGAAACGATGTGACTGATACATCGCCTACATTCAAAGTGTTGGAAGAAGGTGCTTCGACTTTGTCGAAAGAAGAAGCCGGTCAATTAGCACAACGCCAGATGAAATTTATTCAGAACTTGCAATCGGCATTGATCCGTATCGAAAATAAAACTTACGGAATTTGTCGCGAGACTGGCAAGTTGATACCTAAAGAACGTTTGCGCGCAGTGCCACATGCGACTTTAAGTATTGAAGCAAAAAATAGTGGTATAAAGTAAAAAACGAAAATATTTGAGTAAACGAGAGTTTGGAGTCATATCCAGATTCTCGTTTTCAGATAAGAATGTAAAATGAAAAATTTATCCAGAGGAACGATTGCAATTATCGTTGTTACACTTGTTATTCTGATTGATCAGATATCTAAAATTTGGGTTAAAACATCTATGATGTTAGGTGACTCGATAGAAATTGCAAGTTGGTTTAAAATATATTTTATTGAAAATCCAGGGATGGCTTTCGGATTAGAACTAGGAGGAAAATTGTTTCTCACGCTATTCCGTATAGTTGCAGTCGGTTTTATTGGATATTATTTAGTACAACTTATAAAAAAGAAATATGCTAAAGGCTTTATAGCTTGTATTGCATTGATATTAGCCGGTGCATTTGGAAATATCATTGACTGCATATTCTATGGCGAAATATTTTCGTCGAGCTACGGTCAAGTCGCTACCTTTGTTCCTCTGGGAGAAGGTTATGCTGACTGGATGCATGGTAAAGTTGTAGATATGCTTTACTTTCCGCTGATAGAAAGTAACTTCCCTTCATGGATGCCATTTGTGGGTGGAGAACATTTTATATTCTTCAGCCCTGTATTTAATATTGCCGACTCGGCTATAACGATAGGTATTTTTATCCTTGTATTGTTTTATCATAAGACATTATCTCAGTCGTTCGAAAAAGAAGAAAACAAATGAGAAAGGCAGGATTTATATTATTGGTAGTTTCGTTATTAGTAATGGTTTCTTGTAGCGAACGCCCTGGAAATGTGTTGTCTAAGAATGAAATGATCGATGTATTGTATGATCTGCAGCTAGCTCAGGCAATGCATGACGACTATAATATAGAATTGGCTAAAACAAAAGAAGGTAAGGAAGCAATAATGAATAGTGTATTGCTTAAATACAATCTGAGTCGTGCCGATTTAGATTCTTCGATAGTGTGGTATTCAGATAATTTATCGGACTATAAAGCGATAAATGACTCTGTAACTGCTAAATTGAGAAAACAAGTAGATATTTTACGTGTAGAAGATAATATTCTTCGTGGAATTAATGTTGATAATAACAATACCCTTCCATTCTATTTTTATCTAGACAGATCGAATACACGGAAGACATTCTCATTGCGAGAATCGGATATGGCTGATAAGGGAGGTTTGAAGAATTTTAAACTATCATTTAAAGTTATAGGACTTAATGGTGTTGACCGAAATATTGAAACTGGCGTATATTTTGTATATAAAGACACAACAATTGTCGATAAGATGACGTTGAAACAAGATTCTTCTTATGTAGTAGTGAAGCCTGATATGCCGGACTCACTTCTTACGCAAATTCAAGGATTCTTCAGATTGCCTCGTATAAGTACACTTATGCCTATGAAAGTATATGATGTAAGCTATGCACAAGACTCTTTAGGCTTAGATATTGATGCTAATGAGTTGAATGAATCCGATGAGTTGAAGATGTTGAAAGTAGATGAAAAGGAGCTGAAAAGTGCAAAATAAATATAGAAGATTCTTCTCTCACTATACCTTTATCTATCCCGATTTATTCTTGAAAAATGTAGTTGTAGAGTTGAATAACGAAGGGCGAATAAGTTCGGTATTCCCATTCGAACACGAAATTGAAAATACAGAGTTTTATTCGGGTAAGTTATTTTTCTTACCAGTAGAGATAACGGCTATAAGTTATACTCAAATTCCAGCTGAGAATTATAGAACTATTGATGAGAAAATAGTTTTAGAAGACTCTGTAAGCAGAATCGTATATAACGAGCATGGACTAAAATTATAAACCAGAAAAACAAAAATAAAGATATGACTGTAAATGAAGCAAATTATGAAGATGTACTTCGTATCAGACAATTAGCATTATACCCTGATAAAGATATTGATTTCGTAAAGTTACCTGACGACGAACAAGGTATCCATATGGGCGTGTATGATGGCGGAACAGTTGTAGCTGTAGTTTCAATTTTTATGGCTGCTGACAGAAGTGTTCAGTTTCGTAAATTATCAGTGCTCCCTCAGGCACAAGGACGAGGATATGGCAGCACGTTAGTGAAATGGCTTGCCGATTATGCATATGATGTAAAGCTTAGCCGTTTGTGGTGTAATGCACGTAAAGAGGCGGTTAAATTCTATAAAGAACGTGGAATGGACGAAACCTCAGAGAAATTTGAGCGTAACGGTCATGAATATGTTGTGATGGAGAAAGTTTTTAAATAAGATATAGCTATGGAAAAGAAACAGAATCCCGAAACACTCTGTGTGCAGGCAGGGTGGGACCCAAAGAAAGGAGAACCGCGTGTACTGCCAATTTATCAGAGTACGACGTTCAAGTATGAAACAAGCGAGCAAATGGCTAACTTGTTTGACCTCAAAGAATCGGGCTTCTTTTATACCCGTTTACAAAATCCTACAAACGAAGCTGTAGCAACTAAGATTGCAGCCTTGGAAGGTGGAGTAGGAGCTATGCTAACCTCGTCGGGTCAAGCGGCTACATTTTATGCTATATTTAATATTGCGGGAGCAGGCGATCATATTATTAGTGCTTCGACTATTTATGGGGGAACATTCAATCTATTTGGTGTGACACTTAAAAAGTTAGGTATAGAAGTGACTTTTGTTGATCAGCATGCGCCAGTGGAAGAAATAAGAAAAGCTTTTCGCCCGAATACAAAAGCAGTTTTTGCCGAATCTTTATCAAATCCAGCATTGAATGTATTGGATATAGAAAAGTTTGCAAAACTAGCACATTTAGAAGGAGTTCCTCTGATTGTAGATAATACATTTGCAACACCGATAAATCTTCGCCCGTTCGATTATGGTGCTGATATTGTAGTGCATTCTACCAGTAAATATATGGATGGACATGCTGTAAGTTTGGGAGGAGCAATTGTTGATGGAGGTCGTTTCGACTGGGACGCTCATGCCGATAAGTTTCCAGGGCTGACACAACCAGATGATTCGTATCACGGATTAATATATACTAAAGCTTTTGGTAAAGCGGCTTATCTAACGAAAGCAACTGTTCAGTTGATGCGCGATTTAGGTTCTGCTCAGTCTCCTCAGAATGCGTTCTTATTAAATCTTGGACTTGAGACACTTCATCTTCGGGTCCCACGTCATTGTGAGAATGCTTTGAAAGTTGCAAAATATTTAGAAAGTCGTTCGGAAATAGCTTGGGTGAATTATCCAGGACTGGAAAGTTCGAAAGATTATGCTTTGGCTAAAAAGTATATGCCAAATGGCACTTGCGGAGTTATTACATTCGGATTGAAAGGTGGTCGCGACAAGTCGGTTCAGTTGATGGATAATTTTAAATTTATCTCTATCGTAACTCACGTAGCTGATGCTCGTACGTGTGTGTTACATCCTGCAAGCCATACACATCGTCAATTGTCCGATGACCAGTTGATTGCTGCGGGTGTCGCTCCCGATTTGATCCGTCTTTCGGTTGGAATCGAAAACGTAGATGATATTATAGCTGATATTGAACAAGCATTGAAGTTTATATAAGAGCAAAATCAGAAAAAAATAAAAAGGCCTCCATTCTAAATGGAGGCCTTTTTAAGTATGGCTAGTTATTTTAGTTAAAATCTTATTCCAACGCGTGCCATGATATTGCATGGCGCTTGAGGAAATAGACCTTTATATACACGTTTTTTACCGTCTTTGTAGCTTGTGTCTACCCAAGCATTGGCAACATATTCTTTGTCCCAAATATTATATACAAACAACTGTAAATCTATTTTTCCTATTCTTTTTGTGTCGAAAGTATATCCGGCAACAAAATCGCTGACGAAATAATCTTTCAATTGATTTTCTTTGTTCGAAGTATTGTCATAAAACATTTTACCGACATACTTATTAACAAGTGAGAGTGTAAGATCTTTGAGTGGCATTATACTAATGATGCCTGATCCTACAACACGAGGAGAAAATGATATATCGGTTGATTTCTTGAATTCTTCAATCTGACCATCCAATATGGTTTCTTTGTCTCCATTAGGATGTATAACAGTTACCTTGTTATCGTAATATGCTGTATAGTTCTTAATTTTATTGCTGCTAAGAGTAGTATTAGCATCCAAACGTAACCATTGTAGTGGAGTCCATGAAGCTTCCAATTCGATTCCCATACGATAGCTATCTGGAACATTTTCTTGCAATTTATATCCTACATCATTAAGCTTTCCAGTCAATACTAACTGATCTTTATAGTTCATATAGTATAGATTGATGCCTAATGACAAATTAGGTGCATTATATTTATATCCTAATTCATAATCGAAAAGTCGTTCGGGTAATACTTTCTGTTTTCCTCCAGCTTTTACGGATTCTTTCAGATCGGCTCTCAGAGGCTCGCGATTCGAAATGCCTAGCGAAGCATAAATAGAATTTCTCTGAAGGAACTGGTAAGTTGCTCCAATTTTAGGATTGAAGAAACTATAGTAGTTATTTTGTGTAATATCTACTAAATCATCATCGAATCCCTTCATGCGATAATCGATATAACGGTATTGTAATTCACCAAAAAGATTTAGGTTGTCAGCCAGTGTGTAATTCGCTTTTATAAACGTATTTATGTCACGTTTGGTAGCAGTATTTGTATTCCATTTATAGTTTTCAGGAATGTTCTGATTGTATTTTACCCAGATTAGTTTCCCGAAATGTGAACCATCATAATAACTATACATTCCGCCCAAACTTAGCTTTAATTTATCTTTCTCGTAATCTATATTGATGTTTCCTGCATACAAATTATTTGACATCATCTTACGAAGTACCAAGTCGGACTGATCGTAAGTTACTTCTTTTTCAACTAAGTTTTCGTCTAGTTCTTTTATAACTTGTGGTTGTAACCCAAAAGTGCTGAATGCATAGTCTTCGTCAGCTACTTTGTAATTCTCGTAATATCCAAATCCATTGTTATAGTTGAAAGATGCATTGAGTGTAAGATGATTATTTATTTGGTTGAGATACACCAATTGTGCAATATGTGAATAGTAATTGTCAGTCTCGTTATCGTAATACAATGTGTTACCCGCTTCGTCGTAGTATTCGCCAGCTCCGTTGTATTTACGATCAGTTTTCATTGTCTCAGGGTCAATTCCATTCCAAGTGATTCCGGTATGTTGCTCGCCGTACATATAGATTGCCCGTAATATCTGATTGCCTTTATATAATGATGCAGAGGCATATGCACTTTGATGATCTACTTTGCCGTTACGAATATATCCGTCACCCGTAGTTTTAGAATACCGGCCATCCAGCGATAGACCGTTTTTCAGAATCCCCGTACCTGCGGCAATTGAAGAAATGAAAGCTCCGTAAGAACCTATTGCAGTCGAGGCTTCTCCATAAGCTTTTGGTTGTGCTGTATTTGTTTCGAGTGATATACTTGCTCCGAATGAGGCTGCTCCGTTTGTAGAAGTTCCTACTCCTCGTTGAACTTGAATACTTTTCAGAGAGTTGGAAATGTCGGGAAGATTAACCCAAAAAACATCCTGACTTTCAGGATTATTCAAAGGCATCCCGTTGAGAGTAACATTGATGCGATTGCCATCAGTACCTCGTATACGGTAGGCTGTGTTTCCTATCGCAGTTCCGCCTTCGGTAAACGATACTACGGATGGTAATGTCTGCAATACGAAAGGAATGTTGCGGGCTGCATTGTTTCCTTTGATTTCCTTGCTGTTCAGATTCGAAAAAGCTACCGGAGCTGTTTGTCCTACACGTGTAGCTGATACTACAATTTCTTCGAGTTTTACTTGTTGCAGTGAGTCGGCTTTCTCTTGCGATTGCAGATGACGCGGACAAATAATACTACTTGCCGCCAAAAGAGTGAATAATACCTTTTTCATTTAAATTTAGATACATTTTAGGAGACAGTATATGCCGATCCTAGAGTTAAACAAAAAAGGGGTTTTGATAAGATTAGTGATTCCCTAAAGAATGATGTGCGCGCGATGCATCATCTTTTTTCCCTCCGCCGGCATTACCCGGATCAGGTTTTATGGGTATGATCTCAGCCTGTTTTATTTAGGCACCCCTACGATTTCTGGGAGCTAAGGTATAATAAATTTTATTACGATGAAAACTTTTAACTATATGTGTGCTCTTTAACAAAAAAGGCCGATCGTATGATCAGCCTCTCGTATAAAATTAATTATTCTTTAATATATGGATAGAATAAGTTAGTCGTTGTTTTGTTTCCTGAAATCATCTATTTCTTCCTTCACTTTATTAATCTCTTTATCCAGTGTTTTAATGTATCTTCTAAGAGAACTTTCGGTTATTTCATTTTCGTCAAAAAACAAGAGATTGTCTTTTTCCGAGATAAGACCATTTATTCCGTACCCATCAATATTCAGTAACATGACACTTAAGACTTCTTGTTCATATCTGATTCTCCACAATCTATATAAAAGCTTAGCGTATAACCCAATATGTTTATAATTGGAAAAGGCTATTGGCATAATGAAAGAACCATAGGTGTAATATTGTCTGAGAACACTTTTTGAGGAGCCCACTTCGCTTGCATATCCCATAATTATTGGGTATGCAAATGCATCCATTACATCTATCATTCGTTCTATTTCATGCTGTACTTCTTGACTGATTTTTTGGGAAGCTTTCGTTTCCTCTTCTTTATAGAGAGAAACGAAAATAATAAGTAAGCTATCGGCTCTAGGAGAATTCCATCCTTCTGCTTTCGAAAAGTCAGGATGAAATTGATCGCCAAATATCCATACATTATCGTCTCCTATTGGACACTTACTTATTTCAACCTTAAAGCGCTCTATGTTTTCAATTGTCATTTTTGCTTTTTCCCATTCACTGGATTCGACGATGGAGCGTTTGGCATAAAAAACTTGGGCAAGAATGATAATCAGTGATATTAAAGTTCCAATGTAATAAAGGTTTGGTAGTATAGAACTGATTTTCTCGTACCAACTCTTTTTTTGTTCTTTGTTTGTGCTAGTCATAGATTAAATTATATGTTTTTAGATTATGAAGATCAACTAGTTTGAATTCGAGTATAATCTCAAATGTATGAATTATTTATGAATCAATTAAGGAGTTAGGCTGTTTTTTGCTATTAGAATTTAGACGGTCAGTATGTTTGTTTGATATAAATCGCTCTATTTACTTTTTGATAGTCAACTCTTACCGAAAAAATACTATTTTTGTTGTTGAATATTAAAAACACAAGATTATGAATCTGAATAAAAACTACTTTTTAGCTATCGTTGTTATATTAATATCTTGCATGTTTATATCGTGTGGAGATGATGAAGGAGATAGTGTATCCAACAGAGGATTTGATTATTCAACAAAAAGAACAAATAAAAATACATTTGAAGAAACGGTAGAAGGTAAGAACAATGTGTCTTTTTGGCTTGATCGAGATAGCCTTGATTATAGTCCGTTATATAGAATTAGAAAAATTGAAGTGCAAAAATCGGAGTTCTACTATGACTTCGTCAAAGAAGACAATGATGCTAAAAATTTAGTAAAGACAATAAAAGTAACTTTGTCAGTTGGAGATATGGAAGGACATAGCTTTGAAATTCTGGCTGATAAATCAATGTTGATTGATCATAGTAATATGGAATATAAGAACCTTGTCCAAGAGTATATGGAAAAAATATACAAAGATGGAACGGCAAAGTTGTTGATACAAACTACTATGTCGGATGCTGAAGGTAATCTTGTTCCGACGGTCAAATTTAATGCTGGTTTGAGAGTAAATTACGATCTGCATCTTACGTGGATAGGTGATACTGGTAAATAATGTAGATAAATCAAAAGAAGAATATAAAGTTATGAGATTATTTAGAAAAACGTTATTAGCATTAGCTGCTATTGTTCTGATCGCTAGTTTTACGGCTTGTGATTCGGATGATTATACTAAAAGAGGAGAGCTGTTTTTTACAACAAAGGACTACAATAAAGTACCCACAACAGATTATAGAGATGGATACTTTGAAATAGCTTACCCTTTGGATGTGAGAAATATTGCAGGTTTGAGCTCTTATGATTATATAAGGTATGTTGATGTGTATGACTCATATCTATCGTTCTTACCTCTTCGTAATTTTAGAACTGGAGATTATATTACATTTGGCTTAAGTACAAGTAGAATAGGCGAGTATAAATTTGTAATAGAGCCGAGTGGTAACAAGGAAGCATTTATAGATACTCATAATAGAGATTACACCAGATTTATACAAAATCTATTACTTGAATTAGTCGACAGAGGTGAAACAGTATTATATATAAGAGGCTATATGCGTAATGCAAATGGTGTCGGTATTTCTGATTTTGAATTTGATATAGAATCTCTGTCTGATTTGGATATATCAATACGAGGCTAATATAGATCAATGATATACTCAATTTCTCCGGACTATTATGCAGTAGTACAACAGATTGACGATTTAGGTCTTCCTGCCCGAGATAAGTATATTCAATTAAAACGATTATTAGAAATAAGTTGTAAGGAAATTACGGCGAGTGAATCGCTGCAATTTCCTTCTTTCTTTTCGCGTCTTGTATTCATTGCACAACGTTTCAATTTACCAAAAACACTCGAATGGCAATTGCAGCATATTCGTGTGCAGACAACGTTTTTGCAGCAGGATGAAAAACGTTTCGTGACCGATGGTCAATATCAGATGGCGCGATCGGCAGTACTCCGTTTGTGGAGATATGTATCAGGTAGCGAAACATCGGAAGATGATTTTCAAGAGATGCAATCGGAGCATAAAATGCCCGAAGTTCTGGATAAAATTCGAGTGCAAGTCACGGCTATTGATCGCGAAAACCAACTTCTGACTTGCGAGTCTGCCGATTTTGTCGGCGAAGAACTTGTTGTTAGTTATGGCGATGTTGGTATAAACGATCAGTTTGACGAAACGATAGAACGCCTTTGGGTAGGAGCTCAGATGAATCTGATTGACGTTCGTCGAAATGAGCAAGGAAAGTATATCCCCAGTGCTTTTGTTCTCGAGCCTGATTATCTGATCGATGCTTCGGCTGTAGCCGAATGTTTTCAGAATTACGGGAATTCGCATCTGCATTATTTTCGTCGGAAATTTGATCAGCCGACAAATACACATTATATATTGCTGGGTAATCTGGCAAACTTTTTTCTTGATGAATTGCTCTATGTGGACGATCCTCGTTCGTTGAACTTTCAGGATGTTTTCATCAAGTCGTTCCGACAGATGCCTTTCGAGTATGCTTCGTGTAAAGACATTCAGTCAACAGCGGATTTTAAAGATTTCATGGCTCGGGCTTATGTTCAGTTTACGAATATCAAGCGAGTTGTGTTAGAGGATATGCCACAAGGAGGCTTCGATCTGGCGAACTGTATATTAGAACCATCATTCTACTGCGAGAAATACGGCTTTCAAGGTCGTCTCGACCTTCTGCAAATTCCATCCAGCTCGGAAGATATCTATCGAATCATAGAGCTAAAGTCAGGTAAACCTCCTTATCCCCGCGAAGATGTAACTAAGATTGCGCCGAATCACGAGATACAGACGATGATCTATCGACTGATGATTCAAACTGTCTTCGGTACTGATTCGCGTCATGTATATGCCGCCATTTTGTACTCTTCAGCTGAGAATAAAGGAGAGAATATTCGTCTGGCTGCAGCTTATAAAAAACTGGAAAAGGAACTGCTTAATATCCGAAACTTGATTGTTGCTACCGAACATGACTTGTATGTGGGAGGCTGTGAAGCTGTAAATGCTGAATTTGAAGAACTTTTCGATCGAAACAATTACGGGCGTATTCCCGATTTTTTCAACGACAGACTGACTGATCTCCAAGTCATGCTTACAAACTTATCTGATACTGAAAAGGCATATTTCTTTCAATATATTTCATTCATCTCGCGTGAACTGTATTTGCAGAAAGTAGGGGATGAAGGTTACGATTCGCCGACAAGTACATCTTCGTTGTGGAACACTTCGTTTGCTGATCGACAGAATGCTTTGGAGGTTATTTCCGATCTGGAGATTGAAGAAGTGGATAATAGCGGTCGTGATATGACGATTCGATTTCATCGCTTCAAAACGACTGATTGTGTCAATTTCCGCGAAGGAGAAATTTGTATTCTCTATCCACGAGATTCGGAGAAAGACAGCCTGATGACGAATCAGATATTAAAAGGTAATCTTGTAGAAATCACTGATGAGTATGTTACTTTGAGATTCAGGCACAAACAGCGTAACCGGAGATTATTCAACGAATATCGTTTCTGGGTAGTAGAACACGATCGACTCGACCATTCTTACAATGCCATGTATCGCAGTTTAGCCGCTTTTTTACGTGCTGATAAAAATATACGTGATCTCTTACTCGGATTACGTAGACCTGAATCGGACTATGAATATAAAGGGCTTCAGGATTTGGATATACAGCAAAAGCAAGATGAAGTAATTGAGAAAGCATTGTTGTCGAAAGATTACTTCCTTATCGTTGGTCCTCCCGGAACGGGAAAAACTTCGATATTTGTTCGCCGTTTGATAGAAGAATTATATCAATCGCCTGATGCGAACATCCTTGTAATGGCTTATACCAATCGTGCTGTAGATGAATTGTGTGCTGCTATTTGTGCTGCATTCGGAGAAGCTGAAAGTGAGTGCGATAAATTCATCCGTATAGGAACTGAATTGTCGTGTACCGAGGCTTATCGTCATCGCTTGTTACAAAATATATCGCAAGGTGTTCAGAACAGAGATGAACTATTATCTATACTGGCTAAGCAACGTATATTTGTCGGAACGCAGGCTTCGGTTGTAGGTAAACCCGAAATATTCGATCTGAAACATTTCGAAATAGCGATTATCGACGAAGCTTCGCAGATTCTCGAGCCTCAGATTATAGGATTGTTGCCTTGTTTCGATCGTTTCATAATGATTGGAGACCACAAACAGTTATCAACAATTACGTTACAGAATGAAAATAAATCGGCAGTGACGAATCCTCTATTAAACGAAATTGGTTTGTTCGATTGCCGTGAGTCGTTGTTCGAGCGTTTGTTTCGTACTTGCCAATCGAATGGTTGGACTGATAATTACGATACATTGACCTACCATGGTCGTATGCACGAAGAGGTTGCTGACTTTGTGAACAAGCAATTCTATGAAAACCAATTGCGAGTAGCTACTCTGCGACAAAAAGAAAAGCTACCGTTCGAAAAATACAATGAAGAGGACCAACTTCAATCGTTATTGGCGAAAAATCGTATTGCATTTATTCCGAGTCGTGATTTGTCGGATATAGGCAAATCGGATAAGATGAATCATGCAGAAGCTGATCGTGTAGTCGATCTTGTTCGATCATTGAAAGAGCTTTATGCAAATAATGGATTGTCTTTCGATTCGCGGAAGACGATCGGTATAATTACTCCATATCGCAATCAGATTGCGCTTATTCGTCAGAAACTTATAGACGCTAATGTAGTTGATGCGGATAAAATTATGATTGATACAGTCGAACGTTATCAGGGTAGTCAGCGCGATGTGATAATTGTATCATGCTGTTTCAATCGCTTCTATCAATTAAGATTCTTCTCGAATATGAATAAGGAGGGTACGGTAGATCGCAAACTGAATGTTGCTTTAACTCGGGCACGTGAACAGTTATTTATCATCGGAAACGATATCCTGATGTCTAAAAATCTGCTTTATCAGAAAATGATTGAAGAGATTGGTTTGGCTTGTATTGATTGAAAATAAGTGTCACTTTTTAGGAGCACTTCGTTGTCGATAAATTAGTTTTAATAAATAAATATCACGACATTTATCAAACGAACCTAAAGTAATTTAACTATGAAATTTTTTATTGATACAGCTAACCTCGATCAGATTCGCGAGGCTAATGCTATGGGAGTTTTGGATGGTGTTACTACCAATCCATCGTTGATGGCAAAAGAAGGAATCAAAGGAGTTGAAAATCAGCGCCAGCATTATGTAGATATCTGCAATATCGTGGATGGAGATGTCAGTGCCGAAGTGATTGCAACGGATTATGAAAATATGATTCGCGAAGGAAAAGAATTAGCTGTTTTGCATCCGAATATTGTAGTGAAAGTGCCTTGTATCGAAGATGGAATCAAAGCAATCAAGCATTTCAGCCAATTGGGTATTCGCACAAATTGTACTTTAGTATTTTCGGTAGGACAGGCACTTCTTGCAGCTAAAGCAGGAGCAACTTATGTGTCACCTTTTGTAGGACGATTGGATGACATTTCGAGCGATGGTATTGAACTTGTCGGTAAAATAGTGGATATGTATTCTACATACAGTATGAGCACCGAAGTACTTGCAGCATCAATTCGATCAACACAACACATCATTCAGTGTGTAGAAGTTGGAGCAGATGTAGCTACTTGTCCGCTTTCGGCAATCAAAGGTTTATTGAAGCATCCTCTTACTGATAGTGGTTTGGCTACTTTCCTTGCCGATTATAAAAAAGTAAACGGCTAATTTTCGAATGATAATATAGAAAAAGACTTACCCTAAAAGAGTAAGTCTTTTTTATGCTTGAATAATCAAAGAGTCATATCAAATTTTATCTATATCTAAAAGCTCTTTGATAATATAATCGGTACAAATCGAAAAACTGAAAAATCTGTGTACAAGTGTCACTTTTTTAGCCTAACTTATTTATAGCCACTTCTTTCGCTTAAAGTAGAATAGGATGATTGTGACAGATAGGACCATGATGCCAATAGAGAAGCTGTAACCAAACTCCCAACTAAGTTCGGGCATATCTCTAAAGTTCATGCCATATATACTCGCTATCAGTGTAGGAGGCATGAAAATAACCGAAATGACGGTAAACATCTTGATAATTTTATTCTGTTCGATGTTAACATAACCTAGGAATGTATCTTGTAGATAATCAAGACGATCGAAGCTAAAACGAGTATGTTCTATCAGCGAATTGATGTCCTTTACCAGGATGGTTACGCGTGCATGTAGTTCGGGCGGAATCAGCTCACTCTTTAGCATATTAGTTACAGCACGCTGCTTATCAATGATATTTTCTCGCAATGTCATGGTCTTTTCCTGCAAGTTCTTGATCTCGGTCAGCAAATCTTCGTCGGCACTTTTTTCGCTGATACTATTTGATAGACTCGAAATCTGACTTGTAAGAATCTCTATCATGTCGGCATCTTTTTCGATGCGGGTCTCTATCAAGCCCAGAAGAACATGGAATCCGTTCGGATAGTTCTTCGGGTTGGTAAACATCTTGGTTACCGTTTCGTGGAACGAAGGAAGCTCCTCGCTACGGACGGTTATAAGGATGTTATTTTTTAGGATAAACGAAACGGGCTCACGCTCGAAGTTATCCAGCAGGAAGTTCATATTGATGACAAGCGAATCGGCCGTCTCGATATAACGTGACGACATCTCGATCTCGATCATTTCTTCTTCCTCTTGGATATATATTTTTAGGTAGTCTTCCAGTTCGGTTTCAATTTCTTCGTCAACGTTGTTGAGGTCGATCCAAAAGAAATTTTTGATAGGTGTTACCTTCAAAAACTCGATACTGCGACTGATGCGTATGTTATTCTCTTTGTGATAGAATAATTTTACTTCTGACATACTGCCCCTCCATATTTAATGAGTTCGTATTTTCTCTTCCGGCTGAAAGAGGTTATTTGTTCTCTGTTAGATGCGCTGCGGTGATTTTAGTCAAAGTGATGAACTCTTCTACCGATAGTTGCTCGGGACGTTTGTTGAATATTTCATCCGCATATGCCGGACAGTCTTTCCCTAGAAGTGGTTTCATCGAATTGCGCAGAGTCTTTCGTCGCTGATTGAAACTGGTCTTTATAACGGTTTTGAATAGTTTTTCGCTACATCCCAGCGATTGTCTTTCATTTCTTACCAGTTTAATAACAGCCGACTTGACCTTGGGGGGAGGGTCGAATACTTTTTCACTAACAGTGAAAAGATATTCTATATCGTACCAGGCTTGTAATAGTACGCTAAGAATGCCATAGGTTTTATTCCCATGTTTTGCTGCAATACGTTCGGCTACTTCTTTCTGAAGCATACCCGAGCAGCAAGGAATTTTATCTTTGTATTCCAGTACTTTGAAAAATATCTGAGACGAAATATTGTAAGGGTAATTACCTATAACGCAGAATTTTTCCGGATAAATATCAGTTAAGTCAATTTTAAGGAAATCGCCTTCGATGATATGTCCGTTAAGTTCAGGAAAATGGTTTTCCAGATAAGGAACCGACTCACGGTCGATCTCGACAACAGTAAGGTCTTTCTTCTTTTCGATGAGGTACTGCGTAAGTACGCCCATTCCGGGGCCCACTTCGATAACGGGGGTACCCTCAAACTCGTCGAGAGTATCGGCTATTTGCCTAGCAATATCCAGATCTTTAAGGAAGTGCTGTCCTAGATTTTTTTTTGGTTTTACCTGCGTCACGTATCGGTTTCTAAATATATTCTTATCTTTGCTACAAAGATATGGATTTTATTCAAAAATGAATCGATAGAAAAGATTTATATATGGAAAGACTACTTCACAAATGGATAATACGAAAGAACTAAACGCAGATCATCCCAAAAGTTCTCTATTAAATAAGATTATCAAAATAGGTTTACCCATACTAGTTGGCGGGTTGATTTTGTACTTTTTATTCCGTGATACAGATTTTGAACAACTGAAGGCTGTATTGAGTCAAGCTAATTGGTATATTTTACTGTTATCCCTTCCTTTTGGAATTCTGGGGAATACGATGCGTGCATATCGCTGGAACCTGCTGATTAGACCTCTTGGTTATGAGCCTCGATTGTCAACACTGGTTTATGCTGTATACGGAAGCTATGCTGTCAATTTTGCTATTCCTCGTGGAGGCGAAATCTGGAGGTGTGGTATTGTAGCAAAAGAAGAGAAAATTCCTTTTGTGAAGCTTGTAGGGACAGTTATTTTGGATCGTATTCTAGATATAGTGATGGTTGTAGTAATTGTATCTAGTGCATTCCTGTTCAATATGCAATTCTTTATATCGTATATAAATAGTAATGAAAAATTGCTAAGCTTGGTACAAACACTGGTGTATTCACCTTATCTATACATTATTATTGTGGTTGGTGTACTAGGAATGTTTGTTGTGTTTAAGTATTTTGGTGAGAATAAGATCGTCAAGAAAGTAACTGGTCTTGTTATTGGTTTTTGGTCTGATCTGAAAGCTATGGGGCAAATGAAAGAAAAGTCCCGCTTAATATTATACAGCATTTTGCTTTGGATTTTCTATTTCCTGCATTTTTATATTGCTTTCTATGCATTTGGCTTCACGAAAGACCTGGGGATTACAGCCGGATTAATTGCTTTTGCTATCAGTAGTCTGAGTATGATGATACCAACAAATGGTGGAATGGGAGCATGGCATGCTGCAATTATTGCTGCATTATTATTATACTCGGTAGACACAATATCAGCAGAAGCTTTTGCTGTAGCTGTATTTGGAGTTCAGACTCTTTGGGTACTTGTTTATGGCTTTTATGGGATTATTGCAATCTCGAGTAGAAAACAGCTATCGTAGGTATTTATTGAGCAGTATTTACACACAAACATAAAATATTAGTACATTTGTATTAACTAATAAGTTGAGACTATGCAAAAAATAATATTTCTACTTATATCATTCTCTGTGTCGGTAGGCCTTTCAGCACAAATAACTGGCTTAAATGAAGAGGTTGTAACTATTCCAATCATTGAAGGTAAGGTTGCGTTTATCAAAGAAATTCCTCTTCCTGCAGGAAATAGTCGAACTCAAGCATTCGAGAAAATTGACAGATGGGCTTCCGATAGTTATGGACGCGATCCTTTTGTTTCGTCAGTAAGAGTAGATAAAGAAGATTTAGAAATAGTTGCTAAGTCTCGTATTGAGCTTCTTTTGCCGGTAGACTCGAATGGTAAGCGCGAGCGTTTTGTGATGCGCTATCGTATAAACAGTTTCGTCACAGAAGATAATAAGTGTGTATTAGAAGTAGTAGATATTGCACTGCTTTATCAAGCTAACAAAGGAGATGCTAAAGCTAATAAAATACCTCGATTACTGAGAGCTGAGAATTTTATTTCTGATCAAGCAATTAACATTGACGATGATTTGAGTGAGGTTAGACTTAATACGAAAAAAAGCACTCTGTATTTTATCAATCAGTTGTTTAAGAATTTCGAAGTGGCACTTGGATATGTTTATTAAGTTAGCGTAAGATATTAATATCAGCCATTTCTTTATATCTCTTACCGTCTGATCCGACAGCTTCCACGACACAATAGTAGACTCCGGGTTTGACGTGTTTGCCTTTATATGTACCATCCCAACCTTGATCAGGATCGGTCCATTGATAAAGTTTTACTCCCCATCTATTAAAAATAGTACATCTGAATTTTACGAGCGATTTGTATTCAATTTTGAATTCATCATTGATTCCAGGAGAATCGTTCGGACTAAAATAGTTTGGTATTCTTAAGTAAGATTCCCATATTTCGAAACTAATGGGATCAGCATCTACAACCCAGTCAGAGCTAAGGTCTGCAACTTCCAATTTCACGATGTAAGTGCCTGCTTTGTCGAATGTGTATGTTATATCTTGATCTGTATATTTCAATATAGGAGTGTTGGTATCAGTTTTGTCATAGATACGCCATGTATGATAGTATCCTGTTCCTTGAGGGAAAGCATTGAAGTGAATCAAGCAAGGAGCTGACCCTCCTATCTGATCAGTGAAGCTACCATCTTTCAATTCTTGTTTGGCTTCTATATATACCTCGCTAGTATTCTCTTGTGCGAAAGAAAATATGTAGCAAAACAGTGTTCCCAGTATAAATAATGTAGATCTAATCATTTGCTTTAATTAGGTTAAAAGAAAACCCTCTATCTTTTAACGGAAAGAGGGTTGATCTTATTATGTTGAGATTCTTTATTTATCAAATTACGCCCATTTGTTTGAATACCTTCTGTATTTTATCAAATGCACAGTCTACTTGTTCTTTAGAGTGAGTGGCCATTAGCGAGAAACGAATAAGAGTATCTTTTGGTGCAACGGCTGGTGAAACAACCGGATTCACGAAGATACCTTCTTCGAATAACATTTTAGTGATCATAAATGTTTTTTCGTTATCTCTGATGAAAATTGGTATAATTGGGGTAGAAGTATGTCCTATTTCACAACCCATCTGACGGAATCCGTCAAGAGAATAATGAGTAATATCCCATAGATGTGCAATACGTTCCGGCTCAGCTATAAGGATGTCTAAAGCCTTGCTAGCTGCAGCAGTAGCAGAAGGGGTAATACTTGCACTGAATATGTAAGGACGAGAATTGTGGCGTAGGTAATCGATTGAGTCTTCGTCACCGGCAACAAATCCTCCGATTGAAGCTAAGGATTTACTGAATGTACCCATAATCAGATCCATATCGTCTGTTAGTCCGAAGTGGTCATGTACTCCTTTTCCGTTGAAATCGCGTCCCATAACGCCAATACCATGCGCTTCGTCAATCATAACGTTTGCATTGTATTTTTTAGCCAAACGGACAACTTCCGGTAGATTAATTACATCACCTTCCATACTGAATACTCCGTCAACAACAATAAGTTTAACCTTATCAGGTTCACATTTCTCCAGTTGTTTCTCAAGAGAGTCCATATCATTATGGCGGAATTTTAGCTTGTTTGAGAACGAAGCTCTGTTTCCTTCAATAATTGAGGCATGATCTAGTTCGTCCCAAATAATGTAATCTTCGCGTCCTGTTATGCATCCTAATACTCCTTGGTTAACGTTGAAGCCCGTAGAGTATACTAAAGCATCTTCTTTACCAACAAATTTAGCCAATTTGTGTTCTAGTTCAACGTGTATATCGAGGGTTCCGTTTAGGAATCTTGATCCAGCCATTCCAGTTCCGTATTTTTTTACAGCATCAATAGCTGCTTCTTTTACTGCCGGATGGTTAGTTAAGCCAAGGTATGCATTTGATCCAAACATTAATACTTTTTTACCGTTGATGGTAACTTCCGTGTCTTGGTCGCTTTCTATGGCTCTGAAATAAGGGTAGATACCTGCTTCTCGTGCTTTACGAGCAGCATCGAATCTATGCATTTTTTCTTTTAAAAGATTCATATTCAAATTGTAATGAGTAAAATTCTAGAGTCACGTATGGACATTCTATATTTCGATCTGCAAAAGTAACTATTTTTTTTGTATTACGCCTGATTTGCAAATAAATTAAATGTGTACGTTTGATTCCCTTTATATATATAACGCATTAACGATATTATTATTACATATATTCTCTAATAAAATTTTGGATTCAAATAATAAGGTTATAATTTGTACATTTATAGAAAATAATACGAATTAAATGTGTTGATTATGCGAAAACTAGCGATTACTGGTGCTGCAGGAAATTTGGGAGGGTTGCTGGCTCAATCGATGAAAAATATGAATTGGAATCTAAATTTATTGATTCACAATAAAGATGTATCAGATGATCTAAAGAATCGAACAAATATTTCCATATTTAGAACAGATTTGGCTGATCCTAGTACATTGAGAGAAGCTCTTGAGGGTGTAGATGTTGTTGTGCATTTTGCCGGAGTGCTGTTTAAGGCTAATCCGGAAAAGTTTTTACCGAGAACAAATACCCAGTATTTTAAGAATCTGTTAGATGTTGCTGCCGCTCAAAAAGTAAAACGTGTAATATTGATAAGCTTTCCTCATGTTGAAGGCGAGACAACTCCAGATAATCCAGCTAAAGGGAACTTGAATGGGAATCCAATATCGGCTCATGCAACTACTCGGTTAGAGGAAGAGAACCTTTTGTTTGACTATGCAAAACGACATAATTTTGAACCCGTTTCATTGAGAGTCGGAATGGTTTATGGGAAAGGAATATTGATGATAGATGCAGGGCAGTGGTTTGCTCGTTATGGATTATTAGGCGTTTGGCGAAAACCGACTTGGATACATCTTATTTCTAAGGATGATTTTGTAGCAGCAACAATAGCTGCTGTTGAGAAAGAGAATATAAATGGTATTTATCATATTGGAGATGAGGGTGTACAAACTCTACAGGAGTTTTTGGATGATATTACTAAATATAAAGGAAATTTTAAGCCATGGCGTATGCCTCTTTGGATGATAATGACTGCGGCTAGGTCTTTTGAAATAGCTTCGCACTTGTTTGGGGTCAAGAGCCCATTAACTGTCGATTTTATACGCATAGGCATGGTTTCCTATTATGGAGATACTAGTCGTATGAGGATGGAATTGTTACCCGAATTGAAGTATAAAACATACAAAGATGGGTTGCACTTGTTTTAGAAAGAAAAATGGGCTGAAAGTATTTGCTTAAAAAACATATTCTTTATTAACAAAGTACTTTAGATAAGTCTTTTTTCTTATTTTTGTGATTCGTTGAACTAAAGATGTCAAAAAAGAAAAAATTAAATAACTTCTGGAAACGGATTCGCTTCAAATACAGAGTTTCTGTCATAAATGAGAGTACGTTAGAAGAAGTCTGGAATATACGAGCTTCTATTTTTAAGGGTGTCATACTAGCTCTTTTAGTAGGTTTTTGGGTGGTTGCAATAACAGCTGTAATCATCATAGCTACGCCTATACGTTATTTTCTGCCAGGGTATTTGGATTCTGAAGTTCGTCAGACTGCTATTCAGACTGCTATAAATATTGACTCATTAGAGCAGAAAATTCAAGCTCAGGAGATATATTTTACAAATGTTCAGAAAATTCTGGACGGAACAATGGATATCGACTCTATTGTGAGTGTTCCAGATACGATTTTTATTCCCGAAAATGATCCATCTTTGCAAAAGACAGAGAATGAGCGAGAGTTTGTAAATCGTTATGGTGAAGAAGAGAAGTATAACTTGTCCGTTCTACCGGCATCAGCTGCACCCAATGCGCAGGTTATTCTTTATCTTCCTATACGTGGAGTGATAACACGTAAGTTTAGTACAGTAGATAAGCATTTTGGTATCGACATTCAACCCTCGTCTGCTGCTGCAGTAGTAGCGGTGATGGATGGAACGATAATTGATATGCATTATGATATAGAAAATGGATATATTTTGCGTATACAACATAAAAATGGATTTTTGTCTGTCTACAGTAATTGCAGTAGACCTTTAGTGACAGAGGTTGGTTATGTTGTTAGACAAGGAACACCGATAGCTATGATGGATGTGAAAACAAAGAAAGATTTTCATTTCGAATTGTGGTATAATGGGGTTGCTGTTGATCCGCAAGAGTATATGACTTTCTGATAAAGCAGAAAAGTATAATAAGTTCTTTTAAATTATGAAACGTAAACTAGCGATATTAGGATCGACTGGTTCGATCGGAACACAAGCTTTAGATGTTGTTCGCGAACATGAAGATCGTTTTGAAATATATGCCTTGACGGCAAATAATCAGGTTGAGCTACTGATAAAACAAGCTCGTGAGTTTCAACCGGAAGTAGTTGTTATTGCTAATGAAGCAAAGTATGATCAACTGAAAGAAGCACTGGCAGATTTACCTATAAAAGTATGGGTCGGAAGTGATTCAATAGCTCAGGTTGTTACCGCCGAACCTATCGATATGGTGCTTACAGCGATGGTAGGTTATTCGGGTTTGTATCCAACGATTTGTGCAATCAAAGCAGGAAAAGCTATTGCTTTAGCTAATAAAGAGACATTGGTTGTTGCAGGTGAATTGATCACAGAACTTGCAATAGCTAATCGTGTACCTATATTACCGGTTGATTCAGAACACTCTGCTATATTTCAATGCTTGAATGGAGAACAGTCTCCGATCGAAAAGATATTACTTACAGCATCGGGAGGTCCTTTTCGCAAAAGGACGATTGATCAGCTAGCTAAAGTAACAAAAAATGAAGCTCTTCGTCATCCTAATTGGGATATGGGAGCAAAAGTTACTATTGATTCAGCGTCATTGATGAATAAAGGCTTCGAGATGATTGAAGCCAAATGGTTGTTTGATGTAGCTCCATCGCAAGTAGAAGTAGTCGTACATCCACAGTCGATAATTCACTCGATGGTTCAATTCGAAGATTCTTCTATCATAGCGCAATTAGGTTTGCCTGATATGCATTTGCCTATTCAGTATGCATTGGGATATCCAGAACGTTTGAAATCAAGTTTCAAACGACTAGATATTTTCGAGTTGGGTACAATGACATTTGAGAAGCCTGATTTAGATCGTTTCAGAAATCTTGCCTATGCTTTCGAAGCAATAGAGAAAAGAGGAAATATGCCTTGCATTCTGAATGCTGCGAACGAAATCGTTGTTGCAGCTTTTCTGCGCGATGAGGTCGGATTTTTGCAAATGAGCGATATAATTGAACAGACTATGCAAAAAGCTAGTTTTATCGTTAATCCTACATATGAGGATTATGTAGCAACAGATAAGGAAGCGCGTAAAATAGCAGAAGAATTAATATAAAACACCCTCAAAAGTACTGAATGGAAACATTTATAATAAAAACACTCCAGCTCTTACTGAGCTTGTCTATACTAGTTATAGTTCACGAATTCGGACACTTTATTTTTGCCAGAATGTTCGGTATCCGTGTCGAAAAATTCTACTTGTTTTTCGATCCGTGGTTTTCAATTTTTAAATTCAAACCAAAGAATAGTCATACCGAATATGGAATTGGATGGTTGCCTTTAGGTGGCTATGTGAAAATATCGGGTATGATCGACGAATCGATGGACAAGGAGCAAATGTCGCAGCCGGCAAAATCTTGGGAATTTAGAAGCAAGCCAGCTTGGCAAAGATTATTAGTAATGGTTGCAGGGGTTTTATTTAATTTCTTACTGGCAATCTTCATCTTGTCGATGATCGTTTATACTTGGGGAGATACTTATATACCATACAAAAGTATGAAAGGTGGTATGATGTTTTCTGAGGTAATGAAAGCCGATGGTTTTAGGGATAAAGATATTCTGATAAGTGCTGACGGAGAAGATTTAAAAGATTATAACTCAATTCTATCGACAAATACCCTGATGTCACTTCTTGATGCTAAAGAAGTTATTGTTGAGAGAGACGGCCAACAGCATACGGTAAAGCCATCTGAAGATTTGGGCGAAAAAGTAATTGCATCAAAGATGCCTCCTTTTACAGGTTGGTTACCGACAGTTATTGATAGTATAGGAGAAAATACTGCAGCATCGGAAATAGGTATGCAGTTGGGAGATAGTATAGTAGCATTCAACGGAGAGCCAGTAGAAAGCTTCTTTGCATTTAAAAGTAAGATTTCAGCAGTAAAAAATGATTCGATAAATATCTCATTCTATCGAAATGATAGTTTATATTCTGCTCAAGTTTATATAGATTCTACTTCAAGTTTAGGCTTTATTCCTAGATTCTATGACCCTATATACGAAAAAGTGACTGATCGTTATAGCTTTATCGAATCGTTTCCTGTAGGGATAAAGAAAGGTGTCGAGACACTTAAAGGATACGTCTCTCAGAGCCGTTTTATATTCACAAAGGAAGGAGCCAAGAATGTTGGTGGTTTTGGCGCTATCGGAAGTATGTTCCCTCCTGAATGGGATTGGCATATATTTTGGACGATGACTGCATTCTTGTCAATAGCTTTGGCATTTTTGAATATATTGCCTATTCCTGCTCTAGATGGAGGGCATATTGTTTTCTTGCTTTATGAAGTAATAGCGAGACGAAAACCTAACGAAAAATTCATGGAGTATGCACAGATAGTAGGAATGTTCTTACTGCTGGGATTGATATTGTTTGCGAATGGAAATGATCTAATCAGATGGATTATGGATAAATTATAAATGAAATGACAACAGTAACAGAACTAATAAATAAAGATTCAAAAACAGCTTTCTCGTTCGAGATATTACCTCCTATGAGAGGTAATAGTATTCAACGTGTATATGATATAGTGGACAAATTGATTGAATTTGATCCTAAGTACATCAATATAACCACACATCACAGCGAGTATCTTGATAAAGAAATGCCTGACGGATCGATACAACGTGTGAATATTCGTAAGCGTCCGGGTTCGGTAGCTATTGCTGCAGCTTTGCAATATAAGTACAAAGTAATGGCAATTCCTCATATGATTTGTAAAGGTTTTACACAAGAGGAAACAGAATATGCAATGATTGACCTCAATTTTATGGGGGTGCATAATTTACTATTACTACGTGGCGATGAAAAGAAATTAACTTCAGATCAGCTTAAGGGAAATATAAATCATCATGCGACAGACTTGCAAGCGCAAGTTAATCAGTTCAACAAAGGAATTGATATGTATGGCTTTCCGTTCGAGGGGTTGCAAACACCTTTCTCGTATGGTATGGCATGTTACCCTGAGGTGCACGAAGAAGCACCAAGTCTGGAGTCTGATTTGAAATACATGAAGATGAAAGCTGATCAGGGAGCAGAGTATTTTGTTACTCAGATGTTCTTTGATAACGAAAAATATTATTCGTTCGTTGAGCGTTGTCGTAAAGAAGGAATTACACAGCCAATTATACCGGGTGTTAAACCTATCGTATTGGCTAATCAACTAACAGTACTACCTAAAATATTTCGTTCAAGTATTCCTGAGCCGTTGGAAAAAGCATTGTTAGCTTGTAATGGAGATGATGCTAAAGCCAAAGAAGTAGGAGTGGAATGGGGAATTGAGCAATGTCGTGACCTTATTGCGCATGGAGTACCTAGCATTCATTTCTACTCGTTGATGGCAACTGAAAGTGTAAGACGTATAGCAAAAGAGGTGTATTAATAAGAAATAAAGAATTGAGAAGTGTATTTTAAAGATATTGTAGGACAAAGTGGAGTAAAAGAAAGACTAATAAAGTCGGCACGTGAGGGGTTTATTCCTCATGCCCAACTTTTTTGCGGTCCCGAAGGTGTAGGAAAGCTACCTTTGGCTTTGGCTTATGCCCAATATCTTAATTGTGAAAACCCTTCAGAAACTGATTCTTGTGGAGTGTGCCCATCATGCAAGAAGTATGATAATCTAGCACATCCCGACTTACATTTTGTATTTCCTATCGTAAAAAAAGCTGCAAAGAAGAAAGAAGTCTGCGACGATTATATTGTTGAGTGGCGCGAGATGTTCGAATCTACACCATATTTCAGCTATCATCAGTGGCTGACCAATATCGAAGCAGAGAATTCGCAAGGAGTAATCTATGCAAAAGAAAGTGAAGAGATTGTCCGAAAACTTAGCTTAAAGATTTATGAAGCGAAGTTCAAAGTGATGGTCGTATGGCTTCCCGAAAAGATGCATGAGGCTTGTGCAAATAAGCTGCTGAAAATAATCGAAGAACCGACACCTAATACGGTTTTTCTCCTTGTTTCGGATGCTCCTGATATGATAATTGGTACGATTCAGTCGCGAAGTCAGCGAATAAATATACCTGCAATTGAAAAAGCGGATATTGAAAAAGAGCTAATTGCTAAATACAATATCAACGAAGTTGATGCAGAGAATATTGCTCATCTATCGCGAGGAAGCTTCGTTAAAGCTTTGGAAACAATAAGCCTTGATGAAGAGAACAAATACTTCTTTGAACTGTTTGTTAATATGATGCGATCATCATACGCGCGCAACATTAAATCGATCAAAGCTATTGCTGCCGATTTGGCTGGAATAGGTCGCGAACGACAGAAAAGTTATTTAATGTATAGCCAAAAGATGATTCGTGAATATTTTGTTAGTAACTTGCAGCAACCAGATATTGTGTACCTCAATAATTCGGAAAACGCTTTTGGAGTACGTTTTGCTCCTTTTATTAACGAGCGAAACATTATGGACTTCATGCAGGAGTTGTCTTTGGCCGAGATGCATATCGAACAGAATGTAAATGCACGCATGGTCTTTTTCGATTTATGTCTGAAAGTGACTATGTTGTTGAAAAGATAAGCTATACCGCAGAGCGGTAAATAAAATAAACCCACAAAGCTGAAAAAGGAGCTTTGCATTATAATTAAAAACAACTGATATATAATGGATTTTAATCAAAATAGAACCAAATTTATAAAAATCAGCGACTGTCAGGGTACATGTAAGACGCCAATTGGCTGTACATGTCGTGTACCGGCTGAAGAAGCTGAAAATGTTGCTGCAGATGCACCCAAAATGGCAGTAGTAGCAGTACAACAAAATGAAGTAAAAAAAGAAAGTTTAATTGCTGTCCAACAGCCTCCAAAGAAATCGTGCTGCGGTGGAAGTGGTGGCGGATGCAGATGCAAGAGTTCGCAAACTGGTCGTAATAAACTGGAAGTATATGATTGGTTGAACGATATTCCTGAGGCACATGGAAAAGAAAGCCAGATGGTTGAAGTTCAATTTAAAAATACTCGTAAGGGATATTATTTGAATAGCAATAATTTGGAATTATACAAAGGAGATACTGTTGCTGTTGAAGCTACTCCAGGGCACGATATAGGTGAAGTTACCTTAACAGGAAAGCTAGTTCAGCTTCAGATGAAGAAGAATAATTTCCGCGGCGAAATAAAACGTGTGTATCGTCATGCCAAGCCCGGTGATATTGAAAAAGCAGAAGAAGCAAGAGCTAAAGAGCATAAGACAATGCTTCGTGCTCGTGAAATAGCGGAAAATCTGAGACTTGATATGAAAATTAGCGATGTTGAATATCAAGGTGATGGTAATAAAGCAATTTTCTATTATATAGCCGATGGACGTGTCGATTTTCGTCAATTGATTAAAGAGTATGCATCTGAGTTCCGCATTAAAATCGAGATGAAACAGATCGGAGCGCGACAAGAAGCTGGACGAGTAGGAGGGATCGGACCTTGTGGACGTGAACTATGCTGTTCTAGTTCAATTTCGAGCTTTGTTTCGGTATCTACATCTGCGGCACGCATGCAAGAAATTCCGCTTAATCCTCAGAAATTAGCAGGGCAATGCGGCAAATTGAAATGCTGTTTAAACTACGAAGTAGATACTTATCTTGAAGCACAGCGTAAATTACCTTCGCGCGATGTAGTGCTCGAGACAAAAGATAATACATATTATCATTTCAAGACAGATGTACTATCGGGCATGATGACTTTTTCGACAGATAAACATTTTGCAGCGAATCTGGTAACTATCCATAAGGATCGCGTGTTCGAGATTATGAAGCTTAATCGTAATGGTAAAAAGACATTGCATCTTGTAGATGATAATGATTTCGAAGCTAATAAGCCAGTCACTCATGATGTGTTAGCTCAGGAAAATATAAATCGCTTCGACACTGATAAAAAGAATAGTAAACGCAAGAAAAAGAAACCTGCTCAGCGTAATGGCGATTCGAACAATAATACAAGTTCTAATCAGGATAATAATACTAATGAAGTTGCTGCTAAAGCCAATAATAATGGTAGAGAGAATGGCAACAATAGAGGCGATAGAAATAATAATAGAGAGCGAGAAAATAGAGAGAGACCTATTCAACCTCGTCCTAGACCAGAAGGACAACCCATAAAATCGGAAGATGGGGGAGAAGGCCAGGAATCTAAACCTAGATCAAATAATCACAATCGTTCTCGTCGAAAAAACAGAAACAACAGACCTCCTCAGAATGGGGGTGAAAGAACGGATAATAAGCCAGATGCTTAATCTGAAATATTTTATAATATTAATTTCTTTTCTGGCTCTGGGATTTATTTCCTGTAGCCAGAAAGAGATTTATTATCAGTATGAAGAACTGAAGAATGGTAAATGGAACCAGACTACTGAATGTGTTTTTTATGTTGATTCAGCTTCTTACGACTCATTACAATCATACGATATTTTGCTTGAAGTCGTCCACAATAATTCCTACAAATATCAAAATTTATGGATCGGGTATACACTCGAATTAGATGCCGATTCTATCTATACCAATAAGCAAGAAAAAGAATATATAATTGCTGATAGCGAAGGTAAATGGTATGGATCAGGCTTCGGGTCTTCTTATCAGATCTCTATGCCTTTATTGAAAAATGTATATTTTGATAAGGGCAATGTACGTAAAAATCATAGAATTCGTATTTCGCATCGTATGACCGATAATCCTCTAATTGGAATTGAAAAAGTCGGTATTAAGATCGAAAAATCTAGCTCTGTTAACGACTGATTTTATTCTTGTTTTATATAGTACTACATACAATCATATAACCAATAAATCTTAAGAATGGAAGTCCTGATTATTATTGTTTTAATTCTTTTGAATGGAATTTTTGCGATGTCGGAAATAGCTGTCGTTTCAGCTCGTAAGACTAGCTTAAGTAACGAGGCCAAGCAAGGGAGCAAGTCTGCTCAAAGAGCACTTGATTTAGCAAATAATCCGGATCAATTTCTGTCTACTGTACAAGTTGGTATAACCCTAATTGGTATTCTTACAGGTTTGTATTCAGGGGATGTTTTAGCCGGCCATTTTTCTCCTGTATTGGAAAGTATCGGCGTACCTCACCAATATGCATTACCTATCTCACAAGTAATTATTGTAGTTGTAGTTACTTATTTAACTATTATTTTTGGAGAACTGGTCCCAAAAAGAATTGGGATGAGTGCATCGGTTAAAATAGCAAAGATAATAGCTCGTCCAATGATTTGGCTCTCAGTATTAGTAACACCTTTTGTCTGGATACTTTCGAAGAGTACATCATTTGTTTCTAATTTATTAGGGATAAAAGACAATAATTCGAAGATGACAGAGGAGGAAATCAAGCAAATTATAAAAGAAAGCGCTGAGGGTGGAGAAGTGCAAGCCGTTGAGCAAGATATAGTTGAACGTGTATTCTCATTAGGAGATCGCGATATGGAATCGATAATGACTCCTCGTAGTGATGTCATTTGGTTAGACTTAAGCCTGACAAAAGATGAGTTGAAAGAAAAAATATCCCAATTCCCGTTTGATAAATATCCGGTAGCTGACAACGATCTTGATAATATTGAAGGTATAGTACTTTTGAAAGATATCTTTACAAATATAGATAATCCAAATTTCTCTCTGAGAAGAATTTGTCGTCAAGCCAACTTCTTTTACGAGACAATGCAAGTTTATCCTGCATTAGAGAAGATGAAGGAAACACATTCATCTATGGTATTGATTGGTGACGAATTTGGTGCTGTAAGTGGGATAGTAACTATGAAAGATATTCTAGAAGCTTTGGTTGGCGAAATTCTTGAAATCAATGAAGAACCTGAGATTGTAGAACGTAAAGATGGTAGTTTCCTAGTCGATGGAAAATGTTCATTCTACAACTTTCTAGACTATTTCGAGATGGAAGAAATTTATTCAAAGTATGATTATAATACTCTGAGCGGATTAATTCTCGATTTACTAGGTCGTATTCCGAAAACAGGTGATACATTGCAGTGGCATGTCTTTTCGATGGAGATAGTAGATATGGACGGAGCAAGAATTGATAAAGTCCTCGTCCGTAAAGAAGAATAAATTCTATTCCGAATAATTTAAAATTTGCCCACTAATTTGCAGAAGCGATATTTCGCATAACTTAGTGCTGTACTCGGCCTGAACCAGTCGTTCTTCGGCTTCCAATAAACTGTTCTGAGCTTCGCGAAGTTCGATCCCTGATAAATCTCCTAATTTGTATCTTTCAATTGCTATATCGTAAGTTTCGTTAGCTGTTTCTAAATTTTGCTTCTCAAGATCAACAAGCTTGATGTTGTTTTTATATGCCATCCACATGTTCGATAAATCGGCTTTAAGTGAAAGGTTTGTTTGTTCAAGCTCTAACTCACGATTCATAATTTCAATCTTAGCATTTTTTTGCTTTCTCTTTCTATTGAATCCATTGAAGATATTAAAGCCGATGGTAACACCATAAGTAAAGCCTAGATTACGCTGACTACTGATTGATCCCGTATCGTACAAGTTCTTGTTGTAACCATAACCAGCGTTCAGTCTTAGATAAGGATAATTTTCGCTTTGCGCCATTTTAAGGTCTAATAAGCCCAAATTTCTATTTTTTCCGGATAAGAGTAGGAATGTATTTGATTCCATTGTCGTTTTAAAAATTGTTTCTCTATCCAAAAGTCTGTCAAAGGTTATAGCAGTATCGCAAATCAAGGTTTGCTGATTTATGTCTTCGAGAGACATCATCTCGTTTAAAGCAATACGCGATGTGTGCAGTACTTCGTATTGCTTAATTAGCTTCGAACTATCACTGTTGAGGTCTACGCGGGCTTGTTGCATATCTAGACGTGATCCTGCACCAATTTCGTAACGGGCTTCGGTTATGCGAAAACGTTCTTTAGATAAACGAACTGCCGATTGCATATTCTTCAACCGAATACTTTGCTGTATATAATTATAATACTCAGAGGTCAGATTTGCAATGAAATTTTCTATAGTCAAGCGAGTATTAAGCTCGCCCATCTGTTGCAATTCTTTCAACTTACTATGGTTTGCCTGAATATTGAACCCATCAAAAACAGTCCAGTTCAGATTAACTCCTGCATTCAGTAACTCATTATGAATCCCATTGTTTTTATTCTGTCCACCTTCTCTAAGCTTCTGAGTCGTATTATTGACTGAACCAGAATAACCTCCGGTCAAGTCGATAGTTGGCAAATAACCAGCATTTCCGATGGTTAAATTATTATCAGATATCTCTTGATTATTGCGGGTTATTCTTATCTCGTAATTTTTTAGTAAGCCTATTTCTATACAACGCTTTAGATCTAAGACCTCTTGTGCTTGGCTTAAAAGCGGAGTTAATAGAAGTATAATAAATAGAATCCTTTTTTTCATAAGTCTTGTCTGATATTTTCTTTCAGTATTTTAGCTTTTTTTGTTACCTCTGTTTGTTGAGATATATAAATACATTGCCGGAACAACAAATATTGTAAGTAATGTTGACACTAACAATCCTCCAATAACGGCTGTTCCCATAGCAATACGCCCATTAGCTCCTTCGGCACTTGCCAAAACAAGTGGAAGTAATCCTAATATGGTAGAAAAACTAGTCATCAGAATAGGGCGAAGTCGTTGAACTGATGCACCAACAATTGATTCGTATTTATTCATGCCGGTTTCTTGCCGTTGATTTGCAAATTCTACGATCAAAATCCCGTTCTTGGCAACCAGACCAATAAGCATAATGATTCCAATCTGGCTGAATATATTCATTGTTACATCATTCAGATACATAAATATTAATGCTCCGGTAATAGCCAGCGGAACTGTAAGCATAACAACCAACGGATCTTTGAAACTTTCGAATTGAGCCGAAAGAATCAGGAAAATCAAGAGAATAGCTAATATAAATGCAAACATTAAACTTGAAGAGCTTTCTCTAAATTCTTTCGAATCGCCAGATAATGCTGTTCTGAACGTATCATCTAAAGTTTCTGCGGCTATTCGATCCATCTCGTCCAGTCCGGCACCGATCGTAACACCTGGTGCTAATCCGGCAGAAACTGTAGCCGAATTGAAACGATTGTAACGATATAATTGGGGTGGTGCAACACTTTCTTCTAGTCGGACAAGATTATCCATCTGGATCATCTTGCCCGTTTGATTTTTCAAATAGATTGATTTTAGATCGAGTGGTGTATTACGTTGTTGCCTGTTTATTTCTCCAAGAATTTGGTATTGTTTACCATTCATGTAAAAATAACCCATGCGTTGCCCGCTGAGTGCGTATTGAAGAGTTTGTCCTATATCGCGTGTACTAACACCTAAAAGTGCAGACTTATCGCGGTCAATTATAATTCGGGTTTCTGGCTTAGTAAATTTTAGGTTTACATCGGCCATCTGGAACATCGGACTTTCTTGTACTTTTCTCATAAATTCGGGAATAAACTCTTCGAGTTTTGCTAGATTCTGTCCTTGAAGTACGTATTGAATAGGCATGCTTGAGCGCCTTCCGCCGAAGGTTGACTGTTGCTGAACAAATGTTCTAGCCTGAGTTTCTCCCCTTACTGCTCGTGTCAGAGCATCAGCTATTTCCATCTGACTTCGTTCACGATCTTTGATATCCGGCAAAGTTAAATTGACCATTCCTCCGCCTGTCCAAACACGCATCGTATTGATCAATCTTTCTCGAGCTACAGTGTCAGCTATCATCGATATTTTTTCGGTGTAATTACGATTAAATTCGTAGGTAGACCCTTCCGGTCCACTTGTGCGTAATGTAATCTGCGATCTATCTTCCAAAGGAGCCATTTCGGAAGGAACTAATCTTAAGAGAACTACAATGAGAATAACTGAAAGGATAATGATTGGCCATATCATAATTTTCTTTCTCAGGAAGCTAACTAGTAAATTATGATAACCATTAGTAATCCACTGGAAGAAAGGTTCTGTCTTTTGGTAGAATATATTAGGCTTATCTACTTTTTTAAGGAGTTTTGTAGAAAGCATCGGAGTGAAAGTCAATGCAACGAATGCAGAAATTAATACAGCTCCTGCAACGACGATACTAAACTCGCGGAAAAGACGCCCAGTCATTCCTTCGAGAAAGACAATAGGGAAGAATACTGCAACTAATGTTATAGTAGTCGAAATTACAGCGAAAAATATTTCTTTCGAACCTTCTATACCTGCCGATTTAGGATCCATCCCCGATTCTATTTTTAGATAGATATTCTCGGTGACGATAATAGCGTCATCTACTACCAGTCCTACGGCAAGTACTACGGCCAACATAGACAATACATTGATTGAGAATCCGGCGATGTACATCACAAAGAATGCTCCGACCAGAGAAACTGGAATAACAACGCAAGGTACTAGGGTTACGCGCCAATCGCGAAGGAATAAGAATATAATTATGACTACAAGTAGAAAGGCTATATATACGGTTTCTTCCACTTCGTTGATTGATGCTCTGATAAACTTTGTATTATCAAAAGCTACATCAATTATAACATCTTCGGGTAAATCTTTTTTGAGCTGTTCGAGACGAATCATTGCTTCGTCCGAAATCTCAATCTGGTTTGCACCCGGTTGAGGAATAATGACTGTGCTTACTGCCGGAATGCCATTCCGACGCATGATATTTCGATGATTCTCGGTTCCAAGTTCGGCTGTACCTACATCTTTGAAGCGCACAACATTGAAGTTATCTTCTTTGATAATCATATTGTTGAACTCTTCAGGGGTTTCCATCAAACCAAGAGTACGAATAGATAGCTCTAGATTATCACCTTCGATACTTCCCGATGGGAGCTCAACATTCTCTCTATCTACAGCCGATTTAATATCCATAGGTGTAACTCCGTACGAAGCCATCTTGTCGGGATCTAACCACAAGCGCATCGAATAACGATTTTGTCCCCAAATCTCAACAGCACTAACGTTGGGTATTGTCTGTAAACGCTCTTTTACTGTAAGTTCGGCTATTTCGCTTAGCTCGAGTAGCGAGCGAGTTTCACTCTGTATACTTATCTGAATAATTGGACTGGCATCGGCATCGGCTTTCGATACAGTTGGAGGATCACAGTCACGTGGCAGATAACGTTGCGCACGCGAAACTTTATCTCGCACATCGTTAGCGGCAGTTTCCAGATCGACCGATAGTTCGAATTCGACCGTGATACGGCAATTACCTTGACTACTTTGGCTTGTTAATGAACGTATGCCAGGAATACCATTGATATTTTGCTCAAGAGGTTCGGTGATCTGATTTTCGATGATCTCAGCATTTGCTCCTGGGTAAGAAACACTGACAGTAATAATCGGATTGTCTATATTGGGATATTCGCGGACTCCGAGATAACTGTATCCGATAATACCTAATAGAAATATAATTAAGACGAATACTGTTGCTAATACCGGGCGTTTTATGCTTAGTTCGGAAATATTCATTTTATCTTAATCTTCTTTTACGTTTTCAACAAGCTCATTAATAGATACAGGTAGTCCATCGCGAAGCTGCATTACTCCGGTCACTAACAACGTATCGCCAACATTTAGTCCTTCCAGAACTTGGATGGATGATGCAGTACGCATTCCTTTTCTTAGCGTTACTTGCTGAGCGCGCCCATCTTTATAAACATAAGCTATGTCGCGTCCCATTTCTGCGATAACTGATAAGCTCGGAACAACAATTGTATTTTGTATTTCTTGAACTTTAATCTCAATTTGCACCGAACGTCCCGGAGGTAAAACACCGCCTGGATTTGGATATAGTGCACGAACTTCCATTGTCAGAGTCTCGCCATCTAAGTTCGGTTCTATGGCATATACTGATGCAGTATATTGGTTGGATGCTCCATCGTCGAGTCTGAATTTGAAAGGAGTGCCAACTTTGAGTATATTCGCTTGTTTTTCTGGAATTGAAAACTGTATTTTCAAAGGAGAAGTCTTAGTCAATCTTGCCAGTACCGTAGATGGTGAAGCATATGTCCCTTCACTTACTTGTCGTAGTCCGATGTTGCCGTCGAATGGAGCCCGAAGTTCTGTCTGGTCTATTCTAGCTTTTACGAGTTGAATATCAGCCTCTAGTTTTGCCAACTCGGTATTTACCGATTCGTATGCTTCTTGGCTTACAGCATCTTTGGCTAATAGCGATTTTTGACGGAAAACACGATCTTGAGCTAAAGGTATTTGTGCTTCCAGTTTTTTTAACTCAGCCTGTAAAGGCGCATCATTTACCTTTGCCAATAATTCGCCTTTACGTACATATGTACCTTCTTTAAAATATATCTTGGTTATTTTTCCTGACGTTTCGAAAGATAAATCAACTTCTTCGTCAGGCAATAATCGTCCTATTCCACGTATTACGTCATCCAATGTCTCGTATTTGAGAACTAAGGCATTTACGTTTAGAGGTCGCCTTTGATTATTTTGGGATGGAGCCTCACTCTTTTGAGTTGGAGTAGTTGAATCTTCTGTCTGGAAATAAGTTTTGATACGAGGATAAAGTATGATTCCCGCTAGAAATAGAAAAATTGCTACAAATAAAATAATTTTAGTCTTTTTATTCATCTTCGGATATATCTATAATTAGGCTTGTTTTCTAAGCTAAGATAAGAGTAATTAGTTATGACTTCAAAAAAGCAAAAAGGTTTAATCTATACAACTGAAAAATGTAAATTTTTATTGTATTTGTATCTTTTTTGCTATAAGTGTAATCGTAAGTGGTTTATTATTAGATGTAAATGGGATGGAGCTTTTTTATCTAATAAAGTTATTTCTGATACATTGTGTTTTGGAGAAAGCGGTAACTTTAAAATAAGTTGATTATAGTACGTGTAATCTGCATGGTATACAGCGTTTGTATTATAAACTATGTCATATTTTGAAATTATGAGTATATTTGTCTGTCTCTATACTTTGACAATATCATCCTAATGAAAAATATTCTGTTAATTTTATTATCTATAAGCTTTATTTCTCTACGAAGTGCAGAGATTCCTTATCCCTTCTCAGCTTATAATTATACTTATTTAACGAATGATGCGGGCTTACCTCATAACTTTGTTGATGATATAGTAAAAGACTCCCAAGGTTATATATGGTTTGCTACGCACAATGGCTTGTCAAGATACGATGGTTATAAGTTTCTAACATTTACGACAACAACAAATCCCATTGCATTAAAAAGTAACTATGTAAATAAAATTTGTGAAGATAATTTCAATAGGTTGTGGATAGCTTCGGAAGGAGGTATTGATATCATTGATATGAATAAATATTGTAACATTGATATCAAAACGAGACACAATGATGTATTAGAGGATATATTTAGCTCTAATGTTCGATCTGTTTATAAAGACAGAAAAGGTGATATGTGGATTTCTGCTAATAATACGCTTTATTGCCTCGAGTTTGATGAGAAAGGGCAAATTTCAGAATATTATTGTCTCGATAAAGGAGTGTGTGAACGCCCCGTTTTAGCTATAAGCGATCTGGGGTGGGCAATCTGTGCAGGAATAAATAATTCTTTAGTTCGTATAGATAAGCGTAAAGAAAATATTTTGAAAATTTCGCCAGTGTCTAAACTTGTAGATGCTTACTTTGAAGATTGGGTTATTCATTGTCTACAGCTTGATGGTGAACTGCTTTGGGTAGGTACAAATAGAGGGCTTTTTCGCTACGATCATTTTAATCAGGAGATAAAAAGGTATGGGGCCTCATCGAAACGTAAAGAGGGTATGATAAGTCAGTCACATATAACTGATATCAAATTGGACGAGTCAGGAAATCTTTTTATAGCTACTTTAAAAGGACTGAATATATATAATAGAGATAGCGATAATTTCTCGTTTATTGAAAGCGATGACGAAAATCTGGGGATGACTTTGAACTGCAATTTTGTGAATTGTCTGATGAGTGATGAAAACTGTTTATGGGTGGGGACAGAAATTGGAGGTGTCAATTTGTTGACAAGAGGCCGCCTGACTACACGTATATGGAAACACAGTCGAAGAACAGAGAGTTCGATATCTGCTAATGCTGTAAATGCAATTTGTGAAGATAGACAAGGTAATTTATGGGTTGGTACTGTTGAAGGTGGATTGAACTTGAAACGTAAAGGACAGGATACTTTCGAGCATTTCGTATCAGAGTCAAAAGATCAGACAACTATAAGCCATAATTCGGTCAGTGGTATTTTGTTGGATAAAGAAAATCAACTTTGGGTATATACTTGGGGAGGTAGTATTAACAAGCTTGATTTGAATGTGGCAAATAACAGAAAATTCAAAAGATATAAACCTAAAGCTGAAAGCGTAGAATTAAATTTTGTGTCAAGTGCCTGCGAGGACACAATTAATAATGGTATCTGGTTCGGTACTACTGAAGGTCTACATTTTTATGATAAAAAAACTGATGCTTTTCAGAAAGTAAAGTTTAATCATCCAAACAATCGATTTGAAACTATGAATTCTTTGCTTATTGATAGAAAGAATAAGCTTTGGGTTGGTACGTCTGAGGGGCTTTTTATTATTGATCTTTTCTCGTTTGCACGAAGTCGTATACACTTCGATTATAATCATATTAAACATAAACTTTCAGATCCGTCTTATCTTGTTGCCGATAAAATAAACTGTATCATAGAAGATAGTGAAGGAATAATATGGATAGGAACTAATGGTAATGGCCTATACAAAATGATTGCAAACTCAAAAGGAGAGTATAAATTTGAAAATTATAAGATCGAGAATGGATTACCTGATAACAATATTATAGGAATAGTAGAAGATGGTTTAGGCTCGTTATGGTTATCTTCAGATAAAGGAGTTGCATTGCTGGATAAGAAAAATATGGTTTTTAGCAATTTTACAAAATACGACGGCCTTTTAACAAATCAATTCTATTGGAATGCATATTTATATTCAAGTACTGAAGATATGGTTTATTTTGGTAACACTGTAGGACTAGTTGCAATCAAACCTAATTTAGCAAGAAACTATAATTATGAAACTATAAAGGTATCACTTACAGGGCTAAGTGTTCTTGGTGAAAATATATATCCAGGAGATGATGGATATATAAGTCAATCTATAAGTTCTTCGACCGAACTGCATTTTCATGAAAGCGATAGAGCTATTAAGATTGATTTCTCGGCAAAAAAATATGATTATATAACACAGATTCGTTATACTTATCGTCTGAAAGGGCATGATGAGGAATGGACAGAAACTAAAGTTGGCGAGAACTCGGCTACTTATACATCTTTACCATCCGGTAGTTATGTTTTTCAAGTGCGAGCTACGAATAATCAAGGTTATTGGTCTGATAATATCACTGAAATAACTTTTAATGTTAAGCCATATTTTTATAAATCATGGTGGTTTATATCAATTGTTTTATTCCTAGTAGTTGTAATGACTTACTTGTTATACAAGAGAAAAACAAGACAATATAGAGAGCAACAGATAAAATTAGAGAAAATTGTTAAAGAACGGACTTCGGAGATTGCGAGTCAAAATTTGAAATTGATTGAAGTTAGTCGGAAATTGGCACACTCTACCGAAGAGAAGATATCATTCTTTACACATTTGGTGCATGAATTCCGTACACCAGTAACATTGATTCATGGTCCTTTGGAAAAAGCTATTAAGCAAACTGAAAAATCTGATGTAAAGGAGAATTTAATTATAGCAGAAAGAAACTCAAAGTATCTGTTGACATTGGTAAATGAACTGATGGATTTTCGCAAGCTTGATTCGGATTTTGTTAAGCTAGATATAGGTTGTCAAAATATACAGGAATTCTTTGAGTATATTTTAATGCCATTTTATGCCTATGCGCGAGAACGAAAAATTGAATTTAGAACATTTTATAGATTATCGAATCCTTATGTTTGTCTAGATTATAGTTATATACGAAAGGTAATTGTAAATCTAGTCTCGAATGCCATAAAAGCCACACCCCATAAAGGTAAAGTCTGTGTATATGTTGCTGAGTTAAACTCTGAGGATCAAGATAAGCAACTTTATATTTGTGTTCGAGATACAGGTATCGGTATTCCTGAAGATGATATTGAAAAAGTCTTCGATCAGTTTTACCAATCAAAAAATAAGAATAAGCATGCCGAATTGTGGCAAAATAGTACGGGAGTAGGTCTATATTCGTGTGAGAAAATTATAAAACTGCATGGAGGTAATATAAAAGCTAGAAATAATCAAGGTGGTGGTGTGTCTCTGAGGGTATTAGTTCCATATGTTGTAGGTCAACCGATAGAGGCTGAAGTTGGCGTGAACGACATATTGTCGCAAGTCACAAATGATACGCAGACTTCAATCTCATCTAAAGAAACAATTTTGGTTGTGGATGATAATCCGGATATGAGGTCTTATATAAAATCTCTTTTACAGACACATTATCGTATACGCGAGGCTCAAGATGGAGCTGAAGCTTTGTCGATTATTCAAACGCAGAAAATAGATTTGATATTGAGTGATCTGATGATGCCAGTGATGGATGGGATTGAGCTGTCGCGACAAGTGAAGCAGAATATTTCGATTTCTCATATTCCATTCCTTATCCTAACAGCAGTTGCATCAGAAGAACAAAAGAAAATAAGTTATCAAATAGGAGTAGATGCTTATTTATCAAAACCGTTCGACGAAGAAATATTGTTGTTAAGAATTCAGAATATATTGAGTGCTCGTAAGAAGTATAAAGCTCAGTTCTCATTGACAATGAATACAGATGATCTTGGAATCGAAACAGAATCAAAAGATCAGAAATTTGTCCAAACAGCCCTTTCTCTTATGAGTACGAATTATGGTAACTCTGATTACGATCTTGATTCGTTCGTAAAAGATATGGGTTATAGTAAAACACTTGTCAATAAGAAAATGCAAGATTTGACTGGACAATCGATCGGTCAGTTTATGCGAAACTATCGTTTAAATATAGCTCAAGAAATACTCAAGAATTTAGCCGATAAAGAGCAAATTAACATTTCGGAGGTTGCATATAAAGTTGGATTTAACGATCCGAAATACTTTACACGCTGCTTCAAAGAATATACAGGAGTGCTACCTAGCACTCTTCTAGCTAAGAAATAAAGGGAGGTTTACTATTGTCCTCCCTTTGTGATCGATTTTCCCCCTCTCGGTCGAAACCTTAATATATCTTAGCGGTAGTTAACAATTAGGTATACAAATAATAAAACTAAGAATAGCTACCATGAAATTAAAATTACTGTTAATCTCACTTATCCTTTTAGTGTTTTCAACAGCCTCGATGGCTAATCCTATTTTGGGATTATTGGAACGTATAGATGAAGGTGCATCTAAGAAATTTAAAATCGAATTAAAAAAAGGAGATCAAGACTTTTTCGAACTTGACCAATCTGGTAAACGAGTTGTTATTAGAGGTAACTCATATGTAAATATAGCAACCGGTCTAAATTGGTATTTGAAATACTATGCCGGAGTACATTTGTCGTGGAATGGTATGAAAGCCGATCTTCCTGAGGTACTACCGGCTGTAACCAAGAAAGAACGTCGTGAAACCGATCTAGGTCTAAGATATAATTTCAATTATTGTACTTACTCATATACAATGGCGTTTTGGGATTGGAAACGTTGGGAGCAGGAAATTGACTGGATGGCTCTTCACGGAATCAATCTTCCATTGGCGGTAGTAGGCCAAGAGTGTGTTTGGTTTAATATGCTTAAAAAATTAGGTTATTCGAAAGATGAAATTAATAAGTTTATATCAGGTCCCGCTTTCTTTGCATGGTGGGCAATGAATAATCTAGAGGGTTGGGGTGGTCCCAATCCCGATTCGTGGTATACACAGCAAGAAGCTTTACAAAAGAAGATTCTGAAACGTATGCGCGAGTATAATATAGAACCTGTTTTTCCTGGATATTCGGGTATGGTTCCTCATGATGCAAACGAAAAACTTGGTTTGAATGTCGAAGGATCTGGTATTTGGAACGGATATGTTCGTCCAGCATTCTTGATGCCAACTGACGAACGTTTCAGCGAAATAGCTGCATTATATTATCAGGAACTTGAAGCACTTTACGGAAAAGCAAATTATTATTCGATGGACCCATTTCATGAGAGTAAAGCTGGTAACGAAATTGACTTCGATGCTTCAGGAAAAGCTATTATGGATGCCATGAAAAAAGTAAATCCTAAAGCTACTTGGGTTATACAAGGATGGACAGAAAATCCGCGTCCTGCAATGATCGAGAAAATGAAAGCAGGAGATCTTTTGATCTTGGATCTTTTCTCAGAATGTCGTCCTATGTGGGGGATGGAGTCAATCTGGAAACGTGATAAAGGTTATGAGCAACACGATTGGGTATTTTGTATGTTATTGAACTTCGGTGGAAATGTCGGACTTCATGGTCGTATGGATCAATTATTAGACAACTTCTATCAAACAAAAACGAATCCGTTAGCAGCAAATCTAAAAGGGGTAGGCCTTTCGATGGAAGGGATTGAAAACAACCCGATCATGGTAGAAATGATGATGGAACTTCCTTGGAGACCGGAAAAATTTACAAAAGAAGAGTGGGTCAAAAACTATGCCTTTGCTCGCTATGGAGTGAAAGATCCAAAGATTGAAGAGGCTTGGTTGTTATTGGCCGAAACAATATATAATTGTCCGGTAGGAAACAATCAACAAGGTCCTAATGAATCTATTTTCTGTGGTCGTCCTTCATTGAATAATTTCCAAGTATCTAGCTGGTCTAAAATGGATAATTATTACGATCCTACTGTAACAGAGAAAGCTGCACGCCTGCTTGTTGAAGTGGCTGATAAATACAGAGGTAACAACAACTTCGAATTTGATCTGATAGATATTGTACGCCAGTCTATTGCCGACAGAGGACGTATTGTGTATAACTATACAATAGCTGACTTTAAGAGCTACGATAGAGCAAGCTTTAAAAAGAACTCTCAAGAGTTTTTAGATTTACTATTGTTGCAAGATAAACTTCTGGGAACACGTAGCGAATTCCGTGTTGGAACATGGACAGAAAGTGCTCGTAGCTTGGGTAATACGAAAGAAGAAAAAGATTTGTACGAATGGAATGCTCGTGTGCAAATCACCACATGGGGTAACCGAGTAGCCGCAAATGATGGGAAATTAAGAGACTATGCACACAAAGAGTGGAATGGTATACTTAAAGACTTCTATTACAAGCGTTGGAGTAGATTCTGGGAGGTAATGGAGGCTGAATTGAACGGTAAACCTATCGTAGAATCAAAATACTATTTTAAACGCTGGAGCGACTACTGGAGAAATCTGGAACAAAAAGAACAAGATTCAGAGTACGAAACAGAAAGTACGACCGAAACTAAGAAAGTGGCTAAAAAAGCAGAAGAAGTTATAGACTTTTATGCTATGGAAGAACCTTGGACTCTGGAAACTGAAACATACTCGTCTAAACCTGAAGGTGACTGTGTAGATACCGCTAAAGAAGTTTTCCGAAAAGCTTTCAAATAAGAATAAGAAGCTAATACCATGACTGAGAAAAAACGTTTGCTATCGCTGGATATTCTGCGAGGTATTACCGTCGCAGGTATGATTCTTGTAAATAACTCGGGAGGGAAATATACATTCGAGCCGCTGAAACATGCGGCTTGGAATGGACTCACTCCTTGTGATTTGGTTTTCCCTTTTTTCCTATTCATTATGGGAATTTCAACATTCATTTCGCTCAATAAATTCAACTTCGAGGCATCGTCTCAAGTTGTAGGTAAAATACTAAAGCGAACGCTTATTATTTTGCTTATTGGCTGGGGAATTAGCTGGTTTTCTCAAGCATTGAATGGTAATTTCTTTCCTTATGATACATTACGTCTGACTGGTGTAATGCCACGGATTGCTCTTTGTTATGGTGTTGTATCTCTTATCGCTTTATTTGTTAATCATAAGCATTTGATTAAACTAATTGTAGGGTTACTGATTGGTTATAGTGCGATCGTTTTGTTGGGTAATGGTTATGCTAATGACGAAACAAACATTTTGGCAATCATTGACCGCAATTTGATCGGTTTCTCTCACTTGTATCAGAAAACAGCAGTTGATCCTGAAGGTGTAACCAGTACTCTAGCTGCAATAGCTCATACGTTGATAGGGTTCTGTTGTGGATCGTTGATTATCCGGGTTAAAGATGTTGATCAAAAGGTTCTTCATCTATTTTTAGTAGGGTTTATATTAATGGCTTTGGGCTGGTTACTTAGCTACTCAATGCCTTTCAATAAACGTATTTGGTCCCCAAGCTTTACTTTAATGACTTGTGGTGGAGCTTCTTCTTTATTAGCAGCATTAATGTACTTGATTGATATAAAGAAAAAAGAAAAATGGAGTAAAGTCTTTTTAATTTTTGGAGTGAATCCATTATTCCTTTATGTAGCAAGTGAATTACTGGCTATTGCCCTTTCGAAATTCAAAATCAAACATGCTATCTATGAAAACATAAACCTAATTATCACAAATCCTTATTGGGCTTCAGCTCTATATGCTATTTTGTTTACAGCATTGTTGGGCGTTGCCGGATATGTCCTCTACAAAAAAAGAATATATATTAAAATCTGAGATAAGTCAGATTATTTCTTATGTCATCAATTAAATAATTATTTAAATCTAAACTTAATTCTATGTTTAAAGTGCAAATTCACACAGGAAAGATAGTCAAACGCTTTTCTATCTTTACATTTTTACTTTTATGTAGTACATTGACATTTGCTCAAATTAAGGTTTCAGGTAACGTAACTAGCGCTACCGACGGAGAAACTTTGATTGGTGTTGGTGTAATAGAAAAAGGTACAACAAACGGAACGGTTACCGATCTGGATGGCAACTTTCAATTAGAAGTTGCTTCTGGAAGTACTCTACAATTTTCTTATGTTGGCTTTATTGCTCAGGAAGCCAAAGCTACAAGTACTATGAATATCGTATTGAAGGAAAACGATAAAGTACTTGACGAAGTTGTTGTCATTGGTTATGGTAAAATGACACGTAAAGACGTTACAAGTTCTATTACAACTATTAAAGCGGATGATCTGAATAAAGGTGGAGTTTATACATCTCCAGGCCAGATGCTACAAGGAAAGGTGCCGGGGATGACCGTTACTACAAGTAGTAATCCAACAGCTACACCATCAGTAACACTTCGTGGTGCATCTACGTTCCGTTCAGGAGAAGCTCAAGAACCATATTATGTTATCGATGGTATTCCAGGTGCTTCGATTGCATTAGTTGCTCCAGATGATATTGAATCTATTGATGTATTGCGTGATGCTTCGGCAACTGCTATTTATGGATCGAAGGCTGCAAATGGTGTTATTATAGTAACAACAAAAAAAGGTAATAAAGGAGGAACAACTGTTACTTATAATGGTTATCTGGCAATAGACGAAGTTACTAAACGTTGGGATGTGATGAGTGCTAAAGAACACCGTCAATTCCTAAGCGATAATGGACTATCATTACACTCGGCTGATTATATTGATAATACAACAAATACTGATTGGCAAGATGAGGTACAACGTACTGGTATTTCGCACAATCACAATATTTCAATCTCAGGAGCTAATGAAAGCACAAACTATAATGTAAGCTTGAACTACATGGATAATCAAGGTATTATGAAGAATAGCTCATTAGATCGCCTTATTGGACGTGCAACTCTTAATACTAAGACTCTTAAGAATAGATTAGATCTAGGTTTAAGCTTCAATACAAGTATTACAAATAGTAAATATATTCAAGACGCAGGCCAAGGGTTGAGCGTTTTGAATGCAATGACTTATTATCTACCAGAATCGCCTGTATATAATACTGATGGTAGTTTCTTCGAAAACTTAGATCGTACACAATACTTTAATCCAGTAGCTTTGCTTAAACAAAATTCGGATGATGTACGTCGTAAACGTATGCAAGGTGTAGCTAAAGCAACATTGCATATTATACCAGAGATTTTGACTTTAGATGCAAATATGTCTTATCAAAGCGATACTGAGGAAATTAGTAGATATAACGATATAGAATCGATGGTAAATCGTAATTCAGGTGGATTTGCTCTTAGAAATTCGAATGAGGATATCAATAAGAACTTGGAAATTTATGCAAACTTCAATCAAATATATAAAGAAGTTCATAAAGTAGGTGCAATGGTTGGATATTCATGGCAAGAAAATAGTTTTGATAATGGATTTCAATCAACAGCTAGAGGTTTTACTAATAACGAATTAGGATACCATGGTATGGTAAACGCTAATGATGAATCAAGAATTGATTATGGTGATTTTTATTATGCATCTCTTCGAATGATCTCATTCTTTGGACGTGTAAATTATTCATACAATAGTAAATACCTATTCCAAGCAACGCTTCGTTATGATGGATCTTCTGCATTTGGAGAGAATAATAGATGGGGAACATTTCCTTCAGCTTCATTGGCTTGGCGTATGAGCGAAGAACCATTCATTAAGAATTTAAATATTTTTGATGACTTGAAACTTCGTGTTGGATATGGAGTAAGTGGTAACTCTCTTGGATTTGACCCATTCATTGCACGTGTATTATATGGCAAAACAGGAACCTATATAAATTCTTTAGGAGAAACAGCGAGTTCTCTTGGTGCTACAAGAAATGCTAATCCTAATTTGAAATGGGAGCGTACAGCTATGTTTAATATTGGGTTTGATCTAGGTTTCTTCAATAATAGATTGACTGCTACAATTGAGTATTATGACAAACGTACGACAGATTTGATTGCTGACTATGCAGTTAGTACAACAAAATATCCATATGGAGTAATGACTGCTAACGTAGGAGAAATTAGTAATAAAGGGGTTGAGCTAACCATAAATGCTACACCTATTGCAACAAAAGACTTTACATGGAATACATCATTGAATGTATCGCACAACAAGAATGAGGTTGTAAGTATCTCTAACGATAGCTTTGCTGCTGATTATTTTGATGAAGCGAATCTAGATGGAGCAGGTACTTCTGGTGTTCGTCAACAACGTATTCAAGCAGGTAAACCACTTGGCTCTTTCTATACTTGGAAATGGGCTGGCTATTCAGAAAATGGAGAATCACTATTTTATACAAAAGATGGTGAAACGACATTAACACCAACCAATGATGATCGTTTTTGGGCAGGAAATGCACAACCTAAAGTGAATTTTGGATGGAACAATACATTGAACTATAAAAATTGGTCGTTGACTATGTTCTTTACAGGAGTGATGGGTAACAAAATAATGAATGCTACAAAAGCTAATTTGAGCCGTATTGCAGAAGTTACACAACGTAATATCTTAAGCAGTGCTGCTAAAACAGAACGTATCGGAGATAAAGGCGCTAGTTATTTTTCAGATCGCTATGTTGAGAAAGGAGATTATCTACGACTATCTAGTTTGTCAATAGGTTATACATTTAATAATTTTTCAGACTATATAAAAAATCTACGTATTTATGCTTCATGTAATAATGTGTTTGTCTTAACAGGCTACGATGGTTTGGACCCGGAAATTAATATGGGTGGACTAACTCCAGGTATTGATGATAAAAACTTTTATCCTAAGACTCGTACATTTATGTTTGGTGCAAGTTTAACATTCTAAAATTAAATAGTAAGGTTATGATATACAATAATATAAGAAAAATTACTTTAGCATTAATTGCAGCTTTATGTATGATGAGTTGTACAGATTTGGATGTTGATGTTGAATCTCGTTATACAGATGAAAACTTTCCAACTACTGATGCAGATATGGAAGCGGTATGTGGTCCTGCATACTCTAAATTCCGGCCAGGATACGGACGTTGGTATTGGTTGATGACTACAGCGACAACCGATGAAGGTACAATGGCTGTAAATGGGCCAAACTGGTATGATAATGGTAAATATGGAGAAATGAGCCTTCATACATGGCATCCAAATAGTGAGATTGTAACATTAAACTGGGATAATTTATTTAGTTGTATTTCTGAATGTAATCAGATTCTCTCTATGTTAGAGAAAGCTCCAGAAATAGATGCTAAACCTCGTTATATTGCGGAAGTACGTACTATGCGTGCATTGTATTATTACTGGATGATGGATAACTATGGAGACCTACCTATTATTGATAAAATAGGTATCGATACTCCAGATCGTTCTCCTCGAAAAGACGTTGCTGAATTTATAGTAAAAGAGTTAGAGGAGTCTTATTCAGCACTTACTGATGTTGTAGATGGAACAACTTATGCTAAGCCAACAAAATATATGGCTGATGCTTTGTTAGCAAAGTTGTATCTTAATTGGGCTGTATATTCTATTGATGATGTAGCAAATTATGAACCATCAAATGATAACCCAAATCTAGATAAAGCAATTGCTCATTGTGATAATATTATTAATAGTAAAAAATATGATTTAAGTGATCCTTGGTTAGATAGATTTAAAGATACTAATGGTCCACAAATAAAAGACTTCATTTATGCTTTTGCTTATGAATGGACAACAGATAGATATGATTGGGATGGAATTACTCATTTCCGTTTTTGGGGACATAAATTCTTCGAGAATACATTTAATCTGAAGAAGAAGCCAAGTGGAGTTATGCGTGCAAATCCTGAATTTTTGGATATCTATAATCTTGAAGGTGATGTAAGAAATAATATCTGGAGAGGTGGACTTCAATATAATGAAAAAAGTGGAGAGCCTTTTATTTATGAAGTTTCAAAACGCTCTCATGATGCTTATTATGCTGGGGCAGACTTTGAGGCAAAGATCAAGTGGCATTTTGAATTGACAAGAGAGCTTGTTATAAGAGGTAAGAATGACGCTGAAAAAGCTGATAATCTCCGTCGCCTAGACTTAGGTAACGATGAGTTAGGTTTAGCTATGGGGTATAGAAATGTTAAATTTTATCCAACAGCTGAAAGTACAGTGCATCCACAAAGTAATGATATGCCAATATTCAGATATGCTGATGTTTTATTGATGAAAGCTGAAGCTATTTTGCGTGGCGGTAAATCTACATTAGGTGAAACTCCTATTTCTCTTGTAAATAAGGTTAGAACTGCTGCTGAAGCTCCACAAGTAACGGCGGTAACATTAGACGAAATATGCGATGAGCGTGCTCGTGAACTAGCTGATGAATACTGGCGTCGTAATGACTTGATCCGTTTTGGTAAATTCGAAAACGATTGGGGATTGAAAAAGGCGTCATTAGGTACTGCTAATACAGACAAATATCGTCGTGTATTCCCTGTGCCTGTTACAGTAATGCAAAAAAATATTCATTGGGAACAAACTAAAGGTTACAAATAATTAATTAAGTAGGAGGGGAGGGAGACTTCCTCTCCTACTATATACTTTCCGAAAGGATAAGAGAAAATATAAATATTTACATAGTTCTATGGCAAAAAAGAATGTCTACATACTATTAATTCTAGGTTTATTCTGCTCGTGTAATAATACTGCAGATAATGAATTATTGCACCAATATGTGGATACACGTATTGGTACAGCTCCGAGTGTGACAAAAACCGCAGGTGTTTTTGGTAAAAAGACTGAAGAATTTGGTCAAACTTTACCCGCAGTTTTAGAACCAAATGGTATGAATTTCTGGACACCTCAGACTCAGGATACGGAGCGTAAGTGTAAAGCTCCATATTATTACCGAGATTCTTTGTTTCAGGGATTTCGTAATTCGCACTGGATTGTAGGAGGTTGTACGCAAGACTATGGATCAATGACATTGATGCCATTATCAGGTGATTTAAAATGCCAGCCATTAGAACGTGCTAGTTTATTCTCTCACGATAAAGAAATTGCAACACCATCATATTATTCAGCGTATCTGGAAGATTATGCTATTAAAGCAGAGATGACGGGACGTTCACGTTCTGCTATTTTTAGATTCACGTATGATAATGATGGGATAGGTCATTTAGTTGTAAATCCGAACAGTGATGAAGGTGAAGGATTTATCGAGATCGATACGCTTCGTAAAGAAATAAGGGGGTATAACCCTGTTCACAGAATATATCAAGGATGGGGAGAACCTGCCGGATATAATGGATACTTCATAGTATCTTATCAGAATGAAATAGATGGATTTGGAACATTTCAGGGAGATAGTATTTTCCCGGGACAAACCTCTATATCTAAACAAGAAAAAATCGGAGCTTATATTAGCTTCAAAGTAAATAAAGGCGAAAAGTTTTTGTTTAAAGCTGCGTCTTCATTTACAAATCTAAGTGGAGTTCAGAAAAATTTGCAAGAAGAAATTCCTCATTGGGATTTTGAGAAAGTACGTGCAGAATTATCGGTTATTTGGGAAAAGCAACTAGGGGCAATACAAGTAGAAACTGATAATAATGACGATAAAGAAAAATTTTATGGAGCATTTTATCGTGCTTCATTTCTTCCTCGTACATTCAATGATATAGATGGAAGTTACCCTAGCTTCTCGAAAGGATCGCCTATAAGAAAGGTTGGTCAGGGAGAAACTTATTATGAAGATTATAGCATGTGGGATACTTATCGTGCATTACACCCACTGATCAATATATTGAGTCCGAACAAAGCCGGGAATATGATGCAGTCGTTGGTCGACAAATACGATCAAGGAGGCTGGTTACCTATCTTCCCTTGTTGGAATAGTTATACCGCTGCTATGATAGGCGATCATTGTATCTCGGTTATAGGTGATGCTTATGTAAAAGGAATCAGAAATTTTGATATTGACAAAGCTTACGAAGGTATGCGTAGGAATGCTTTTGAATCACCGGAATCATATGAAGATTATAAGAATGGTATGGGGCGTAGAGCTTTAAAATCGTATTTGAAATATGGTTATATTCCACTCGAAGATGAAGTCAAAGAAGCATTTCATACAAATGAACAAGCTTCGCGTACATTCGAATATGCATACGATGATTATGTGTTGGCTCAAATTGCAAAAATGTTAGGTAAAACTGAAGATTATGAGGAACTAATGAGGCGTTCGAAAAATTATAAGAATGTGATTGATCCTTCTACTGGCTATGCACAAGGGCGTAAAGCTAATGGTGAATTTTTGAAAGAGGATAATGCATTCAGTTTTACTAAGTTTATTACAGAAGGTGCTCCTTGCCATTATACATGGTATGCTCCGCATGATGTATATGGCCTGATGGATGCAATGGGCGGAAAAGATAAATACGCTTCAAAACTTGACTCAATGTTCAGTGAAGGACGTTATTGGCACGGGAATGAGCCTTGTCACCAAGTCGCATTCATGTTCAATTATGCTGGACAACCATGGAAAACACAGCGTGAAGTAAGACATATAATGGATACTGAATACCTGAATGTACCGGGAGGATTATCAGGTAATGATGATGCCGGACAAATGTCTGCTTGGTATATGTTTGCTGCTATGGGATTCTATCCAGTATGTCCAGGAACGCCATATTATATGATATCGAGCCCATCTTTTTCAAGTATGACAATCAATCTGGAGAATGGAAAGAAGTTCAAGATTCTAGCTCATGGTGCTTCAAGTACAAATATCTATATCCAGTCAGCTAAATTGAACGGAGAAGAATATGATAAAAATTATATTTCACACGATGATATAATGTCTGGAGGAACATTCGAATTTGTGATGGGAGCTGAGCCCAACACAAAATGGGCTTCGTCAACCAAAAGTTGTTTACCAATAAATTGAATGGATGAAACGCATATTTATTATCATATTGTCAATATTTGCTGTTGTTTCGGTATCATCACAGATATATAATGTCAGAGATTATGGAGCCGTATCAGATACTACAAAGCTATCGACTTTTGCAATACAAAAGGCTATCGATCTTTGCACAGCTAATGGTGGAGGCACGGTGCTTGTTCCTGCCGGAAATTATTTAAGTTCAACAATTTATTTAAAAGACAATGTCGATCTGCATATAGATGCAGGAGCTACGATATATGCAAGCCGTAAAGTTACTGATTATCCGAAAATTTCGAAATTAGTAGGTGCTTCAGATTTCGAGAGTGTCGAAGTTTTGCTTAGTGCTACTGATGCAAAAAATATCTCTTTAACTGGAAAAGGTATGTTGCATTGTCGTGCCGAGAGATATAGTTATCAGCGATCGGAAGTTCGTGCCGTAACAGATTCTGTAACTGGTCGAGAGGTTTATAATGCTGCGCAATATGGAGCAGATTATAGAACAAAATATAAAAAAGTTCCACCTTATACAACTGCTGTTAGCTTTACGGATTGTTATAATGTACATATCCGAGATATTCAAGTATTAGAGTCTTCCGGATGGAGTGTTCATCTTCAATGGTGCGATCGCGTGTTGGTTGATGGAATATATATAGAATCAAATCCTATTAATGGTGTAAATTCAGACGGATTAGATATTGACGGATGCAGTAATGTGATGGTGAGCAACTGTAATATTGATACTGGTGATGACGCATTATGCTTTAAGACTACTATGACCAATGGTCGTGCAGAACCTTGTCGATGGATTACTGTTACAAATTGCATTTTGAAATCTTCTTCAGCGGCACTGAAATTTGGAACAGAGACTCATGCTGATTTCGAGAATATAACGATCTCCAACTGTGTAATAAATGATGCAAATCGAGGATTATGTATTATTGTACGTGATGGAGGTACAATTCGTAATGTAACAATGAGTAATATGGTTATTCATACGGTAAGAAAAGCACCATTTTGGTGGGGTAACGGCGATCCATTGTGGTTTACTATTCAGAAAAGGGATAATGCAGCTGTAGCTGGTGGTATAGAAAATATCAATATTGAAAATGTGATTGCATATGGCCAGAGTGGAGTTCGTATTGAGGGCTTTGATAATATTGTTGAAAATATACGTATTCGTAATTTTCAATTATTTATGGAGCCGGAAAATGCGGTAGACAAGCGTGCTCGTGACGGCTATTTATTTTACGGAATTGATGGTCTTTCACTAATTGACTGTTCTGTAAAATGGAATACGAATAATTCGCAGAAAGAATGGCGAAAAGCATATTCTTTCGATAACATAAAGAATCTGGAGTTATTCAGAGTGAAGGGAGTAAAAGCTCCGAATAGTAATCATGAAACATTCAGTTTTAAAGACATAAAAGGTCTAGTAATTGATGGAAATGAAATAAAAAATAAATAATAAACTAAAAAACTAATAGAGATGAGAATCGTATCAATTTTGAGTACACTTATTTGCATTTTGATGCTCACGCAAGGGTGCGCTTCGTCGGCGAGCAAGGAAAATGTATATTTAATTACAGACTACGGTGCTAAAGGCGACGGAGTGACAGATGATGCTGCAGCTATACAGAAAGCTATCGATGCATGTTCTGAAGCCGGAGGCGGACGCGTCGTTGTCCCTGCAGGAAAAACATTTATGTGCGGTCCGTTCAAATTTGCATCCTTTGTAGAGTTACATCTTGAGCCAAATTCAAAACTGTTGGCTAATCCCGATGAAAGTGTTTATACAGAAAGTGCTTTTCGTGAAAATAGAGCCGAAGGTATGATGTGGATAAGCGGAAAAGATATCGAGCAAATTTCGATAACCGGAACCGGTGAAATTAACGGGAACAGTATTGCTTTTATGGGTAAGGAACTTGAAGACTCATACGAATTGAAGCCAATAACTGATTTCGACCCTCGTCCGCATGTTTTGACATTGATAAATGTAAAGAAAACAGTTATTCGCGATATAACTATTCGTGATGGGGCTTATTGGACAGTACATCTCATTGGTTGTTATGATGCATTGATAGATGGTATATCGCTTTTGAACAATCTGAAAGTTCGTAATGGCGATGGCATCGATTTAGATCACTCTCGTAAAGTGAGAATCTCAAATTGTTTTATTGAGTCAGGGGATGATTGTATCTGCTTGAAAAACAGACGCGAATTTGAAGAGTATGGTCCGTGCGAAGATATAGTTGTAACAAACTGTGTGATGACTTCTCGTTCATGTGCTATTAAGATCGGGTCCGAGAATATGGACAAGATAAACAATGTATTATTCGATAACTGTATCATTAAAGATAGTAACCGTGGTATAGGAATCCAAAATCGTGATGAGGGAACTGTAACAAATGTAGTATTCTCTAATATGCTTGTAGATTGTATGTATTTCTCAGACGTGTGGTGGGGCAAAGCAGAGCCTATCTATGTAACTTCATATCCACGTGCAATAGGTAATCATAAAGATGCTGGATGGCGTTTTCCTAAAGGCGCAGTAGAAGGCTATTCGGGTGAAGTAAGCAATATCTATTTCTACAACATTAAATGTACTAGTGAAAATGGAATCTTTGTAGGTGGTGATACTCCTGATAAAGTAAATAATATTTATTTCGATAAAGTAGATGTTCAATTACTGAAACGTACTGCCTACAGCGGAGGTGTTTATGATCGTCGTCCATGCAAAGGCGAAGGATTTATCTTTGATAAAACTTACGGATTTTATATTGATACGGCGTCTGATATCGAAATTGATGACTGTAAGGTACGTTGGGGAGATACTAAACCAGATTATCTTGGAGGAGACATAAAGCAAAATAATGCATTCCGAGTGAACGTAAAAAAATAAATTATGACATATATTTTGACTAAATGTAAGTATGCTATTCTGAGTTTGTTGCTTGTCGTAAGCGCAGTATCAGCCACAGCTCAGGGGTATACGTTAGATGATTTTACAAATGAACAATTGGGTAGTATTTACTATGCTTATCCAGAACCAAAAGGGCAACAGACTGTTGCCCCAAAAGGTTATGAAGCGTTTTATATAAGTCATTACGGACGTCATGGATCGCGTTGGATAACATCTGACGATCGTTATTCGAGAGTCATAGACGTTTTTAAAGCACATGAACTGACAGATTTAGGTAAGGATGTGTTGCAACGTCTGAATATAGTTTGGGAAGATGCACAAGGCAGAGGAGGTGATTTGACGCCACTTGGTGAGCGCCAGCATAAGGATATTGCAGAGCGAATGTTCAATAATTATCCAGATGTATTCAAGTCTGGAGTTGATATTTCTGCCCGTTCAAGCATTGTTGTGCGTTGTATTATGAGTATGAGCGCTTTTTGCGAACGCTTGAAAGAGCTTAATCCGTCACTTCAGATAACAAAAGAAGCAAATCAGCGCTATATGAAATATTTGGCATATACAACGCCAGAAGCAGAGGCTTTTGCTTCCAATAAATCAGAATGGCGCAAAGATTTCTATCAATATGAGAATGAGAATATTCATCCTCATCGTCTGATAGCATCACTGTTTAAAAATCCAGAAGAAATAAGACAACCTCACGAGTTGATGATGGGACTTTATTGGATTGCTTCGGACATTCAAAATACAGAACTAAGATCATCGTTATCAATATACGATATATTCGAGAAAGAAGAATTATTCGGAATCTGGAAAACTATAAACTATCGAATGTATTTGTGCAATGCTGCTGCACCTCTCAATAAAGGTGTTGCTCCTAAGAGCGCAAGTTCTCTTCTCGAAAATATTTTAGAGTCTGCAGATCAGGCTATAGAAAAAGGTACTGGTGGTGCAACATTACGTTTCGGCCACGACACATACTTTATCAGATTATTAGCCCTTATGCAGATAGAAGGGTGTAGTAATGCAGAAACGAATCCTGATCGCTATTACCAAGCATGGCAAGATTTCAGAGTATCACCTATGGCAGGAAATCTGCAGATGATTTTCTACAAGAATAAAAAAGGAAATGTTCTAGTTAAATTCCTTCATAATGAGAGCGAAGTGAAAATTCCGATCAAGAGTGATACTGGATTTTATTACAACTGGAATGATGTGAAAAACTATTATAGAAGTATTCTTCAGTAGTTATTCTAAAGCACAGTCTATGATGCGTGATTTGTACTGTAGGATTAAGTCCTGAATTAAAAATATTATCCGATTAAGAAGTTTTCTCGATCGGATATAGCTATTATATTACCTATAACTAATAACCTAAAATGAAAAAAATTGCAAGTCTGGCTCTGAGCCTTACATTTTCATTTGCTGCTATATTTGCTCAAGAGAATCAGATTCCTGATTGGGAAAACCCTCGAGTTTTCGCAGTTAATACTGAACCTACCAGAGCAACATCAATACCTTATTCGAGTGTTGAAACGGCGGTAGCAGATAGATATGAATCGTCTCCATATTACAGATCATTAAATGGTATCTGGGATTTCAAATGGTATCCACGTGTAAGTGATGTACCTAAGGGATTCTATACTGATAATTTTGATGCAAGTAATTGGGATAAAATGCCTGTGCCAGGCAACTGGGAATTTAATGGATTTGGAACTCCAGTTTATATCAATATGAATTTTGGTATTGTTCCTAAGAATCCTCCTTTTATTAATCGTGAAGATTCTCCGACAGGTCTTTACAGGCATACGTTTGATATTCCCGAAAGTTGGGATGGACGTCGTATATTTATTCATTTCGAGAATGGTACAAATTCGATGTATTTATGGATAAATGGAGAGAAGGTTGGTTATATTGAAAATGCTAAAAGTCCAGCTGAATTTGATATTACAAAATATGTACGTAAAGGTAAAAATCGTATAGCATGCGAAGTACATAAATTTAGTGATGGAACATATCTTGAGGATCAAGACAAATGGCGTCTTGAAGGATTCAATCGCAATGTATATCTGTATAGTACAGCTCAGACACGTATTCAGGATTTCTTTGTGAAGCAAGATTTGGATAGTAAATATCGTAATGGAATATTCAGTGTCGATGTTAAATTAAAGAATTATAGGGGAGTATCTCAGAATCAGCAAATATCGGTATCTATACTTGATACTAAAGGTAAAGAAGTACTGAAGAAATATCAAAGTGCAAATATTCCAACAAATGGTTCAAGAAACGTAACATTGAGCGGAATGATTGCAAATGTCGCAAAATGGACTGCCGAAACTCCGAATCTATACACAATGATTTTAGAGTTGACAGATTCTGCAGGTAAAACTATCGAAGCTACATCGTGTAAAATTGGTTTCCGTAAAATTGAAATAACCGATGGCCAGTTATTGGTAAATGGGAAGAAAGTATTTATGAAAGGAGTTAATCTGCATGAGTACAATGCTTTCGATGGGAATGTTGTAACTCGTGAGGTTATGATGCGTAATATCCGATTGATGAAAGAATTGAATATTAATGCAATTCGAACTTCACATTATCCGCAACCGACTCTTTTCTATAAATTGTGTGACGAATATGGCTTTTATGTTGTGAATGAAGCTAATATTGAATCACATGGTTTAAGTTTTGCTGAGAAGAATGTGTCGAACTTCCCAGAGTGGGATGATGCACACATGGATCGATTAATCCGTACTGTGGAACGGGATAAGAATCACCCATCGGTAGTTACATGGTCGTTAGGTAATGAAGCGAGTAACGGGCCTGTTTATTTCAAATTGTACGATTGGTTGAAGCAACGTGACGCAAGCCGTCCTACTCAATACGAACAAGCTTCAAGAAAGGAAGAACGCAATACAGATATTATTTGCCCGATGTATCCATCTTGGGAAGAGATGAAACGTGATGCAGCCCGCGATATAGGTAGACCATACATTATGTGCGAATATGCGCATGCGATGGGTAACAGTATGGGGAATTTTCAAGAATATTGGGATCTGATGCGATCGAGTAAAAATATGCAGGGAGGCTTTATCTGGGAATGGTACAACCATGGTTATCCAACAAAGGATGAACAAGGCCGTTTTTATTGGGCTTATGGTGGCGATCTTGGTGGATATAATAAAATGAATCACGGCAATTTTTGTATGGATGGTATTGTAACTCCAGATCAACAATATATGCCGCATACACATATTGTGAAAAAAGTATATCAAGATATCTTATTCGAAGCCAAAGATCTGAATAATGGGATTATTACGATTATCAACGATTTCAAATTTACTGATTTGGCAAGTGATAATTACACATTCAAGTGGAGAATTCTACGTAACGGAAAGAATTTCAAAGAAGGTGACTTCAGCGTAATGATTCCTGCTGATACAAAGAAAGATATTACATTGAATTTGCCCGTATTAGAGAAGAAAGCCGGGGTAGAATATTTTTTACAAGTATTTGCTTATCTGAAAAAGGATACACCTATATTAGAGGCTGGATTTGAAGTAGCGAAAGAAGAATTTGCTATGTCGGTTAATGATTATTTCGTTCCAGTAAAACGTGATGGTAATATTCAAATAACGAAAGAAGAAGGAAAAGCTATTGTTCAATCTGGTAGTCTTAAATATGAATTCTCATTGAAAGATGGTGCTACATTATTGTCTTTGACCGACAACGGCGAAAAAGTATTCAAACAATTACCTAGAATGAATTTCTGGCGTGCTCCGATCGATAACGATTTTGGCTCGGAAGAGCAATATAATCTGCTATTATGGAATGCCGCGAATTATAACATTATATGGAAGTTCAAGGGTGAAACTGAAAATGGACGTATTTCGACATTTAATTACGAAGGAAAACTAAGAGCTATAGATGCAAAAGTGTTTTTGTCATATACTGTAGATGCTGATGGAAGTCTGACTATGGATGTTAAATATCAGGCATTGTCTGACGAATTACCCGAAATGATGCGTTTCGGAATGTTGATGTCTTTACCAAAAGACAAGAATAACTTCGAATGGTATGGCCGTGGTCCGTGGGAGAGCTATGTTGATAGATATAAAGATGCATTCATGGGCGTCTGGAGTGGAATGGTCGAAGATCAGGCTTTCCCATACTATCGTCCTCAAGAAACAGGAAATAAAATGGATGTTCGTTGGTTGACGTTGAAGAATGATTCAGGAAAGGGCATCCGTGTTGATGGTGCTCAGCCTCTTTCGGTTAGTGCTCTGAAGAATTTACCTGAAGATTTCGATCCGGGAACTACTAAAAAGCAACAGCATTGGTCAGATATACTTCCTTTGGATGAGGTCGTTTTATGTGTTGATCTGTTCCAACGTGGAGTAGGGGGATTAGATTCGTGGAAAACGAAGCCTTTTGAAGAATATAGGTTTACAGATAAAGAATATTCGTACAGTTATACAATTAGCTTTATAACTGATTGAAAATAGATAAATAATTCATTACATGAAAAATATAAAGTTTTGTTTATTCATATTGAGCTTTTTATTCAGCTGCATGATGACTGTTGATGCGCAAAAGAGCAATGTGAAGTATGTAGATCCTACCATCGGTTCCGATGGCTTAGGACGTGTATTTATTGGTCCTGCGTATCCATTCGGCATGATAAAACCAAGTCCCGATTGTGCTTTGGGTTCTAATAGTGGTTGGCTTCCACAGCCAAGTCCGGTTTTAGGATTCAGCCAGTTGCATACTAGTGGGACAGGTGGAGGTCCTAAATACGGAAATATAAGTGTTATACCTTATATTGGAAAGCTTGAATTGGCCGATCGTTCGGCAATGCGAGAATCGGAGACTATGGAACTAGGCTACTATGCTACAGTTTTCAAAGAGAGTAAGATCAAGACAGAAATAACTGCTGTACGCCGCGTTGCTTTCTATCGCTTTACATACCCGAGTCAGTCGGATATGGCATTGAAAGTAGATCCGGGATTCTTCTTAGGCGAAAATCCCGTACCGAATGCACGCGAAGCTCAACAATTTATCAGTTCAGAAATCGAAATTGTATCCGATACTGAGATTCGTGGATATAACAGAGTTCGAGGAGGATGGAATAATGGACGTGCTTATACAGTATATTTCTATGCCAAATTTGATCAGCCTATAGCCGAATTCGCAACTTGGAAAGGTGATAAGTTGTCAAATACTGAAAAAGTGCAATTTGATTCGTATGATAAGACAGGTGCACTACTGCGTTTCAAGGACAACAAGACTGTAAATATGAAGCTCGGAATATCATTCCTAAGTACCAATAAAGCGAAATATAATGTTGAGAATGAAATATCTCACTGGGATTTCGATTCTGTCAGAAAAGACTTAATTGGCGAGTGGGATAAACTTGTTAGTAAGATAGAAATTGATGAAAGTGCGTCATTGGCTTATAAAAGAATGTTTTATACGGGATTGTATCATGCAATGCTGATGCCGGTCGATCGTACTGGTGAAAATCCATTATGGAAGAGCGATCAGCCTTATTATGATGACTATTATGCAATATGGGATATTTATCGCACATCTAGTCCTCTTCTTACATTTGTTGATCCGAAACGACAGATCAATATCATAAATTCGATGATTGATATTTATAAGCACGATGGTTATATGCCCGAAGCACGTAGCGGTAATAGTAATGGGCGTACACAAGGAGGATCCAACTCTTCTGCTTTGATTGCAGATGCTTATACTAAAGGACTTAAAGGCATCGACTATGAAACAGCATTGGAAGCAATGTTGAAAGATGCAACTGTTCCTCCGGGCGGAAATGAAGAACAAGAGGGTAGAGGTGGTCTGATTGAATATAATCGTTTAGGTTATGTACCTTATGGAATTGATCGTGCAGGAAGCCGTACGGTTGAATATGCTTACAATGATTTCAATATAGCTACTGTTGCTAAGGGACTTGGCAAAGATGATATTTATGAACGATTCTCGAAACAAGCGAATAACTGGCAGAACTTATGGCGCGAGGATTATGAGCATCATGGAGTTAAAGGTTTTATTCTACCTCGCGATGCTGAAGGTAATTGGTTGGATCAATTGCCATACGGATCGTCTAAAATACAGAATCCGACTTATACATATACGCCTATAACGCGAGAAGCTCCTTGGTATAATTGTTGGTGGTGTACCTATTTCTACGAAGGTACATCGTGGGTATATTCTCTTTTTGCTCCGCATGATGTGCAAGGTCTGATTGTGAAGAGTGGGGGAAAAGATGCCTTTAAAAATAGGTTGGATACATTTTTCGATCAGGAATTCTATGATGTTAATAATGAGCCTTCATTTCTGACTCCTTGTTTGTATCACTGGCTGGGAAGACCTGATATAAGTACTCGTCGCATTCGTGAGATTGTTGCGAAACATTACAATGACACACCTATGGGATTACCTGGAAGAGACGATTCGGGAGCTATGTCTTCGTGGTTATCTTTTCATCTGATAGGATTGTATCCGAATGCAGGTCAGTCGTATTATTTAATTAATTCTCCTTTCGTTCCTAAATATACAATGCATCTTGAGGATGGAAAGACTTTTACAGTAATAGCTAATAATCTTTCAGACAAAAATATCTATATTAAATCTGCTAGATTGAATGGTAAGGTATATGATAAATCTTGGATCGAGCATCAGGATATAGCTAATGGCGGAGAATTGATTTTTGAAATGAGTGCTACTCCTTCAAATTGGGGAACGAAGATATTACCTCCTTCATTGAGTAAATAATATTAACCTGCAGAATAAGTAATATGAAAAAAATAAAATATTTATTGTTGGTTTGTTGTATTTTATCCTTGACTCCGATTTTGTCAGCTAAGGAATCGAAATCTACTGATACTATTGAACTGAACTATGTTTTCCAACTATACGGCCAAACAAGACGTTATAAAATGGAGATCAATACAGACTACGAAACTGGCGTTCGTTTTGACTGGACTATCTTTTCTTATCAAAAGTGGCTGAAAGGAAGCTACCATATTTCACAGAGAGGTTTGTGTTGTGGAACAGACTTGAATTTTATTCAACCGGTAAACGGAACTCAGGAATATATGAAGGATAATGAAACTTTTGGTTTGATATCGGTTAACGCTCTGAAGGATTTGAAAGAAAATAATTCGTTTGTCTATAATAATACAACCTACAGATTGCAGAAACAAGATCAAATAGTTATCGAAAAAAGTACATTCAATGTCTACTTCGTTATTGCTGATATCGATAATACTAAGATGTGGATCTGGGACAATGAAAAACTACCTCTAATTTTGAAAATCGAAAATAATCCACTTGAGATAAATTACTACATAGAATCTTTTACTAGAAAGTGATTTTAATCGTTTTTATTGATACTCCAAGGTTTACTGGTAAGTGGATCTTGGAGTATTTGTTTTATAGTATTGTTAAGTATCTGGTAAAATCTGCAATAAAGTAATTTATTATATTAGATAAGAGTGTAGAATATCATTTTTTATGATTATAAGATAAAAGTATCAATCCTTTTTTTATTAATTCTTCGCAATACGCGGTAATCTCTACGCAAGATGCGTAGAGATTTGATTTTATATTCTATTTATTTGTAATTGAAATCATTCATGAAATAACGTAATAAATCTATACCTATGATTATTGGAATTGATCTAGGAGGTACAACAGTTACTCTTGGCCAGTTAAAAGGCAACAAACTTATTCAGAGAGTATCGGCGCCAAGCCCTTCTGATAAAAGCCAGATAGAATCTTTGCAGATACTAAAAGATCTGATACAAATACTTATTAATTCTGAAGTAAAAGGAATAGGTATAGGTGTCCCTTCCGTTGTTGATAAAGATCGAGGAATTGTTTATAATGTAGCAAATATACCTTCATGGGAAGAAGTACACCTAAAAAAAATTTTAGAAGATGAATTTAATATTCCTGTTTTTGTGAATAATGATTCAAATTGCTTTACTTTAGGAGAGAAAAGATTCGGAGTTGGTAAGCATTATCACAATATAGTAGGCGTGACTCTTGGCACAGGGGTCGGAGCCGGAGTAGTAGTAGATGACAAACTGTATAGTGGAGCGAATACCGGCGTAGGAGAAATTGGTGCAATTTCATATCTAGATGGCATTTATGAAGATTATTGTGCATCAGCTTTTTTTGAGAAATATTATAGAGCCACCGGCAAAGACCTATTCTGTAAAGCAGAATGTGGAGACCCCAACTCTCTTAATGCCTGGAATGAATATGGCAAGCATTTAGCAAATTTGGTGCAAGTGATACTTTTTACTTATGATCCGCAGATCATAATTTTAGGAGGTAGTATAACCAATGCGTATAAATTTTTTAAAGAATCAATGATGGAGAATTTGAAAAGTTTCCCATATCCTGAGATTCTAAAAAAACTAAAAATAGAAATTTCAAGAGATCCGGATATAGCTCTTCTTGGAGCAGTATCATTAGTAGAAATTTAAGATAATACCACTCAATCATACAATATATGAAGAACAAGTTTTTTATTATTTATTTAGGAGTATTAGTAGCATTGGCTGGCTTCTTTACAGCCTGCTCGAATGAGAAGAAAATAATTTCACGGAAAATTATGCTATCAGACAATTGGAAATTACAATCATCAGCTAAAATAGCTAATCAAGGAGGTGACATATCGACAGCAGGACAAAATACTACTGATTGGTATACGGCAAAAGTTCCATCTACCGTAATGGGAACGCTTTCGGACAATGGACTGTATCAAGACTTATTCGTAGCAACAAACTATAAAGATACTGACAAAAGTATATTTGATAAGTCATGGTGGTACAGAACAGAATTTAATCTGACACCTGATCAAATCAAAAGACATATTGAACTTATATTTGACGGAGTTACGTATAGAGCTAATGTTTGGCTTAATGGCAAGCAAATTGCTTCTAAAGACAAGTTTTATGGCACTTTCCGCCGTCACAAAATTGATATAACAGATTATGCTCAAGAAAACAATATACTTGCTGTAGAAGTATTCAGAGCCCAAAAAGGAGAACCAAACATTGGTTTTGTTGATTGGAATCCAAGACCTCTTGATGAGAACATGGGGATCTTTAGAGAGGTAACTGTAAATATTGAAGGTGCAGTAGGAATGAAAGACACTTGGGTGCAGAGTAAAGTGGATATTGAAAGCTTGAAACATGCATCTATAAGTATACAAACAAGTTTGGAAAATTATAGCAATGAGGAAACTTCTGGTCTTCTTGTAGGAAAGATAGAAGACATTAACTTCTCTATACCTGTAACTCTGGCTCCAAAAGAGAAAAAGACACTGAAGTTAACCGAGAATGAAGTTAAAGAATTTAGCATTGATAATCCTCGTCTTTGGTGGTCTGCATCATTAGGGAATCCGGAGCTATACAATCTCGATCTTCAATTCATTGTTAACAATGAAATTAGTAGCAGTGAAAATGTAACTTTCGGAATAAGAGACTTCCGTTCATACTGGACTGAAGATGGACATCAGGGTGTAATGCTTAACGGCAAAAAAGTTCTGGTAAGAAGCGCTGGTTGGACTGACGACTTATTCTTGAGGGATACACCCGAGTCTAACGAAATTCAGGTACAGTATGTGAAAGATATGAATCTCAATTCTATCCGTTTCGAAAACGTATGGGGAACCAGTCAGAATATTTACGATTTATGCGATCGTTATGGATTAATTGCATTTGTAGGTTGGAGCTGCCAATGGGAATGGGAAGCCTATCTTGGTATTCCTGATGATCAGTATGGCTGCATACACTCGGAACATGATATGAATCTGTTGGCTGACTATTGGCGCGACCAATTGACTTGGTTACGAAATCATGCCAGTATTGCTGTTTGGATGGCAGGAAGTGATAAAATTCCAAATCCTACATTAGAAAGAATGTATCTCGATATCAAAGCGGAGGTTGATGATCGTATATACATAGCAGCATCACAAGCCGTAGATAGTAAAGTTAGTGGTCCGACCGGAATGAAGATGTTTGGACCATACGAATACGTTGGGCCTAACTATTGGTTTATCGATCGCAAATACGGAGGTGCATACGGATTTAATACAGAAACAGGACCTGGTCCTCAAATTCCGGTATTAGAATCAATAAAGAAAATGATCCCAGAAGACAAGCTGTGGCCTTTAAATGAAGTTTGGGATTATCACTGTACTGCATCTACAACTGCATTGAACAGTCTTAAACTAAATACAGAGATACTTGAAGCCATGTATGGAAAAGCCGACAATTTAAAAGATTATCTTGATAGATCTCATTTGATCAGCTATCAGTCGACTAAAAGCATGTATGAAGCTTTCAGAGTGAATAAAGAAGGAGCTACAGGAATTGTACAATGGATGCTGAACTCGGCATGGCCATCATTATATTGGCAACTTTATGATTATGAGAAAATACCAGTTCCGGCTTATTACGGAGTAAAAAGAGGAAATAAGCCTTTACAAGTTGTATACAACTATGCTGATAATGGAATTTATGTAATCAATGATGAGTTGACTGAATTAAGTAATGCAAAAGTTATAATAAAAGCATATGATGCAAACTCTAATATAATATTCTCCAAAGAGCAGGTGATTTCAATTGCATCTAATAAAGTAGACAAAATCACAGAGATAGACAACTCAGCTATCAACACATTATTGTTCTTAGAAATTATTGATGCGGAAGGAAGTATTTTGTCTGATAATTTTTACGCATTGTCATCGAAACCAGATCAGTACGATTGGGATAAGTCAATGTGGGTAGGTACTCCGATGACATCTTACGGTGATTTCAAAGCTCTTACTAATATGCCTGAAGCTGACTTAAAAGTTTCGGTATCTAAAGAAAAAGACGAACTTCGAGTAAGCATTGAAAATACTGGTGATAAAATAGCATTTTTTGTTCAGCTTCTAGCTAAGGATAAAGATGGAGAAATTCCATATCCTATTTTTTGGAATGACAATTACAATAGTTTACAACCTAAAGAGAAGAAGGAGTTTACATGTAAATATGATGCAGATAAACTAGCAATCGATCATCTCAAAATTTCTGGATGGAATATAAATGAAACTACTATTACAATAAATTGACAAGTTTTTGATCAACTCTCAAATAGGAAGTTTTAGGGCTTTGGGCTTTGAAGCTTCCTGTTTTTTTATTTATCTTTAAGAATGGCTAAAATAATATTCTTGACCGACTTTACAGAAGAGTACGCTAAATTCTTACTAAAAGGAATTGTCGAATACACTAAAGAGCATGAGCCTTGGGAGTTATGCAAAATGCCTCTTTCTTATAGGGTTGAGCATGGAGTAGAAGGTGTGCTAGAATGGGCTTTGGACTGGGGAGCTGATGCTATAATTGCTCAGTTTTACCCGACCGATAATGTGTCCATTTTTGCAGAAAATGGCATTATTGCTATAGCTCAGGATTTCAAGCAACGCTTTACGAACATTCCTAATATAACAGGTGATCATATAGCAGCCGGAAGAATGGGCGCGGAATATTTTATCCAAAGAGGTTTTAAAAACTTTGCATTCTACGGATATCGCGGGGTTGTATGGTCTGATGAGCGCTTCATCGGGTTTAGAGAAACATTAGAAAAAAAAAACTTGGGCAAAAATTTATTTGAATATCAGAATATTGATTTTAAAGATCTTTGGTATTACGAATCCAAGCCATTGACTGAATGGTTAAAACTTCTTCCTAAGCCAATAGCAATCATGGCGTCTGACGACAATCAAGCGCACAATATAATTGAGATTTGCAATAAAAATTCAATCAGAATCCCTGAAGATGTTGCCATATTGGGGGTTGATAATGATGAAGCAGTATGCCTAATGTCTATTCCTCCCTTATCTTCTATCAATCAGGATGTAGAAAAAGGCGGTTTCGAAGCTGCCGAAATGATAGATCGGCTATTAGCCAATAAAGGTATGAAACCATATGATATAGTGGTTCAGCCAACGCATATAACTACCCGGAATTCGACTGATACCTATGCAACCAGCAATAAACATATACAAAAAGCACTCAAACATATACATATTAATACGAATGAAAAACTTAACGTTGATGATATTGTAAACTTGGTTCCAATGTCTCGACGTTTACTCGAAATAAAGTTCAAAGAGGTAACGGGAGAATCAATATACAATTACATATTAAATCTACGCATCGAAAAGTTTATCCTGCAATTGGTCGAAACAGATGATGCTATAGTTGATATAGCTATGAATCTGGGATTTTCAGATTATAAAAATATAAGTCGGCAATTTAAAAAGATGAAAGGTTGTACTCCTCTCGAGTATAGAAAACAGCATAAGATCAAGAAATAGGGCATCCGAATACTAATTATCCATACTTTCTGTATATAATACAATATGTCGAAAACTGAAGTTGTTAATTTCGCAATTTGAGGATATTGATACGCAAAATCGGATTTCCAATAACTGTATATACCATATCTTAGCATAAAGAAAGTAAGTGAAAGATAAGTCATATGAAAAACCTCTTATCTATATAAATTGATATATTGTCTTATAGATCGGACTGTTACATATTAGCCTAAGATTAAATACGAATATAAAATATATTTTTTAATGAAAGAAAACACACATTTTAACCAATAAACATTGTAGCAAATCAGCTATACGGAAAACCTTAAAAATTATTATACATTTTATCTTTATTTCTATGAGAAAAGAAAACCTAAAAGAAAGACGAAATGGCCATTTGATTCAATCCTTTATACTAGGGATTCTCATGTTTATGGCTATACCGGGATTCGCACAACAAAAAGTAGCAATACAAGGTGTTGTTTTTGATTCGAATAATGAACCTGTAATTGCAGCTACAGTACAAGAAAAAGGTATTGCCACATCGGGGGTTATGACTGATATTGATGGCAACTTTACACTCAATGTAACTAATACGAATGCGACATTGGTAGTTACCTATGTTGGTATGAAAACTACAGAAATCAATCTTGACGGAAAAACTTCGATAACAATCACAATGCAAGAGAGTGATGTCGTTTTAGACGATGTTGTTGTCACAGCTTTGGGTATTGAGAGAAGCCGCAAATCGTTAGGTTATGCACTTCAGGAGGTTAAAGGGGCTGATTTACTAGAGACCCGTGACGCAAATGTGGCAAACTCATTAGCCGGTAAGATTGCCGGACTTGATATTCGCCAATCTCCGTCAGGAGCAGGGGGATCAAGCAGAATCGTGTTACGTGGTAACAGTTCATTGACGGGAAACAATCAACCGCTAATTGTTGTTGACGGAGTTCCAATTGATGGAAGTACTGGATCTGATAATGATGACCAATGGGGTGAACAATTGGTCGACAGAGGATCAGGAATGGCTGATATTTCTCCGGATGATATCGAAAGTATGTCGGTTCTGAAAGGTCCTGCTGCAGCGGCATTGTATGGCTCTCGTGCCGGTAATGGTGTTATCATGATCAAGACGAAGACTGGTAAGGGCACTAAAGGATTAGGTGTGTCTTACTCGATGAACTTGACTATTGACGATTTAATGACTACTCCTAAATTCCAAAATCAATACGGGCAAGGTACACAAGGTGAAATTAACACTACAAAAGATCACGGACGTTTTAGCTGGGGAGCACCTATTTCGGGACAAACTTATACAGATTATGTAGGTCGTGAGTTAATATATGATAAAGGTGGAGCCGACATGAAGGATTTCCTACAGACCGGTCATACTTGGACAAATAGTGTTGATATCACTAATGCAACAGATAAAAGTACAGTTCGTCTTGGTGTTTCTCACTTAAGAAACAAAGGTGTTGTTCCAAATAATGAATTTAACAGAACTTCTGCAACTCTACGTGCAACATCACAATTATCGAAAAAACTATCTGTAGATGCTAAAGGAAGCTTTGTACATCAGAATACAGAGAATATGTTGAGATTAGGAGGTAATCACGATAATATCTTCAGTCAATTCTTGGTTATGCCTAGATCAGTAAATCTTAATAACCTAAGATTAGGAGACAACGGCTATCATGCAACATACGATCACATTGTGGATCCATATGCTTGGCCTGCAGGAACACAAATGGTAGAAAGCTCCGAAAATATTGTTGGCAAACCTGTCAGCTATGTATATCCTTTGTCAGGAAATACAGCTAACCCATACTTCTCGGCATACAATAATACGACAGTAAATAGACGAAATCGTTTTATGGGTTTTGCTTCGGCTAAATACGAATTTACAGATTGGTTAAATTTGCAGGTAAGATATGGTATCGATTATATATCAACACGATACGAAAATATTCAAGGAACAGGTACTGTATTCTCTACTTACGCCGATGTTAGAGGCAATATTATGACAGATAATAATGAAGGTTATGAAATGAATACAGACTTCTTATTGACATTCAACAAACGTTTCGTAAACGATCGTCTAGGTATTCTAGCTAGTGCCGGAGGAAATATGATGTATTCACGCTTTGATGGTATCTACGCAACAGCTAACGGACTACATGTAGAATATTTTTATTCGATGATGAATGGTATGGATGTTAGATCGAGTCAATCACATACTCGTAAAAAGCTAAATTCTCTTTATGGGACAGCATCTCTAAGCTGGGATGACGCATACTATCTTGATGTTACCGCTCGTAATGACTGGTCTTCAACTCTACCCCAAAAGAATTGGTCTTATTTCTATCCGTCTGTAGGTTTCAGTTGGTTATTCTCGGAAACATTTGCATCTAAATTAGGCCCTATAAATTATGGGAAGATAAGACTTTCATGGGCTCAGGTAGGTAATGATACAAATCCTTATGCAACAATACCATATGCAAATATGAGTGGTGGAAATGTTTTACCCTCACTTGTAAAGATTAATCCTGACCTGAAAAGTGAAACTGTAACTTCTTATGAAGTCGGTCTGGAATTAAGTGCATTTAACAATCGTCTAGGACTTGATTTTTCATTCTACAACAAAGATGCTAAAGATCAAATTTTCGCAATTCCGGTATCGCCTACAACAGGATATTTCTCTAGGATGATAAATGCCGGAAAAATAAGGAATAGAGGTATTGAATTAGTATTGAACGGGAAACCAGTGGTAAGCAAAGATTTTAATTGGAATGTTATTTTCAACTTCTCTAAGAATACGAATGAAATTGTAAGACTTGATAATCGTATTGACGAATTTTTATTAAGTCATAGCTCATACTCAAAAGTGTTGCGTATTGTAGCTAAAGAAGGAGGCAAATTTGGTGATATGTATGGAACAAAGTATCTGAGAAATGATGCCGGACAACTGATTTTAGGTTCAGATGGTTTACCTCAGGCAACTCAGGAAATGCACTATCTTGGAAATGCTAGTCCAAAATGGATGGGAGGTTTAATCAATCAATTTAGCTATAAGGGAATAGATCTTGCTTTCCAAATTGATATCCGTTATGGAGGTAAAGTATATATGGGATCTTTAAGACAAGGAGCTGAAGCTGGAACATTGGACTTCACAGCTGCAAACCGTGAAAAAGGAAGTATTGAACTTCATGGAGTGAATAAGGATGGCGAAGCTGTGACATCACACACACAAGCTCAAGAATATTGGGCTAGAGTCGCAGGAGGTTATGGTCCTACTGAAGAATGGGTAAAAGACGCAACAAACTTAAGACTAAGAGAACTGAGCATAGGCTACAATCTGCCTAAATCAGTACTATCTAAAACATTCATACGTAGTGCAAAAATTAGCTTTGTAGGACGTAACCTATGGATGATACATAGCAAAGTGAAAGGTTTTGATCCGGAAGCCGGTTATTCTACCGGAAATGCTCAAGGTTTCGAATATGGTTCAATGCCGACTCTTAGAAGTTTTGGTTTCAACTTGAATGTAACATTCTAAAAAATTCAGAATTATGAAATACAATAAATATATATACACATTAATAACACTGCTAGCCATAGGATTTTTCTCTACTTCGTGTACCGATAGCTTCGAAGACATAAACAAAAATCCTCATCAAATAGCAGAGGACGGATACTCAAATTCTCACAGATACATATCTTCGATTATACAATATTCTAGCAATTTGAATTATACTCAAGAAAACGGAGGTCTTGCAGGTGGCGGACACTTGATGGAAAGAATCAAGATGATTGAACAAGACGTATTTGCTCAGTTTACAACAGGAGGATTCAGCTCCAACGATTCATATAATTCGGATTACTTTTCAGGACATTACACTTCTCACCTGAAGTTATTGAATAAAGCATTGGAAAAGACAGATATTTATCTCGACGAAGATAATCTAATTGGATATGCACTCACGTGGAGAACATTTCTACAATCTAACTTTACCGATCATTTTGGACCAGCTCCCTATCCTCGTTCATCAACTGAAACCAACGGAGAATATATGCCATTGAAAGATCAATATAAATATTATTTTGAGGATCTTGAAACAGCAATCCAATCATTTGATGAATCTCAAGATGCTCTTAAAATAGAACCGGCTTACAACGGAGATGTAAAAAAATGGTTACGCTTTGCAAACTCGCTACGCTTACGTTTAGCACTGAAAGTTTCAGAAATAGATGAAAACCTATCTAAAGAGCAAATCAAAAAATCACTTGAAGCAACTAAGAATGGCGAACTAATTGGCTTTATTTTAGAGGGAGAAGATTTGACTGCAAAATCTTATAGTGAATGGGGAAATACTTATCCATATTCTGTGATAGGGTGGCATAATGTTATTCTAACGACCTCAATGTCTAAAAATCTTAGCGGACTTGGAGGTATAGCAATGGAAATACCAAGTGATATCAACAAAGATGCTATTGCTGTTGCTCCCGAAACTATAGACCCTAGAGCTTTAAGCATGTATAGTTTTGCGAAACATAATGATAAGTATTACTGGCAAGGAATGAACCCAAACAAAGCAAATGCAGGAGATTTCTCTTTACAAGTATCAAGAATGAATGCGTCTGTATTCAGAGGCTCTGCTAATGCAGATAGAGAATATAAACTAATGACTTATTCGGAAGTATGTTTCTTGTTGGCCGAATCATTTGAACGCAAATTGGCTGCAGGTAATGCCAAAGAAATGTATGAAAATGGTATTAGAGCATCATTCAAAGAATACGGTGTAGATGCTAAGCTTGATGAATATTTAGCTTCTGCAAGCAAAAATGGTTGGGGTACATCTGCAAAATATGACGATGATATCACTTCAGCAGGTAACACTAATCTAGAAAAAATTATTTCACAAAAGTATATAGCTTTATATCCTGATATGTCTATACAAGTATGGAATGATAAGAGACGATTGAATCTACCTGCAATGGATATTCCAGAAGTTAGACCTGACGGATTAGCTAACTGGCCAGACAATGATATCTATAATCCTCTTAACTTTATTCAAAGAAACAATTTCCCTTTATATGAAGAAGGAAGAAACAGAGAGAATTATGCTGAGGGTGTAAATATACTTGTAGCAGAATCAGGAGGCAATAGCGACAATGGTGATAGAGCAAGAACTCCTCTATGGTGGGCATCTAAACTATCGAACTACTGTACTTCAACAAAATAAGATGTGTGAGTATATATGAAAAGTGAATAGTAGAGACTTAGCAGTTAGATGTCTGAGTCTCTCTATTTATTATAATAACGATGATTATATTTTAAAGCATATGAAATTAAAACATATAACAGTATTAGTTTGCTGTATAATTATATTATTCACTAGTTGTAAAGAATCAAAAATGGCAGAAGCGAATTATGATATTGTACCATTACCTCAAAGCATTGAAATACAAGATGAAACTGTATTTTCGTTGAACGAGAATACAAAGATCGTATATACATCTGGAGATGAGGGGTTGGAGCGTACAGCCCAATTCTTAGCTGAATATATTAAACAGAATACCGGACTAAAAATTTCGATAACAGATCAAGCAGCAGCTACGAATAACATAATCTTGAAAATAGGTCTTTCTTCCTCTAATTCTGAAGCTTACAAAATTGATGTAACTTCAGAAGGTATATATATCGAGGGAGCTTCGCACGCAGGAGTTTTCTATGGAGTGCAAACCATACGTAAATCTATTCCTGCGGACAACGACGTAAGTATGGTGAATTTTAAAGGTGCTACTATCAATGACTATCCTCGCTTTTCATACAGAGGTATGCATCTTGATGTTGCCCGTCACATGTTTTCTGTCGACTCAATCAAAATATATATTGATATGCTAGCGTTGCATAATATCAACCGCTTTCACTGGCATCTGACTGATGATCAAGGCTGGAGAATGGAGATTAAAAAATACCCGGAATTGACAAAGATCGGATCGATGAGAGAACAAACCGTTATAGGTAAAAATAGTGGTGAATATGATGGACAACCTTATGGTGGCTATTATACACAAGAGGAAATAAAAGATGTCGTAAAATATGCTCAAGATCGTTTTATTACAGTTATACCAGAAGTTGATCTTCCTGGCCATATGCTAGCAGCATTAACAACATATCCGAATTTAGGTTGTACTGGAGGTCCTTATAAGGTTGCTCAAACATGGGGCATATTTGATGATGTACTTTGCGCTGGCAATGAAGATATTTATCCGTTCTTAGAGGATATATTTAACGAAGTTATCGACCTTTTTCCATCTGAATATATTCATGTTGGCGGCGACGAGTGTCCTAAAACACAATGGGAGAAATGTCCTAAATGCCAAGCCAAGATAAATGAACTAGGACTCAAAGCTGATGCTAAACACACAAAAGAACAAAGACTTCAAAGTTATGTAATTCAACGTATAGAGAAGTACATTAATAGCAAAGGACGTAAAGTTATCGGTTGGGATGAAATATTGGAAGGAGGAATCGCTCCGAATGCCACTATTATGTCATGGCAAGGTGTTGAAGGAGGTACTGCTGCTGCTAAACAAGGCCACGATGCAATAATGACTCCTACTACGTTTTTATATTTCGACTATTATCAATCAGTCGATTTAAAAGGTGAATTGTTTGGAATCGGAGGATACGTCCCAGTTGAAACTGTTTACAATTATGAACCTGTTCCTGCAGAATTAACTGAAGAACAGAAGAAACATATAATTGGAACACAAGCGAATGTTTGGACTGAATATATGAAAAATTTCTATCATGTTCAATACATGGTATTACCACGTATGGGTGCTTTGTCCGAAATACAATGGGCAATACCTGAGAAGAAAGATTATGCCAAATTCCTTCCTCGCTTGGCTAACTTGACTAAGTTATATAAGCACTATGGTTATAATTATGCTACGCACATTTTCAACATCAAGGATAAAGTTGAGATTGATAACGAAAAGAAACAAGTAAAACTTACTTTGTCAACATTTGACAATGCAGCTATTTACTATACATTAGACGGTAGCGAGCCTACAGAAAACAGCTCAATGTACACTGATGTTTTGATTATTGATAAAGATGCTATTCTGAAAGCTATATCTATTAGAGATGGTGTGAAAAGTAAAATTTACGAACGAGAATTGAATATCAACAAAGCTACTTTCCGTCCTATTACTCTGGAAAATAAACCTTGGGGAAGATATACATATGCCGGAGCCCCTACTCTGGTGGATGGACAAAAAGGAGGGGATGTATATTCTAGTGGCGGATGGATTGGATTTCAGCAAGATCTTGTTGCTACTGTTGATTTAGGTGAGATCACTGATTTCTCATCTGTTGTAATTGGAACATTTATTGATGTAGCAAGCTGGATATTCAATCCTAGTGAATTTACTGTAGAAATATCAAATGATAATGCTAGTTTTACAAAAGTGTTTTCGCAAGAATATGCACCTGTAGATGAAAGCCATAAAATAGGTCCGGAATATTTAAATGCGAAATTTGACAAAGTCGAGGCTCGCTATGTGAAAGTTACAGCCAAATATTTAAGATCTCAGCCATCATGGGCAGGAGGAGCAGGTAAAGCTGCATCTTTATTCGTTGATGAAATACAGATATACTAGTATAAACCTATTATTTATGAATAGTCGGTTAATTTACATAAGTTTTAATCCTCTAAAAAAGAAGATTAAAACTTATGTAAATTTTTTATTTCTTAGTCCAAACAATATCATTGCCAACTCCTAATTTATTTCCTGATATCTTAAAAGTTTCTGGAGTAGGGTATGCATCGTCTATTAGTGTAACATTTGGATGTTTATATGTATAGGTTCCTATACTAGTAGACTCATATTTACTGTCATCAAATATTTCATACCCAGATATGATATATGTTGATTCTTGGAAACTAATTGTACTTTTATATGAAAATCCATCTTCTGTTCCTTCTGATATCCAAATTGTGCCATCCAGAGTGTCATAACCACTATCATCATCGCTACTGCATGAATTTAATAAAAGTAAAGGAAGTACAAAAAGGAGTAGTAATTTTTTTATGTTGTTTTGTGTTTTAAGTTAATAATTGCAAATGTAATCAATAGTCTGGATATTGTTACTTTGTTTTAATTTATTCTAGAATCGTATTTTATTCTATAGATAAAGTCGTTTTGAAATTATGGTTTAAATTTAGATTAGTTTAGTAAAATAAGAGTGTTTTGTTTTGCTAATGTGTTTGTATATAGGTTGTCAATGTGTATTTATTCTGTTTTGTAAAACTTTTTTTTATGAATACTGAATCAAATAATATTCCAATTCTTTTCTAGCCATACTCCGTCAAATATCTTTTCTCAAGGATCACAGACATTATAGCGTAGTGGGTTAACTGCTGCGAGACTTTCTGCTCGTCAAAAGGTAGTGATAGGCAACCACCGGCATGCAGACGATTAATGTGCATATCTATGAATGAGACTTATGTTTAAATCAAAGAATAATTATATAGCTAAATAGATAATTGTTTGTGTTTTTTTATAAATAGTTGTTATACAGAGTGCTGGCTTGTTGTTGAACAACTTGATGACAATAAGAAAGTAAAGATAATTATAGCCGATGAAGATTATGGAGGAGGTTTGACTGAAAATATATGAAATCCTTTCGCTTATGTACGCTAAGTCGTGATAAATGCTTATATAAAGTATAGCTCCATGCCAATCAAACAATATTGAAGCATAGAGCTGCGCTTTGCTTAGCTTGATAATGACAGAATAAATTGGTTTTTGTTAGTGATAATATCTATTCTTGTGTGTGTGTGATAAGTTGCGTCGATGATTCTGGCAATTGTTAATTATTGAGTTAAAGCGTTAAGTAATCGCCTTTTGATTGCTCTGGTTTTGTTATTAAATCAAATGTTAATGTTCATTTTTGCTTTTTTTGAGAGATTGGTGTTTTTACACAATGTCACTTATTGTGTTGTTTATTTAGTTAATTATGCTAAATTTGCTTTCGTTTTTTTATGAATAACAATAAAGACCTACAAAGTGTAAAACCTTAAATTTCTTAAATAATATCAATTATGAGTATTGGAAATCCAAAAAAGCTAAGAACAATCTGTTTTTTGATGTGTTTGGCGATCTCTTCTATTGGCTTTATGATAGCCAATGAGAGACAAAATTACAGTCTGTCTCAAGGCGTAAGCCAACAAGGAGATATTCGAGTAACTGGTAACGTTGCCGATGAGCAAGGCGAAGCCCTAATAGGAGTCGGCATTACGCTTAAGGGCTCATCTACTGTTGGTACGGCCACTGATATTGATGGCAATTATTCAATCACTGTACCCAAAGGTGGGATTCTTGTATTTTCCTATGTAGGGTATGAGTCTAAAGAAGTGGCTGTAAAAGAAGGAGTTAATGATGTCATACTAAAAGTAAATTCAACCGTAATGGACGAAGTTGTGGTCGTTGGTTATGGTACGATGAAAAAGAGTGACATTACGGGAGCTATTGCATCTATAGATAAAGATAAAATATCCCGTCAACCAGTAGCAAATGTTGCATCAGCGTTGCAAGGGCTAGCTACAGGTGTATCTGTGACATCCAATTCGGGAACACCAGGTGCATCGGCTACGATACGTATTCGCGGTGTAGGTACCGTAAATGATGCTGACCCATTGTATGTGGTTGATGGAATGCCTGTTACGGATATAGGGTATTTGAGTACTTCTGATATTCAATCAATGGAGGTTCTGAAAGACGCTTCGGCTTCGGCTATCTATGGTTCAAGAGGAGCTAATGGTGTCATTCTTATCACTACTAAAAAAGGATCGGATGGAAAAGCGATAGTAACATTTGATGCTTATTGGGGAGTCAATAAATTGTTGAACAACCTGGATCTGATGGATGGAAAAGAATGGTATACTCTGCAATCAGAAATAAATAAGATCAAAGCAGCGTCAGATGTTAAAGCTTTGGACTTGAGTAGAGTTACTCTTACTGAGGAAGATTTGAATAATAGATATATAGCTGTTGGTAAAGTGCAAAAAGTAGGAGATAACCTTTATGTGCCTAACACTAATTGGATGGATGCTGTTTCAAGAAGTGCTTTTATGCATAACTATAGCTTAGGTATTAGCGGAGGAAAAAAAGATGACTTCATGTATAATTTTGGAGCCAACTACATTAATCAGGAAGGAACAATAAAAAGAACAGAATTCGAAAGAATTTCATTGCGTCAAAGTACAGAGAAGACAGTAATCAAAGATTACTTTACTGTAGGAACTAATGCTACGGTGTCAGTATCAAACTCAAGTGGTATCAGTGAGTACAACAATCAAGGTGTCTATGATGCCGATTATGGTGTAATCAGTAATGCAATCAGAGTAGAGCCGGTTGTGATGGCCAAATATAAAGAAAAAGATGCAAATGGAAATTTGGTAGGAAATTGGAAATATGGTTCATCGCCTTATATTGATTATTACAATCCATTAGCAAGTATAGAATATGGAGATCCTAAAGACAAAAAGTTCACTTTTGTAGGTAATGTGTATGGGGAAGTTGGTATAATCAAAGGACTTAAATTAAAAACCAACTTTGGGGCAGAGATCAGAAGAAATAATAGCAAATATTTTAGTCCTATATACTTTGTCTCATCCAGTCAGCAAAATAATGAGAGCTATATGTCTAAATCAAATGTAAATAGTAACTATTACACATGGGAAAATACATTGTCGTATGTGAATACATTTGCTGAGAAGCATAGTTTGAATGTAGTATTGGGATATACCAATGAATGGGGTAAATCTGAAAGTTTTGGAAATAATTTCAGAGATTTTATAGGCGAATCTCCTAACTTCCATTATGGTACGGCTGCTTTGAATACATTGCAGAATAACTCAAACGGTGCCAGTGAGTATGCAATGATTTCGTATTTAGGTAGAGTTCACTACGAATTTGACAACAAATATTTATTGACTGCATCTTTCAGACGAGATGGATCTTCTCAGTTTGCAAAAGAGAACCGTTGGAGTAATTTCCCTTCTTTTGCTTTAGGTTGGAGAATAGACAATGAAGAATTCTTTAAGAAATTGAATGCAAATTGGATATCTTCATTGAAACTGCGTGCCGGATGGGGACAAATAGGTAATCAAAGTATCGGAAGTCACCAATATCTAAGCCTATTGTCGTTATGGAAACAGTACGGATATCTGTTTGGAACAAACAAAGAACATCAACAAGGTATAGCTGTAGCTAAACTGGGTAATCCTAATATAAAATGGGAAACATCCGAATCAGTCAATTTCGGACTTGATGCAACTTTCCTAAGCAATAGATTGATCTTTAGTTTCGAATATTATGACAAGGATACTAAAGATATGCTTCTGGGAACCCCTATGAATTACTATATGGGATACCCTAATGCACCATATACTAATACAGGTGAAGCTAACAATAGAGGTATTGAATTTAACCTGGAATGGAGAGATAAAATCAACGACTTTGAATATAGCTTGGGCTTCAATATGTCTACTATACGAAACAGAATGACTGAGCTAAATGGCGGTAAACCTATTTCAAGTGGAGTTGTAAGACAGCAAAATGTGACTTATACCAATAAAGGATTACCAATAGGTGCATTTTGGGGGTACAAAACAGATGGTTTGATTCAGACTCAGGGACAATTGGATTTGGCGAGAAGCCAAGGTCAAATATATGCCGAGCTTGGAGACGTATTATTTGTCGATACGGACGGCAATGATGTTTTGGATTCAAATGATCGAGTAATGATAGGCAATCCAATCCCGGATATTATTTATGGTTTCAATATCTCTGCTGCATGGAAAGGTTTTGATTTGAATATGCAGTTTGGAGGAACAATAGGGAACGATATTTACAATGCAGCACGTGTATATACATACAGCTTGAGCGATATAACAAATAAAGACAGAGCTCTATTGAATTATTGGACTCCGGAAAATACGAATACCAATATTCCAAGATTGGCAGCAAATGATGCAAATGATAATAACCGTCCGTCTGACAGATATGTTGAATCTGGAACTTACCTCCGTTTGAGAAATGTTCAATTCGGTTATACATTACCTTCGGCACTAGTGAAAAAAGCAATGCTTCAGAAAGTTAGATTGTATGTAAGTGGCCAGAATCTATTTACAGTATCTAGTTATAGTGGCATAGACCCAGAAGTAGGTCAGTCATCATCATTATCAAGAGGAGTAGACTTTGGTATATATCCTCAGTCAAGAGTAATAACAGGTGGTGTTAGTATCACTTTTTAAAATGAAAATATCATGAAAATAAATAAACTTTTAATTGCATTTTATACGTTTTTGCTATTTATCAGTAGTAGCTGTGTAGATTTGGATACAGATCCACTGGGATATGGTATTGCAGGTAAAATAGAAACAGAAAAACAAGCATTTCTAAGGTTAACGGCTACATATTCTGATATGAAAGACTTCCGATACACTTGGTCGATAAATGCTTTTGGCGACGTCTTGTCTGACGATGCTACATATAGCGGTTCGAACAATGATGCTCAGTCTTTTGCTTTGATGGAGAAATACCAATATCAAGCGCATCACGGAGAAATTTTAAATAAATATTCTCAGACTTATCAATGTATTAACAAAGCCAATTTGCTGTTATATGATTTCGAACACAACAGCGAAGGTGTTGTATACGATAAATACAACAAAGAGCAGATGATAGGCGAAGCTAAGTTCCTTAGAGCATATTCGTATTTCGAGTTGGTTAAAACTTTTGGTGGAGTTCCTTATTATGATGGTGTCTTAAGATTAGACCATAAGACATTGTCTAGATCGACTGCCGAAGAAGTATACGCCTACATAGAAAAGGACTTGGAAGAAGCTGCTGCAGTTTTACCTTCGAAAAAAGAGGTAGATTACAGCAAATATGCCGGAAGAATAACGAAAGGTGCTGCATATGCGATGCTGACACGTGTTTGTTTATATCAGAAAAAATATGATAAAGTTAAAGAAGCAGCTAAAGAACTATTTAAACTAAAAGAATATGATTTGGTAGATGACTATCAACATCAATTTTTGACAGCTGGAGAACATGGGTCGGAATCGATTCTTGAAGTTAATATGTATAATTCTCCAGACCAAGCATCTTGGAATGTAAATAATGGTAATCGTCATGTATTGATGTCTATGCCTCGCGAACTTACTATCGGATTTGGTGTCGCACAACCAACCAAGTCATTGGCTGAAGCTTTTGATAAAGCAGGCGATACTGTTAGAAAAAAAGCGACATTGATAGATAGTCTTGAAGTTACTCAGATAGAATTGGCAGCAAACCCTAAGGCTAAGCCAATATCTGGAGACAGAACCGGTTTCTACAACCGTAAATTATATTTAGGTCCTGGTGAAAGAGAAGAAAATTATGGAAACAACCAGCCACTAAATCTTAGATTAATTCGTTTAGCAGAAGTTTATCTAAACTATGCCGAAGCATGTGTATTGACCAATGAAGAACCTGAAGCTAGAAAATATCTTAATCTTATCAGAAGTAGAGCTAAATTGGAATATATAGAATCGACCGGAGATCAGCTTTTTGAAGATATCATTAACGAACGTCATCTGGAATTGGCAATGGAAGGATTTCGCTTCTTCGACATTGCCCGCATCGGATGGGGTGAGAAAGTGTTTAAAGATTTCAAGAAGGGAGCTGAAATATTGCCGATTCCTCAGATTGAAATAGAAATAAGTGGAGGAGAAATAATACAGAATAAATATTAATTTCTGCAGTTAAAGTCTGAATGAAATTGAAATTTTGTACAGACTGATAATAACAATACCATATATCCTGACTGCCTAATTATATGTCAGTCAGGATATATTTATTAGTATAAAGAATTAATTGAAACTAAATAATGATCAGAAGAAAACTAATATTTGTCTCTTTGTTTTTGATCGCATTTATTTTGCAATCATGCTCAGAGAACCATTTTTTGAAAGATAAAGAGTACAGAGAAAAAGTACATGAACAATTCCTTAAACGTAAAGAATTGGCAAAAAATCGTAGTGAAGTGCTGTTTTCGGTATTCGACAATCCCGAAATGAGTTTGGAGGAACGTGAAGCTTTGGAATTTCTATATGCATATATGCCACTAACTGATTTAGCTGACTATGACGGCGGCTTTTTTTACGAACAGGTAAAGGGGGCTTTCAAGGCAAGAGAATATTTTGATTGGGGTAAAAAAGTTCCCGACGATTTATTCCGTCATTTTGTTTTGGTTCACCGTTCAAGTAACGAATACTTGGATTCAGCTCGTACAGTATTTTTCGATGAGCTGAAAGATCGTGTCAAAGGAATGTCAATGTATGACGCAATTTTGGAAGTGAATCACTGGTGCCACGAGAAAGTTACATATCGGGCTACAGACGGACGGACTTCGGCTCCTTTGGCTTTGGCTAAAACTTCGTGGGGACGTTGTGGCGAAGAAACTGTATTTACGATTGCAGCTTTACGTGCTGTTGGAATTCCGGCTCGCGATGCCTATACTCCACGTTGGGTGCATACCGATAACAATCATGCGTGGGTAGAAGCTTGGGCTGACGGAAAATGGTATTATATTGGAGCCTGTGAACCCGAACCTGAGCTGAATATGGCATGGTTTACATCTCCTGCCCAACGTAGTATGATGATGCTTACCAACGTAATAGGTCTATACAATGGAACTGAAGAGTATAATAAAAAAACGGACCTGAGTACTACTATCAATCTGATGGATATATATGCTCCGACAAGAAAGGTTGAAGTGAAAGTTGTTGATTCTGAAAATCAGCCGGTATCAGAAGCTGTTGTGAAATTTAATGTCTACAATTCGGCCGAATTTTATCCGATAGCCGAATCAAGAACTGATGAGTATGGAATGGCTTCGGTTATTTCTGGTTTTGGAGATATTCTTGTCTGGGCTAATAAAGATAACTTTTACGGATACATAAAGTCAAGCCCTGATGACAAGATTGTTACAGTGATGTTAGACCGTAATGCCGGAGAAGAATATCAAGAAACTATAGAGATGAATCCACCCAAAGAAGCTCCTGCTCCTAAAGTTTCGGAAGAGAAGATCAGAATTAATGCGGTACGATTGGCTCACGAAGACTCTATTCGGAATGTATACATGAGTACTTTTGCAACCGAAAAAGATGCAGAGTTACTTGCTTTGGAAACTAAGCTTGACAAAAAGGATATATTTAAGTTTTTATCGGCAGCTCAAGGTAACTGGAAAGATATCAGATCATTTATTGAAGATGAGAAGGATAATCCTTACCTAATTCCATTCTTGAATGTATTGTATGAAAAAGACCTTCGGGATACACCTTCCGAGTATCTGAAAGACCACCTGAACAATGGTTTGGCTTTTGGGGTAAAAGAAGGAACACCTTCTGATATGATTGCTGAATATATATTGTCTCCTCGTATTGATAGAGAATTGATTACACCTTGGAGAGGGAAAATTCACTCCGTAGTAAATGAAGAAAAAGTTAAAAAAGCACAGAAAGATGTTTCTCTAGTAATTAAATTCGTAAAAGACAGTATTGAAATCAATACAATTGATAACTATTATAATTGTCGTATTACTCCTTGGGGCGTGTATGAACTGAGAGTATCGGATAAAATTTCACGTAATATTTTCTTTGTTGCACTTTGCCGTGCTTATGGAATTCCAGCTCGTATAGAGCGGGCTACATCTAAAATTCAATATTATGAAAATGGTAATTGGGTCGATGTCTTTTTTGAAAAACCTGTCGAAAAAGTAATTCAGCCGACAGGTAAAATAACATTTTCCAATTCTCCGAAAAATATAGTAACTCCATCTTATGGAAGTCACTTTAGCATTGCACGTTATGAAGATGGGATTTTCAAAACTCTCAACTATTCTTATGACCCTAATTTGGCAAAGTTTCCTGCTTCTCTAACGCTTGATGTCGGATATTACAAATATATGGTTGCCAGTCGTGCCAATGATGGTTCGGTGACAGCAAATATCAATTATTTTGAACTGAAAGAAAATGAGAACAAAACGATAGAAATCGTTTTACCCGAACCTGAAGGTAAGATGCAGGTTATGGGTATAGTTGATATGAATTCTATCATTCAGCTTAAAGATGGAAATAAGAAAACTTTGAAAGAGTTATCTGAAGGAAATGGAGTCGTACTTTGTTTTGCTGATCCAGGAAAAGAGCCAACTAAGCATATTCTACAGGAGTTGCCAGCACAGGCTGCCGCTCTTGATGGATGGGGCGGTGGTATTGTTTTCATGGTACCAGATGATAAAATGAGTGAAACTTTTGATCCTGCGGTATTTGGAGGCTTACCTGCAAAAACAACTTGGTCAATCGACAATGCACGGACATTGTTGGGGCAGATAACAGGAGCGCTGCAAATAGATCTTCATGATAATTTCCCACTAACGCTGTATTTGAACAATAATGGAGGTATCCTCTATTATTCAGTCGGATATCGTATCGGTATTGGTGAAAATTTAGTCAGAACTATCGCTACAGAAAAGTCTACAATGAATGATTAGATCTCTGATTTATATTTGAATTATATCGAGTATTCTATCGATACAGGTATTGATTAATATATACTTATTAGTAAAAATAAAAGAAGGATGATTTTAAAATAAAGCTCTTTGTTTTTACAGATAAGAATATTTATAGCAACAAAACCCACGCTTCTTTACAAGGTGGGTTTCGTTGTTTCATAACTATAGTTTTATGTACAACAGATTATTTGATTTTGATGAGATTGAGAATGAAATCGCGAAACACAAAAATTCCATATCGAACCTCTTTTAATAAACCGTTTCTTTAATGTAAATAGTTGTGATATAGGTGATTGTTGTGGAAAATAAAAAGGATTTCTTAGTCAAAAAACTAAAAAATCCTTTTCTGTACTCGGAGCGGGAGTGGCTTAATATCAAAACTACTTTTGATAATTTTTAATTAGTTGATTCTCAATATCAGTTTATTATAAAAATTATTTTTCATCCTTTTTAATCCTATATAATCTAAAATTTATCCCTATTTTTATCCCTTAATAAATTGGGAGAGATAAAAATATTCATGAAGATTAATAAAAGTGATTTAATTGAAATTGTACCATCAAATAATAGTGATGGAATTGATTATGAAAGATGGGTGACATTTATAGAAAACCATCCTCAACATTTTATTTGGCATGAACATACTAAAAGAGGTCAAGAGGAATTGTCTGTTGCTAATGAGTTAGAAGATTGGGCTAAAAAAATACTCTTACACTCATTAAATAAAATAATAGCTCATAGTATAAATAAATCTACTGAGGATTTAAAAACTTTTTCAATAACATTTCGAATAAATGAAAAAGAGCTTTTTATTACATTGGAACAAGATATGACCAGAGATATTGCTGATATTTTATTAGGAATGGCAAGATATTTAGATGCTAAGATTATGATTAATTTTAAGACAGAGCTAACTGGCATCAATCAATTAGACTGATGTAAAGATAAAGGTAGAGTAAAATGAAAATATTGCTAGAGAAAAATGATATTAAATTTATTCATTTAGATGATAAAACATGTATATATTTTGATGGAAAGTTAATCTATGAGTATGTGTTTGAAAAAAGATTATGTGTTTTCTTATTTGAATCTGACAAGGATAGCAACATTACATATCTATACTTGAATGAAAATCAGATGGTAATTCGTTACAATAGTGGAGAAGGTGAAATATACGATTTTAGATCAAAATATATAGAAACAATACCCTATGATGTGGATAAACCATGTATAGTATCAGATTTAATTGTTGTTATGGATTTCGATTATGATGCTATGTTGTATATATCTAATTTATTCAATATTAAGGAGAATGAATTGATGTTTTCGGAATGGCTATATGAAAATCTTTTCTTTTTAGATAATTATTTATTCTCAAAACAGGATCAATCGATTAAATTATTCAATCTTGAAGGCACTGAGATTTGGCAGTTTTCTATATCAGATTTTCCATACTATATTAATCACTTTGGCGAAGAAAGAAAACCGGAAATAGAGCAAATAATAGGAATTTATAATAATATCCTTTGGGTTTATGCAAGTCAAAACAGTTTTTTAGGGATTGATATTGTAACAGGGAATTTAGTATATCACATAGAAGATATTCCTTCTTTTTTAGGATTGCAAGGAGATAGTAGGTTAGGATTCTCAGTATATACTATCCATTTAGATCAAAATGCAGGAGTGTTAAAATCTTTCGCGTTCCGTTATTATTTTGAAGTTGACTTGAATACATTGACGGGAAAAATGAAACGAGACTTTGGTAAGTGGGAAGATGGATGGCGAATTAATAGAAGTAGTTTTCGCCAAGAAGAACCCAATTTATTATTCTTTTCAGGGATGTATAAATTAGTCGACACAACTCCCAATGCATTTGGCATTTTCGATACTGAAAAGGCAGAAATAATTTGGCATGAAACAAGGAAAGAAGGACAAGGATTCTTTAATAAACCAATACAAGTAAACGAAAAATTATTAGCTGTATTAGATGATGAATGTAATTTGATAATTTATGAGAGATAAATAAACGTATGGAAGTTTCATTTTATTTACGTAAAGAACTGTTAAACAAAAATGGTTTAGCACCAATACGGATGCACATTACATTCAATGGGCAACTGATAAAGAAATCCATCAAAGGAGTAAATACAAAACCCGATCAATGGAAGGATAAGCGGATGCGTATTCGTGCGAACTATAAGACCGAAGATTATAATTTCCATGTAGAGTATAATCAAATTTTAGACGACCTTGAAGAACGTATTCGAGATATAGAGCGTTATGCTTTGCTCAATAAGATAGAATTGACGAAAGAATTTATTCTCGATAAGTTGGAGCAAAAGCAGAAGATCAATGTAGAACATGACTTTTTCGACACTTTTAATGAGTTTATAGAGACTAATCGCCCTGTATCTTCCCCCAATACCTCCAAGGGACGTATAACCGTTCTGAACTTCTTAAAAGACTTTGCAGAACATAGAGGTACACAAATTATATTGGATAATATCAATAATCAATTTTATGAAGAGCTAAGAGAATTTGCCTTTGAAGTAAAAGGAGTTCGGAATAATTATTTTTCAAAGATAGTTTCTATCATAAAGCGTTTTATGTCTTGGGCAGAAGAGCGAAACTACCATACCAATACTCAATATTCTAAATTTAAAGCTCCCGAAGAAGAAATAGAAGTAATCTTTCTAAATACAGAGGAATTGATGACTCTATATAATTTTGAGTTTAAGTCTGAAAGACTATCTAAAGTTCGTGATTTTTATTGCTTTGGTTGTTTTACGGGATTGCGATTTTCAGATATTCAGAACTTAAAACCATCGAATATTTATGAGGATTATATTAAGCTAAATATTAAAAAGACGAAACAAACTGACCATGTAATCCCTTTGAATAAATTCAGTCAAGGCATACTTGATAAATATAAAGATACCCCATTTGAGCCTGTACCCTCGATATCCTCTCAAAAACTGAACAAGTATATCAAAGAGTGTTGCAAAGAAATAGGACTTGATACACCTGTTACAATTACAAGATACGTTGGCAGTAGGAGAGAAGATGTTACACTACCAAAATATGAATTAATCACAAGCCATACAGCGCGAAAAACATTTGCTACTGTTTCTCTTATCTTAGGAATGAGCGAACGGTTTGTAAAGAGTGTAACAGGACATAAGCGTGATGCATCTTTCAATCGCTATGTAAAGATTGCAGAGCAAGAGATTAAAAAACAAATGGAAAATACTTGGGATAAACTATAAAAAAACAATTATAAGAGATGGTAGTCTGGAAATATATTGAGATTCTCAAGAAGCCTGATAAAACTCTTTTTTTATCGAAAGATACTACTAGAGAGAAACTTGCAGCGCTAGATAAAGTGGCAAAATATGGTTCTCCGAATGATATTAGTAGTATAATCTTTGTTTTGAAAAGCAAGAATAAATTAGTCAGAGAAGAGGCTTGTAGTACAATTATTCATTTATTCGGAAAGATTAAGAATAAAAAAGAATACTATAATATTCTAAAATACTGTGAAATAAGCACAAAGGATACAGATTATTATGCTGATAAATTTATTTCTGAACAATTAGCATACTTATTAGCTGTAAGCTCTTTAAATCACAATGGCTATGTTAGAGAGAAAGCAATACTAAGTTTATCCAAAATCTCGAATTCTAAGGCTATACGATTCTTAATTTATAGGCTTGCTGATTGGGTATTGCCAGTACGTGAATCTGCAAAAAAAGCTTTGTCAAATTACATAACAAAGGAGTATATTGATGATTTGATAGAAAATCTTCCTGTAATTGAATGGCTACAGAAAGTAGAACGAATAAATCTTGACGATATTTATAATAGCCTTATTGAGTTCATAATATTAACAAATAGAGATTATACGATAGCTAATTATAGAAAATATCCAGATAAGTTAAGATTCTTAATTGCAAAACATATCTCGTCTTCTCTTCGAGATACTAGTGAATTGAGTCTTTTATTGAAAGATAAGCATTTTACAATAAGAAATTTAGCTTTAAATCATTTTGGCAAATTAAAAGAAGAAGATATTAGTCTATTGTTAAGAGATAAATCATCAAAAATTAGACTTAATACACTCTATGCTTTAAAAGAGAGAGAAGATTTCTCAACTGTAATAATAGATTTTTTAGCTGACGAATCCAGTTCAATAAGGCATTTGGCTAGATTCACACTAAAAGATTCAGCATTTGATTTTGCCGAGTTCTATAACTTACAGCTTCAAAACGACAATCAAATTGTCGGATCATTACTTGGTTTAGCTGAAGTTGATGCTTGTCAATATTCTAAAACAGTCGAGGCATATCTGTATTCAAAAAAGGTTAAGATAAAGAAAGCTGCGTTGCTAGCTCTGATAAAGCTTGATAAAGAAAGTGCTTACAACTACGCAATAGCAAATATTGGTACTACAATTGTTGGGTTAAGACGAATTATTATAGACTTTCTTTCAACTAATTATAGTCGAGAAGTGCTCGGAATCGCTCAAAAGTGTTATGAAAAAGGGAATGAAGAACTTAAAATTTCTATGCTAAACTTATTTAATAAAATTGGGGGATGGGAAGCTCTATCAGATTTAATGATAGCTACTATTGACAATAATGAAAATATAAGAAATATTGGCAAGCAACACGTTGAAACATGGAGAGTTCGGGCTACGAGTTTATATGCTACTCCATCAAAAAATGATTTGGATAGGATTAAAAATATTTTCGAGTTTGCAAATAAAACACACAAGAATAAAAGATATTTTGAACAAAATCCACTGGAAGGACTAGACTTCTATTTTAGATAAATGAAAAATACTTGGGATAAGTTATGAATAAGGATAATAGACACTCTCCATTGTTAGCGGTATTCTTGAAATCTTTTAATCCTCAAGAATATACAAGTTATGCTCACTTAAAAAATGTGATGTTGGATTTAGTTGATTATTCCCATAGTTTACTGGAGATAGAATCTGCTATACATTTTATATTAGAAAAAGTCAATTTTAATGAAAATGAATGTGGAACTAATTATCTTATTGAAGGACTTGAATTTACTAATATCCTATGTGAGAAAGGATATAAATCTATAGATTATATTTTTTCTAATTTTGAATATCCAAAAGCAATAAGCAAGCTAGCTTCTTTGATGTTCTTATATGAAGAACGGCTCTTAGAACTCACACCGACCTCTATATTTAATGAGGTATATGAAAAGCAGATTACTTGTATTTGTACACGTTTGCACCGATTATGGACACTCCAACGGGAGCAAATTAAAGCGAAAGCATACAATAGAAAAGGGGAGCAATATGATTCTCTAAGACATCAAACATTAGATATAATAGACGCTGTAGGGGCATATATGGTATATCCCAAATCAGAAGCAGATAATATTTTGTCCCATATAGGGGTAGTCTATGATGATTCTCTTATGTATCGAATGGAAGTGTTATTAAGTGATTGCTATATAAACCATAGTGGGATTTGTGGAATACCTTTTATCTATATAGAAGATTGTAATATCAAAATTAATATATTAACGAAAGATTTAATTGACAGAAATTTAAAGTCAATCCAATTTGCAACAAATCAAATTTATCTGACTAGTTATTTAGATTCAGGTAGTGTTACTAATATTAAATTGCTTGAAGAGAAAATATATTTATTGTTTAATAATTTTAACCCTGAAATATCTAAAAAACATATTCATATATTTATAAGTACGTTGCAAAAGAAAAATATACAGGAGTTTGGATATGGAGAGGCTATTTATGTAAGAATGTTACTTATTGAAACAATAAAAGCAAATAAAGAACTTAATCGCAAATTTATTCTACTACTATATTTCTTGAAATATGACAAAGACCTATCTACAGATATATTCTGTATTAGAAATGTGACAAAATTTATAGAAGTGCTTTCTGATTATTTCCCCGAATCAACATCTCTAAGTTATGACTCTATAAAATCGTACTTAACAAGAAAAGATAGGGTAAACAAAAACTTTAACGATTTTGGACAGGAAGTTGGAAAGATTTGTTGTTTTTCACCCGAATTTATAGAAAAACACAACATGTTATTAAATAGTGTAGAATAGTGTAATCGCATACTTTATAAATTGCCACCAAATTCATTAAAAATAATTTGACATGGCAAAAACAAATTTCAAACAACTCAAGGCTGTTGAAAATATACAGCTTAACACAGATGGTTCGATTGTAATCAAATTGAATCAAGAAGAAACTCCTCAAAACTTAATTCTTCCCAAAGAAATCCAATTTGAGAAAGATAGATTATCTCAGACAGAAGCTGCTAATCTCTTTCAAGTGACTGTCCAGACAATTATTAACTGGTCTAAGAAAGGTATTATTAGTAAATATAAACTAGGCAATCGAGTTTTCTATTTGAGGTCAGAATTGTTGGAAGCTGCTAGGCAAAATAATAATATGCTGAAAGTATGAGGGTGCAAAAGGACGCATATTATTTCCCCCATGATTGTAATGCTAAGGATGATCCTAAATGTGTGTTATTAATAGAACAATTAGGATTAGAAGGGTATGGTATATTTTGGGTACTTGTTGAGACTCTAAGAGAACAACCTGATTTTAGATACCCGATCAAATTAATTCCTGCTTTAGCTAGAAGATATAATACGACAGCAGAAAAGATGAAAGCGGTTGTCTTCTCTTATGGGTTATTTATTGTTCGTGATGACAGATTTTTCTTTTCCGAGAGTCTTAATAGAAGAATGCAAATTTATCTTGATAAGAAAAAAGCTTTATCAGAAGCAGGGAAAAAAGGTAATCAAATACGATGGCATAACAAAAAAATAACAGAGTAATTGGGTAGCGATAACCTAGCGATCGCAAATAAAGTAAATAAAAATAAAATAAATAAAAATATCTCCTTAGAAGACGTAAAGATAGATTTATATGAAGATGTAAATCCTCCTGATGATGGAATACAGCGTAATTGGGAAAGCTTAAAAAAATGGTTAGTTGATTTGAGGGCAACCCGAGAACAAGCAAATAGAATTATCTTATTCTCTAATTATGGAGAAATAGGTACACCTATCTGGAAACTATTTAATGAAATAAGAAATGCAGGAGGACAAATAAAACAGCCGGTTCTATTTGTCTTAAGTAGGCTAGTATAGTAAATATTACTTTTGGAATAGATTAGCAAGAGGGGAACGTCACAAAGTAACATTCCGAATGATAAGCATAGCTTAATCTGATAGTTGTAAAGTTATATCAAATTATAAAATGTAACATTTTAAACTAAAGGGAATAAAAGTATCTCTTAAACAATAAATTATAACCTATGGAACAGAAAATAATACGTATATCTGCACCCTTACATCAAGAATATAAAGAACTAGTATCTCGCTTTCCAAATCTCACTTTATCTAGCTCCACCGAAATTCTTATTAGACAGGCACTAAAACGAGGAGAGATAGAGAAGAACGAGAAAACAGCCTATGATGCAGTTAAAGCGTTGAATGAAACTTTTAGAAAATGGATGCGGCAACAAGAGAAGACGCATTTAACTCGAATATCGGAAGAGTTGCTTGCTTTGGCTCATGAACTGAAAGACACAACTACTAAAAAGGATTTAGAAACCCAAAGCAAAAATATTTCTACGTCATTCAAAGAGTCTTATGAAGATATTACGGAAGCCCTTTCTATAAATCTTGATAATATCAAATCGGAGCTTATTAAGAGTATTGATGAATTGAAGGAGGTTGTAGATACTAAACTCACTAAAAAGATGTTCGGATAGTGTATACGAAAATCATCAATCCGGCAAAGCATGGAAAAGTAGCTTATTCTAATGCAGGTTCATGTGTTGCTTTGGTAAACTATCTCAACAAGGAAAATAGAGAATTTCAACTCATAGACAATGAGCTATTCTTTGACCAACATCGCAACAATGTTACTTCAAATGAAGTACTTCAAGCAATTGACAGCAATCATAAAGGATTGAGAAGAAATATACCTAAATTTCACAGTCTTGTTATAGCTCCAACGGCTCAAGAACTATATCATATTAAACAAAGTACAGAAGCGATGAAAGATTACACCAGAGGAGTAATGGAACAATATGCTCAAAGTTTTAATTTGGCGAATGGTCAAAAGCTATCAAGTGAAGACCTAACTTGGTTTGCCAAACTAGAGCATATGAGAAATGGAGAATTTTCGGCAAATAGTATGCATATACACGTCATTGTTTCTGCACGAGATAAGAGCCAAAGTATAACATTGAATCCGAACATAAATAATCGAAATCGCTTTAATAGAGTACAATTCTACTTGAAAAGCGAGAAAGCTTTTGATAAAATGTTCGGATTTAACCGAAAAGAATCTCTGCTCTTAAGTCATCAAATACAGAGATATGGTTCTTTATCTGAAAAGTTAGTTTTATATCAAGAGAACACAAACCTTCTTAAGGTACAGGAGGCTATTCATAATGTAGCTAGTGTTTTTCAAGGTTTGAATTATGATAATGAGCAGGAGAATATTAGGAAAAGAAGGAGAAAGAGGTAGTGATATTATATTATGACAATGTAATATTGTTATATTTGTTAAATATGCAACAATAATTTAAATAGTTTGACTATGGTAAGAGTAATTGTTACTTTAGTTATGTTTCTTGTTTTCAGCAGACTAAGTGCACAGGTTGATTATAATAAAATAGAATATAAAGAATTGTCTCCTTGTCAAATAGATATAGGCTTAGATTCAATTTTTATTATTCATAAAAGGGATGCTACTATCTATCTAAAGCAAACTGATATTAAGGAATATATTGAAAAGAATAAAAGGACATGGAATAATAAATTCTCAAATATAACAGAACTGTTAAATATAAAAAAGCCTCAATATATTATTACTGATTGGTGGTATGATTATGATGACGAATATAGAAAAAATAAATTTGGAGATATAGATTATAAAAATCAAGATTGGTACTATTTCAGAGAGCTATATTATATTGTCGCAGATTTAATACATGATGGAAGGTTTATGATAACAAAAAGAGGAGAGAATAAGCCGATATTAAAAGGTTTATGTATAAAGAGAAAGGACGGGCTTTATGGAACAGAGTATGTAGAATTTCTCTTACCTAATGGAAGATCCTTTTGGGATATTGTTACAATATTAGGAGAGTAATTAAAATGTTTTTAGGTTCAATTTATTATATATTATATGATTTACAATAAGGCAGGATATTATTTAATAAAACCACGAATAATAGATTTTGGGAGCTTTAAAGGACAAAAAATATTAACATGCAGCACATGTTTAAATGATAGTCTACTTGACAACTTCTCAAGACCTTGGACTATCCATAATACAAACAAGGAAGATGCTATGAAAGAATATAATATTAGTGAAGAAACTATTTCATCTATTCATAAATGGACTGATGAAATGGATTCGAGTAATATGATTGGTTATATGAATTTGTTCTATAGCATTGAAACGGCAAAGGAATATAAAAATTGTTTTTTTTCTCATCTAGATGAAACTTTAATTTTAGGACTTTATTTTCCAATAAGGGAGAGTCAAGAGTTTGTTGATTGTTTTGAGCCAAAAGGTAAAAACGAAGGTGAAATAGGATTAAGATATAAATTGAAACAATATCAACCCGATGATGATACAGGGATTTTATTAGGCTTTGATTTAATCGGAGTTGAAATAGGAGGCGAATTTCACTCTTTTCATTGTCATGATCTGGCAAACGATTTAATTGAAAGATTTGACATAGCAATTAATGAATTTGGATTAATCCAGAATGAGAACAAATGGGAAGCTATTATTGACTATATGAATGATGAGAGTAATGGATTTGAGCCTGTTCCATGGTTTTTTGTCCAAGTAAAACTCTTTAATTAAACTAATAATTAGAAAATATATGAAAAAGGTTGCTATCTCTATTTTCCTATTACTTATATGCCTATATTCTTATGCACATAAAGAAAGATGGGATGAGAACCGAGACTCTTGGTCACCTCTGATGATTGCAATATATAATAGCCAAACTGCAACTTTTTTAGAATTGATAAAGCAGGATGCAGATGTAAATTTTAAATCTGGGAATGAAAATACTGGATGGGAGCTAACTGCTTTAGATGTTGCAATAAGGAAAGATAGTCAGATTGCAGTTAAAGCATTGCTCAATACAAATAAAGTATTGACTCCCGAAATATACTTGATGACAGCCTGTGCTCAAAATAGCGCTCAAAATGTTGAGCTATTGATTAAATATGGTGCAAATCCAAATGAAACTTTAGATAATGGTTATTCAGTCTTGATGAAAGCGGCAAGTTTTGGTTCGAGCGAAGTGCTTGAGGTATTACTGAAACATGGAGCAAAAACAAATCAAAAAAGAAGCGTCGATGGAATAACAGCTTTGATGTTGGCAGCATTTAACGGAGAGCCTCAGAAAGTAAAACTTTTATTAAAATATGGAGCAAATAAATATACTAAAGATAATAATGGGAAAACAGCCTTAGAATATGTGGAACATATATATGAACGTTTGAATATAAGTGAATCTACTAAAGGCGAATTAAGATCATTATTAAAATAACCCTATATAATAAAGGTTCTCACAAGTATTCAAATACCACAGGTTCATTAACCAACTCATAATTTTCATTTAACACACTACCATTAATAAAAGTAGTGTGTTCTTTTTTCTCAATACCATAGCCTTCGTGAATATGCCCCGATAGATGGTATTTAGGCTTAATTTCATTGATAACATTAAGCAAATCTTCACAACCAACATTAACACCTCTAGCTGTATAATCAAGAATCCCGTAAGCAGGGGTATGAGTTATAAGAATATCTGTATCTTTAGGTATTCGTTTCCAATGGCGAAGGATTTCTTCGCCTCTGTCACGATTAAAAGCCCAATCAAAGAATGAAGGAGATATTGGAGAACCCCAAATATTGATTCCTTCTATTGTTATACCACTATCACATAAATAGAAGGTGTTTTTATACAGAATTTGCTGAATCATATGTTGTAGCTTTCCTTCGAAGTAAAAGTCATGATTCCCTGCTATAAAGACTTTGTATTGATAGTCTAGACTTGAAAACCAATCTATAAAATCTTCCACTTCATCCGTGCCGCCTCGATATGAAACATCGCCGCCATGAATAATCATGTCAGCTTTTGGTAAATTAGTCAGTTGCCTATGCGTTTCGTGTGTATCGGATAAATAGAGAATCTTCATATTGTACTATTTTTCAACTATTCGAATTTAGCAAAAATACTCACTAGAAAACTATTTATCAAAAGTTAATCAGCTAGTGAGTATTGCTCTATTTTTATAAAAATGTAATATTATAACAATGTTACTTTATCATAATATCATATTGTAACATTATTGCTTAATCATTTTATGACATTGTTTACCATCAGCAGAAAGAATAAATAAAACTTGCATTTCCTGTCTGGTCTGTAGTTTAGGATTCAAATAAGAGAAACGTGTATCTGCTTTTTTAGCTAGTATATCTGATACATTTCGACCTTTGTATCTGTCTAAATATTCCGGATGCCAATTTTCAATATTCTCAAGCGCTTTTTCAGCTTTAGATATATTTTCAGTAAACTTCGTAATCAAGGCTTTAGCTACAACTTGATTCTTTTTTCCCCTTTGTTCTTCTATTGACTTTTGCCAACGAGCAATATTTGATTTTTGAGCTTCTATTTTTTTAGCCTTTTCTGCTTCGAAATATTCTTGTATAATAGCGATGCTATCAGCTACAGTTATATCTGAAACATTCATTTCTAGAAATTCAATCTTAAGGTCTGTTTTAACTCCATTCTGCATTTCAAGATATTCTCTTATAGGCTTTTCATATTCAGATTGAGCCGAACAAGATAAAATAACAAAAGGGAAAAAAGCAATAGCAATTAACTTTTTCATGGTTGTATAGTTTTAGACGTGAATATCGATTTAGCGGAACTCAAAGCATCAAGCTCTGATTGACCTAAAAGAACAGCTTCTTTGTATTTGTCATGTGCTGAGTAAAGAAGTTTCCATACGAATTCTAAAGATTCAGTATCATCGTTAAATTGGGTAGGATAATGCTCATTGATGTAGTTGTAGGCTTCCTTTGTATAAAGCTCTTCGATGAGTTCTAAAGATTCTGTATTAGTCATGTTATGTTTATTTTGTGGTTTATAATCATTTGTTGTTTATTCTATTTCACAATAGCATTTCACATTACCACAAAAAAGAACGTGGGAACTATTAACTTACTCGTTTTCGGGCTCTGGTAAACCTTGGTACAAATAAGCAACAGCCCCACGCCTATACACAGACATGGAGCACTTTGCTTATCACTCTCGTACCATTGAAATTTACCAGACTTCGAAAACTAGAGTAATAATTAAAATGCTAATGTTATATTTTAATATGCGACGCTTCGCCTTATATCTACAAACAAAGATATAAATATATATCATAATCACTTTGAACCAAATAGATTTACTTTTAACTTTATGTCTTATTAGATCTTAAATGCATAATACATAACTATGAAATTATCACGATTAGACATTTCAAACTTTAGAAAACTAAAACAATGTAAAATAGAGATTGCTGAAAGAGAAACGATCTTTGTTGGAGCTAATAATAGTGGAAAGACATCTGCAATGGATTGTTTAAGACTTTTCTTAGATAAATCAAAAGAAAATAACTCATTCACTACATATGATTTCACACTCAATAATTGGATTCAAATAAACGAAATTGGAAAAAGATGGGAAACTATTGATGTGAAAGAATTTAGTGAAGATGATAAAGTATCTCTCTTATCAGAGTGGAATTTATTACTACCACAATTAGACGTTTGGTTAGAAGTTTCAGAAAGTAAATTGTATCAAGTTCATAAAATTTTACCCTCATTAGATTGGGAGGGAGGGAAACTAGGCTTAAGACTTAGATTTGAACCGAAGGACATCACGAAATTACTAAAAGACTACCAAGATAGAAGAGCAAATGTTAAAAAACTAAATGCTAAAGATGTTGAGCTATGGCCAAACTCATTATTAGATTTTTTGAAGAAAGGAAATAAGTTAAATGAATACTTCACAATTAAAGCTTACATTCTACCTTCTGAACTATATGATAATAAAGAATTAGATCAAAATCTTACAAATAACCCATTAGATTTCGATCCTTTGAAGGGATTAATCAGAGTTGATATAATAAATGCTCAACGAGGTTTAAGAGACTCCAATGATAAAGATACTGGCTATGAAAGTTTATCTAGTCAGTTGAGAAAATATTACGATAGACATCTTAATCCAGATGAATTTATTGAAGCTTCAGATATAGAAGCTATAAAAGCATCTGAAAATGCAAAAGCGATCTTTGATGATAAAATTGGAATAAAATTCAATAAATCTTTAAAAGAATTAGAAAAACTAAATTATCCAACATTTGGTAGTCCTAATATTAATTTGACTAGTAAGTTAAATCCTATTGAGGGTTACTACCATGAGTCAGTTGTGTTGTTCGATTTACTTGGTAAGGATTTTGATAGACTTCTAAAACTTTCTGAAACGCACAATGGATTAGGATATCAGAATTTGATCTCAATGACTTTTAAGCTAATGGCATTTCGTGATGAATGGATGAAAGTTGGTAAGGCCTCTAAAGATAGAAAAGAGAATGAAGAGTTTGAGCCTTTACATGTTGTATTAATTGAAGAACCAGAAGCTCATCTTCATGCACAAGTGCAACAAGTATTTATAAAAGAAGCTTATAGCAGATTAAGAGATCATGAAAATCTAGGAGATAACAATACGTTTAAAACTCAATTAATTGTAAGTACGCATTCTAACCATATAGTTGAGCAAGTCGATTTTTCGTCATTAAGATACTTTAAACGAGATTTTAATTGTGAGTCAATTCCAACATCAACTATTGTAAATTTATCACATATATTTGATAGTGATGAAGATGCTATACGATTTGCAAAAAGATATTTAAAACTAACACATGCAGATTTATTTTTTGCAGATGCTGTTATATTAGTTGAAGGACTAGCTGAGAAGCTTTTAGTACCATTATTCATAAAAGACTATTATGAAAAACTAAACTCAGCTTATATCTCTATCTTAGAAATAGGTGGACGACATGCACATACACTACAGAGCCTTATTGAACAGTTAGGTATCATAACACTTATTATTACAGATATAGATGCTGTACAAAAAGATGATAAAAGAAAGAAGGAAAAAGTAGAGATAGGCAAAGATTTATATACAGGAAATGGAACTCTTAAAGCATGGTTACCTCAAAAAGAACTTATTGATGATTTATTATCTACCAATACGAAAATAAGCTCTAATAATCTGATACGTATTGCATATCAATATAAACAAAATGTAACTTTAGGGAGTGAGATTTTAAATGTATACCCTAATACCTTTGAAGATGCTTTAATTTTCGAAAATATCGATCTGATCAAAGAAAATAAAATAGATAATTCTATAATGAAAATTTCTAATTTATTGACAGAAGATGAAGATATTATTAACGCTATAAATACAGAAATCTACAATACAATTAACAAATCAACATTTAAGAAAGCTGAATTTGCTTTAGATCTTTTATATCTTGATGGATTGAAACCGCCTCAATACATCAAAGAAGGATTAGATTGGTTACAAGACACATTACTACAATTAAACAAGCAGATAAATGAACGAAAATAATATTGATGATTGGGTTGATGATAAACTTATAGAGTGTTTGAATCTAGAGAGACCTAAAAGTTTTTTTCTTTTTGCAGGAGCAGGAGCAGGAAAAACAAGATCTTTAATAAATGTATTAAAAGAGATTTGGGCTAGATATGGTTCGTATCTAAAAATGCAAAATAAACAAATTGCAGTAATTACCTATACAAATGCTGCAACTAATGAGATTATAAATCGACTAACGACCAATGATATAGATACTAGACATTTTCATGTTTCAACACTACACAGTTTTGCATGGGACATCATTAAAAACTACACTAAAGATATAAAAGACTATCTAAGTATTGATCTACAAACAAAAATCGAGAAATGGGAATTAGAAGAAAGTGAAAATAAAAATAAAGAAACTAAAACTTCAAAAAATCGATTAAGAAACATAACAAAAGGAGCTAGTAGAATTGATAATCTGAAAAAAATAAAAAAGTTCAAGTACGATCCCAATGGGAAAAACTCAGACAAAAATTCGCTTAGTCATGAGGAGGTTATTTTTATTTGTTCTTCTTTTATTAAGAGCAAATCTCTATTTAAACAAATAATAACCCAGAAGTATCCTATTATATTAATAGATGAAAGTCAAGATACAAAGAAAGATTTAATTGAGGCTTTATTCTCTATGGAAGAAGAGAAACAAAACTTTTCACTAGGACTTTTTGGAGACATGATGCAACGAATATATCAAGATGGGAAAGAAGATCTGAGTAGTAGTGTATCCAAAAGATGGGAACGTCCTATGAAGTTGATAAATCATAGGAGTCAGAAACGTATTGTAGAGCTAATTAATAAAATTAGATTCGATATTGATGGTATTGAACAAAAAGAGAGAGCCGAAAAACAAGGAGGATTAGTGAGATTATTTATTTTCGAATCTAACATAACGTATAAAGATGTAATAGAGCGACGCGTAAGAGAGAAAATGAAAATGATTACTGAGGATGATAGATGGCTTGATGAAAATGAAGATAGTGTGAAAACACTTATTCTAGAACATCATATGGCTGCTACTAGATTAGGATTTAATAATTTATTTCAACTTCTTAATCAAATAGAAAAATATAGGCAAGGTTTACGTGATGGCACATTGTCTCTGTTAAATTTTTTTATCAGAAATATATTACCACTAATTGAAGCGTTTAGAAAGAATAATAAATTAGAAATAGCTAGACATGTAGCAAATACCTCTCCATTATTAATGAAAGATCTATTAAAAGATAGTGGTAAAGATCAACTAAATGTTTTAAAAGAAGTCAATAAAAAAGTCAATGATTTGTTGAAATTATGGGATGATTCGACTCCCACCATTTATGACATATTAATAAATCTGCACAACTCAAAGTTATATAATATACCTAATATCTTTTTACAAGTATTAGAAACTGAAATAGATATAGAAGAAGAAGCTTTTGATGAAGAAGAATTAGAAGAAGACGATAAGCCATTAAAAGCATGGAGTGAAGCTTTTAAAGCTACTTTTGATGAAGTAGAAAAATACAATCAATATATTTCTGGAAACACCCAATTTGCTACACATCAAGGAGTAAAAGGACTAGAATATGATAGAGTTATCGGAATATTGGATGATCAAGGAGCAAAAGGATTTCTTTTTAGTTATGAAAAACTGTTTGGTGTTCAAAAACTCACTGATACGGATTTAAAAAACATAGAAGAAAATAAGGATTCCAGTATAAATAGGACTAAACGGCTACTATATGTAGTGTGTAGCAGGGCTAAAGAAAGTTTAGCTCTAATAGCTTATACTAAAGATATTGAAAAACTCAGAAATACAGCAATTAATAATGATTGGTTTAGCAATGATGAAATCCTGTTAGAAGAAGATTTAGAGATAACATAAACATTTTATCCCTCATTTTATCCCTCTTTAAAAATAAAAAAGCTTATAATCAATCGATTATAAGCTTTTTCTGTACTCGGAGCGGGACTTGAACCCGCACAACCGTAATGGTCACAAGATTTTAAGTCTTGCGTGTCTACCGATTCCACCATCCGAGCATCCTTGGAGCGAAAGACGGGATTCGAACCCGCGACCCCAACCTTGGCAAGGTTGTGCTCTACCAACTGAGCTACTTTCGCAAGATGTGTAAAGAAACTTTGTTGACAACTCTTTGTCCGTTTCACTTTAGCGAGTGCAAATGTAAAAAATGTTTTCTTTCAATCAAAGAATTTCTTACGAAATTGTTAATGAAGTATTCGATATTTATTATCATTCTCAGATATAACGCTGTATTGCTGCAGTTTTTCTCGAGCTGGACCACTAATTGGGAAACCTCCTGACTCTAAGTCGAACTCAGATTTGCATTTCTGGCATTTAGCTGTATAACTATTATTCGGAAGAACTCTGGTATTAGCATTGTCTTCATTCGGGCAACAAAGATCGTAAGCTATGAGTGATCCATTCTTGTTCAAAATCATGACACCGGAGAGTCCGTGGCGTTCGGAAGCAAGATTGGGAAAATTATATACCTTGACAACTGAGGCATTACTAAGTAGCGATTCGAAACCTGCTTTGTCTTTGACGAAAGCACCGATAGTGAACGAGCCATTCAGATAGTTATGTGTTCCGTTCAGATTTATCACGAAATTGCACGGAGCATAAGGTATTGTCTGCGGATTTTCTTCCTCGCCACAAGATATGAAGAGTAATGTAGTAATAAGAGTAAGATATATGTAGATACGTTTCATTATTAATCTGTTTTTAGTTTAAACGGATGAATCGTTCTGTTTATTGCCCCTGCGAGTGTTTTAAAGCTTCAACGTTACGCTTCAATCCGCTCAGTTTTGCACGTTTGATTGCCGATCCTTTGAAGATGCGCTGATAGGTTTCGACTTCCATATTCGCAACGGCTTCCGCATCTAAAGATAAAAAATCGGACGAAGGATTGAAGGCTTCGGTAGAGTGGGGACGAGCATAATGATTATATGGACAAACTTTCTGGCAAATATCGCATCCATAAAGGCGATTGCTAAGTAGTGGAATTATTGCGCTATCAATCTCTCCTTTGTTCTCAATCGTTTGATACGAAATACATCGGTTCGAATTGATGACTTTTGGCGAAACGATAGCTTTCGTAGGGCAAGCATCAATACAACGTGTACAGTTACCGCAATGATTGGTCAATGGCTGATCGTAATCGAGTTCGATATTTATAATCAATTCGCCCAAGAAAAAGAACGAGCCTTTGCGGGGAATGATGAGCAGTGAATTTTTACCGATAAAACCGATGCCGGCTTGCGATGCCCAATAACGTTCGAGAATGGGAGCAGTATCGCAAAATACACGACCTTCGAGCGATGGTACAACTTCTTTGATTGTATCGAAAAGCGTTTGTAGCTTTTGTTTTACAATGTCGTGATAATCCTTGCCATAGGCATAATATGCAAATTGAGGAACATCCTCACGTTGAAATTCTGCAGGGAAATAGTTCAATGCAAGACAAACGATAGAGCGTGCGCTCTCGACTAATATAGTGGGATCGCAACGCTTGTCGAAATTATTTGCCATATAAGCCATATCGGCATTATACCCATTGGCGAGCCATGAGGCAGCAAAGTTTTGCTGCTCATCCCCTATGGATTGAGCTTTGCAAAATCCACAGGCGTCAAATCCAAGTTTCGATGCTGCTTCTTTGATGAATTTCGATATATCGGTTGTTGTCTGCATATTGTCTACGAGAAGGCGAATTTACTGCTTTTTATTGGAATATGATGCTTTCGGTTTATCATAAGCCCAAACCTCTAAAGAGGCTTTTCTAAGAGGTCTTCCCCTTTAGGGGATAAGAGGGGTTTTATCTTCAAAAAGTGACACTTTACTACACTTTTCGACTTGTTTCTCAGCTGTGTTGTTTTGCTCCAATCTTAAGAAAAAGTTTGCTAATGTGAATGCCTCCTGGCTATTACTCGGAATAATCATGCCTTTGTTGGATGTGTTAGTGGAAGAATTTTTGATGCTATTGCGGTTGTCACTTTTCTTCTCTATCCGTTGTATCATATTGTTGAGCGAAGTGATGCTCGGCTCTTTTCGTTTACGTTTAACAACTTTCTTTTTCAAAACCATTTCAGCCTCGTCAAGCGATGATGGTTCGTAAGTAAAAGTAGTTTCTTCAACGGTATATCCTTCTATCCGATCGCGTAATGTGCGTCGGGCAAGTGCTATCAGTTCGTCATAAGCGCGCTCTCGAGCATCGTCAATGGCTTGTGCAAATTCCGATTTAGAACTTTTCCACTCATAAAATGTTTTTCGTGTAATACCTACTGCACGACAAATGTCGATTACCGACATATCATTCTCTAACAATTCTGCGATTGTCTCTACAAGTTTTTTGCTGTATTTTGCCATAGCTGTTTCTTATAGAGATAAAGTTGTATTTATTTTATTGCTTTGTTAACGGATAGGTATCTTAAGAATAAATTTATTTATAAAGCAGGTATTTATTGGTGTCTTCTAAATGATACTCAGGAGAACATTCGAAAAGATAATTAAGAATATTCAGATGACCTGATCCATAAATGACAAGAATTCTATCCGACGATTTAATCTTGATGCGTTGAATATTTCTAAATATTCTTAAGTTTCTATTAAACCAACGACCAGTCTCGAAATCAACACCTGTGTAGTCGTATGGATGAGATTCATATTTAAAATGACCAATAAGATAATTTCCCATGTCTTTTTTTATATTGTCTTTTTCGTTTAGCTTTACTAATTCAGCGATAATACCACTATGCTTTAATATATTATCACTATAAAACCTCATAGTTGAATCAGGGTGTTGGCTAAAACTCTTTTCAAATTGAATATATTCATAACTATTTTCGTTATCAAATAACTTATCTATTTTGTCGTAATGACTGCCCCATTCATCAACGCAATATAATTTGTCAATACCCATCCGTTTTGCGAGCCTAAAACCGATTTGTTGTTCTTCATCTCTTTTTAATTCATATTCGCCTTTTAGGTATTTTTTATATAAGGAATCTACTTTATTTTGTGCTTTGTGTTGTCTTTCTATGACAATAATTGTTGGCTGAAAATTAGCTAATTGTTCAACCAGTTGAATTATCTCTTGCTGATATTGAGGTTCTAATACATCTATTTGATCATTGTCTGCTATTTGTTGTCTATCTAGATTTGGAAAAGCGAAATGAAAGACTCCTAGCGTGAGAATAGGGATACTATCTTGTTTTGCTAACATTGGAAATACAAAAAAAGATAAGGCTACTATGATAAATATTTTTTTCATGTTGTGTTGATTTATTGGCTGTCATAAATTTACGATATATATCATTATCAGAGTTAGGTTATTCTAAAATTTTATATAAAAAAAATTACTTCATAAATAAAAATACTACCTTTGCATAAGTATAAAATAATTGAATCCGATGAATCACAATGTTTACATATCCGACAAAGTGCATGCACAGGATTCTTATTTTTCTGACTTTGGTAACTATTTTAAATATAATAGAAAATCCTCGAATTGTTGATTCGGGGATTTTTTTTGTAACATAACTTTAGCTTTATGACCAAAACAAAAAGTTTAGTATCAATCACAGACTACTCAAAAGAAGACATTCTACGTTTGATCGAGTTGGCTAAGAAATTTGACGAAAACCCAAATCGTCGTTTGTTGCAAGGAACGGTTTGTGCCACGCTTTTCTTCGAGCCGTCAACACGTACCCGTCTGAGCTTCGAAACAGCTGTAAATCGTCTAGGAGGACGCATAATTGGCTTCTCGGATGCAGCAACTACCAGTTCAACCAAAGGCGAGACTCTGAAAGATACAATTGCCATGGTAAACAACTATGCCGATCTTATCATCATGCGCCATCACCTCGAAGGAGCAGCCCGTTACGCATCAGAAATATCGGCAACGCCGATCATCAATGCCGGCGACGGCGCCAATCAGCACCCAACGCAAACCATGTTGGATATTTATTCCATCTATAAGACGCAGGGAACGCTCGAAAATCTGACCATTACAATGGTTGGCGACCTGAAATATGGACGTACAGTCCATTCGCTTATAGAAGGAATGTCGCATTTCAATCCGAAATTTATCTTTATCGCACCCGAAGAATTGGCTTTACCAAAATCTTATATCGATTTTTGCGATGCTCATAATATCGAGCACGAACATTATACCGATTTCTCAACATCCGAGATCAATCGTACCGATATTCTTTACATGACACGTGTTCAACGCGAACGTTTTACCGACTTGATGGAATACGAACGTGTGAAAAATGTATATATCCTCCGTAAGAAAATGCTAGACGAATCGCGCGACAATCTTCGCGTACTTCATCCGCTGCCTCGTGTCAACGAGATTCAGCAAGATGTAGACGATAGTCCGAAGGCTTACTATTTCGAACAGGCCAAGAACGGCATGTTTATGCGCGAAGCAATCATTTGTGATATCTTAGGAGTTCAAGTCGATTAACGAAAATCAGAGAAAGTCATGGCAGAAAAAAGAACAGAATTATTAGTAGCAGCCCTTTGCAACGGAACTGCTATCGATCATATCCCTACGACCGAAGTTTTCAAAGTCGTATCACTACTCAATCTCGATAAGATCGATCGCCCGATCACGATTGGTAACAAACTCGAAAGTCGCAAGATGTCGATGAAGGGAATCATCAAGATTTCGGATCACTTTTTCGAAGAAGAAGAATTGAATAAGATTGCTGTAATTGCTCCGAATGTAGTATTAAATATCATCAAGAACTACGAAGTTGTCGAGAAGCGCAAAGTAGAACTACCATCGGTAGTTAAAGGAATCGTAAGATGTAATAACCCGAAATGTATAACCAATAACGAAACTATGGTTACTCGTTTCAATGTTACAGATCCTGCTAAGATTGAGCTTCAATGTTATTACTGTGGAGTGAAAATTCAGAAAGACGATATTGAGTTGAAGTAAAAAACTGAGAGATGGAAGATTTAGTAAATGACAACTGCGGTTGGTGCGGAACCGATGAATTGTATGTGAAATATCATACCGAAGAGTGGGGTAAGCTTGTTACCGATGATAAGACTCTATTTGAGTTTCTTGTACTCGAAAGTGCGCAAGCAGGATTGAGCTGGATTACTATTCTTCGCAAACGGGAAGGTTATCGAAAAGCTTTTCATAACTTCGATGTTGAGAAAGTATCTCAGATGACCGAATCGGATGTTGAACGTCTAATGCAGTTTGATGGTATTATCCGAAATCGGCTGAAGATCGCATCTACAATCAGTAATGCTAAGCTCTTCATCAATATTCAGAAAGAGTTTGGTAGCTTTTACAATTATACACTATCGTTTTTCCCTGATGGAAAGCCCATCGTAAATAACTTCAAATCGTTGAGTGAAGTCCCTGCTTCAAGTCCCGAATCGGATGCAATGAGCAAGGATATGAAGAAACGAGGATTTAAATTCTTCGGTACAACCATTTGCTATGCTCATTTACAAGCAGTAGGATTCGTAAACGATCATTTGATCGGATGCAATTGCCGAAAAGGATAAATTAATATTCAAATAACAATAGCTAAGTTTTAATTTGGTAGTAGCATTGCACTATCGCTTAAAACTTAGCTATTGTATTTTATATAAGTACCTTATTTATTGATACCCTCTAGAGTAAAATAGAATGCATATTCGAGAGCAATATCGTTCAGATAATCGAAACGTCCACTAGCCCCTCCGTGACCAAATTCCATATTGGTTTTTAATAATAGAATATTATCGTCAGTTTTCATATCACGAAGTTTTGCTACCCATTTAGCCGGCTCGAAATATTGAACCTGACTATCGTGCAAGCCGGTTGTAACCAACATATTCGGATAAGCTTTTCGCTCTACGTTTTCGTAAGGGCTATAGCTCTTCATATAGTCGTAATACTCTTTATTCTTCGGATTTCCCCATTCGTCAAATTCGTTTGTAGTCAAAGGAATATCTTCGTCCAGCATAGTATTTACAACATCAACGAAAGGGACATCGGCTACAATACCGCGCCAGATTTCAGGTTTCATATTGACTACCGCTCCCATCAGTAATCCTCCGGCGCTACCACCCGATGCATAAAGATGCCCAAGACCTGTATATTTCTCTGAGATAAGGAATTCTCCACAATTGATGAAATCGGTAAAGGTATTTTTCTTTTTCAACAATTTACCATCTTCATACCATTGACGTCCCATTTCTTGCCCCCCACGGATATGAGCAATTGCATATACAAAACCTCTGTTCAATAAACTCAATCTTGTACTGCTAAAGTACGCATCCATACTGGCTCCGTAGCTTCCGTAACCGTACAGAAGTAGAGGAGTGTTTTCGCCTAAATTCGTAGTCTTTTTATAAACTAATGAAATCGGAATTTTGGTTCCGTCCTGAGCTGTTGCATAAATGCGTTCCGATGTATATTCATCTTTGTTGTATCCGCCAACAACTTCGCTTTGTTTCAATAGCGTTTTTTCTTGTGTCGACATATTGTAATCGTAAGTCGAGTTAGGTGTAGTCAGCGAAGTGTATCCGTAGCGTACAACATCGGTATCGTATTCGCGATTGGCTGAAATGTATGCTGTGTAAGCGGGTTCTCCAAAATCGAGATAATGTTGTTTACCATTGTTCAGATTGCGAACACATAGCTGAAGAAGTCCTTCTTTACGTTCTGCTATAACAATAAAGTCTTTGAATTCTTCGATGCCTTCAAGTAGTACATCCGAGCGATGAGGAATAAACTCTTTCCAGTTTTCGATACCGGTTTTATTAAGAGGACATTCCATTATTCTGAAGTTCAGAGCATCTTGGTTTGTGATGATCAGGAAACGATCAGCAAGTGGAGTTACAGCATAAATAACATCTTTCATGCGAGGCTGGAACGACTTGAATGCCGATGTAGGTTTGTCTGCTTCAATGAAATATACTTCGGATGATAATGTAGCTTGCGAGTGAATAAAAATATACTTTCTATCTTTCGATTTACTAACACCTATATAATTGCTCTTGTCTTTTTCTTCGTAGACAGTGATATCCGTTGAAGGATTAGTGCCCAGAGTATGACGTTTAATTTTTTCGCTAAGAAGTGTATTTGGATTGTTGGACACGTAGAAAACAGTTTTATTATCGTTTGCCCAAGTAATATCGCCATCTGTATTTGATATTGTTTCGTCGTACATCTCTCCCGTTTCGAGGTTCTTGAAGTAGATTGTGTATTGACGGCGGCTTACATTATCCACACAATAAGCCATCAGCTTATTGTCTTCGCTGATTGCTACTCCGCCAATCGAATAATAAGCTTGTCCTTCGGCCATCTTATCGACATCTAAAAGAATTTCTTCTGATGCATCCAAACTGCCTTTTTTACGGCAGTATTTATAATATTCTTTTCCCTCTTCTTGGCGTCTATAGTAATAATATCCATTTTCGAAAACTGGAACACTTTCGTCAGTTTCTTTGATACGCCCTTTCATCTCAGAGTAGAGTGCTTTCTGAAATTCGGCAGTTCCGCTCATAACGGTATCAAGATATGCATTTTCTGCTTTCAGATAGTCAACTACCTGAGTGCTGTCAGGACCTTTGCCAAAGAAATCATACATCCAATAGTAGTTATCAACAACTGTATCGTTGTGAATTACACGCAGGTGCTCTTTTTTCTCAGCAATAGGAGGAGTTGCCTGCTTGAAACCTCCTTTGTCATTTGTGGTACACGACATAAAAATAACTAGACTTAAAATAAAGTAAATTGCCTTTTTCATACTTATATGTGATTTGTAGTGAATGGGCTGGGTAATTATCTACTAAAAGTACAGCCTTAAGTCTGAATATGAAAGTATTTTCGAGAAAGATTGTTTAATTTTGTAAATTATGAAACAAGACTGGAAACCCGGAAATTTGATATATCCATTGCCTGCAGCAATGATTAGTTGTGGTGCAAATGCCGAAGAGTATAATATTTTTACTGCAAGTTGGGTAGGTACTATCTGTACCAATCCGCCGATGTGTTATGTGTCGATTCGTCCCGAAAGACATTCGTATGATATAATCAGCCGTACGATGGATTTTGTGATCAATATAACTACCGAAGAACTAGCTTTGGCCACTGATTGGTGTGGAGTGAGATCGGGTAGGGAATACGATAAGTTTGAAGAAATGAAACTTACTGCCGGTAAAGCTTCAATCGTGCAATCGCCTATTATCGAGGAGTCACCTATTAATATTGAATGCCGAGTGAAGGAAATTCTTCATCTAGGCTCACACGATATGTTTATAGCCGATGTTGTGAATGTAAAAGCCGATGAAAAATATATTGATCCCGAAACGGGTAAGTTTTCGTTAGAGGCAACTAACCCGATTGCATATTCGCACGGACAGTATTATAAAATGGGCGAGAATATCGGACGTTTTGGTTGGTCGGTAAAAAAGAAGAAATAGAATTATAGCTTTAGCTCCAGTCCGTCATAAGCCAAGAATACATTCTCGGGCAAATATGCTTGTACCCCGTCATGCAGACCAATCTGATGCGACATATGTATAAGGTAGGCTTTCTTCGGTGTAATACGTTTGATATTGACCAAAGCTTCCTCCAATGTTTCGTGCGCAATGTGATCTTTGTGATGAAGAGCATTGATAACCAGAATATCCAGATCCCTTAATTTATCGAACTCATTTTCGGGAATATATTTCAGATCGGTCAGATAAGCAAAGCTTCCAATTCGATAACCTACTATCGGTAGCGAATTATGCATTACACGTATAGGCATTATTTCGACGCCTTCGATATCGAAAGGTATTCCCTCTGTGACTTCGTTCAATTTGATGAGAGGAACTCCTGGATATTTATGTTCTTTGAAGCAATAAGGAATTCGATTGTGAAGAGCCTCAATTACATTCTTCTCTGTATAGATCTGTATATCGCCGAATTGACAAAAAGGGCGTAAGTCGTCTATGCCACTAACGTGATCATAATGTTCGTGGGTAAGTAATACGCCGTCAAGTTTCGAGAATGGCATATTCATCATCTGCTGACGAAAATCCGGTCCGCAATCGATCAGTATTCGCTTGCCATCCGTTTCTATCAGAGCCGATGATCTTGTACGTTTATCTTTAGGATTGTCAGATCTGCAAACTGTGCATTGACAGCCTATTACGGGGACTCCGCTTGATGTACCTGTTCCTAAGAATGTAATTTTCATGAATATCTTTCAATTAAAAAGGAGAGTTTTAGCTCTCCTTTTCTATTTTATATCTCGTCCGAGATTAGTATGTACGTTGAAGTATCCACCAGTCATTGAATGGAATACCATATTTAGCGCGAAGAGATTCAGCTGTTCCTTTAGCTAGGTATTCTGAAAGGATCTGGTTTTTCAGATGAGCAGCTTCGTCTTTCGAATCTGCACTTGCAATGATAACGCGGAACATGCCAGCTTCGTTGCGAGCAAGAATAACTGAGTAACCATCATTTTCGATACGTTCTTTCAAAGCTTCTGCGTTTGGTTTCATTCCCATAGCTGCAATAACTACGCTATAAGCTTTCAAGCCGTTTGCATCACTTTCATAAACCGGAGTGATTTTTTCTTTACGAACCGACTCGTTAGAGCTTTCGTATGAATATGGTCTTGTAGAAACCGGAGTCGGGTCTTGGCTCGATACAGTTGTTTCGGGAGCAGTAGTTTCTTTTTCCTTAGCTGCTTCGTATACCGATTTGTATGCGCTTTGTTTAGGCTTACATGATCCGAATAGTAGTACGCTACCTACGATCAGTCCTAATGCAATTGTTTTCTTATTCATCTTTAGCTTGTTTTTTATGTTGTTCTGACTACAAATATATGAATTATCATTTTATGTTAACAGCAATTTCTTTCCCAAAAGTTTGCTGTTTAGTTAATTATGTCAAAACCTGTATAAGGTACTAACGCTTTCGGAATGCGTATTCCTTCAGGTGTTTGATTGTTTTCCAGCAGTGCGGCAACTATACGCGGCAATGCCAAAGCACTTCCGTTTAATGTATGTACCAATTGAGTTTTCTTATCAGTACCGCGGTAACGGCATTTCAAACGATTTGCCTGATAGCTTTCGAAGTTCGATACCGAACTAACTTCCAACCAACGTTTCTGTGCAGCCGAATACACTTCGAAGTCATATGTAAGTGCCGAAGTAAAGCTCATGTCTCCACCGCATAAACGTAGGATATGCCAAGGCAATTCTAGTTCTTCAACCAACGATTGTACATAGTTCACCATTTCTTCGAGCGATTCGTATGAATGCTCAGGTGTATCGATACGAACGATTTCTACTTTATCGAATTGGTGTAGACGGTTCAATCCGCGAACGTCTTTGCCATACGAACCTGCTTCGCGACGGAAACAAGCCGAGTAAGCAGTATTTTTGATCGGAAGGTCTTTTTCTTCCAATATCACATCACGATAGATATTGGTAACCGGAACTTCAGCCGTAGGTATCAGATACAGATCATCAGCCGTAGCATGATACATTTGTCCTTCTTTGTCAGGAAGCTGTCCTGTTCCGTATCCCGATGCTGCATTTACTACATACGGAGGTTGAACTTCAAGATATCCTGCATCGCGTGCACGATCTAAGAAAAAGTTGATCAATGCGCGTTGCAGACGGGCTCCTTTACCTTTGTATACAGGAAAACCTGCTCCGGTAATTTTAACGCCTAGTTCGAAGTCAATCAGATCGTATTTTTTAGCCAAATCCCAATGTGGTAATGCTTCATCTCCTAAGTCCGGGAATACGCCGCCTTCTTTCACAACGATGTTGTCTTCAGCAGCCTTTCCTTCAGGAACGATATCAGCCGGAATATTAGGTATCTGTACTAATATGTCTTGTATTTGGCTTTCAGCATCACGTAGCGTTTCTTCCATCGCTTTCGATTCTTCTTTGATGGATGCTACTTTTTCTTTCGTAGCTTCGGCTTCGGCTTTGTTGCCTTCTTTCATAAGGCCGCCGATAGCTTTTGCCAATTTATTTTGTTCCGCCAGATTGCTATCCAGCGATGTTTGAGTTTGCTTGCGAATTGCATCGAGTTCCAATACTCGCGCGATCATTTCTTTTGCATCGAAATGCTTCTTTTTTAGCTTTTTGATAACCTCTTCAGGGTTTTCACTGATTGTCTTGAGCGTTAACATAGTTTACTTTTTAATTTACTATGCAAATGTATAAATATTTTGTCTGAACTGCATTGTTTAGCAGCAGCTTTGTTAAATTTTGTCGCACTGAGAAAGTTCAGCTTCAAAAAGTGACACTTGTGTACAACTTTTCATCATATTCTATATTGTTACCGATTGTACTACAAAATCCTTATGTATAAAACAATATAGATAAAGCTTTTGTGTTTTGATTGCTAATAGGTAACTTTGACTAAGCATTGCCACTGACCTCCCATTTAATTACAGGCTTATAGATATGTAGTTTAGTTTACTAAAAACTGATAAATTCTTGTAATCTTAATATACTATGGTTAGGGATTTGTAGGTTTATCTTTTCGAACCTTAAAAAGTAAACATGTATTTACTACAATTCCAATTAACGTAAATAGAGAGAGTATCAATAATATATCTATCTCATTAGATACGTGATTTACTAAAATCTTATCACATGGTATTTCTTCATGATTCATCATACTAAATGAGGGATCTCTATAATATTTAAAATCTAAAAATAAAGAATTACATCTTAACAGAAGATAGAAGAATACGATTGTTAGCGCTATTAAATACCCTTTTATTATATTTCTCATGGTTTCTTTATTAATTAAAACATTTTTTACTTCATAAGAATAACCTCAGGATATTCAGGCGTAAAACGTGGCGAAACGTTTGGCGTTGATGTGCTTATGTCGAAAGCTTTATTTTGGTCATAAGGCCCTACTTTCGGATAATATCCAAATTTGATGTCTATACTTCTGAATACCAAAAGATCATTTCGTATTCGGATGCCAATACCTGCTCCGAGAAACATATTTCGCGAGTTGAATAAATCATTCTTTGGTGTGTGGTAACCAAAGTCCATGAAATTATATAACATAAATCTGAATCCTGCAACTGAATAATTTGAGAATAGATTATTCTCTAGTCTGAGCCATATTTGTTCAACACCTCCACGGGTCTTGTCTCTGTCGCGTGTACGGCAGAAGAGGTAATCGCCAAGGTGTATCCGATTGTAGAAATAACGTTCGGGCGAAAGCATCTTTGTGTAGCGGAATGTAATCAACTGTCTAAATCGTCCGAATGGAAGTTTGACCAACCGTGAATAATATTTCAGCTTGTAGTCGATGAGGCTTTCGTATGTTTTCTTTTTGCTGAAAAAAGAAGATAAAGTAAACTCCGAGAATAAATAGCCTTGTATCATACGGTGTGTTCCGTACGAAAGGCGTAAAGATGCATATGTTGCATCGGGGATTCCCGGTGTCGAGTATTTACTATAACCTCCTTGCAGAGATATGTTGTATCCTTGTGCAACGTCTTCGGTTACTCCAAAATTATGAATCATATAATCCCGCATATACGAATTTTCGTAAAGCGTCAATTGTCCTAGCCAGATTTTATTTTGAATTCCTCGGTATGGAAGCAGTCGGTCTTCTATATGTTGCGCATGTTCTAATTTACGATATTCAGGTTGCTTTTGTTCGAACATTGCAGATATAACAAAACGTTTGATCGTATTTTGTGATGGTAGCGTAAATGCTCGTCCTAGAGCTACTTTGAAATTCTGAGTATAATCGGGACTGATAGAATCCCAAACAAGGTATTCGGTCCGATAATTTGCCTGATTGTACTCGATTTTCCCGAAATAGTTCATATTCGGACGAAGTCTGCGTTCAGCTATATAAGACATTTCACGAGAGTCGACCTTGTCGATATATTTGGCTCCTATATCGATAGATGTTTTTCCGATATTTCGGAATAAGTAATCACCTCCGAATCTGAGTTTTCCCGAATAGCGAGAGCTGTATATTAAACTTGCACTTCCCCGATTACCATAACCAAAAAGATTTTTATCAAAGAGTTCAATGTCTGTTCTTTTCGATGTCAGTCGGTGGAGTTCTACTCCCATTGTCCACTTATCTCGGGTAATGACCTGAATATCTACCGAGTCGTTAGTGTGACCTAATGATATAACATTGATACGTGCATCATTTATGTAATCGGCATCACGAAGAATTGTTTCAGATTCAGATAACATGATGGCTTTCAGATGATCGCCACGTTTGAACTGGAGCATGCGGCGTATTACCGAAGACTTAGTAGATGCATGAAGATTATTAAACTTTTTGTATTTAGTATTTACCGAGTCGGGATTTATAACATTTGTTCCAAATGGTTTAAGTCTTGTATATGTGATGTTACGTATTATTTTCCCTTCATATTCGGTGTAATCTTCACTGATAGAATGTTTCGCGTCTTTTGGTGGATTTGGTTCGCGGATTATGATATCGAATGCCTTTTGTGTCCATCTACGCTGGCTTGTTGCTCTTTTCACAGCTTTGTACTCGTCGGGCAATTCATAGATGCGTGCAGTGTCTCGCGCTTCAATATTGCCTAGATGAGGGCGTAGCGAATCGGGGCGAACAATACTATAGCTTCTTTCTGTTGATGCAAAAGCTATATTATTCGCCGAATAAAAGATACAAAGTAAAAATATGTAGCGTAAATATCTCAAAGTTCTAATTATCCATTTCTATTAATAACAAATATAGTTATTAAATATTGGATGGAATGGCAAAATAAATATCGAAATAATAAAAATAGCACCGCTTTGCCAGCAGTGCTATTCCTAGTTGATCTATTTTGTCTGTTATTATAGTTCAAGATCTATATCAAATCTTTCATGCCAAGGTAGTCCTTGTTTATTCATTTGTTCCAAGAATGGATCCGGATCAAATTCTTCAACATTGAACACACCCGGTTTACGCCATAGGCCTTTCATAAACATCATTGCTCCGATAGTTGCCGGTACACCGGTAGTATAACTTACACCCTGAGCTCCGGTTTCTTTGTAAGCAGCTTCGTGCGAGCAATTGTTGTATATATAGTATGTGCGTTCTTTTCCGTCCTTGATACCTCTGATACGGCAACCAATTGAAGTTTCACCAGTATAGTTCTCTCCAAGTTCTCCCGGATCAGGAAGCACTGCTTTAAGGAATTGTATCGGAATGATCTCAACTCCGTTATAAATAACAGGGTCGATACGTGCCATACCTATGTTTTGAATTACACGAAGATGAGTCAAATACTCCTGACCGAATGTCATCCAGAAACGAGCGCGTTTCAATGTTGGGAAATTTTTAACCAACGATTCCAATTCTTCGTGATAAATCAAGTATGATTCTTTTGGTCCAATTTCAGGATAGATCAGCGGTTTGTGGATTTCGTGCGGTTCAGTTTCTACCCACTCGCCATTTTCCCAATATTTACCTTTTTGAGTAACCTCACGGATATTGATTTCCGGATTGAAGTTCGTAGCAAAAGCTTTACCATGATCTCCGGCATTACAGTCTACGATATCCAGGTAATGCATTTCATCGAAATGGTGTTTTGCAGCATAAGCCGTAAACACACTAGTTGCACCCGGGTCGAATCCGCAACCTAAGATTGCAGTAAGACCAGCTTCTTTGAAACGGTCTTGATATGCCCATTGCCATTTGTATTCGTATTTAGCTTCGTCTTTCGGCTCGTAATTGGCTGTATCAAGATAATTGACACCACAAGCAAGACAAGCATCCATGATTGTCAGATCCTGATATGGTAGAGCCACATTGATTACCAACTCGGGTTTGAACGAGTTGAACAGGTTTTTCAAATCTTCAACATTGTCAGCATCAACTTGCGCTGTTTTTATTTTATTACCTCCGATGGCTGCAGCAATTGCATCGCATTTCGATTTGGTGCGGCTAGCCAGCATAATATCGGTAAAAACATCCGAGTTTTGAGCTACTTTGTGGGCAACAACTGTACCTACACCACCAGCTCCGATAATTAATACTCTTCCCATTTTATATGATTAAAAAGTTATATTACTTAATAAAATATGTACTGCTTTTTTCTGAGCATAAAAATACAACATTCTGCCGGATTCTAAAAATTGCATCGTAATATTAAACAATTTTATTCTATTTCGTGAGTGTCTGTGAATTATGCATTTTAAAATGAAATAGATGCGATCTATCATATTGTACGGTGTAAATGTAAGCGTATTTTGCCTATTTGTTTATGTTCTTTAGCATGCGTAGAATGGTACTGCTTTTCTTTTATCTTGAAATCTATTTTTATGAGACGAAATTTCATTTTAGCTTTTATTTTTGTATCTAAATTGTTTATTTGTAATTGTTTGGGTTGATCGATTTGCCTTGTGTTACATCTTCCACTTATTTGCTAAATGCTTGTTTTTTGAGCTAACTATTATAACGGTGTCAAGTTATCTCATTTAACTTACACATTTTAACTATTTAGTTGCAGTTAGAACGTTAATAAAATCTTAAAAATGTAAGTGTGCTTACTTTTTTCTTTTTAAAATAGGGTATTAAAAGATGAAATATCTTTATATTTGCTGCTACAACCCGGAAGCGGGATGTAGCGATCTACTATTGGAAAAACAGTCGGCCTTAAAGAAAAACTACATATTGAACTTATACGCAAAACTTATTATACGTATAATTGGCAGTTAATTACGTTAGTAATTGCGTTGAGTTCCTATTATGTAAAATGTATATAAGTTGATTGTTTAACTAATGTAGAAGTATTGAAATTTTGAATATATCATAAAACAAAATAATTATAAAAGAATTTTAGCTTATGTCACAAAAAATTGGACACATCTCCCAAGTTATCGGTCCGGTGATTGACGTACACTTCGATACGAAGAATCCTTCTATCGATTTACCGGAAATCAACGATGCGTTGGAGATTGCAAGACCTGACGGTCGTGTTTTGATTCTTGAGGTAAAGCAACACATTGGCGAAGACACAGTTCGTACAGTTGCTATGGATAGTACTGATGGATTATCAAGAGGGTTAGAGGTGAAAGCACTCGGTTCTCCTATTAAAATGCCTACAGGATCGCAGGTGAAAGGTCGCTTGATGAATGTAGTAGGGGAAGCAATTGATGGTATGGTTGCTCTTGACAATGCAGGAGGATCACCTATTCACCGCGAACCACCAAAATTTGAAGAACTTGAAGCTTCGCGTGAAGTTCTTTTCACAGGAATCAAGGTTGTGGATTTGCTAGCACCATATGCCAAAGGAGGTAAAGTTGGTCTCTTCGGAGGAGCAGGAGTAGGTAAGACCGTACTTATTATGGAACTTATCAACAATATTGCTAAAAAACACAATGGTTACTCAGTCTTTGCCGGAGTAGGAGAGCGTACTCGTGAGGGTAATGACCTTCTTCGCGAAATGATCGAGTCGGAAGTTATCCGCTATGGTGAAGAATTCAAAAAAAGTATGGACGAAGGAAACTGGGACTTATCGAAAGTAGATCCTAAAGAACTTGAGAAATCTCAGATTTCATTGGTGTTCGGTCAGATGAACGAACCGCCGGGAGCACGTTCTTCGGTTGCTCTTTCTGGTTTGACTGTTGCCGAATCGTTCCGTGACTCGAAAGCTGAAGGACCAAAAGATATTCTATTGTTTATCGACAATATATTCCGTTTTACGCAAGCAGGATCAGAGGTGTCGGCTCTATTAGGTCGTATGCCATCTGCCGTAGGTTATCAGCCTACATTGGCAACCGAAATGGGTGCTATGCAAGAGCGTATTACTTCAACTAAAAACGGATCAATTACTTCGGTTCAGGCCGTATACGTTCCTGCCGATGACTTGACCGACCCAGCTCCGGCAACTACATTTACCCACTTGGATGCAACTACGGTACTTAGCCGTAAGATTACCGAGCTAGGTATCTATCCTGCGGTAGACCCATTGGAGTCTAGTTCGCGAAGCTTGGATGCTACGGTTGTTGGTGACGAACACTACGAAGTAGCTCAACAAGTGAAACAAATCCTACAACGTTATAAAGAACTTCAAGATATTATCTCGATCTTGGGTATGGAAGAACTTTCAGACGAAGACCGTCTGGTAGTGAACCGTGCTCGTCGTGTACAACGTTTCTTGTCTCAGCCGTTCAACGTTGCCGAGCAATTTACAGGTGTACCGGGTGTGATTGTGGATATTCAAGATACAATCAAAGGGTTTAAGATGATTTTGGCCGGTGAAGTTGATGATCTTCCAGAACAAGCGTTCTTGAATGTTGGTACAATAGAACAAGCTATCGAGAAAGGAAAACGTATCAAAGAGCAGGTAACAGCTTAATGATCGCCTCATTTTGGCACACATTGAGCCTGAATGAAAACATTGTTATAAAAAGTATTATATGAACAGATCGAAAATACAATTAAATATCATATCAGCCGAAAAGAAACTCTTCAACGGAGAAGTAACTTCGATTGTGATACCTGGTATTGCTGGAAAGTTCGGCGTTAAGCCGAGCCACGCTCCATTGATCTCGCCTTTGCAGGAAGGTGCCATCGTGTATGAAACCGAAGGCAAAGAAGAATCGTTGGAAGTGAAAGGTGGCGTTGTTGAAGTAAATAACAATGTTGTGACAATTTGTGTCATATAAACTGCTTGTTGTAGATGTTTAGAAATAAGATAATATTAACTACCCTTTGTCTGGCACTCGTAGGAGGAACAATATTGGGAGTTATATTTAATAATTTTCTCGAAGGATTTAATCTCAACTGGTATATTGGCGTATTGATGTATTTCTCAATACTATCAACATTGTCAGTAGCTTATGTAGAGGATAAAAGCCGGAAAGTAGATCAAAAAGCAATGGTGAATGTGTATATGTTGACCAAAGTAGTGAAAATCATATTATCGCTATTTTTTATAACAATATATGCATTGGTAGTCAAAGAAGGAATTAAACCCTTTGCTTTGAGTTTTGTATCGCTTTATTTGCTAGTTCTAATCATCGAAAGTCGTATGTTTTTCAAGATCGAGAAACATTTGAAAGAAATAAAAAAAGATAAATAGAATGAAAAACTATTTGAGAAACATATTGTTATTCGTCACCTTGTTTGCCTTCCTCGGAGGCTCTCAGCTACGTGCCCAAGAGGCGCACGCTGAAGATGCAGCCGCAAAGGAAGCTCCGCTGGATATCAAGACACTGATTTTGGATCACTTGGGCGATGGCTATGGATGGCACATTACAACGATTGGAGAAAATCACATCACCATTCCGTTGCCGATCATTCTTTATAGCGAAAACTCGGGTTTCCATTTCTTTTCGTCATCGCGATTCCATCACGGACACGAGGCATACGAGGGCTTCTATATTGCTCAAGAGGGTGATAATAGAGGTAAGATCGTAGAATTGAATGCGGCAGGCGAAGAAATTCGTCCGATCGATATCTCGATAACAAAAAACGTAGCATCATTATTTATCTGTTCGGCATTGCTCATATTCATCATTATGACTGTAGCCAACTGGTATAAAAAACAGCGCAAAGACGGAGTATATCATGCTCCGAAAGGCTTTGTGGGTGCAATGGAAATGTTTATCATGAGTGTCGAAGACGACATTATCAAGCCATGTGTAGGGAAAGACTATCGTAAGTTCTCGCCTTACCTGCTGACAGCATTCTTCTTTATATTTATCAATAATATTATGGGTCTGATCCCTATCTTCCCCGGAGGAGCTAACGTAACCGGTAATATTGCCGTGACATTGGTATTGGGTCTGACTACATTCTTTATTGTGAATATATTCGGAACAAAAGAATACTGGAAAGAAATATTCTGGCCTGATGTGCCTATTTTCTTGAAAGCATTCCCGTTGATGCCGGTAATCGAAATCGTTGGAGTCTTCACAAAACCATTCGCATTGATTATTCGTTTGTTTGCGAATATTCTTGCTGGTCACTCTATCGTTTTAGGATTGGTTTGTCTGGTATTCGTTACAGCTAATCTGGGAGTAGTAATTAACTCATCGATGACGCTCGTATCAGTATTACTGACCATCTTTATCGACTTGGTCGAAATCTTGGTTGCATATATCCAAGCTTATGTCTTTACAATGCTATCAGCCGTATTTATCGGTCTGGCACGTGTAGAGCCTCACAATGCAAAACATTAAAACAAAAAATAAATCAATTAATTAAATAACTTAAAATTTTAGAACTATGTTATTAGAAGCAGTAGCTGGCGTAGGCTTAGCAAAATTAGGAGCAGCACTTGGTGCAGGTTTAGCGGTTATCGGTGCAGGTTTAGGTATCGGAAAAATCGGTGGTTCGGCAATGGATGGTATTGCACGTCAACCAGAAGCTGCGGGCGATGTCCGTACAACTATGATTATTGCTGCGGCTCTTATCGAGGGTGTGGCTCTGTTTGCTGTGGTTGTTTGTGGATTTATCCTATAAGCTACCCGTTCGAGAGAAAATAAAAACCTAAAAAGAAAAATATGTCTTTATTAACACCTGATTTTGGACTTCTGTTTTGGATGATCATCTCATTCGGAATAGTGTTCTTTATCCTGGCTAAATTTGGGTTCCCCGTGATCACCAAGACTGTTAGCGATCGTAAAGAATACATTCAGAATTCGTTGGATGCAGCCCAAAAAGCCAATGAACAATTGGCTACAATACAGCAGAAGAGCGAAGAACTTTTAAATTCAGCTAAAGCCGAACAGGTGAAAATCTTGAAAGAGGCTGCCGAAACGCGCGACCGCATCATTGCCGAAGCGCGCGAGCAGGCTCGTCTTGCAGGACAAAAAGAATTGAACGCAATACGTCAGCAAATAGAAGCAGAAAAAGTACAAGCTATCGGCGAAATTCGCGCTCAGGTGGCAGACCTTTCGGTAAACGTTGCTCAGAAAGTATTACGCAATTCTTTGAAAGATCCTAAAGAACAAATGTCAATGATTGATCGCCTGGTTGATGAGGCTTTGGTTTCTAAATCTTAAATGTTATGAATGTAGGAATGATTTCGAAGCGTTACGCTAAAGCTCTATTGGAGTATGCAGTAGCAGAAAAAAACGAAGATAAAGTTTATTCGGAAATGAAGGAATTGGCAAAAGCCTTTGCCAATATTCCGGCTTTGCGTACAGCAATGGATAATCCTACGCTGACAATGCAAGATAAGCAAGATTTGCTGATAGCTGCATTAGGATCGAATCCCAGTAATGTGTCGGTTCGTTTTATCGAACTGGTAATAAATAATCGTCGTCAGACATATCTGCAATCGATGGCTTTGAGCTATGGCGATATGTATTGCGAAGATAAAAACATCAGTACGGGTAAACTAGTGACAGCAACACCGGTTGACAAAGAAGTGGTTGCCAAGATGAAAGCATTAGTACAACGTATAAAACCCGGCGAATTGGACTTCGAACAAGAAGTTAATCCCGATATCGAAGGCGGATTTATGCTGTTTTTCGATACTTATCGTTACGATGCCAGCGTCTTGACACAATTGAACCGAATACGTCAACAGTTGACAAGCAAATAATGTATGATAAAGCCGAAGCAAGAAATTTTCTTGATCTGAGAGCTAGTGGATTTTAAATTAAATGAATTTTTATGTCTGAAAATATAAAAGCAAGCGAAGTCTCCGAAATACTGAAGATGCAGTTGGCAAAGATCGACAACCAAGTCCAATTTGACGAGGTTGGTACAGTTCTTTATGTCGGAGATGGTGTAATTCGCGTATACGGACTAAAAAATGCTGAAGCAAACGAACTTCTAGAGTTCGACAATGGCCTTCGTGCCGTTGTGATGAACCTCGAAGAAGACAACGTGGGTGCAGTATTATTAGGCCCGTCGGATCAGATAAAGGAGGGCTTTACAGTAAAACGTACTGGACGTATCGCTTCGATCAAAGTCGGAGAAGGTATGTTGGGACGTGTGATTACTCCTTTTGGGGATCCAATTGACGGCAAAGGAGCTATTTTGGGCGAAATGCTTGAAATGCCATTAGAACGTAAAGCTCCGGGAGTTGTATATCGTCAGCCGGTAACTCAGCCATTACAAACGGGATTGAAAGCTATCGACTCGATGATTCCGATTGGTAAAGGACAACGTGAGTTGATCATCGGTGACCGTCAGACTGGTAAAACAGCTGTTGCGATCGATACGATTATCAATCAACGAGCTAATTTCGAAGCCGGTGAACCGGTGTATTGTATCTATGTAGCTATCGGTCAGAAAGCATCTACTGTAGCTAACATCGTACAAACTCTGAAAGAAAAAGGAGCACTGGATTATACAATAGTAGTAGCAGCTACAGCTGCTGAACCTGCTGCTGTACAGTATTTCTCTGCTTTTGCAGGAGCTGCAATCGGTGAGTATTTCCGCGATACAGGTCGTCATGCATTGGTTGTTTACGATGATTTGTCTAAACAAGCTGTTGCATATCGTGAGGTGTCTTTGATTCTTCGTCGTCCACCAGGACGTGAAGCATATCCGGGAGATATTTTCTATTTGCACTCTCGTCTACTGGAACGTGCTGCTAAGATTATCGGTCAGCAAGAAGTTGCAGAAAAAATGAACGACCTTCCTGAAAGTTTGAAAGGACGCGTAAAGGCAGGAGGTTCGTTGACAGCTCTTCCAATCATCGAAACACAAGCGGGTGACGTTTCGGCGTATATTCCTACTAACGTGATTTCGATTACCGATGGACAGATTTTCCTTGATGTTGACTTGTTCAACTCGGGTGTACGTCCGGCTATCGACGTAGGTATTTCGGTATCTCGTGTGGGAGGTTCGGCTCAGGTGAAAGCTATGAAAAAAGTAGCAGGAACACTGAAAATCGACCAAGCTCAGTATCGTGAGTTGGAAGCGTTTACGAAATTCGGAGGAGATCTGGATGCCGTAACAGCTATGACAATTGACAAAGGTCAGAAAAATACTCAATTACTTATCCAACCTCAATATTCGCCAATGTCTGTTGAAAAACAAATTGCAATATTGTATTGCGGTACACATGGTTTGTTGAGAAATGTTCCGATTGATAAAGTAAAACAGTTTGAAGCTGATTTCCTTCGTCATCTGGAAATGAATAACCAGGCTGATGTACTAGATCAGTTGAAAGCTGGTAAGTTGGATGATAAGATAGAAAGTATATTAAAAGAAGTAGCAGCAAATACTGCAGCTCAATTTAAAAAATAATTGAATTATGGCATCTTTGAAAGAAATTAAAGGCAGAATAGGCTCCGTGAAAAGTACACGGAAGATTACATCTGCGATGAAGATGATTGCTTCGGCCAAATTGCGTAAGGCTCAGACGGCAATCACCAACTTCTTGCCTTATCAGCAAAAGCTGGATGCCATACTGACTCGTCTTTTGTCATCAGACACGACTCTGGACTTGCCTTTTACCGAGCAACGCGAAGTAAAACGCATAGCTATAGTTGTATTTTCGTCAAACTCAAGTTTGTGTGGAGCATTTAATTCGAATATCATTAAAGAATTCGCACAAGTTTATAAAGCTAACGCTTCTACTCTTGGAAAAGAAAATATTCTTGTATATCCCGTAGGTAAAAAAATTACGGATGCAGTCAAAAAGTTGGGTGTCAAACCAGAAGGAGATTACACTTCGATGGCAGATATTCCGACTTATGAAGCTGTACAAGAATTGGCCAAAGAATTGAACGCTAGATTTGTAAATAAAGAGGTTGATGAGATACGCGCAATTTATTACCACTTCAAGAGTACAGGAACTCAGGTTCTGACTAATACGGTGTATTTGCCTTTTGCTCTGGGAGCAACTGAGGACGATAGCGCAAAATCGTCAAATGCAAATACAGACTACATACTCGAGCCATCGAAAGATGTTATCATCTCGACACTGGTTCCGGTAGTACTTTATTCGCGAATGTTTGCAGCATTGCTCGATTCGGCAGCATCAGAACATGCAGCTAGAATGATGGCTATGCAGACAGCAACGGATAATGCCGACGAATTGATTGGTGATTTGACAATTGTGTATAATAAGACACGTCAGCAAGCTGTTACCAACGAACTATTAGATATAATCGGTGGTGCATCTGCTTTGAATGGATAAGCTTTTTATACAGATAAAAAAACGGTTACGAATTTCGTAACCGTTTTTTTGTTTATAACTGATGCTTTATTTATTCTTCAGCTAAACTTTTCCATTTGCGTACAAGTATGGATGCTGGTATCATAGCTATTACGCTTACGATGAGATTTATCCAGTACATGGATTCAATACGTAGAGTCTTCTCTAAAAATTCCCTATAATTATAATTCAAAAATATTGTAATCAGTGCATATATTAATGGGAATACACAAGGTATGAACCAAAGTGAAATTGTCATAGCTACATTGGATTTCGTCTTTTCAGCTTTGCTATAGACTTTGTATAGTAGAAGGCCTAGCGTAACGATGAACAATAGTAGCCATAAACAGACAATAGTCATTACGAAAAGTCTGTCGTCACTATAGCCAATCTGAGATATAAGAGCTGTAAGTAGCGAAGAACATAACGCGAATATACCTACGAAAAGAAGTGATTTTAGCCATTTACGTCCACCGGTCACACGATAAGAAAATACAAGTATTGATAAAGCCAAAGCTAAGCATAGGCAAAATAGAGTAACGACGCGGAAACCCTCAGCATAGTTTCGGTTTTGTATAATTCTTTCATAACCATCTGTCAAAGTATCGTTTTCAATTAGCGGAGCACTAATAGTCTCATATGTAGGGTGTGGAGTATTTACAGCATAACGTTTGTCCTCCCAAAATAGAGTTGAACTGTGAATACTTCGGAGAATAACAGTTGATGTGTCAACCTGAAAGAATGGAGGATTATATATACGTTTGAACCATTGGTCTGTATTGATTGATGCTTCGAGTTTATGCTTGTTAATAAGTTGCATGTAGTCTTTCATTAAAGACTTGATTTTAGTAGTATCTCCATTTTGTAACCAGAGTTTAACTTCATTGATATCTTTATTCATCTGTACACTGGATAAACTATCGCCAAAACATTCGAGATAATAAAAGTAAGTTCTCGATTTGTAAAATAGTAGTGATGGACCTATATAACCTTTAATGATAATATTGTTTTTTTTATCATATTCGAATGCATATCGAGATAAGTTGGCCGAATCAAGCTTTATGTTTTTCTTAAATTCTTCCGGAACGGGTATTGGTGTGTCGTTTTTGTCGGCATCATATTTATCTGAGTGCATATCGTATGGCATTAATTGTTGGGCTTTGTAAATAATTTTCAGAGCATCTTCGGCCTCTTCTACTGAAGTTGTAACTTCCCATTTGTAATTAGAACCTGCATTAAGTGAGCGAGGTATGAAAGTTATTCCGATACAAAGTATATAGCATATTATCCATTCGAGTAATACGTGGCTAGTACGGCGAGGATAGTAGACTTTCAGTGCATTATTGCGAAAGTAAAAAATGAGCCATGTTACGAAAATAATAATTGAAATAACAATACTAGCAAAATATACAAGTGATAAATCTCCGCCAAGAGGTCTGTAATAGCTTTTACCATTGAAGCTGGTATCAGTAAATACGTATCCTAGTGCGAAAAAGATGAGATTTACTACAATAATTAATATTCCTATGGGAAAAATACGTATGTTCCAAAGTAGCGGATAATTTTCCAGTAAATAAGTTTGAATCTTTTTGATCATTGTCTTTGAGTATTAAGATAAGAAGAATCTGCGAGTCGATTTCGAAATGTTTCGGAAATAGGCAATTGGTATTTTTCTTTCCAAAACCAATAGTAAGAAATCATCGGTAGTAACGGAGTCTGGAAAGGTTGCTACATAAGTTCCGCCATTGATATCCAGTCTTTCGAGCGATAAAGGGGCAAAGGCTGTTCTAACTTCTTCTTGAGTGTAGCGGGTTTCGAATTCTATGATGAATTTAGGAACTTCAGTATATGTCACATCAGTATCTTCAGCTATATTTCTTGGTGATCCATTTTTCAGAAAAATAACGGAATTAGAAGTCTTTTCGACTTCGTACAATTGTTGCGAACTGAGAACTATTCCTATTGGACGGAAAGCAGAGTTACTAATGTCTTTGAAATCATCCAGAACAATTTGCTGTGCAAGAATGTCAAGATTAGCCAGAGGCTCGTCTATCAGCAATAGTTTAGGCTTTCGCAGCAAAGCACGTGCAAGTTCAAAACGCATTTTATAACCTGACGACAAATCTTTCCAACTATGATTTCTGAATTGACGAAGTCCCATACGGGCAATGACTAGTTGTGTGACAAGTTCGTTATTTTCTCCATTTATACCATAGGTCGAAGCTGTAAATTTGAGATTCGAAAGGAGCGATCCTTGCCACGAATCTGTTCGCTGAGGTATATATATAAGGTGAGATCGAAGATCGTAATCGTCTTTATAGTCGAAATGGTACTTAATATGTCCGCTTGTCGGACGTAGCTCGCCACATAGCGAGCGAAGCAGAGTAGTCTTGCCATTCCCATTTTCGCCGACCAAGCCAATAATCTGTCGTTCTTTGATAGTGAGGCTTATCGGTCCTAAAGCAAATCCTGATTTAGGATATGACCGAATCAGATTTTCTACCGTAAGTAATGTATTGGGGTTCTGATAATCTTTTTGCTGTTTGAGTTCTAGAACTTGAAGGACTTCGCCAAGCAAATCGCGCATAGAGTCTTTCAGGCTTATTTTGTTTATCTCTCGATCTTGCAGATCTAAAAAGTTAAGCACCTTTCGATATAGCTCAACAGACTCGCTATCAAGAGTGAAGTCGATTATCCGTTTTGTTGCTTGCGAAATATTATCGTAGTCAATTTGTTGAAATACTTCCTTGGCTTGCTGCTCAAATAATGTCATCGTCATAATGTGTTAAATTCGTTGACAGTAACTATCACAAATATATCGATTAATTTCGAGTATGTGATTCGATCCATAGTTGATAAAAACGCACAGAATGTAAATAAATGTGCAAAAAAATGGACTATGCAGTAAATAATGAAAGATATTTTGTAATTTTGGGGCTGAATTGTGAAAAGAATAAAAAAATGATACTACACATTCTATATGAAAAAGGTTGGCGAAACCTGTAAGTATACTTCTACTATCAGTCAAAAGGACTTTAACGATGATATATAATTATAAACCCAAGTCAATAATTTAAATAAGATTATATGAAGAAGAATTATTTTGTCTTAATAATGTTGATTCTTTCGACAATCCTGGCAACGTCATGTAGTGACGACGAGAATTGGGAAAAAGATGAAAGTTTAAGGATTTCGAAAGTCTACAGAGGAGACAATCTTGAAATTACGTTGAACGATACAATTCCTTATAATAAAGGTCGTGTATTATTAGTAGCAGACGAACAAGGAAATGCAACTATTTCATTATACTATGTAATGCCCTTAGAAGATACTATTATATTCAAGGATGTAAAACTTGAGAATTTTGGCAATAAAAATAGTAACTACACATTTCTAACTTATACCGAAAATGAAAATTTGAGTCTAGAAGTTGCAGGTGAGGTTATTGATTCTAAATTGAAAATTAATTTAAACCCTACCATAACAAATCATTTTATTGGGAAATGGGATTTACCAATGTTGTCTACTCCTCAGAATATCATGCTAGATATTATTCCCATAACTCCGGATGCTACGATTGATATGCATGGGATTATGACTTATGGTGTAACACCTCTGGTTAGCGACGAATCTTCAGATCTAAATACATTTTTCGGAACATTAGGTCTATTTGCTGGTATGATTAAACCGTCTTTAGATTTTAAAGATAATGGTTGTGTTACTATTGCTTGGAATCCGCTAATGCCCATATTGCCAGCTGGTTCTTATTCGGGCAATATGCTTTATTATAACGTAGATCAGGAGAATCTATATCTTTCTTTAGCATTAGATGCGATTGTTGCAGAGATGTTCCCTGGTATTACTTTAGATGGACTTTCATCAATAAGTGGAATCAGTATATCAGAGCAAGAGATAAAAGAACTATATGCTTTAGCGCAAAAGGCATATACTGGTCTACCAATACAATATACAATAACTACATCGAAAAATGGGCGAACTGAGATTTTAGAATTACGTATTCCAAAAGAGTACTTACTTCCAATCTTAAAACTAGCAGTGCCATTGCTTACTCCTACGCTTGAAAAACTAAATTGGAAATCGATTAATGACGAAGCAAAGGGAATGGGAGGATTAGAGCTTAATCTATCTTCAGAAGCAGTAGTCGGTGTATTGAATGAATTGGTAAGAGTGATGGATGAAAGTCCTAAGTTTGACTTAGTACTTAATTTAAATCGTAAGGTTGTAAAATAGGTAAAAAGATAATCGATGAAAAAAATATTAATTCTATTAATACTGTGCACCATTGCGTTGGGTAATGCATTTGCACAAAAAATATCGGGAGTTGTTTACGATGCCAAGACATTCGAAACACTTCCGGGTGTAACTATATCCTATACTCATAAAGGTGAGAATAGAGGTACAATGTCTGACGAAAACGGTTACTACGAACTGAATAATGTAGAATCAGAATCGGTAATGCTTGTCGTTAGTTATATGGGCTACAAGACTGAGACCTATCCGATGGTATTTTCAGGTAAGACAGAAGTGAAACAAGATATTCACCTCGAAGTAGAATCGAAGCTATTGGATGCAGTTGTAGTAAGTGCAGGTCGTTTCGAGCAAAAATTGAGCGATATTACAGTTTCTATGGTTGTATTAAAACCTGAAGAAATTAAGCGCCAGTCGCCAAAAGATCTTCGCGATGTGTTGGTCACAGTTCCGGGTGTCGATGTTACAGATAAGCAACCTTCTATCAGAGGTGGCAGCGGATGGACATATGGAGTAGGAAGTCGTAGCCAGATATTGGTTGATGGAATTTCGGTATTAGCTCCTGGTAAAGGGGAAATCAACTGGAATACAATTCCTATGGAAAATATAGCTCAGATTGAGATTATCAAAGGAGCATCGTCTGTCCTTTACGGATCATCAGCATTGAATGGTATTATCGATATTCGTACCGATCGTCCAGGTCTTACTCCTAAAACGGATATAAGCACCTATGTAGGTATTTATGGAGATGCTAAAAATAAAGGTTATCAATGGTCTGATGCAAACTTTTGGAAAGAAGGTAAATATCCGGTTACACCACTATATCGTGAACATTTACTAACGAGTATCAAAACTCCAATCTATACAGGTATCGATTTTTCACACTCACGCAGAATCGAAAACTTTGATGTGTCGGGAGGTGTAAATATTATGACAGATGAAGGATACCGTAAAGGTGACTTTAATAAAAGAGCACGAATAGGTGGTAATCTTACATATCATGATCCGAATGTACGTTATTTAGACTATGGATTCAATGTAAATTATATGGCTAACAAATCGGGCGATTTCTTCATCTGGCGTTCAGATAAAGAAGCATACGATCGCTCGGCTCTTACGAATATGGGACGTGAGGAATCATTCTTTACATTTTCACCATTCTTGAACTACAAAAATGATGAAAAAGGATATAGCCATAGATTGAATACCCGTTTTACATTCTTAGAAAACAGTATTTTCAAGCACAATGATGACCGCAATCTATTGGATATAATTCGTAATATGGGTGTGACAGGCAGTTCGATAGAAAGTATAATAAATAATCCGGGGCAAGTAATTGCTCCGATAATTCCACCGCTGTTGACTAATGATCTGCCTGGAGCTATTGATGCGCTTATTGGTGTTGGAAACAAATATTTTCCGGATGCCAGCTCGGCAGATTATTCGGATATGATTGCATGGCTGATGAATAATGGATTGCCTAATGGTGAAAATTATCCGGAATGGGCTGCCAATGTATTGAGCCCGAAAGAGAATGTTCAAAGACCAGACCAAACAACATCGTATTATCTGGATTATAAGTTTGCCAAGAAGATCTATTCTGCAACTTTTACTACCGGTCTGACATACGAACATGTCAATGTAAGATCAACTACTACCGATAATCATAAGAGTGATAATGTAGCAGCATTCTTCCAATATGACCAGAAATTCTTCGATCGTCTGAATATATCAGCAGGTGCCCGATTCGAATATTATCGTGTCGATTCTTACTATCGCGAAGCTGAAACAAAATTTTGGGGAATGAAGATGCCATTTAAACCTATCTTCCGTGGAGGATTGAACTACGAGTTGGCAGAACATTCATTTTTGAGAGCATCATTCGGGCAAGGATATCGTTATCCTTCGATCACCGAGAAGTTTGTGTTGAGAAATATCGGAGGGGTAGGTGCTTATCCTAATGAACAACTGAAAGCCGAAAGCGGATTTAATGCAGAGATCGGTATCAAACAAGGATATAAATTCGGACCTTTCTATGGTTATTTCGATATGGCCGCTTTCTATACTCGTTATAGAGATATGATTGAATTTAATTTTGGCTTGATTGACCCAGATCCAACTCAAGGATATCCATTTGTTACAAATCTGAGAGATGTTGGTAGTATGATAATGGCAGGTAGAATGCCAGCCATCGGCGTTAAATTTGATAACGTGAATCGTGCAGAGATTTATGGAGTAGATGTATCTTTTACTGGATTCTGTGATATTAGTCCTAAACTTAAAATGATTTACTCTTTAGGATATGTTTATTCTAATCCGATAGATATGGATGCTGACAAGATTAATGCTGAGGAAGCAGCTAATACTGATTTACTTGCAATGAAATCGAAATCGAATACTTCTAAGTATTTGAAATATAGGCAAAAACATGATATTAAAGGTTCGTTTGATTTCCAATGGGAACGCTTTTCTATCGGTACTAACTTTGCATGGAAAAGCAAAACTTTAGCTGCTGACTACTTCATTTTGGATGAAAGAACTTCGGCTGACGGAAAATACGATATCGATATAATGGATCCGGTTCGTAAGATTTTATTTGGGGATTTGGATACATATTGGAAAAAACATAATAAAGACTATTTTGTTATGGATTTCCGTTTTGGAGTTAATGTTACTAAACAGGTGAGTGTGCAAATGACGATCAATAACCTATTGAATAAAGAATATAGCACTCGCCCAATGAACGTAGCTGCACCGCGTACTTATCTGATGAAATTGAATGTGACACTGTAAGATACATTTATATATAGAAAAGCCCTTGATAATTATCAAGGGCTTTTCTTTGTATACTATTTTATGGCAATTAAAGTATACATATGAAGCAAGTGGAATTGGTTATTCTTTTTGAGATATTTTTTCTAGCAGTTCATCTGTCACTACCAATTCATATGTACCATTATAATATTTTTCAGTTTTGTAAGTCCAATATTCATAAAGCTTCAATTCTGGCATTAAAATACTATCAACATAGATGTCAAATTTATAATCAGGCCTGGGGATAATATCTCCATCTTTATATATCGACTCAGGATATTCCCAATAAGCAGATATCCCTCCTTTTTCGAAAGCTATTTCTTTTGATTCTCCTTCTTTTATTATATGTATCGTGTCTGTAGAATGAAAACTATTATAGAATCGCAAAGTTTCAATTACGATTGTCTTACTAGAATTATTATTGATGCTAAATGTAAAAGTCTCACCATATTCGCAACTAGTAAATGATATTAGTAAAGCAAAAAGAATGATTTGTACTTTTCTCATGATCCGATTTTATCGTTTGTATAGTTTCTCTTGATAAGTAAACATACATAAATAATTAAAAATAATCCTATAAGATGCTATAAATAGGTTGATAATACATCTTGTGCCAAAAAAGCCCCGATAGGATACTATCGGGGCTTTTGCAATATTATAGCTTAGTATTAGTCAGCCAAAAGAATTTTCATGATTTCAACAGCAGCTTTAGTCACTGATGTACCAGGACCGAAGATTGCTGCAACACCAGCTTGATACAAGAAGTCATAGTCTTGTGCAGGGATAACTCCTCCAGCAATAACAATGATGTCTTCGCGACCAAGTTTCTTCAATTCATCCATAACCTGAGGAACCAGAGTTTTGTGTCCAGCAGCCAATGAAGATACACCAAGTACATTAACGTCGTTTTCTACAGCCTGACGAGCAGCTTCTTCCGGAGTTTGGAACAATGGTCCCATATCTACGTCGAATCCGCAGTCAGCGTAACCTGTAGCTACTACTTTTGCACCACGGTCGTGTCCGTCCTGACCCATTTTAGCGATCATGATACGAGGTTGACGACCTTCTTTCTTAGCAAATTCCTCTACCAAGTTGCATGCTTCTTGGAATGTAGGATCTTTTTTAGTCTCTGATGAATACACGCCTGAAATTGTTCTGATTACTGCTTTATAACGACCTACTACAGCCTCGCAAGCATCTGAAATTTCGCCTAGTGTAGCGCGAACTTTCGCTGCTTCAACAGCAAGCTCAAGTAAGTTACCTTTCTTAGTTCTAACGCATTCTGTAATTGCTTCGAGAGCTTTTTGTACAGCTGCATTGTCACGCTTAGATTTCAAATCGTTCAAACGTTCGATTTGTTGACGACGCACTTCAGTATTATCCACATCAAGAATATCGATCGGATCTTCTTTCTCAAGACGGTATTTGTTAACACCGATGATAGTTTGATTTCCTGAGTCGATTCTCGCTTGTGTACGAGCTGCAGCTTCTTCGATACGCATCTTAGGAAGACCAGTCTCGATAGCTTTAGCCATACCGCCAAGGTTCTGGATTTCCTGGATGTGTGCCCAAGCTTTGTGTACTAGCTCGTTAGTCAACGACTCAACATAGTAAGAACCTGCCCAAGGGTCGATTTCTCTACAGATGTTAGTTTCTTCTTGGATATAGATTTGTGTATTACGAGCAATACGTGCTGAGAAGTCAGTAGGAAGTGCAATAGCCTCGTCAAGTGCATTTGTATGCAATGATTGTGTATGTCCTAAAGCAGCAGCCATAGCTTCGATACAAGTACGACCAACGTTGTTGAACGGATCTTGCTCAGTAAGTGACCATCCTGATGTTTGAGAGTGAGTACGAAGTGCAAGAGATTTAGGGTTTTTAGCACCGAAGCTCTTAACAATCTTAGCCCACAACAAACGTCCTGCACGCATCTTAGCTATTTCCATGAAGTGATTCATACCGATAGCCCAGAAGAATGATAGACGTGGAGCAAAAGCATCAACATCGATACCAGCATCGATACCAGCTTTCAAGTATTCCATACCATCAGCAAGTGTATAAGCCAACTCGATATCGGCAGTAGCACCCGCTTCTTGCATGTGGTAACCCGAAATAGAGATCGAGTTGAATTTAGGCATCTTTTGAGATGTATATTCGAAGATATCAGCAATAATCTTCATTGAGAATTCAGGTGGATAGATGTAAGTGTTACGCACCATGAATTCTTTCAGAATGTCATTTTGGATTGTACCTGCCATTTCTTCCAATTTCGCTCCTTGTTCCAAACCAGCGTTGATGTAGAATGCAAGGATAGGAAGTACAGCACCATTCATTGTCATCGATACTGACATTTTATTCAATGGAATACCATCGAACAAAACTTTCATATCTTCAATCGAACAAATAGATACACCCGCTTTACCAACATCACCAACTACGCGAGGGTGGTCAGCATCGTATCCGCGGTGTGTAGCAAGGTCGAATGCAACAGAAAGACCTTTCTGCCCTGCTGCAAGGTTACGACGATAGAATGCATTTGATTCGGCAGCTGTAGAGAATCCTGCATACTGACGGATTGTCCATGGACGCATAGCGTACATACCTGAATATGGTCCACGAAGGAATGGTGGAAGTCCGGCAGCATAGTTAAGGTGCTCCATACCTTCCAAGTCTTCTTTTGTATAAACAGACTTAACGGCAATTAGCTCTGGAGTCATCCAGTCGGCTTTGATACCGTTGTCTGCAGTCCATTTTGCAGCATCTGTTGCAGCAAAACCTGACGTATTTATATTTATATCTTTGAAATTTGGTTTCATGTTTCTTCGTTTTAATTATTGGATACCCAATTTAGCGTTAAACACTCTCAATGTATCAAGAACGTTGCTCTTCACGTTGATGAAATGTTCTATTCCTTGAGCTTTCAATTCGTCCATGCATGCAGGTGCTCCTGCTACTACGAAATGTTCTTTTCCAGCGATTAGTTTGTGAGCTTCAGGCGCGAATGTTGCATATTCGTCATCGCTTGAACATAGAACGATGATATCTGCACCTTTTTCGCGAGCTGCATTTACTCCAGCTTCTACTGTTTCGAATCCAAGGTTATCGATAATTTTGTATCCTGCACAACCAAAGAAGTTTCCTGAGAACTGAGAACGAGCCAAGCGCATAGCTAAGTTTCCGATAGTAAGCATGAATACTTTTGGAGCACCATGTTTTTCGGTAGCGATACGCATTCTTTCGAAATCTTCAGCAAGACGTCCTTTCGGTAATGCCATATATGGAGCATCTCCGTCTTCGGCAGAACAACCACATCCACAGCTATGAGAGCTTTCTACAATTTTGCTTGTAGCCATTTCTGTAATATTAGGGAATTGGTTAGTTCCTAGCAACGACTCGCGACGTGTAGCTAATGCTTTGAAACGAGCATCGGCAGAATCTTTAACTGCAGACTGAATAATGTTAGCTTTTATAGCTTCGTAGAAGCCTTTTTCGTCAACTTCTAAGAATAGAGCCCATGCTTGCTCAGCAATAGCTTTAGTCAGATGTTCGATATAATATGAACCTGCTGAAGCATCAGTTATCTTATCGAAGTGACATTCTTCTTTCAGAATTAATTGTTGATTACGTGCAATTCTTTCAGAGAAATCATCAGCCGATTTGTATGTTTCGTCGAAAGGAAGAACAGTTAACGAGTCTACTCCTGCGATAGTAGCCGACATAGCTTCAGTCTGAGTACGTAGTAAGTTAACGTGTGCATCGTAAATAGTCATGTTGAAGCGAGATGTTTGTGCATGTGTGTAAATTTTGGCAGCACATTTGCAAGTACCATCTTCTGCTTTGTTTGTACAAGTTTCAGATTTGCATAGTGGGTGATAAGCATCAACTATTTGAGCCCATAACCAGCGAGCAGCTCTGAATTTTGCTATTTCCATGAAGTAGTTTGGTCCTACTCCAAAGTTGAATTTAATTTTTTTAGCTACTACCATTGCATCTAGTCCTGCTTCAACAAGTGCTGATAGCAGTTGGTTTGCATTTGCAAGTGCATAGCCAAGTTCTTGGTAGCTGTATGCTCCGCCGTCGCTCAATTGGAATGCGTTAACAGCCAATACACGGAAACGTGGAAGTTTAGCAGCAGCTTTAACGATTTCAGAAGCTTTTTCAACCCATCCTTCGCAGTCACGACCTTTTTTCAAGATTTTCTTGAATGGATCGTAGTTAACTGAACCATAACATTTGAATAAATCAGCTTTTGACTCGACATAGTAGTCAGCCAAAATTTTAGTCAATTCAATAGATTTTTGGTTGCATGTGCTGAAGTTAAGTTCGACTTCCTCTACCGGAATACCTTGTAGTAGAGCTTTCACATTCTCAGCATTAACATCTGTTTTGTTGATTTTAAATCCAAGAGATGTAATTCCTTTAGTCAAAAGATCCAAAGCTTTAGCATTGGCAGCTTTGATATCGTTAACCTCGATGTCCTGACGTGCGTACCAGCTGTTAGTCTTTTCTGTTCCGCGTACGTAAGGAAATTCGCCAGGAAGTGAATCTACGGTTTTCAAACCTTCGTTGTCTTCACTTCTGTAGAATGGGTTTACTTTGAACCCCTCGTTTGTTTTCCAAACGAGTTTTTTCTCGAAGTCAGCACCTTTCAGATCGGCAGTGATCTTATCCATCCATTCTTGGGTAGATACTGGTGGGAATTCAGAGAAAAGCTTTTCGTTCTTGTTAGCCATAATTCTTAAATTCTTTTTTAATTTACAAGTATATTGATCTCTATATAATTTCTATTTATGCTATATAGCATTTATTTATAACTACTTATGCTTTTTGCCCGATTTGAGGCTTCTATAAAAGCTTTTTGAGCACAAAGTATCCTTACAAAAGTAGCCTTTTAAATCGGGTTAAAAAAGAAAAAGTGGCTAAAAATTAGATCGCGAAATGTGATGTTTATCACCCGATTAGCTCGAACGATGCGGTTGTTGTTACGAATCGTTTTTTATGAAGATTTCGTTTACTACATTATAATAGTCTTAATCGTAAAAATTACTTATGCTTATTTCAGGCTTTTATCAATCTAATTGTTATCTTGAGGTAGTTATTTATGGATTTGCTTATGAGTGGATTGAATTTTAAATTAGATTTTGACGAAGATAAGTCTGCCATTAATTTGACAATAATACCAGTGACGTTTAGGCAGGTATGTCTTCTTTTTGAGGATGAGGAAATACTCGAAATAGAGCGAATACATCTATGTTTATGGGATGAAAATGATAATCTAAGGATTGTTAATAATGAGTGTACTGGTATGCTAAACAGTATAGTATCATTTAATGATATTGCATCTATCGTTGATGGTTATGACGAAGAAAATTATTCTGTAAATAAATTATTTGTTCGTACCGGAAACTTTAGAATAAATTACGATGATGATTCTTTTCTAGTGCTGGAGTATGTTGTTGATAAGAAAAATTTAGAGTGCGAACTGAGTGTTATGCAGAATATATGCTTGAAATATATCCAAGAAGCAATCAATATTAAAAATATAGATGTTTTATGGTAGGGATATATGCGTATGCTATATCTTTTTTGGGCTGGATTAATCCAGCCCTAGTGTTAGTTTACATATTTCGATCTCTTTTTTATTACCTGTGTTCTTACCATAAACATCAGATAATTTTATTGCCGAAAGGAATTCCTTTTCGTTCGGATGAACCTTTACTCCCGACATTTTGATTACCATATTCAGAGGTTTTACACCAACATCGTTCGAGAAGTATGTTCCTATACCATATGTGTCGTGCAAGCGTCCGTTTACATGTTCTTTAATCTTCTTAACTACGTCAATATTGAGCGAATCGCTATAGACAACAGTTTTCAGCTCAGGATCTATTCTTAATCCTTCGTAGAATTTGATGACTTTATCGGTAAATTCGATCGGGTCTCCGCTATCGCAACGTACTCCGTCAAACAATTTAGCTTGTTTCAAGCTGAATGATTTGAAGAATGAGTCAGTTGTATAGGTGTCGGTAAGGGATATCCCTAAACTACCTTGAAATACATCTACCCAAGCTTCGAGTCCCTTGATATTGGCTGCGCGGTAGCCAAACAATGCACCATGATACATAAACCATTCGTGTGGCATTGTACCAATAGGTGTTGTATTGTGTTTCATTGCCAGATACATGTTACTTGTACCTTTGAAATAATCGCCGGAATTCGCTTTTAATAGTCCTACTACTTTGTCCTGAACATCAAGTGAATATCTTCGGCGAGTACCAAATTCGGAGTAATCGGCTTTAATATCTCTCAGAGCAACGGCTTTATCGATCGTTTTTTGTTCGAAGTCGTTTGGTTTTGCTCCAGCCATGATGAAGTATAATTCGGATATGATAGCCATGAGAGGAACCTCCCATAATACGGTTCTGTACCAAAAACCTTCTATCTGTACCGAGAGCTTTCCTCCTTCTTGACTTATTTGAACCTCGTTGGGATCGTAACGATATCCGTCAAGGAAGTCGAAAAATACAGGATCGAAGAAATAGCATCTTTTTTCGATGAAGCTTCTTTCTTCTTTTGTTAATTTCAATGTAGCCATAGCTGCTACTTCTTCTTTCAGGCGTTCGGCAAAACCTTCGGGGAATGAATTCTCTCCGCGATTTGTAAATTCATACTTCACATACGACCATGGGTATAGTCGTTGTATAGCATACATTACCGAGAATTTATAGAGGTCGTTATCTGTAAAATATTTAATAATCATTGTCTCTTACGTGTTATAGATTTGTAGAGGTGCGTTTATGCTGAATAAAGATAAGTAAAAATCTGTTTGCATAAATGTCCTTAGTAAATTTAGGGCGTATAAAAAGAAAAAAGGATCTATAATACTATAGATCCTTTTCTTGGGGTGGGAGACGGGTCTCGAACCCGCGACCTTCGGAACCACAATCCGACGCTCTAACCAACTGAGCTACAACCACCATTTGTCTCAATGCGGTGCAAAGATAGATAATATTCTAGTATTTGCAAGGTTTTTGCTCATGTTTTTTTGATTTTTAGATGCATTTTTTTGATGTTGGATGATAATCTATTTATAACGAGCATCCTATGTCTACGAAAGAGAAAGGAGCCGTACCTAAGCAATAGATATGACTCCTTTCATTATTGAAGTTTATTTCTTATTCTAGACCTCCACCAAGAGCTCTGTATAGGTTTACACCATATTGTAATTGTTCTAGCTTGTCGCTGATTTGATCTAGCTGAGCTTGTAACAATCCTTGCTGAGCTGTGATGACTTCCAAATAGCTATTGGCAAAACCACTGTTCAGCAAACGTTGAGTGTAGTCTACGGTTTTTTCAAGCGATTCCACTTGTTTCGAACGAGTCTCGTTTTTAGCTAACGATTGTTGGTACGAATACAAAATAGTAGAAACTTCCTGGCTAGCTCCAAGTACAGTTTTTTGGAATGTCAGCAATGCTTCTTCTTCCTGAGCTTTACGAGTTTTCAACTGGCCTAGTAACTGATTTTTAGCAAATAAAGGTTGAGTTAATCCTCCAACAATGCTTGCAAACAGATTTTCAGGTTTGAAAAATTGAGCTAAACCATTTGTCTGGCTATATCCTAACAGACCCGATGTAAGTGTAATCTGAGGATAGAAGCTTGCTTGTGCTGCAACTTTTAGTTCAAATGCCGAGCGGAATGCAAGTTCAGCTTGTTGTACGTCCGGACGTTTTGCCAACATTTGTGCAGGTACTCCGTAGTTTAGTTGTGTAACCACTTGTTGGTTCGTAAACTGAGAGCGAAATATAGGTCCTGGTTTGCGTCCTAGCATTGTTGACAATGCATTCTCCAACTCTTGGATCGAACTTTTCAAAGTGTTTACTGTAACTTGAGTAGAGTATAGCTGAGCTTTACTTTGTTCAACAGCAGCGCCTGTAATACCCGAAGAACCGCTTTGCATCAGTTTTTCCATTGTATTCGTGCTTTCTTTTAGCAACTCAATCATGGCAAGCGTAGTGCTCATTTTTTCATCAAGTGCCAGCAATGAATAATAAGTTGTTGCAATGTTGGCGATCAATGAAGTTTGAACTAAGTTCTTACCAGCCTGAGTAGCCATCAGTTGTGCGCGGCTAGCACGGTGCTGACGATTGATTTTTCCCCAAATATCAAGTTCCCAGCTTGCTGAAATACCCAAAGTGTAACTTTCTTTATGATAAGCAAGGCTATTTCTGTCTCTGGGAGCTCCGGTTAGAGGGTCGTTTGCACTTAAACGGGTTTGGTCAAAATTACCGACTAAAGCTACGTTAGGGAAGTAAGCTGCACGAGCCATGCCTAAACTAGCTTCAGCTTGTTTGATTCTGGTTTCGGCAATTTGCATATCGAAGTTGTTGGTCAATGCCTCTTCGATTAGACCTTGCAAAATAGGATCGTTGAAATACTGGCGCCATGGGATATTGGCAATTGTTGTCGTGTCAGACGAAGTCTGGTCGCGGAACATATTTTCAGTATCAATTTCAGGCGTCTTGTATTTATTTACCAATTGGCAGGATGGTAGCATTATTGAGGCAATTAGCCCCAACAATGCGATTCCTTTTATATATTTTCTATTCATACTGATTTATTTGTTTTGTTGGCTTTTAATTAGCTCATCATTTGAATTTACCATACCCGATTTACTAAACTTGTCTTGAATTGTTTGGAATATGATATAAAGCGATGGAATTACAAGCACTCCAATCATTGTACCAATGAACATACCTCCGATAGCACTGATACCAATTGATTTATTACCTACTGCTCCAGCACCACTTGATATAGCCAAAGGCATCAGACCAAAGATGAATGCAAATGATGTCATCAAAATAGGACGGAGACGAGCAACTGCACCATTTACGGCTGCTTCGATGATACTCATTCCTTGCAGACGACGCTGAACAGCATACTCTACAATCAGAATGGCATTCTTGGCGAGCAGTCCGATAAGCATGACGAGCGAGATCTGTACATAGATATTATTTACTATACCTTGTGTCACCCCGAATATCATCAAGAAGATGTATACACCTGCAAGACCTACCGGTAGTGAGAAGATCACGGCTAATGGTATAATATAACTTTCGTACAATGCCGCTAGTAGTAAATAAACGAATATCAAACAAAGAGCAAAAATCAATCCTGTTTGGCTGCTGCTTTGAACTTGCTCACGAGCCATACCTGCGTATTCGTAACTGAAACCTTGAGGTAAGGTAGTCTTAGATATTTCTTCAATAGCGTTGATAACATCACCAGTACTCTTACCGTTACGTAGGTCTGGTATGATTGTTAAAGACATCGCCGAGAACATATTGAAACGATTCAATGTCTGTGGTCCTACTACATCATTTATGCTTATAAAGGTTGTAATCGGAGCCATTTCTCCACTGCTTGTCTGCACAAAGACTTGACTAAGATCTTCAAGTTTACTTCTGTATTCAGGTGATGCTTGAACAAATACTTTGAATTGTTTACCATATAGGTTGAAGTTCGATGCATATATACTACCTACATAAGCTTGTAGTGTAGACATCACAGTACTAAGTGTTAGTCCCGATTCTTTGATTTTAGCAATGTCTGCCACAATTTCTTTTTGAGGGAAATTAGGGTTAAATGTAGTCATTGCCATCATTACGTCAGGATGTTCATTAAGCTTCTGTATGAAATTTGTTGTAATATCATAGAATGTGCTTATATCACCACCCGTACGATCTTGTAATCGAAGGTCTACCCCTGCACCTAAACCAAAACCTTGCAGCGTAGGAGCACCCATGAATAGGAATGTTGCGTCTTTGATTGATTTTGTTTTGGCGGTCATTTCTGCTACTGCGTCATTCACTGTATAGTCAGGACGATCAGCCCAATTGTCCATTTTTGCAATAATAGCACCAAATGAAGATCCAAGACCACCACCTAGGAAGTCCACACCAGTTAGGTTCATGACATGTGCCATATGCGGAACACTGCGTACCGAATCTACGATTTGCAAGACCATAGAGTCTGTTCTTTCCAAAGAAGTTCCCGGAGGCATGGTAATGATACCCATAAGTACACCACTATCTTCATTCGGAACGAAATCCTGAGGTATTTTTTCCATTAGACGAACAAAAATCAAACTGCTGACAATAATGATTCCGGCAGTGATCCAACGATTGCCTCGTTTCCCTAAGAAATGTAGAGATGATTTATATTTCAGAGTTGCAGCGTTAAATGCAATGTTGAAAGAGTAATAGAAACGTTGCAGTAAGCCTTTCTTTTCATGCTCTTGATGTGGTTTTAGTAATATAGCACAAAGAGCTGGACTTAGAGTAAGTGCATTGACCGCCGAAATCAAAATCGCTACAGCTAGAGTCAAACCAAATTGCTTGTAGAATACACCGGATGTACCTCCAATAAAACTTACTGGAATAAATACCGACGACATAACTAGTGTGATGGAAACAATCGCTGGTGCAATTTCTTTCATTGCAGTCATTGTGGCCTGCTTCGGATCTTTTTCTCCAGCATCTAATTGAGCATGGACGGCCTCGACGACGACGATGGCATCATCGACGACAATACCGATAGCTAATACTAGGGCAAATAGAGTTAATATATTTACAGAGAAACCGAAAACTTGCAAGAAGAAGAACGTTCCCACAATAGCCACTGGAACAGCAATAGCCGGGATAAGTGTCGATTTGAAATCTTGTAAGAATATAAATACAACCAAGAATACTAGCAAGAATGCTTCAATAAGAGTATGTATAACTTTTTCGATAGATGCATCCAAGAATTCATTAGCATTCATTAGCAACGTGTATTCCATTCCCGGAGGGAAGGATTTCTGAGCATCATCCAATACTGTGATTACATTATTAATAACTTCTTGAGCATTCGATCCAGCTGTTTGAGCAATAGCGATTGATACTGTTTCCAGTCCATTTCTTTGCGATCTTACAGCGTAACTGGCAGCACCAAGTTCGATGTCTGCTACATCTTTCATATATAGAATCTGACCATTCTGCGAACGAATGATGATATTACCAAACTCTTCGGTTGTTTTCAGACGTCCGGTAAATTTCATTGTATATTGGAATGTCTGATCAGCATTCTCTCCGAGTGTTCCCGGGGCAGCTTCTATATTTTGATCCGAAAGCGCAGCCATCACCTCTTGAGGTGTTAGCTTGTAGCCTGCCATCACATCAGGCTTCAGCCAGATGCGCATAGTGTAGTCCTTCGCTCCATAAACATTGGCATCACCAACTCCATATACACGCTTGATCTGTGGTAGGATATTGATGTTTGCGTAGTTCTGTACAAACTGGGCGTCGTATTCGGGATTGGTTGATGTCAAAGAGATCATCATGATCGTACTACTTTGTTGTTTACGTACGATTACACCATTTTTTGTTACCTCTGCTGGGAGCAAAGGGTTTGCCCGAGCAGCCAAGTTTTGTACGTTTACCGCGGCAATGTCGGGATTGACATCTTGCGCAAAGTAGATGGTGATGTTTGCACTACCACTATTATTTGCAGATGACGTCATGTATGTCATTCCCTCTACACCATTAATTTGTTCTTCAAGAGGGATTACGACACTATTCATAACCACATCGGCATTCGCACCAGGGTATGTTGCTATAACCTGAACGGTAGGTGGTGCGATGCTTGGATATTGTTCGACCGGTAAGGTTGCCAAACCGATAATACCTAACACCACGATGATGATAGATATAACGGTAGATAATACAGGTCTTTCTATAAACGTTTTTAGCATTTTACTTCTATTTTATATTTGTTACCTGTATGTTTATTTTTTCTCTTTTACAGCCATTCCGTTACGTATTGTACCTATGCCCTCGGAGATGATTTTGTCTCCGGTAGCAAGACCGCTTAGTACAGCGTATTGTTTTCCATCAGGAGTTGATTCTACATCAATAACAGTTTGTCTAGCTGTATCATTCACTAGTTTAAATACAATCACTTTGTCTTGTAGAGCTGTAGTTATGCTTTGTGGTATAACGATTGTATTGTTAAGATATTCGGGTATAATTACAGTTGCGCTATTTCCGCTTCTGATCAATCCATCAGAGTTAGGAAATTCAGCTCTTAAATTAACTGATCCTGTAGTTACGTCAATTACTCCTGCAATTGTTTCAATTTTCCCTTTTTCAGGAATTTCAGTGCCATCTTTCAGACGTAGTGTGACAGGAGGTATATTCTTGATTTTCTCTGCTTGAGTTTTGCCATCAAGATTTTTTAGCCAGCTAGCTAAATCTTTTTCGTTCAGCGAGAATTCAGCATATACATTCTTTGTATTTGCAATAGTAGTCAATATATTTGATGCATTGACAAGGTTACCAATACGCATATTGATACGTCCTACTACACCATCAATCGGGCTCTCAACGCGTGTCCAGCTTATTGTAGATCTCGCGTTGTCTAGCGTTGCTTGAGCCTGGGCTTGAGCTGCAAGAGCTGTTTGATAAACATTCTCGTATGTCTGTAGCTGAACAGCACTGATAATACCTTCTTCTACAAGTGGACGAGTTCTGTCTACATTTAGTTTTGCCGTCGCTACATTAGCTTCAGCACTTTTAAGAGCGGCTTCTGCTGTTCTGAGTTGTTGTTGAGCCATTGGTGAATTGATAAGAAATAATGGTTGTCCTTTTCTTACAATCTGCCCTTCTTCAACGTATACTCTATCGATGTAACCATCGATACGAGGACGAATCTCTGCATCATCGCTTCCTTTGATAGTTGCAGCAAAAACCTTGTTTAGTTCAATGTTTTGTTCACTTGCTATCGTTACTTTCAGTTCAGGAGCAGCTGCTTCTGCTTGCGTTTGCTTATTACCACACGAAACGAGTAATAATAAAGCGAAAAATCCAATACTAATCCTTTTTAGCTTCATACCTAGTTAATTGATTTTATCGTTGTTTTCTATATTTATTAAATTGTTGTATAATATCTTTAAGTGTTTGTTGATTAGTAGCCTATCCAATTCGTCAGTAGTAATCTCGTTATGTAGTGCTATTAATCTATTTTTAGATTCATGTACTATTCTGCTACCCTCCTCTGTCAAATCAACTATTCGGGCTCGAGTGTCGGTTTTACTTTCCACTCGTGTGATTAAGCCTTTTTTCTGTAAGTTCCGTATAATAGTAGATGTTGTCATCGGATCTGTATCCGTTTCTTGCGAAAGAGCTATCTGGGTTGTTTCTATATTCTCAGATCTCAAATATAGAATTGCTCCAAGTAGTTCTAGTTGCGGAACTGTAACATTGAATTCTTCTATTCTTCTGCTTACAGCTCGTCGCCACATTTTCATAATCTTTCGGATCAAATTACCAGCCTCATCGTGTGATGCTAGCTCCTTGTTTACATTATCCGTCATCATTCTTAAGTTTTAAATTAAAATAGTTACAAAGATAATATGTGTACTTATAATAAGTGAATTAATTAGGATTGTTTTTAATTGAATTAACATTTTTTGGATGTTTAAGAGCATATTTCAGCTTCTATAAAAAAAGAGGCTTTCTATTAGAAAGCCTCTTTTAAATTGTATTGGATTTTATATCCATCTTGTATAAGCAAAGTCTTGCTTGTGAGCCATATCCTTATGTCTTGGATATACACGGTATGCATATTTACCTATTCCGGCAATATCTACTTTGTATTTAAGCTCGAAATGTAGTAGACTGCCTTCTTGTTTAACAAGTTCGAATGGAACTACTTTAACAAATTTATCTACATTTAGATCGGTGTCGTATTGAAGTATAATCATATCGATGCCAAGATCGCTTGTTAGATCCTTTTTGTCGAGAGTTATTTTCAATGTGACAGTTGATCCGATAGTATATACAAAGTTGTCTCCATAGTGTGGAACGCTTTCCGAGTCGCGCTCTACTTCTAACGATTCAACTGTAAAGTTGTTCCATTTGCTGGCAGTATCTTCTTTCCATGCAGCTAATTCTTTAGCTTTGCTGTAATTGTCAGCCAATACCATGTCGTGACGTTTAGCTAGTGGTTTATAGAACCAATTTATATAATCGTCAATCATACGCTTAGTTGTGTACTCTGGAGCGATTTGAGCAATCGAATTTTTGATGTACTGAATCCACTCTGGCGAATATCCTTTCGAGTTCTTAGCGTAATAAAGAGGCAATATCTTGTTTTCGAAAGTATTGTAGATGATTTTAGCATCCAATTCATCTTGATATTGCTGATTATCAAATGTGCGTTTGTCTGTCAATGCCCATCCTGCACCTTCTTTGTAACCTTCGTACCACCATCCGTCAAGCACCGAGAAGTTTAGAACTCCATTCATCTCAGCCTTTTCGCCAGATGTACCTGAAGCTTCAAGAGGACGCGTTGGTGTATTTAGCCAAATGTCGACACCCGAAATCAAGCGTTTAGCTAAACGCATATCATAGTTCTCAAGGAAAATTATTTTTCCGAAGAATTGTGGTAAGCGTGATATTTCGATGATTTGTTTGATCAAACCTTGTCCAGCACCGTCAGCAGGGTGAGCCTTTCCGGTATATAGGAATTGGATCGGATATTTTTCGTTGTTTACAAGTTTTTCCAGACGATCAAGATCTGTAAATAATAGGTGAGCGCGTTTGTAAGTAGCAAAACGGCGTCCGAAACCTACAAGTAAAGCATCTGGGTTGATTTTGTCAGCCAGATCAAGAATCTTAGATGGTGCAGTTTGGTTTTTTATCCAACCATCTTTTACTTGTTCTTGTACATAAGAGATAAGGCGTCTTTTCTGTTGTTGACGAATTTCCCAGATTTTTTCGTCTGGAATATCATATATTTTTTCCCATATTGCGTGATTAGACTGATCGTTGTAGAAATTTTTATCAAAAGAACTTTCGTATAGCTCTTTCATTTCTTTCGATGTCCATGTTGGCATATGTACCCCGTTTGTTACGTGACCAACGTGAAGCTCATCAGGATAGTATCCTGGCCATAGGTTGCTAAACATTTCGCGAGAAACTTTACCATGTAACAAGCTTACACCGTTAGCTTCCAAGCAAGTATTCAGAGCAAAGTTACTCATGCTGAATTTTTCGCCCGATCCTGGTACTGCACGCCCCATGTCTACGAATTCTTGCCAAGAGATACCCAGACGAGCCGGATATGAACTCATATATTTGCCAAGAAGACCTTCGTCAAAATAGTCGTGCCCTGCAGGAACAGGAGTATGCACTGTATATAGAGCTGAAGAGCGAATAACTTCAAGAGCTTGATTGAATGTCAATCCTTCACCTTCTATAAGATCAAGTAAACGTTGTACGTTGATAAGAGCTGCATGTCCTTCGTTACAGTGATAAACATCCTTTTTAACACCAAGCTTATTTAGTAGCATGATACCACCAATACCAAGAAGATATTCTTGTTTTAGACGATTTTCCCAATCGCCACCATATAGTTGGTGAGTAATAGGACGGTCAAATTCGCTGTTTAAATCAATATCTGTATCCAGTAAGTATAGTTTGATTCTTCCTACGTTTACAACCCATACGTTTGCATAGATAGAACGATCTGGATAAGGTACTGCAAGAATCATTTGTTTTCCGTCTTCGTTCAATACTTGTTCGATCGGAAGTTCGCCGAAGTTTTGCGCTTCGTATTTTGCTACTTGTTGTCCGTCAGGCGAAATACTCTGAGTAAAGTAACCATAACGATACAAGAAACCAACTCCGGTAAGATCTACATGGCTGTCACTAGCTTCTTTAAGGTAGTCGCCTGCAAGTACTCCAAGACCTCCTGAATAGATTTTCAATACGTGAGTAAAACCGTACTCCATGCTGAAATATGCAACTGAAGGTTTTGCTTCGTCCATCTTTTCGCTCATGTATTTCTCGAAGCTAGCTAAAACGCTATCTACTTTTGCTAGTAGTTTGTTGTCGTTTAGAATCTCGTCAATACGGTTTAATGTTAATCTTTGCAATAACATAACTGGGTTATGTCCTACTTTAGACCAAAGTTCTCTATCCAATTCCATGAATAAATCTGTGGCCTCATTATTCCATACCCACCAAAGATTTTTGCTCAATTTTTCTAGTCCTGCTAGTTTCTCAGGCAGATTTGCCTGTGTGTAAACATTACGCCAATTAGGTGCGTTTGTTAAGCTTGTTTTGATTCTCATTTACTAATATCTAATGTTAATATTCTTCCTTTCCAGCGATTTCACTATAGCCTCAGAGTATGCCTCATCGTAATATACGTAAAAGTCTTCCCACCCTGAGCGATTTGCTCTGTCAAGTGCTGCTTGTCTTAAGATTTTCTCTTCTTTACTACTTTTAGTAGTCATTTCAAATACACGATTGCAGATATCTTCTGCTACTTCTATGAAGTTGTAGTCATCTCTTTGTATTACTTCAATTCCGTCATGCATGCCTGGTTCGTCTCCCATTTGGCGCATCCACATCCCAAATCCGGCCAAGCTTGTTGTGATAGTCGGTACCGAAAAAGCAATACTTTCGTGCGGAGTGTATCCCCATGGCTCGTAGTACGAAGGGAATACTGTAATATCCATTCCTATAAGCAGATCGTAATATGTTTTGTTAAATATACCGTCATTACCATTTAGGTACGAAGGTACAAATATTATTTTAACTCGGTTGCTTTTTGGGTTGTTGTGGAGGTTAAGATATGATAACTGATTGAGTACAGAATCATGGTTCATATTCTTCAACCAGTGGGTTATATTAGGGTGGGGCAGGGCATCTACAATATTGTTCTTGCCGTTAATTCTGTCCGATAAATCTTTTCTAGCTTCGTCAACCCATGCGGGTACCATAATGAATGCAACTACGTCCTTGTTGAGTTGTTTGATGCGATTAAGTCTGCTTAGTGCATCAATAAATACATCAATTCCTTTGTTGCGATATTCATAACGTCCGCTTGTTGCTACTAGTACAGCATCTTCTTCCAATTCATATCCGAATAGTTTCTGAGCAACACCGATAAGAGATTTTCTGGCCTCATTACGTTTTTTAGTGTACTGAGCTCCTTTCGGGACAAAGTCTTTCTCGAATCCGTTGGGCGTTACTATTGGATTGCGACCTAAAAGGAATTTACATTCTCTGCCCGTAATAGCACTTACTGTCGTGAAACTATCGGCTTGTAGTGCTGCTGCTTTTTCTACTGAATGTTTTGCTACTACATTCAATTCACGTGCCATTTGGTTCCCATCATATTCTGATAAATAATTATAAAGCGGTTTCCCATTGCCGGCGATAGAACGTCCGATTGTTGTGGCATGTGTTGTGAATACGGTAGCAATGCGTGGTAAATGGCTCTTGATATATAATAATCCCATTCCTAGCATCCATTCGTCAAAATGAGCTATAACTTGCTTTTCTTCTAATTTGAAAAATTTATAAAAGCTGCTAATAACTAATCCTGTAGAGTAGGCAAACATACATGATTCGTCGTAATCGCCGTATGCATTCAGTGAATCGACTCCAAATTTTTCCCACATTTCTCCATATATCGTATTCTTCAGAACAAATAAATCTGAAAAATCAACCAGTATAGCTATTGGTTTTCCGGGAACATCCCATCTTCCGACTTTTATTTTTAAATGATCTTTCGAACGTGCTGCATCAGCCCAGTCGGCAAGTAATGAAGAGTCTTCAATAAACCAAGGATTGGTATTGTCTTTCCATACATCAGGTCCAATAAATATGACTTTGTCCTGATGCTTCTCTTGCATTGATTTGGCTTTTGTTGATAATACTGTGTAGATTCCTCCTACTTTGTTACATACTTCCCAGCTTGCTTCGAATATATAATCTGGTGTAAAATTCTTCTTTGACATCTATTAATATAAATTTCCAAGTTTGTACTGTTGTATAATATCAATATATACGAACGACTAGTTAAAAGTTTGGTATAAGGGGCAATTTTAGCTCTTTTTGCCTATCTTTACCATCTATAAAGATAAAAAAAAACGAACAAAGTTACATAATAAAAACTTAGGTAACCATTAATAATTGATAAATAGCTATGAGTAGCAGAAGATTACTGAAAAAAGAGATAGATAAAACAATGGAATTGCTATATGCTGATTGCATATTGTACCAAGTGTATGTGGTAGGTGCAGATCGTGCTGCAGCTGATGAAATAATCAAAAAGCTACCGGTTCTGCATAGCGAATTCATTGGTCGTGCTAACGTCTCTGAAGGGAAAGAAGTGAAAGGTAGAGCTCGCATGTATTTCAAAAAATTAAGAGCAGATTTTAAAACTAGAGTTGACGAAATAGGCAAAGAAATAGAAGCCTTGCCTTAAATATTAGCGAATGAAATTTATTTGTAAGTCCATCCTTAATCTGATAGGGTGGAAAGTTATAGGACAGACTGATTATCCATTGAAATGTGTAATCTGTGTTGCTCCCCATACTAGTAATTTTGACCTTCTGATAGGTCTGATCGTAAATACTTCGTTAGGACGAAAATCATACTTTCTGATGAAGAAAGAATGGTTCTTTTTTCCGTTAGGTCCTATTTTTAGAGCCTTGGGCGGAATACCCGTAGACCGTTCCAAAAAATCATCGTTGACCGAGCAAATTGCAGAAGAATTCTCGAAACGTGAGAAGTTTCAGATCGCTATCACTCCCGAGGCTACTCGCAAGCCTAACTCCGACTGGAAAAAAGGTTTTTACTACATAGCTCTTGAGGCTAAAGTACCGGTAGTAGTTGCTGCAATAGATTACAAACTGAAAGTGGCCGACTTCAAAAAAGTACTAATCCCTTCGGGTGATGTAGATGCAGATTTGGCGATCATCAAAGAATGCTATAAAGGAGTGACTGCTCGTCATCCCGAGAAATTTGTGATGTAACTAGACTACCTCAGATAACAGAGGTAGTATTTTTCCACTTTCTTAGATAGAAGTTGTATATTGAGCATATCCGAAGCTTCGGATATGTCTTTTATTGTGCCGTCATTGTACATGATGTCTATACTGTCGTCGGCTTCGTTGTACATGTTGGTTGTGACCGAGCCCGTCGAGAATAAGTACGATGCTTCGTGTTTGCTGATACACATCTTGTCTACATATTCTTCGGTGCATTTTTCAAGCTGATCTTGCGTGAATGGTTCTGCCGAAAGTTTAATCTTAAATAGCTTACGATATATCAATCCTTGGCTGAGAGTGGATAGAATCTTGTCTTCGTGATTTGCCCAAACTTTCAGTGCGCACCAGATATCATTATCATCGAGATTGACGAAGTTTGTCAGAACCTCTTCGCGATTGGAGTTGAAGTAGGTTTTATTAATCGTTTGTTTGAAGAAGTACTTCAACGATGGCGAAGCGAATAGATCGACTCCCTGATCGGTAAGTTCTTTGGCGCGAGTCAAAGTCTTGATAAGCATCTTTTCGGCTGCAATGGATGCCTTGTGCAGATATACCTGCCAGTACATCAAACGACGAGCCATCAGAAAATTCTCGATTGAATAGATTCCTTTCGATTCTACAACCAAGCGATCGTTGTACAGATCGAGCATCTTGATGATGCGTGCCGATCCAATATTCCCTTCGGTAACTCCGGTGAAAAAGCTGTCGCGACGCAGATAATCTAGGCGATCTACATCCAATTGTCCACTGACCAGCTGATGAAGATATTTCTTCGGGTATTCATCCTTGAAAATGCTTATGGCAAGTTCGAGACCGCCGTCCAACTCTTCGTTCAGTTTCTGCATCAGAGCCAGCGAAAATTCTTCGTGGTGGATTCCGCTTGTTAGCGTATGTTCCAAAACGTGCGAGAATGGCCCGTGACCTATATCGTGCATCAATATGGCAGCCATTGCCCCATTAGCTTCATCGGGAGTGATGTCGTGTCCTTTGAGACGTAGGTTTTTGATAGCTTCGTCCATCAGATACATTGCCCCGATAGAGTGGTGTAGGCGGGTATGTTGCGCTCCGGGGTAAACAAAGGATGCGAGACCTAGTTGTCGGATACGATTCAGCCTTTGCAGCAGTGGATGCTGTATGATTTGGTATAAAAAATCGTTTGGTATATTGATGAATCCGAAAACCGGATCATTGATAATTTTCTTTTTGCTCATTTTCTGGCTCGTTTAGCGAGGTACAAACTTACATAAAATAACTCGAAATAGCGAGTTGTTAAAAAGTAACACTTGTGTACAGTTTTCTGTTGTTTTTTATTTGACCTTTTTCTGGTTTACAGCTTATCTTGTATAGATAAACTTTCCGAATATATCTACATATTAGAATAAATCTTTCCTGAATATATAGTTTACTGCTATGACGACTATAAATCCAATACCTGCACCCATTATATTTCCGAATACGATCATTTTTAATCCGGGGAAGTCGCCTATGCAGTCGTCTGCAAAACAAAGTGCTTCGCCATACAGAAGCAGAAATATATTCATTGATAAGAAAAATACCAGTGTTTTCAAATACCAATTTTTGGATTTGCATAGAATGGGATATTGTGCAAAAACAATTATCAATGCGCATACTAATGCTATGGATAGCATCTTATAAGGAATACCATGTCCTAAATTGAAGAAAATAAGAACTATTGATAGAACGAATGCTATCATAATGAAATTTATCAGAACAAATTTTATGTATTTCCGGATATTCATAATGTACATCAGCTTATTGATTGCAAACATAAACTTTTTTGCCGAGAGTAATGTAAAACAAAAAAAAGTAACACTTGTACACAGTTTTTTGTTGTTTTTCAGAATGTGTGACTTTGCTTGCTTATTATTTTCTGTATAGATAAAGTTTCAGAGATATGTTATTGATTATTCTAAATTTTATGCGAAAGATAATCATTCACATTGTGTGTTACAGTTAAAATCAGAGGAAATGGGTATCTTTATTTTTCAAGAAAACACTAACAAAATCTATTATCATGTCAATTGAAAAAGCTAGAACTTATTTAGGCCAATATGGGATTTCTGATCGGATTCAAGAGTTTGAAGTGTCGAGTGCTACTGTCGAACTAGCTGCGAAAGCTTTGAATTGTGAACCTGCAAGAATTGCAAAATCTCTTGCGTTCAGAGTAAAAGATAGTTGTATAATTGTCGTAACAGCTGGTGATGTTAAAATTGATAATTCGAAATATAAAGCGAAGTTTAAGACCAAAGCAAAAATGCTTTCTCCTGCCGAAACGGAAGAGAATATAGGACATGCCGTAGGCGGAGTTTGTCCTTTTGGAGTCAACGAAGATGTTACGATCTATTTGGACCAATCATTAAAAAGATTTGAAACTGTATTCCCTGCTTGTGGAAGCAGCAATAGTGCTATAGAGTTGACTATAGCAGAGCTAGAAAAATATGTTGATTTCGAAGAGTGGGTTGATGTTTCCAGAGGAATCGAGTGATTGCTTGAAAAAACTCATTTAGGAAACCCCTATTTACACAGTTTCAGTAGAGGTTCGATGATATCCTCCTGAGCACCCATTTCCTGAGCCTTAAGAAAATCTTGTTTTGCCGAATATTTATCATATTGAGCTAGTCGTACACGCCCTCTAAGAATATATAGGGTAGGGTAGTCATATCCAAGACTTAGAGCTTTGGATAAATCTTCTAATGTGCGAGCAAGTTTTTTCTGTTGAAAATATGCTTCTGCACGTTGGAAATATAATTCAGCGTTACTTTTATTTTTTGATAAGAGATATGTATATGCTATTTCTGCTTCTTCCCATTGTTCACGGCGTTTCAATAGCATTGCCAAGCCTGATTTTGCATCCAGATTATCGGGATCTTTTGCTAGAATTTTATTGAAATCGGCTTCAGCTTCAAGCAATCCGCCACGCGTAGTGAAAATCAAGGCTCGTCGGTACAGAGCTTCCATATCGTCGGGGTCTTTCGCTAAGATTGAACTATAATCAATTAAGGCATTGTCATAACTTCCCATCTCGCAGTATAAAGCTGCCCGATTGTGCAGTAAGAATGTTGCTTGTGGTGATCTTCCTAATGCAGCATTATACGATATCAAGGCTTCATCCAATTTTCCGAGATTACGCTGATACGTTCCTAAATTGAGTAACAAAGCCGAGTTCATTGGATTGTCTGGCTCCAAGCGCATAGCTTGTTTAAGTGTTAATTCAGCTCCCGTATAATCTTTTGCATCGGCAAAATCGAACGATTTATTGACTAATTCTTCGTAGCTCTGAGCTGATAGATTTGCTCCGACGAATATTGTGATGAGTATAATAAAAATCTTTTTCATATAGATGAATCATTAATCGAGAGCAAAAATACATTTTATAACTATGAGTTTTTCTTAATTCTCGTATTAAAGTTTTGAATTAGTATTAATTAAAACGAAAAAGTGATAAAACTATGTTTTTAAATATAGAATATCTGCTATTAAATAATAATAATGAAATTATGGAATAATGATATTTTTTGTATCTTCGCGCCAGAATGAAAGTCCAGTAGTTCACGTAAGCACACGTGGTGGAATTGGTAGACACGCTACTTTGAGTAACGTGTTTTGGCTACTTTATGGATTGAAAATCAACCACATACAATTTCATCAAAATCGATTTGACATCTTTTTGACAATCACTATTTTTTGATACCCACCCCGTTTTTATGTAAGCCAAGGGTTTCTGTACGGGTCGTAATCCGTCTGGAATGTTGCCGTTTGGAAAATCCAATGTGTGGTGACCCCTTAATCCCAAACAGGTTTGACCCCTGAAAATTATTTAATTTTGTCTCCCAAATATCCTGATGAGTGGGGACATTTTTATTTTAGTAAACCATCCTTAGGCGGTTCTTTATTTCGTTCATCCAGTTTTCTTTTCCTTTCCCACAATCTGTATTATGGAATTACACAAAATCTATCTTGGCATACATTTCAATGGGTGTCATTTTTATTTTGGATAGAAGGGGCAACCTTATTTTAGAACAAGGGGCAAATTCGTTTGGTTTACGGGGGCAATCTGAACTGGATTTTCCAATTGCTTATTCTCTTTTTTTATTACAATTTGTATTCGTTTGAACTGATTTGAATTTTGTATCTTTGATCTCTAAAATTAATAACTGCCTTACAAGAATGTCTGAAGATCAAAAAAAACAGCTTGAGCAGCAGCTCTGGAATATAGCAAATACACTACGCGGAAAGATGGATGCCGATGAGTTCCGCGATTATATATTAGGTTTCATTTTCTTTAAATACCTGTCGGAGAAGCAATACTTGTATGCCAACAACGAATTATTGGTTGGCGAGGAAGTAGAAGACTATCGTCTGGTAACCGATCCCGAAACAATAGACGTAATCCGCGAAGAATCACTCGAAAAACTGGGCTATTTCCTGCCGCCCGAAGACTTGTTTAGCAATATAGCCAAACGAGGCAATGGCGACAAGTCGGGGAAAAGCAATTTCATCCTTGACGATCTGCAACGAATACTCAACGATATACAAAACAGTACGATGGGTACTGAAAGCGAAGACGATTTTATCAATCTCTTCGAAGACTTAGACCTGAACTCCACCAAACTTGGACGTACTACCGAAGCCCGTAACGATATTATCGTGCGTGTGCTGACGCATTTGGATGCGATCGACTTCGAACTGTCGAACAGCGAATCGGATGTATTGGGCGATGCTTACGAGTATATGATCGGAAAATTTGCATCGGGAGCTGGCAAGAAAGCAGGCGAATTCTATACACCACAACAGGTATCGAAAGTGCTGGCTAAGCTGGTGACAACGGGCAAAAAACGCATCCTAAACGTCTATGATCCGACTTGCGGATCGGGCTCGCTGCTGTTGCGTGTGGGTAAAGAAGTGGAAGTATCGGAATACTGCGGACAGGAAATGAACCGTACCACCTACAACTTGGCTCGTATGAACATGATTCTGCACGGAGTGCATTATAGCAAGTTCAACCTGAAGCAAGACGATACGCTCGAAAATCCTTTGCACAAAGATCAGCAGTTCGAGGCGATTGTTGCCAATCCGCCGTTCTCGGCAAAATGGAAAGGCGACGATAATCCACTGAATGCACAAGACGAACGTTTCAGCCGATACGGACGTGTAGCACCCAAAAGTGCTGCCGACTATGCTTTTGTGCAACATATGCTCTATCAGCTTGCCGAAAATGGCACGATGGCGTGCATCCTGCCACACGGCGTGCTGTTCCGTGGAGGTGCAGAAGCTGTGATTCGCGAATACATCATCAAGGATATGAATGCACTGGATGCGGTGATCGGGCTTCCTGCCAATCTGTTTTACGGGACATCTATCCCTACGTGTATATTGGTGATGAAGAAATGCCGCACTTCGCCCAACGATGTGTTGTTTATAGATGCCAGCAAAGACTTCGACAAAGAGGGTACGCAAAACGTACTGACCGACGAACACGTGGACAAGATTGTGAGTGCCTACCGCCAACGCATCAATATAGATCGATACAGCTATGTGGCAACGATGGACGAGATAGCCGAAAACGACTACAATCTGAATATTCCGCGCTATGTGGATACCTTCGAAGCCGAACCGCGTGTAGATATTGCACAAGTGGCTAAGGAGATAAAAGAAATAGACCTACAGCTATCGGATGCCGACAAGCAGATTGCCGACTTTTGCCGACAACTGGGTATAGATGCACCATTCTAATGAGCGAGGAGAAAACAATGAAGAATACAGAACAGAAAATACCTGCATTGCGTTTTCCTGAGTTTTCGGGCGAATGGGAAGAGAAAAGATTGAGAGATATTATTATTTCTCAAAAGCTTGGGGGAAATTATACAAATACAGAAGCTTCCAATAATAATCCTTTAATTAAGATGGGAAATCTAGACAGAGGATTTATTAAGCTAGATAAAATAGAATATATAAAGGACGGTGAGATAATCGATGAGAATGATCTTCTCAAGTATGGAGACTTATTATTTAATACTCGTAATACTCTTGAGCTAGTTGGTAAAGTCGCAATATGGAAGGGTGAATTAGATAGAGCTTATTACAATTCAAATATATTAAGATTAGAATTTGAAAACAATTTCTTCATGAATGCTCTTTTTAATACTTCTTTGGGGTTGAAAGCATTAAGAAGACTAGCAACAGGAACGACTAGTGTAGCTGCAATATATACTAATGACTTAATCAAATTAGAGGTGCTATTGCCCTCACTTCCCGAACAGCAAAAAATAGCTGATTTTCTATCGGCAATAGACAAGCGATTGCAGCTATTGAAAGACAAGAAAACAAAGCTAGAAGAATATAAACGTGGAGTGATGCAACGCATCTTTTCGCAGGAACTTCGCTTCACTCGTACCGATGGCTCTGCTTATCCCGATTGGGTGGAGAAAAGGTTGGAGGAGGTTTTATTTGAGCATAAATCTAGAAATTCAAAACTTGAAGTTGATGAAGTCTTTTCTGTTGCAAAAGAAAAAGGTGTAATAAATCAGATAGAACATCTAGGACGTTCATACGCCGCAGATGATATTAGCAATTATAAGGTTGTTTATCCCTTTGATATAATATATACGAAAAGTCCTACAAGTGGCTTCCCTTTTGGGATAATTAAACAAAACAAAACAAATAGAACAGGAGTTGTATCTACACTTTATGGAGTTTTTAGACCAACCAATAAATTTCTAGGTTACTATCTGGATGCTTATTTTTCTTCAGAAATAAGAACTTATAATTATTTAGTTCCATTGGTACAAAAAGGTGCAAAGAATACAATGAATATAAATAATGAAACATTTTTGAATGGTGCAAGTATATCCTTGCCTTCATCTGAAGACGAACAACGCCAAATAGCCGATTTCTTGTCGGCTATCGACGATAAAATCTCATTACTTAGCAAGCAAATCGCATCTACCGAGCAATACAAAAAAGGATTGCTTCAGCAGATGTTTGTGTAAAGACTGATAAAAACCTAAATACTATGACCAACATACAGACCGAAGCACAAATGGAAACCGAGTTGGTAAAACAGCTCGAACAGCTGGGATATCAGTACGTCACCATTGCCAACGAGGCTGATTTACTAGCCAATTTTAAGCTTCAGCTCGAAAGACATAACAAAATAGCACCCTTGTCCGATCGCGAGTTCGATCAGATACTCAACAAGCTGCAAAAAGGCAGCATCTTTGACAAAGCCAAGACGCTTCGTCAGAAAATGGATTATACGCGCGACGACAATACCGTAGGCTATATTGATCTGATTGATATGTTCGATTTTTGTCAGAACACTTATCAGGTAACCAATCAGGTGACCATCGACGGCAAATATCAGAATCGTTACGATGTTACTATCCTTATCAACGGTTTGCCTTTGGTTCAGATCGAGTTGAAACGTCGCGGCTTGGAGTTGAAAGAAGCTTTCAATCAGACCAACCGTTACGAGCGTCATAGCTATGGGGCAGGGTATGGGCTGTTTCAGTACATCCAACTCTTTGTTATCAGCAACGGAGTCAATACAAAATACTATGCCAATAGCAAGATCAGCGCCCGCAGTTTCGAGCAGACTTTCTATTGGACTGACACACTGAACAATCAAATAACGCAGCTCAAAGACTTTACTTATCAGTTTCTCGACACTTGCCACTTGTCGAAGATGATAACCAAATACATCGTTCTCAACGAGTCTACTGATACGCTGATGGTGCTTCGCCCCTATCAGTATTATGCCGTGGAGGAGATAGTGAAACGTGTCAAAGAGAGTGACGAAAACGGCTATATCTGGCATACTACGGGTAGCGGAAAGACGCTCACTTCGTTCAAGACGAGCCAGATAATCACTTCCATCCCCGATATTGCAAAAGTTGTTTTCGTAGTCGATCGTAAAGACTTGGATTATCAGACTGTCAAGGAGTTCAACAGTTTCAGCAAAGGTAGCATCGACGGTACGAACAATACACAAGCGTTGGTCAAGCAGTTCAAAGATCCCGATCCGCAAAAGAAACTGATCGTAACCACTATTCAGAAGCTCGATATAGCTATCAGCGGTTCACGCTATGCCAAAGTTATGGAGCGTTTCCGCGACGAGAAAGTCGTCTTTATCTTCGACGAATGTCATCGCAGCCAGTTTGGCGAAACACACCGACGCATCCGCAACTTCTTCCCTAAAGCTCAGTTATTTGGCTTTACGGGTACACCTATTTTCCCTAAAAATGCAGTCAAGAATGCACTAGGCAAACGTACCACAGAAGAACTTTTTGACAAGTGCTTGCATAAATATGTGATAACCGATGCGATACGAGATAATAACGTCCTCAAATTCTCGGTAGAATATTACAGCACTTACAAGAAGAAAGACAATATACAAGACGAAGAGGTTCAGGCAATAGATACCGCCGAAGTATTGAACGATCCCCGTCGTCTGGAGAATAATGTAGATTATATTTTAGCCAACCACAACCGTAAAACACATTCTCGTCAGTTTACCGCTATGATGTGCGTTTCTTCTGTGCCGATGCTGATTCAGTATTACGAGCTTTTCAAGAAAAAGCAGCAAGAGGGCAAACATAATCTTCGTGTGGCTACTATTTTCTCTTTTCAGGCCAATGAGGAGGACAAAGAAGCCAACGGAATGGGAACAGTCGATCTGGACGACGAGTTTATGGAAGAAGAAGTGGCAGTGCCATATGCACACTCACGTGAGAAGCTGGATGAGTATATCGGCGATTATAACAAGATGTTTGGTACAAACTTCAGTACCAATATATTCTACGATTATTATAAAGATATAGCCAAGAAAGTAAAATCTCAGCAAGTGGATATCTTGCTTGTTGTCAATATGTTCTTGACAGGATTCGACAGCAAGACACTCAATACGCTCTATGTGGATAAGAACCTGAAATATCACGGTTTGATTCAAGCATATTCACGTACCAACAGAATATTGAATGCCGTCAAATCGCAAGGTAACATTGTTTGTTTCCGCAATCTCAAAGCAGAAACTGATGCAGCTATTGAACTCTTTGCCAACAAAGAGGCTCAAAGCATTATCATCATGCCACCTTACGAAGACTTTGTCCGTGAGTTTAACCTTGCTTTAGTCGATTTTTACGAACTTGTACCAACGGCTGATAGTGTATCTTCACTTGCAGACGAAGATACTCAGATTGCTTTTGTAAAGAGTTATCGCTTGTTGATGCGACTGATGAATAAATTGGAATGTTTCTCGCAATTCACGTTCACCGATCTGGATATCGAAAAACAGACTTACGAAGACTATAAGAGCAAGTACCTTGATCTGTATGAAGATATAAAAGTCGATCGGGAGAAGCCTGATAAAGTATCCATATTGAACGATATTAACTTCGAACTGGAGCTTATTCATCGCGACGAGATCAATGTAGCTTATATTCTGACTTTGCTCGGTCGTTTGCGTGAAAGTTCGGATGAAGAGCAAGCTACTATTCGCAAGTCGTTGATGGATTCATTGACCAATACACCATCTATGCGTAGTAAGCGCGAACTGATAGAGAAATTTATCAATGAGAATTTATTACACCTGACTGATGAAGATGATTTGGAAAGCAAGTTCTTCGAATTCTGGGATGAAGAGAAGTTGAAAGCTCTAAACAAGTTGTCGAAAGAGGAAGAATTGAAGGAAGATAAGCTTCAGTCTGTTATCAGTGACTATCTGTATACAGGTCGAACACCTCTCCGTGATGATCTGGTAGAAACAATGAAAACCCGTCCAGCTCTGAAAGAACGCAAATCGAAAGCTGAAAAAATACTGGCAAAGATAAAAGATTATGTAGATAAATTCATAGAAGGTTTTTGATGAATAGGGTGGGATGTATGTATATAATTTTCTCTATTCTTGAATTGAAATACAGAATTTGTGGCGTTTGAACCCACTTTCCCCGATAAATAAATTTATACTTTGAAAATAACTATTCATGATATTTATGAATGAGTAATATATATACTGTTTTTTTATATGTTTTACTTTTATGAAAAATAGAACAATGAAGAGTTTGATTATCAATCATTAAAATAGGTAGATGTAGCTATTGATAAAAAAATAACGGGGAGGGTACTTCCTCTGGAGCGAAATCCATACGTGCGATTTGACCAGATTTCCCAAGTCCGACTTTTTCTGGATAGGTTATTATAAAACTACTTTTTTCTAATTCTGATTTTCCGGCGGGGGTGATTTTTCCAAGTCCGGCTTTTCCAGCTTTTCAATGATTTAAAATAAAGGCTCTCTGTGGCGTTTTAAGATAGCTGAACAATCTTCGCTCCCAGAACGCAATAAAAGTGTCTAAAACGTGTCTCAAAATCGCTCTACAAGCACTTATTGGTCAAAGGAATATGCTATCATTTCTGGCTGTCAATTGCAGCACTTCTGAAACATGTGATATGTTAAGCCGAATTATCTTCCAGTTCTTATGTCGTTAAAAGCGAAGCTGTAAGTGGTTGGTAAAAGTGACCGCTCCCAAAGCACATATAATTCACAAATAACATTATTTTTGTAGTATGCGCCGCAGAAACGTCTGGAGGTGGACTATGAAATAAAAACCGATCAAACTTATGAGCCAAAAAATAAGCGATAGCAACGTGATTGCTAAAACAATCGAGCACGTAAAGCTGTTACTGAAATCATCAATAGGGCTAAATGAAATCGATGAACTAGCCATCAAACAGCTTTGTCACCAGTTATTCAACGAGCGATTTAACTTCGCCGCAAAATCAGTCAAGAACCCTATAAAGCTCACGTTTGGGGAATTTAAAGAGTGGTTGTATTCATTATCGCCGAGTAATGGCGATGTGGTCACGTATGAGTGTGAAGAGGGCACTGGAAAGGTTGTAGTGATTGTTTATTTTGTAGGAATAAACGAGATCAGATCCGGAGCAACTTTGTATTCAGACGGAATCCTCGTCACAAACTACCTGTCTTTTCCGATCAGCGGGTATCGAGAGTCAACAGAAACCGAAGTGAAGTCAATTCACAAAGCTTTATCAAGAGCTGGTCTGGAGTGGAGTTATGAATACAGCAAAGCAGTTGAAAAGTTTATGCCACTGAACGGCAACTATGTTTGTGTAACGTTTCCTGACGGTTCGGAAGGGGCTGGAGTTTTTAGTCATATTATTGATTACAACGTTATTATGTATTGCTTTAAAAAAGGTGACGATCCAGTTCGGTATAGCTATGAAATCAATATCGGATTATCCGATGAGCTTCAGTTTAGGGTGCTTAGTTCAGTTGAGAAAAAATCTCTTTTAGATGAACTGGATAGGGCTGGCAAGTCATGGAACCCGTATGTGAAACGGATTGAAGACAATAATCTCCGAGTCCCGAAAGGTGATCCGTATTACTTCATCAATGATCGTTTTTATGTCATCAAAGTGCATGAAACGCTTTCAACACTGGACAACAGGAGATACGCTAGCGGAAATTATTTTAAGACAAAAGAAGATGGCATGGAAGCCCTATCACGAGCAATCCATGCCATCAAAACTTTTCACGCAGAACCTAACAAGGGTGTTGTGTGATTGTATAAACCAGCGAGTGATTTTAAGCTGTTTTAATCCATTGTTTTATCCAAAACGATCTGTTAGTCCAATCCGAGATCAAAGTGTCTTAAATCAATTGGGAGTAGCCTTGTTTGGCGTTTTACGATCTAATGTTGATCCATGAATTAACGACGTCGCGTCGTTCTTCTTTTTTCACGAGGGAGTGGGATGTATGTATCCGCTTCCTCGTTGCTGTTTGTAACAGGCTCTGTAACGGTCTGGGAACCGATGTTCTTAACAGTGAATTTGTCGGCAGCCCAATCACAATCAAGGCAACAGCTGATATTGTGGAAGTTGCTAATGCCAGTCCCCAGATGGTTGTAACTCTTCAATAAGCAGTTGCAGATTTGCTCTAGCTCCCAGTACTCTAGCACCTTGCCATCAAAAAACTGGAGATATTTAAAGGCTTCAACCAAAGCTGGATTGGCTGGGATGAGTCCTTCCGACGTTAACTTGACTCTTGGGCGTTTAAATCCATCGAGGAGTCTACCGTAGTCAAAATTATCGCTTCTGACCACATTTGCGTTCGATTTAAGCGACTCAAACTCCTTTTCCAGCCTCTCGGTCTCCGCCTCTTTTTTAAGGTCGTAAAACGACTTCCATTTAAGCCGTTTTGCAAATCGGCCGTCAATGTCGTATTCTAACCTGATCATTCCACCAAATCCGTTAAGTATGCTGTACGAGTCGTATTCGTATCCGCTGATAGAAAACAGGCCTATGTCGATCATATCGGTTCTCATGGCCTCTACCATATCCGCGACTAAGAATTCTTCATCTTCTGGGAAGCGTTCGTTAAAACGTTTTACAAGCACGTCATGTTTCTCGAAGTTCTCGAGAGCGATCTCTTCTTCACTGAACGTGTGGTCGAACTGGGAGTGTAGTGCTTCAAACTCTTCGATACGCTCTTCATCTGATTTGATTGTTCTCGGGCTGAAGTATGCGAATACTGTTCTACCTTCCCACTGGAAGTGGGGGAACATCTTTTGGTACTCCTTCTTGCAAAATCTTCGTATCTCAAGAGTCTTGAACATTTCGTAATACTCTTCTTGTTCTTCTGGAGATAAGTCTTGATATTCTCCAAGACCTTTCACAAATGACTCGTATGTTTTCTTGACATACTCTCCGGTTTCTGGATCTGAACATTCAATCACAAGTATTTCATCAACGACAGCTTGAACGAGTTCGTGAAATTCTTTTCCACTCAACTGCTGACCCTCTTCAAGCTCGTTCTTTATTGTCCGGTAGACAAGCTGGCAGTTTGGGTCGTTTAGCTTAGCTTGAGTAAACTCGTTTTTCTCTTTGACGGTGCAGTCCACCCATTCACCAATTAGGTTGTAAGCTGAGACGTATTCGTTTTCTTCTTCTCTTACCTCTTCGTAACGGTCTCCCTCTCTTTTACTATTTCTCAGTTCTGGGAACAAGTTGTCAAAGTTTATTGAAGCGCTAGCTTCCACTTGAGTGTTTTGGTTCTTTTCAAAAAGAACATGAATATGATTTTTTAGAAGACGATTTTCGACCTCGATTTCAGAGTAACTTTGATTAATTTCTTTTATTTTATTATTTATATTATTTACTGTGCCCAAATATTGTGCATTTTCACTGCTGATGCTCAAAATTTGTGCACTTTCGTTATTGTTGCCCAAAAATTGTGCACTTTGGTCAGAATTGCACAAAATTTGTGCATTTTCGCCGGAACACAACATGACCTTAGGCTCTTCATCAATTTTGCCCAAAATTTGTGCATTTTCTTCAAAATCCACAGCTCCGTCAATCTTTTCAGAATTGGCATGCAATATTTGTATCATAAAAAATATAAATATTATGTGATTATGAAGAAGATTATAACTGTTTTATGTACAATAGCCTTGTTGCTATCATGTCAATCGGTGGTAGCGCAGCCAAAGCCTGTTATTTCTACGAAGTATTCGAATGAGAAAATTCAAGAAATGATTTCTTCTTTCAAGAATGGATATAGTCAGGATGCAACAGCACCAGCAAGTTTAGTTTCTAAATTTAATCTGGATTTTCCGAATGCAAAAGATATAGACTGGGAAGCAGTTGCCGATATTTATGAAGTAGAGTTTGAAATTGGACGAGTTGACTATAAAGCCTTTTATAAAGGAACAGATTTACTTATGTATACTCGTGATATTCAAGTGTCAGAATTGCCGGCTGTCGTGAAAAATACGGCTATATCTAAATATCCAGACTATGATTTTGAAGATATAGAAGAAATAAATATAGGAACTGATCTTATTTATAAGGTTGAACTTGAGCATCATAAAAAGGAAGTGACAATGAAAATAAAATATGATGGGACAATTCTTAAAGAAAAATTTGATAGATAAATTAATTACAAACAAAATTTAAAGGCAATAGACATGAAAAAATTATTTATGACTTTAACTCTGTTGGGTTTTATATTCTCATTTGTGGCATGTAGCGATGATGATGATAAAAAAGCAACATACGGCGACCTTCCAACTAAAGCACAAACATTTTTAGAAACTCATTTTGGAGGAAATAGTGGTATTTTGAATATAACAAAAGATAATGATAGCTATGATGTTATCTATGATAAATTCAAAATTGAGTTTGATTTAGATGGGGAGTGGGATAGTATAGATGGAACTATCAATAGACAATCAAATGCAATACCTTCTACTGTAATAGCTCTTATCCCGAGCACGATAGCAGAATATGTAGCTGTAAATCAGGCCAAGCAAGGCATCGGTAGGCTTTTTCTCTGCACCCACGAACTCTTTGATAGCCACCCGCATATTATCATAGACCATCACATCGGGAACGCCATGTACTTGGGCGAAGAAGTTACGGTGAGATTCCATGAAGGCCAGCGTATCCTGATGACGAAAGAGCCAGGCATAACGTCCATTACTGTGGCTGAAGGTAAAGACAGCCATATACAGTCGTTGGAGCTTCCCTCCAAGATAAAGCTTAACTTCGCCCCAGTCGAACTCACAAGCTTCTCCCGGCGGATAATAACCCCGAACAAAAGCCTCACTGCTTTGATCCTTCTTTAAACTATTGGACTCTTTGATGTATTTACAAACGCCCGAGTAGCTGACTTTAAAACCTTTATCAAGAACGAACTCGTAAATATCCTTACCCAGCATACATTGCTTTTTAAGACCAATAGAGCGCTTCTGTATGTTCTTCTGAAGACAATCGTCAATAAGGTCTTTGAGAACACCTGTGATAACTCTGCGACTACGCCCGGAACTGTTGTAACGAGGAGCACAACTAAGGAGTGTTTCCAGAGAAGATTCCCGATCGGAGCTCTCTAAGGTAGCTTCATACTCCGCAA
>NZ_OEPV01000006.1 GCF_900240225.1 Dysgonomonas massiliensis | reverse complement strand
TGAGAGCCAAGGCATCCACCATGTGCCCTTATCTACTTTTTTTATTCTTTTCGTCACTTAACCCGAAAGTCAAGCAACTCGATTGCTCTACTTATACTTTATGTTATCATCATGTCAATGAACGCTTTCATTTGCTAAACCAGCCAGCGCTCTGGCGTTGCTGTCAGGGCTTTCCCGTTTAGCGGATGCAAAGATACGAACTTTTTATTCCCCTCCAAACTTTCATTGCACTTTTTTTGAAGAATATTCATACCAAACAAAACAAGCAACTAAAAAACAACACATTACAACAACAAAAAAATCAAACTTTTTTTTAGAGAAAACCGATATCACAAAGTCCAAAAACAAAAAGAGCCGATAAATCTCTTTATCGGCTCTTCATATCTTTAAGTAAAATTATTTCAATTGTACCTCTCCTTTTATAGTCAAAATATAGACTTCATCTGGAACATTAGTAAAAATAGTCAAGCGTTTTTCAAATGCTCCCACATTTCCCTTAGCCGAATAGTTAACTGTAATAGTTCCTTCTTTTCCTGGCAAAACTGGTTCTTTGGTATACGAAGGAGTCGTACATCCACATGTTGCCTGAACTCGTTGTATAATCAAAGGTGCATTTCCTGTATTTTTAAATTTGAAAGTACAAGTTACAACACCATCACTTTCTTTAATTTTACCAAAATCATGAACCCCCGATTCGAATTCAGCCTTAGGGGCTGCTTTTTTATCTTGAGCAACAGCTACACTTACTGAAAGAACAAGCCCCAACAATAAAAATGCAATTTTTTTCATATTCTCAATAGTTTTAATCTTCTAATTTTAAAGTTTAAATATAAATATTCAATTTAGAATAGTTTGCAAATTTACAGAATAAAAAACAACAATCTATAGTTTTACTGTAAAAAACACATATTTTATCAATTGTAAGCCCAGATTAACAGCTTTTTAGTGTTACTTTTCAGCAAAACATCCAACCGATCCAACATATTATTCGACACGACTAAACAGCCCTGGCTATATCCTAACGGGATATGAGATGGATATATTTCTTTATCCGGAACCCCTTCAAACGAGTGTAAAGTAACGGCACGACGATAGGCATTATCATTGGTTTCATCCAGCCCGTACAATCTATATTGATACAATGTACCATAAGAACAAACATCCCTATAAGCTGTTTGATAGCGCCCTAATGAAGAGCAGTAACTTCCCTCAACGTTACTAAAGATAATCTTAGAAGCAGTACTTCTATAACCTTTGCTGCCATAGCCGTGACAACAAAGAGACGAATCTACGATTGTATCTTTTTCAAAGCTCCATACAAAGAAGCGGTTCTTGCCCGAATGGATACTAAAATCCACTAGAAAGCAATAATCTTCGCGATAGCCTTTACCTTTTATATATGCTTCAGCCGAATCGGCATAAAGCTTAATACGGTTAAAGGCTAATTCTTTTTCTTTACGTAACAGTTCGTTTTTTCGTTCTTCTTTCAAGCGAAGAACCTCTGCTTGGACAGCTTTTTTCTTTTTATTATATGAATTCAAGCAAAAGTGCCCGCCTATCAATAATAGGACAACGCATCCCAAACCTACAATCCACTTATTCATATACTTCTTATTTCACTTCTACACTAATGCCGGCTGTATGCGAAACAAATTCGGGAGCATACAATGCCTGAATAGTAGTTATACCATTAGAATATATACCTTGGCGATTTGCATAAACATCATATTCGAATACATAAGTTCCTTTTGCTATATGATCGAAATAGAAATTAGTCGAAGCATCGCGAGTCTCCATATAATATGAAGCACCGCTACCCCATCTCATTTGCGATATCGTATTGATTGGTTCGAAGCAAGAACCACGCATATCTTTCAGATGTACAAAATCCATATCCCGATCTACGCGCACAACCAGACGAACAGTTACTTTATCATTTACCGCCAATGGACTATTTGCCGTGATAGGTTCTAAGCGTGTTTGTCCGCTTTCATTGATTACTTTTTTGTAAAGCTCTTTCTCTACATTTAACTCCGTTTTATTAGCAGTAATCTTATCGAGATCTTCGTAATATTGCCAGTAAAGGGCTCCGTAAGAAAGATTATCATTGTCTTTCTTGACATCAACTTTATCCATATCTTTCTTAATATCGCTCTTTTCCCACACCTGCTTAATATATCCGGTTCCTAAATCTGCTTTTTCCGAATCAACTTTTACTTTCCCTACTTTAATCTGAGGTTTAGCTGCCGAGATATCAAACATATCATTGGCCGCACTTAGCATCCTAGCTATCGCCATCATTGTACCCGGAGTAGATTGCCAAGCCTGAGTTTGTTTCTGCTTTACCATCCACTGAGTCAATTGTTTCATCTCTTCATCCGTAGATCCGGCTTCCTCTAGTGCATCCATTAAAAATACATGACTGATTACAGGTATACCAAATCCAAACGATCGGCTATTATTGTTTGGCCAATACATTCCTTGTTTCTTATCAACTATCGCTTTCTCGCGGACTGATTTCACAATCTGATCGGCTAAATCTTTATTTCCGTTCTGAATTAAGATATGCACCAACAATGATCTTTCATACAGTTCGAGAGTTATCCAATTTTCAGCAACTACATTCGTGTAGAATCTTTCAGCCTCGCGAGCTTCTTTTGTAATCGGAATATCACGATAATAAGTCCTGACAAATAAGTATTCAAGTTGAGAAACCGAGATACTCTTTTGTTTCTCCCATTCCTTATTATACTTTTTCAGATCTTTAAAGTCTTTCACGATCACATCATCCAAATATTTCAATGCTCGCATCTGAGCTTCTTTTATTTTAGAGCTGTATTCAACATGACCTACTTCTTGTAATTTAGCAAAACAGTATAGCATAAATTGTGTCACACTACGATTAGCCGACATACCTTTATACCAAGTCCAACCGCCCGACTCGTGTTGCAATTCCAGCAACTTACGAATAGCCTGATCGGCATTCTGATTTGCATTATTTAGATCGAAAAGTAAAGACAAGCGTTCCATTTGTTCTGTTTCATCCTTAGCATCCAATACCCAAGGAGTTTCAGACAACAGAACAGACTTCAAATCTTCGTTCTTCAACAGTTTCGAAGTCAATGTTTCTTTCGAATTGCCTTGCTGTTTCCAAACCTCTATCATTTTACCTACCTGAGGATATTGCTTCATGATAGACATTCCCAATCTGTTCACAAAATATGCGCCAATCCAATTAACTGCATTTTCGTTCGTAGGATTATTCAATACCGGTAGAGCCTGAACTGCATACCATGCAGGATTGGATGTATATTCCAATGTCAGACGATAATTATCCAATGTTTTCGATTTATTGTTTTTCATTTTTTCGAAAACGAATTCTTCCGATTCTGTCACATCAAACGGCATACTCTCGGTCACTAGCATCCGATTCGGCAATACAGACAATACATGCTGTTCACCATCGCTAAATAATTCACTGGATGCCACGATACGACAACCGATCAATTCAATATCAGCAGGGATATCGAATATCCAGTCCGCCGATGATGATGCATCTTTTTCAAGACTAAATACTTGCTCTTGATTTGCAACTTCTATATTCAACAGTTGATCTGTCAATGGATTGAAGAATTCGATTTTTACAGTTCCCGTCAATGCATTTTCCGACAGATTAGAAATCTTAGTCGAAATGCTCGTTTTATCTCCTTGACGGACAAAGCGAGGCAGATTTGGCGTTACCATCAATTCTTTACGCGTCACCACAACTTGTTCGGTCTGACCGACACGCATTTCTTTATCGTAAGCCAATGCACGGAAACGCCATTGTGTATTACTTTCAGGCACAGTAAAACTAACTTGCACTTCACCTTCTTCATTCGTTCTCAACTGAGGATAGAAAAACGCTGTTTCGTTGAAGTTTTTACGCAAATCATATTTTTCAGGACTACCTAAAATCCCCGTATTACCCCATCCTTTATCTATTTCTACACTACCAGAGGCTTTTGCGACCATAGGCATACCTACCTCTAGCTTATGCTCTTTCAATTCATCAATAGCAACTCCAAAGTTAGCATCCACTCCTTTCATATCTGCCATCGACACAGCAGCACTTTTCCGAAGAACAACATCATTTGTAGCACCAGGAGCACCATACGTCACATAGATTGGACAAAGCCCGAATAAATTCAGCTTATCAAAACTAAATTCTTTAGAGCTTCTAATTCTGCTTTGATACCACCAATAATAACGCTCACGAGTAGTATAAAAACCGTAATTTCCACTCAATATATATGATTGCCAATAGGAATCATTGTAATTACCTACTTGTGGAAGATTCACTCTCCACCCAGGTATTTGATAACTCAATTTATCCAACGACATATCATACATCGAAGCCAGCACTTCAGCTTGTGAAGCCTCATCTTTTTCATTCTTAACACTCAAAGTCCAAGTTTCTTCTTGTCCGGGACGTAGTTTATCTCGGAATACTTCGAGTTTCACCTTCAAGTCAGTAGCTTGTTTTTCCACTTCTTTTGTTAACTCAATATCAAGGTTCGAGAATTGCTGATCTTTCATATAAGTAAGGAGCAAGTGAACGCCATCTCCATACTCCGCCTTATATGGAATAGTAAACGTTTTATTCTCATTACTTAGTACCAATCGCTGTCTTTCAAACGTAATATCCTTAGAACGGATCTCGTATAATACATTTATATCCTTACCACTTACTCCAAGGATTATCTCGGCTGGATTCGATTCCGAAAAAGTTTTATTTTTCTCAACCAGCCATTCGTTAGTCTCGATTGGAGGTCGTTTATCCTGATACGAGAAGAGAAGAACATTTTTTTCGTCTTCTACAAGTTTGTCTTTATCGTCTTTGGCAGAAAGCTTTACTTTATATTTTCCTGATTCCAATTTTTGCAACACCGACAACAATTCCACTTGTTCGCCAACCGTGAACGAACCTTCCCCGACCTGAGCTGCAATCGAATCATTTTTGTCAAATGCATATATATTATATGTACCCGAAGTTTTGATATCAATACCATTTAGATTTACGGCATCAATTTTCAGTTTGACACTCTTGTCCGATTTTTCGATTTTACTTGGTATTGTCAAATTCACCAACATCGACACATCACCCACATTGAAAGAGAACACACCTCTTTGAGTCTCATTATTGGCATCCGACACTTCGGCCGTAATAGTAAATTGTTGTATATTATTACGAATAAGTCTATTTTCGGGTAGATCTCCGGCTTCAGGCGTAAAACGAATTTCGAATGATCCGTCATCCTTTGTCACTGCTTCGCCTTTCATCGAGAATGTTTCATCCCCTATATACCTCCAGAACGAAAAACGATTTCCTTTGATGGTATAATTAACCTTTGTGTTTTGCAGATTCACGCCTGAGAAATTACGTGCATAACCTTTTACGACTACTTCCTCGCCAAATGAATATGTTTTATCTATTTTATCGAATGTCACTTCGAATGTCGGACGTTTATATTCTGCTACATCAAACCACGTACTGTTAGAATATTTACCTGATTTTATATGAATCTCATAATTACCAAGTAGGCCACTCTGAGGCAGTACAAATTCGCCGGCGACAGAACCAAATTCATTTGTTGTAAGCACTTTGCTTGACACTTTATTTCCCGATGCATCATTTAATACTACTTCTACTTTCCGGCTTTCTATAGGTCGTCTCTCAGAATCTACAACAATACCTTTATAATATACAGTCTGTCCCGGACGATAAATTTGACGATCAATCAGCACACTCAGGTAATCCACCGCCTGAGTATTTTTATTTATCTCATCATTGTATCTGTATGAATAATTCGCTCTAACATCTTCTTCTTTGATCAAATCGTTTCCATACTTAACCGAATAATACAAACTGCCATATTTCGTGTTCAAATCAGTTAAACCCGTGAAAGCAGCCAAACCCAACGAATTCGTCATAACTGTTGCAACTGTTTGCTTAGCACTATTCGCATATTTGAAAATTCTCACACTCGCACCTTCTATCGGTTTCCCGGTCATACGATCTACTACATATATATCATATGCATCTTTTGCTGAATTTCGGGAGAATACACCCAAACGAGTGACATCGAAACTGATCATCACAGTTTCTTTGTTTATATCCTTTCCTTTCAGGATATAGCTTCCTACAGGCAATACACCCAGATTTAATTCTGATTTTTCTGACAAATATGTTTTCTTGCTTACTTCTTTTATCGGATAGCTCTTTATTCGATTTTCGGCAGTTACAGCATTCTTATATAATTTCAAGCTATAGGGCTGGCCCAAAGATTGAAGATTCATATGAGTAAGCGCTATTTTCACTTCTTCATCAGCATAGAAAGAACTTTTCGCGGAAAGACCGAACTGAGGTATTTCCAATACATCCTTAATTTGCTTAATATTATCTATAAGCGGATAAGACGGCCAGTCTTTTATTCCTCTTTCGCACCATGCATATGCTTTTTCAATATGCTCTTGCTTTTCATCACTGTTGTAATCATTATTACTGACATATCCGCGAGCAATATATTCTGCCAAAGCGCCGCACATCGGTGATGGATTATATTTATCAATTAATTTCTCTGCAAATGCAACTGCTTTATTGAAATAAAGTGAGCCTGAGTTATTTTGCAAAAATTCGATTTTATCAATCTCCGCCAAAATTATCGTTCCGGTCAAATTCCTCTCGAGAAGGCTCTTGAAATATTCTTGATAATATGACAACACCGCATCTCCTTTATCTATCTTCAGATTTACAAAGTCGGATGCAGGTACAATCAACTGATCGAGCGACAAACCAGACTTTCCCGCCAAAGGTGCTACTTCCGATCTTTCTTTAGGCATATTCTTGACCAGAAGAATCGCACGCTTCATCAAGAAATCATATAATGTAGGATAAAATTCGGGCGAATCTTTTCCTGCTTCAATCAATACTTTGAAGTCGGCAGTCTTACCTTTCATCAGTACGTCTTTTTCAGCAACCGACAATTCCAGATGCTGCTTTACCTCTGCTGCAAATATACTTACTGTCCATTCCTTTATATCCTGAGGCTTGACTCCCTCAAGATTCGTTTTATTCTGTATGCTCCATCTATTATAATCGAAGTAATCTTCATACAATTCAGCCAAGAGTGAGTGCAGTATAGCTTTTTCGCTCGAATCCTTTGTCTGAGATATCAAACCAGAGATATCATATAATACCTCTTCTCGCACACTTCTATCAATCGATTGTTTGAAACGGCTTCGCATCAACAAAGCCTTTATCACTTGCTGCGTATTCTTCTCAGCTGTAGCCTTTTTCAACACCTCATCTATTATAGTCAAAGCTGACTTTGGCAGATCTTTTTTCTCAAACTGCTCTACTTGCTTCCATTCGGCTGCATATTCATTATATACTGGTTTGTTTTGTGCGTTCATCCCGATTTGTGTTATAAGGATTATACTCAGTAGCAATAATATTCGTTTCATATATGCCGTTTTTAGTTGTTACGTATAATATAGACGTAAAAGTTACTCGAAATACACAGAAACCCATCAAATATTAATTGACTTTAACACATTACACTTTCAAACAAATATTCGCCTTAAGACAATATTAGCGCTCTAAATGAGTTATATTTGTGACTTATATATGATTCGCAGATACAACATATACTTCATAGCGTTTTGTGCTTTGATCAGCATAATCCTAGCTTCGTGCAAACCGGTCACTCTTGCCGAGGGCGACCGCAAATTCGCCAAGGGCGAATATTTCGAAGCGGCAGACATCTACAAAAAAGTTTACCGTAAGACTTCTCCTAAAAAGAGAGATCTGCGCGGTGAGATCGCATTCAAAATGGGCGAAAGCTATCGCCTCATTAATATGCCTATTCAGGCAAACTCGGCATACGCCAACGCTGAGAGGTATCAGAATCCCGAAAGCACATTAGCTCTGCAGTACGCGCGTTCACTGCATAAAGTTGGAAATTACCAGAAAGCAGCAGAGCAGTACAAAATATTTCTGGAGAAGTATCCTGACAACCAATTTGCCTTGAATGCACTGAAAGGTATTGAGTTGGCTCCCGTTTGGAAAAACAATCCGACAGCTTACAATGTCAGAAAAATGGATCTGTTCCTTTCGACCAGAGGTGGTGAGTTTGCGCCGATGCTTCTTCCACCTGATTATAATCAAGTCTATTTCACATCGAATAGAAAAGAGTCGAAAGGAGAGAAAAACAGCCTAATTACCGGTGTCAAAAACAACGACATATACATGTCGCGCAAAGATGAGCGAGGCAACTGGATGAAACCCGAAGTTATAGAATCACCAATCAATACGGATTTCGACGAAGGAGTAACTTCATTCAACGCCGATGGTTCAAAAATGTATTACACATTTGCACCTCAAGATTCAACGAGCAACTCATATACCTCAATCTATGTTTCGTCACGTGCAGCCGGTGCATGGGGAGAAGGGCGAATAGTCCCTTTGAGCAAAGATTCGATGGCTGTTTATGCACATCCATCAATAACTCCTTCTGGCGATTTCCTATATTTTGTATCAGATCTTCCTAAAGGTTACGGAGGAAAAGATATCTGGAGAGCTGCTTTGGTTGATGGTGCAGTCAGCTACATCGAAAATTTAGGTCCGGAAATCAATACAGCCGGAGACGAAATGTTCCCTTATATGCGTAGCGATAATACAATGTATTTTTCTTCGGACGGACACCCGGGCATGGGCGGATTGGATATTTTTATTGCAAAATTCGACTCAAAAACGGGAAAATGGACTGTAGAGAATATGCAATCACCAATTAACTCGCAAGGAGACGATTTCGGAATTACATTTGAAGGCGAAAAAGAGCGAGGTTTTCTCAGTTCCAACCGCAATGAAGGCAGAGGCTACGATCGTATCTATTCTTTCGAATATCCAACTTCTCAATTATCGGTCGAAGGCTATATTGTCGATCCCGATGATGAGTTTATCGACAACGCTACCATTCGCATAGTAGGCAACAACGGAACCAATACTCGAACGAAAGGCAAGGCAAACGGAACATATACTACGGAAGTAGCACAAGGAGTCAATTACGTATTCTTGGCAAGCAAAGAAGGCTACCTGAATTCTCGCATGGCTTTGAATACTGATCCAGCAGTCAAAGACTCGACCTATTATGTCGATTTTGTTCTTGTACCAATCAACAAGCCCGTAGTTCTTGAAAATATATTCTTCGATTTCGATCAGGCAACATTACGCCCCGAATCTAAAGAAGCTTTGGACGGACTGATAGAATTATTGAATATCAACCCGAACGTGACAATAGAACTTTCGGCTCATACCGACCGCAAGGGGACGGATGAGTATAACGACAAGCTATCGCAACGCCGCGCCGATGCCGTGGTTAAATATCTTGTTGATCGAAAAATAGCAGCAGATCGTCTCACTTCGAAAGGATATGGCAAACGTCAGCCTAAAAATGTAACAAGATCGATAATCAAGCGTCACGATTTTCTGAAAGAAGGAGAAATTCTAAATGAAGAGTTCATCGAGACACTTACTCCTGAGCAACAAGAGGCAGCCGACGAAGTGAATCGCCGTATTGAATTTAAAGTATTAAGTATAACCTACAATCTCGAATAAATATGAAACGATTGGTTATATACATCATTTTAGTATTATGTTCTATTTCTTTCCTTTCGGCACAAGAGTTGAACATAAAATTGAATATAAATACCCAGAAAATATCGACAGCAGGTACAGATATTTTCAAGGAGATGGAAACATCCATCAGTCAACTTCTGAATGATTACAAATGGACGAATGCTACATTCAATCGCAATGAGCGCATCGATTGCTCCATTACGATACTGATTAACGAAATGTTGAACAACAATTCATTCAAAGGCGAAATCTCTATAACCTCGCGCCGTCCGGTATACAACTCAAGTTATATGACTACTTTGTTTAATTTTCGCGACACAAATTTCTCGTTCGATTATATGCAAGATCAGAATATGAATTTTAGTGACAATAGTGTAAGTGATAATCTTACCGCAGTATTGGCATTTTATACCTATATAGTTATAGGCCTCGATTTCGACTCTTTTGCTCCAAACGGAGGTAAACCTTTTTTTGCTCAAGCTATGAATATAGCCAATGCCTCGCAAATGTTCAGTACAAGTGGCTGGGAAGCATTTCAATACAAAAACAACCGCTACGACATAGCAACAGCTTTGACCGACGAGTCGCTGCAAGAATTTCACACTATCTGGTACAACTATCATCGAATAGCACTCGATCAGATGTCTGCGAACCCGCAACGATCTCGCATACGTGTTGTCGAACTCGTCAACGAACTGAAAAAACTACAGAATATACGATCGGCATCTACACTATTCAGCATTTTCGGAGAAGCAAAACTAGACGAAATAGTTCGCATCTGCTCGGAATGTACAGCCGAAGAGAAACGCGAAGTCTATAATACTCTGCAATCAATGTTTCCTACCAAAAGTGACATTCTAAAGAACCTCAGATAGATATCTAGAGACGGCTTGTTTAGCACAGATCAAGCATTCAGCTTTAGTTAGCTTTTTTATTATTTTTTAAGTCCTCAAATTTTCCTTTTCCCCCAAAAGCCGTATCTTGCCAATACCATTTGTATCGTTGATATAAAGACACCAACGTATTTACATTAAACTATAAAATATATTATGGCTTGGTTCTATTTAATTCTGGCGGGACTATCCGAGATAGTCTGGGCCTATGGCCTCAAAATGGCCCATGGCTTCACGGTATTTGACTGGAGTGTCGTTACCATCGTATTCATTTTCATCAGCTTTTACCTCTTTGCAAAAGCTATGCAAACTATTCCTATCGGAACGGCTTATGCGGTATTTACCGGAATAGGTGCAGCAGGTACTGCACTAATTGGGATCTTCTTCTTAGAAGAGAGTGCCGACACGATGAAGGTTGTTTCTCTGATACTGCTCATCAGTGGAATAGTCGGATTGAAACTAATTGACAAACCGGGTAAAGAGGAGGCTAAATCATGATCAGTTGGATATTTTTGCTAGTCGGAGGATTATGCGAAGTCGGTTTTGTTGCTATGATGAAACTATCGCACGGCTTTAAGGTGGTAAAATACTCATTATTGACCATTCTTTTCATGTTTCTCAGTTTTTACAGCTTATCACATGCACTGAAAGACATTCAGATCGGTGTAGGTTATGCCGTTTGGGCAGGAATTGGAGCCGTAGGAAGTGTTTTGATAGGAATGATATTCTTCAAAGAGTCAAAAGACCCGCTTAAACTATTATTTATTTCACTAATTATTATTGGAATTGTAGGTTTGAAACTATCTACATAAAAACGTACAAAAAGGTCAAAATCAGACATTTTGTAAAATAAGTCCGAGAAACATTTACTTCGGACTTATTTTTTTGTATATTGCGTAACTATAAATAACGTATTTTCACAAATTACGCTTTAACCTTAAACATTACTATGACTGAACAGCCCTCTTTCAAGACCAAAATTGTGCTTATATTCCTTTGCCCATATCAGTAATTTGCCTTACATTTGCAGGGTAATAAGATTCATCAATTGTAAATATTATTTATCTATATTAACATAGAGTTACCTATTCGATAAATCATCAAAATTATCTAATCATAACAACAAAAACATTTATTATTTTATGAGTTGGTTACTTAAATCCTCAATTGGGAAAAAACTGATAATGAGTGTATCAGGAATCGCCCTCGTATTGTTTTTATTGTTTCACGCATCGATGAACGTAGTGGCAATCATTTCGGCTGATGCATACAACACAATTTGTGCCTTCTTAGGTTCGAACTGGTATGCTGTAGCTGGGACATTTGCACTAGTGGCTCTTATCGGAATCCACTTCATCTACTCGATTGTGATAACAATTCAAAACCGCAAAGCTCGTGGAAACGACCGCTATGCAGTAAATGCACGCCCTAAAAACGTAGAATGGGCTTCTCAAAACATGCTTGTTTTGGGTATCATTGTGATTGGCTTTATGGTATTACACTTCAGCCAATTCTGGTACAACATGATGTTTGCTGAGCTAATGGGACATCACGCAGTTGAAGTTGGCGGACAATCTATCGGCACAACTGATGGTACCGGATTTATCCGTTACTACTTCAGTCACATCTGGGTAGTTGTAGCATACCTTGTATGGTACATCGCTCTTTGGTTCCACTTATCACATGGTTTCTGGAGCGCATTGCAAACAATAGGATGGAATGGCAAAGTTTGGTTCAACCGTTGGAAAGTTATCGGACAAGTTGTTGCAACAGTTATCTGCCTGATGTTTGCTATCGTTACAATCTATTTCTACGCACAATCTTGCCTTTCGCCAATAGCTTAAGACCAGAATGTTTAATTATTAAAGACTAAAAGAAAAATAGATATGACTACTATCCTAGATCCGAAAAAAGACGCAAAGATTCCTGAAGGAGCTTTGGCTGAAAAATGGACAAATTATAAAAATCACCAGAAGTTGGTGAACCCAGCTAACAAACGCCGCCTAGACATTATCGTTGTAGGTACAGGACTAGCAGGTGCTTCGGCAGCAGCTTCGCTTGGCGAAATGGGATTCAACGTATTGAACTTCTGTATATCTGACTCACCTCGTCGTGCGCACTCTATTGCAGCACAAGGTGGTATCAATGCTGCAAAGAACTATCAAAACGATGGTGACTCGGTTTACCGTCTATTCTACGATACAATTAAAGGTGGTGACTATCGTGCTCGTGAGGCTAACGTTTATCGTTTGGCTGAAGTATCGAACAGCATCATCGACCAATGTGTGGCGCAAGGTGTTCCTTTCGCTCGCGAATACGGAGGTATGCTTGACAACCGTTCATTCGGTGGAGCGCAGGTATCTCGTACATTCTACGCAAAAGGTCAGACAGGACAACAACTTCTTCTAGGTGCTTATTCTGCACTTAGCCGCCAAGTAAACAAAGGCTCTGTAAAACTATATACTCGCTACGAAATGGTTGAACTAGTTCTTATCAAAGATGAGGACGGAGTTGAACGCGCTCGTGGTATTATTGCTCGTAACCTTGTTACAGGTGAATTGGAAAGATTCTCTGCTCATGCAGTAGTTATCGGTACTGGTGGATATGGAAACGCATTCTTCCTATCGACAAATGCTATGGCATCGAACGGATCGGCAGCAATTCAAGCATACAAAAAAGGTGCTTATTTTGCTAACCCTTGTTTCGCACAGATTCACCCTACATGTATTCCTGTACACGGAGAATTCCAATCGAAATTGACTTTGATGTCAGAGTCACTCCGTAACGATGGACGCATCTGGGTTCCTAAAAAGAAAGAAGATGCTGAAGCTATCCGCGCAGGAAAACTAAAACCAACTGCAATCAAAGAAGAAGATCGTGACTACTACTTGGAAAGACGTTACCCTGCATTCGGTAACCTTGTACCTCGTGACGTAGCATCACGTGCAGCTAAAGAGCGTTGCGATGCCGGATTCGGTGTTAACAATACAGGTTTGGCTGTTTACCTAGACTTCTCTGACGCTATCAAACGTCTTGGACGCGATGTAGTAGAGGCTAAGTATGGTAACTTATTCCAGATGTATGAAAAAATCGTTGACGATAATCCATACGAAACTCCGATGATGATTTATCCAGCTATCCACTACACAATGGGTGGTATTTGGGTTGACTACGAATTGATGACTTCAATTAAAGGTCTATTCTCTATCGGTGAGGCAAACTTCTCTGATCACGGTGCTAACCGTCTGGGAGCATCTGCATTGATGCAAGGTTTGGCTGATGGATATTTCGTTCTTCCTTATACAATCCAAAACTATTTGGCTGATCAGATCTCTGTTCCTCGTTTCAGCACAGACCGTCCTGAATTCCAGGCTGCTGAAAATGAAATCAAAGAAAAGATTGCTAAACTAATGGCTATCAAAGGAAATCACTCGGTAGACTCAATTCACAAGAAACTTGGTCTTGTTATGTGGGATTTCGTAGGTATGGGCCGTACAAAAGAATCGTTGACTACAGCTATCGAAAAATTGAAAGAAGTGAAAAAAGACTTCTGGACAAACCTTCGTATACCTGGAGAAGCTAATGATTTGAACGTGGAACTAGAAAAAGCTATTCGCTTGGCAGACTTCATCGAAATAGGTCTATTGATGGCTTACGACGGATTGAACCGTAACGAGTCTTGTGGTGGACACTTCCGTGAAGAATACCAAACTCCTGAAGGCGAAGCAATGCGTGACGACGAAAACTTCTCGTATGTAGCTTGCTGGAAATATCTAGGCGAAGACGCAGCTCCTGAGCTTGTGAAAGAGCCGCTAGACTACGAATTTGTTGTTAGACAACAACGTAACTACAAATCATAACTTGTAATTCAGAAGAAACAATGGATAAGACAATTAATATAACCCTAAAAGTTTGGCGTCAAAAAGGTCCTAAAGTAAAAGGTGCTTTTGAAAGTTTTGCGCTAGACGGCATTTCTGTTGATAGCTCTTTCTTGGAAATGCTTGATATATTGAATGAAAAATTGATCAACGAAGGTAAAGAACCCGTAGTTTTCGATCATGACTGTCGCGAAGGTATCTGCGGTATGTGTAGCTTGTACGTAAACGGACATCCACACGGACCAGACGATTCGATCACAACTTGCCAGTTGCACATGCGTCGTTTCAAAGACGGCGAAACAATCACTATCGAGCCTTGGCGTTCGGCTGGATTCCCAGTTATCCGCGACTTGATGGTAGATCGTACTGCATTCGACAAAATCATGCAAGCAGGTGGTTACACTAGCGTAAATACTGGTGGTGTGCCTGATGCTAATGCAATCCTTATACCAAAAGAAGATGCTGACGAAGCAATGGATGCAGCTTCATGTATTGGTTGCGGTGCTTGTGTTGCAGCTTGTAAAAATGGTTCGGCTATGCTATTCGTTTCAGCTAAAGTTAGCCAATTGGCACTTCTTCCTCAAGGACGTGTTGAAGCAGCTAAACGTGCAAAAGCAATGGTTTCGAAAATGGACGAACTAGGATTCGGTAACTGTACGAACACCATGGCTTGTGAGGCTGAGTGCCCTAAGAACGTATCGATCAGCAATATCGCTCGTTTGAACAGAGAGTTCTTGAAAGCTAAATTCAACGACTAAGATATAATCTACTTATTAAAAAAAGCCTAGCTAATGCTAGGCTTTTTTAGTTTATCATCTTTATTTCAAATCTCCTCTATAGTAAAATATAGAATTACTTCTCGTTGATAATGAATGATTCTCTGTACTATCATTTGAAGATTTTATTAATGTCGAGCTATTTGCTTTTTCTATTGTTTTCACATATTGAGACCTTCCCTCATACAAAAAAACTATATCATAATCTGATTTATAAATTATTTCTTTTTCAATATTATCGGTTTCTCGATTACGTATACTCGTATACTTTCTCTCTCGGTTTGATATACAAACATCCGAAGAATAAGCTGCAAAAGTTCTTATATCGTCCAGTCTAAGTGAGGCTAATTTATATATTGGTGCTTGTATATTTTTATCCCCTAAACTATATGTATAATTGGTAGTATCATTTCCTTGCATAATTGAAGTAATACCCATACTTTTCGTTTTTACAATCTGCATAACAATATTATCACCTTCATAATATTGTTCTAAAGTTTCCAGGAAATCTACTTCACGGACACCTTTTATAGTACGCTCTACTTTCATTAATTTAGAGCCATCCCAAATAAAATTATCAATTACCGGCTCTGAGTTATAAGGATGTTTTCTGTCAATTTTCCTCGTGACTTTACCTTCATTATTCAAAATCAACTCGATATCTACGTCTCTGTTCGTATTCATTACTTCATCAGATGATGGAGCAATTTTAATCGAACCTGTAATAAATATTTTCTTATTACCATATGAATAATTATAATGATAGCTAGAAGTACCTAACTCGCCTTCAAATTTAAGGCTAGCGTTTATCAATCTATTATTATTATCATATACATATTCAGCTTTACCTTGCCCCAAAGGCTCTTCCATAACATTTTCAATCTTCATTATTCTTTCTGAATCTCCCAAATAAAGGAGTGTAGGGTCTATTTTTTCGGAACAAGAGTTAAACCAGATCAATACAAGCAAACTAATAATAAAGCTTCTCTTCATTTTATATACTTTTAGAAATATCATTTAACCACAAACATAAAGATTTCATATCAATATAAATAAATTTCTTTAACTTTATCTATATTGTTTTAAACGAATGAATAATCTGATAAAATAGTGACACTCATAAAACAACAAAAAATCTGTGCACAAGTGTTACTTTTTAACAAAGTACCCCTCTTATCCCCTAAAGGGGAAGATTCGGTAAAAAGCCCCTTTAGGGGTTTGGGGTAAAATAAGCATAGTAGCGAATATTTGTAGTAAAGTGTTACTTTTGGGACATATACCATTACTTTAAAATAACTAAGCATTAATAAGATATAAGAATGAAAAAGCTTCTATACCTATTTATTATTATTTCTACAACTTTGACATGTATATCATGTTCGAAGCTTGCCAACACTTCAATGAAGAAGGATTGTTCTATTCATGCAGATACGATCCCATTAATTGAACTAGAGAGGCGATATGAAACAAGTAAGAATATAGTTGATTTAAGAAATTACTTACATAGAATAGATATTACTCTAGCCAAAGACAGCAATAAATTAACTTTCAACAATATAGATCTAGCAAAGATCAAATTATCATTATTAAACTTCAACGATAGTGATAGTACAAATATATCACTATCGGATTCTCTGAATCAAAAGATATTATGCTTTTATAAAAAAATGATAACTAGTTATCCTAATTCCCCTCATACATATATTGAATTAGGACAGATGTATTTTTCGCCTCAGTCTAATAATATAGATTCTGCAAATTATTATTTTGAAAAAGCTTTATCTCTATGTGATTCTATCCTGATAGAAAAGCCATACAACGAAGATATATATATATTAAAAATACATACAATGTTAATTCAAGATCGGGAGACTGAAGTTAAAGCTATTATAAAAAGAGATGAAAAGCTTATGGAAGACAATCCTAAGATATCAAGATATTTGCAACAAATATCTAATGAGTTAGGAATTTAAAAATATGAGTATTATATCAATTAATACGATCCTTATCTCAAAAAGAGGTTCTAATGAAATAAACACCTCTGAGATACAATAAAAATCTGTACACAAGTGTTACTTTTTTAGACATAAAAAACTTACAAACAAATGATTAATAAAGACACAAAGCTGTGCATGTCATTGGCAGCCCGTCCCAGTAATTTTGGCACATTCTTCCATAATTATCTATACAAAAAGCTCAAACTAAATTATATATACAAAGCTTTCACGACGAACAATTTGCGAGATGCTATATACGGAGTCAAAGCTTTAGGTATAAGAGGTTGTGCTATATCAATGCCTTACAAAGAAGAATGTATTCAATATATGGATGAATTGGACATATCGGCAAGTGCCATTCAATCAGTCAATACGATTGTGAATAACGATGGTTATCTGAAGGCCTATAACACCGATTTCATAGCTGTTGAAAACTTGCTGAAAGAATCTAGCATTCCAACCGACATACTCTTTGTATTGTACGGAACTGGCGGCATGGCAAAAGCTGTTTTAGGCGCATTATATGAAAGCAGATTTAAGAACGGATATGTTATGGGACGGAACATAGATAAAGCCGAAACGCTAGCTTCAATTTATGGATATAATCATTGTAGCAATAGAGATACAGTTCCAGAAGCCAAACTGCTGATAAACGTGACACCTATTGGTATGGCCGGAGGAGTAGAGTCGGAAGATTTAGCTTTTGACAAAGATGCTATTGAGAGGGCCGATACAATTTTCGATGTAGTAGCACTGCCCGTAGAGACACCTCTTATTAAAGAGGCTATACGCCAGAACAAGAAGATTATTTCGGGAGCTGATGTTGCCGTTATTCAGGCATTGGAGCAGTTTGTTCTTTATACAGGTGTACGACCTTCTGTTGAACTGGTAAAAGAAGCTTCTGATTTTGCTCGGCAGAAAATCAAAGCAATCGGGTAAAAAATAAGCCTAACTCATTTCTGAATTAGGCTTATCTATATATTACAAGCTAATGATTGCTACTGTACTTTTTTGAATGAGATAATATGACGACGAACATAGAATGATGTTGCTGTTAGATTATATGCATTATAAATATACTTGAAGCTTTTGCCATCGTCAGCCATATCAATAGCCATAGAGTCCATAACTTTCTTTGTTTTGCCATCTACATCGGTATCACGATAGTAATGCATCACATCGTCTGTGATTGTAAAAACTCCGGTTTTAGGTTCTCCACCATCGGAAACAGTTTCTTTGAATTTATATGGTTGTTGCTCTGTATTATAGCTATAGATAAGTCCGATATTGGCTTTTTCTTTTTCAAGTTCAGCCTTATCATCGTCAGTCACAGTCCATGTTGTATTATTCGCATTTTTACTTTGAACCTGAACATTAACTATTTCCCATGAACCATTTAATAATTTCGGATCGACTCGACCTTGTTTCTCATTGTTCTTCAATACATCATTTGGAATGAGAAATTCATCCGGAGCATTCTTTTTATTGCGTAGATAAAAAACTAATTGTCTGAAATATGCATCATCTTTAGCTTTCTTTTTGAAAGAGATATGATAAACTAACATTTTCTCATTCAGTTTAAATACTTGTATACGACTTATTGAATCTTTTACTAGCTCCGTATCTGGATCTAGAAATGAGTACTTCAAAATTATGCTGTCTTGTTTCGGATAAAGTGAGTATTCGCCTTCATATATGGTTTCCTCTCCATAAGTATTACGTTCCATATATCGCGAGCCATCATAAAACTCTTTTGTAAAACCATCCATGCTGTACATACGAAAAGTCACATCCGGACCTCCATTTGCAATGGCTTTGATACGATGCGTCATATAAGCTATTTCCCATTCACCTTTTTCGAGATTTTCGGGTGTTAATGGAACTTCTCCTCCTTCGCCACCACCATCACCTCCCGATCCTTTATCATCGTTGTTTACACAGGAAACAGATAAAAGTAGCGAGGACAGCAAAATTAGTATCGAATATAACTTTAGATTTTTCATATATAGTTGTGTATAAAGTACAAAATAATAGCACAAAGATAGAATTTTAAAGTGGAAATTCTTCTTACGAAGTATATTTTTCAGAGATGTAACTAGTTAACAAACGAAAATTAACAATACATATTGTATAGTGTATAAATAAAATGGATATGGATAGCAACAACTGTATATTTCTTATTAAAGGTTAATTATTATGTTCTATATTTCAAAGGAAAGCTTTTATTATCAATGTTTGGTTATCCAATATTGCTAATATACGAATATCTAACAAAAGTTAATTATCAAAAGCCGATTAATCCTTTTCATAAAAAAGCACTCTAATCAATTAAATTAGTAAACGAAGTATTCACAAACTAATACTTATAGTTATGAAAAAGATATTATCAATAATTGCATTGACTGCAGCATTACTCTTAACTACAAATAATGCAAATGCTCAAAATATAAGCTTCAGTATAAATATTGGAAGTCAACCAGCTTGGGGACCAACTGGATATGATTATGTAGATTATTATTATTTCCCTGATTTCAATGGCTATTATGACATCAACAACGGGATGTTTATATATTTCGACAGTGGACGTTGGATTACAGCTAGATATTTACCTGCTATCTACAGACACTTCGATCTATACAATGTTTATAAAGTAGCTTTGAATATCCATAAGCCTTGGTTACATAATAAACGTCATATGAATTATTATGCTAAATATAGAAACTATCGTGGTCGCCAAGCTGTAATTCGTGACAGTAGAGATAATCGTTACCACAAAAGCAGAACGAACTATCGTCCTTGGTCTCCAGAGAGACATGACAAGTATGATTATCGTCCGCACAATCACAAACCAAATAACAATTCAGGCAGACCAAGTGTAGGCAGTAATAGACCGAACAATAAGCCTAATAATAGTTTCGATAGACCGAACTCAAATAACAATAGGCCTAATAACAGACCAAATATAAATAACAACAATCGGCCTCAAAATAGCAAACCGGATACAAACCGACCTAGTTATGGCAGGGATAACAATAAAAATAATAAGAATAATAGCAGACCAAAAAGTGAGAATACTAAAGTAACTACTAGACCAAGTAATTCTTCACGTCCAAGCTATAATTCAAACAACAATAGAAACAAGAATAATAATAGGTCAACAAATCAATCGTCAAGAAATCGTAATGGTAATAGTGATTCTAAGCGATCAACATATTATCAGACTAGATATTAACAAGTGGTAATTAATTAGTCTTGGCACAAACAGGTTTTAAGGGAAATACCTCAACAGCATAAAAACTGTTGAGGTATTATTTTTTCACAATAAGATTTTAGGATATCCTATTTCTTAGATTTATTGTTTTCTGATGGATTTCCGACTAATGTCATTTCATCGAATAAATACCCTGCACCACCAATTTTATCAGTAACAAATAGAACATAACGAATGTCTACTCCAATATTACGACACATCACTGGATCATATTCAATATCACTCATTGTACTTGTCCATGTGCGATCGAAGTTTACTCCAATCAATTCTCCTTTGCCATTCAATATGGGACTTCCGCTATTTCCTCCGCTTGTCTGGTTGTTTGAAATAAAACAAACTGGTACAGTTCCATCAACACCCCATCTCCCATATTCCTTAGTCGCATAAATATCTCTCAGTTTCTGAGGAATATTAAATTCATAAGAGTTAGGGTTATCCTTAGCAATAATTCCTTCTAACGTTGTAGTCGGGAAATACCACACTCCATCTTCCGGAGAATATCCACTAACTGTACCATACGAAACACGTAATGTATGATTAGCATCGGGGAAGAAGATACGTCCTGATTTTACATCTGCTTCGTATTCTAACTGCCCTTGCATGTACAGTTTTTGATATACCTCAATATTAGCTTTATATTTTTGAAGATCACCTTTTATAGAAGTATTATACATATCCATTACTATTCTATATAATTCTACTGCAGGATCTTTTTTCAAATCCAACTTAGTATCCACTGCAGCCGTCAACTTCTCGGATGATATAAGAGATGACGTTCCGTATAGCATATCTACATACCCATCTACTCCACCGTACATACTAATCTTCTCAGATAGATATAGCGGAACATCGGCTGAGGGTACATCTTTTATATATTCAGTAATAAGTTTCACTGCTATTCTCTTGTCTACATCAGGGTAATAATCTTTATAGAATGCCTTTAGTTTCTCTGGCAAGACCTCTGTCGGATTATCAATCCAATTACCTGCAAGTTTCACAGCCTGATATAATTCTATCCCTCCTATAGCCTCATTAATATAATCCGCTACGAAATCGTAATCTCTCACCAATTTATATTGTTCTCTCATATCCGATATAAGAGTCTTGTATTGCGGTTTATCCTGAGCCCATTTTTCAAACTCTCTTTCGTAAGCTTGTTTTTTTGAAATAGTTTTTAATCTTTCAAGTCCTAGATTTTCTCCTTGCCATTTTTTCCAAGAATTTGCAACTCCTGCCTCTTTCGAAGCATAAGCAATTCTTATAGCAGGATCTGATTTTCTAGCCTTTTGCATTTCCTCTATACGCATAGTACGTAATTTAATCTTTGCCGGATTCGAATAGTTAAGAATATAATCTACTGCATCCGATAGCAGATATTGTTGAGTTCGTGCCGGATAACCATAGGTCAAAGCAAAATCTCCTTCTTTGATTCCAGCAGTAGAAATCTTAAAGTACTTCTTCGATTTGTAAGGAACATTATCTTTCGAGTATGGTGCAGGTTTGTTATCTTTTCCTGCATAAACTCTAAAGAACATAAAGTCTCCCGTATGACGAGGCCACATCCAATTATCTGTTTCTCCACCTAGTTTACCAATAGAAGAACCGGGAGCACCTACAAGACGAACATCCTCGAAGACTTCGTATACATAGATATAATATTGATTGCCATAATACAGGGGTTTGATTTCTGCCGTATAATGTGTTCCAGCAATAGCCTCCTTAATGACCTTAGCCATATTCGTCTTTTTCGATTGATCCTTAGCTACATCATCTGCGTTACCCACTCCAGCCATCACAGCATCTGTAACATCATCCATTCTTACGAGAAATTTAACTGTTAGTCCTGGATTAGGAAGTTCTTCACCTCTGTTCATTGCCCAAAAGCCATTCTGCAAGTAATCATGTTCAACCGAGCTATGTTTCTGCAACTGCGAAAATCCACAATGATGATTAGTCAGAAGTAGTCCGTCTGGTGACACAAGTTCTCCGGTACAACCTCCGCCGAACAACATGACAGCATCTTTGTACGAAGTTTTATCGATACTATAAATATCGTCAGCAGTCAATTCGAAGCCTTTAGATGACATATCTGCTATACGATCTTCGATAGCAGATGGTACCCACATACCTCCTTGTGCATAAGATTGCCCAAAGCATAATAAGCTAAGAACGATAATAAACAAATGTTTCTTCATTGTCATTAGTTTAATGTTTTCTATAATTATTTCTTATCTATCAAATTCTTACAATTTCATAGTCAAAGCGACTCTTTTACGAGTCATATCTACTGATAGGACTTTAACCTCGACATGTTGATGAAGTGATACAACTTCATTCGGATCTGATACAAATTTATCAGCAAGTTCCGAAATGTGTACTAGTCCGTTTTCTTTTATTCCAACATCAACGAAGCAGCCGAAATTTGTAATATTGGTCACTATTCCGGGCAATACCATTCCTTCGCGTAAATCGTCGATTGTACGAATATTCTGATCGAATTGAAAAACCTTGATGGCTTTTCTTGGGTCTCTACCGGGCTTATCAAGCTCTTCCATTATATCATTAAGAGTTGGTAAACCGATTGTATCTGTCACATACTTATTCAAATCTAAAGACTTCTTCAATTCTTTATTTTCAATAAGTTCTTTGACGGAACACTTCAAATCTTTAGCCATTTGCTCAACAACGTGATAACTTTCGGGGTGAACGGCTGAATTATCCAAAGGATTATCAGCATTATCAATACGTAAGAAACCTGCACTCTGTTCGAATGCTTTCTCTCCCATTCTTGGTACTTTCAGTAAGGCTTTACGCGACTCGAAAGGCCCATTATCTGCACGGTATTTCACAATATTCTGAGCTAAAGTTGCACCCAATCCCGAAACATATGTCAATAGATGCTGACTTGCAGTATTTACATTAACTCCGACCTGATTCACGCAACTTTCTACAACGAAGTCGAGCGATTTCTTCAATTTCGATTGGTCAACATCATGTTGATACTGCCCTACTCCTATCGATTTCGGATCAATCTTTACTAGCTCAGCCAATGGATCCATCAATCGACGGCCGATAGATACAGCTCCTCGAACTGTGACATCGTATTGAGGAAACTCTTCACGAGCAATTTTCGATGCAGAATAAATAGAAGCTCCATTCTCGCTGACAACAAATACCTTTACTTCTTTCTCATAACGAATATTAGTGATGAACTTTTCAGTCTCACGGCTTGCTGTGCCATTGCCTATTGCTATAGCATCTATATTATACGTAGTTACCAATTTCGAAACTTTCGAAGCAGCCTTAGTATACTCATTCTGAGGTGGATGAGGATAGATAGTCTCGTTGTGTAGCAAATTCCCTTGTGCATCCAGACAAACCAACTTACAACCAGTACGATATCCCGGGTCGACACCTAACACTCTATATTGACCTAAAGGAGGAGCTAATAATAACTGACGTAAGTTTTCGGCAAAAACATGTATTGCCTGTTCATCAGCCTTTTCTTTAGATAATGCCGCAAACTCCGTCTCTATTGAAGGTTTCAATAATCGTTTATAGGCGTCTTTCACTGCATCATAAACATAATCTGATGCTTCGTTATCTGCTTTCACAAATTGTTTTTCGAGGCGTTCTAATGCTAAATCCTCTTCAGGAGCAATATTCACTCTCAGAAAACCTTCCGACTCACCACGTCGTATAGCTAATAAACGGTGCGATGAACAACGGCTAAGACGTTCAGAAAAATCGAAATAATCACGATATTTATCGCCTTCTTCCTCTTTACCTTTAACCACTTTAGCCGTAATAACCGCTTCGCGTTGGAAAAGATTACGCATCGAATTACGAGCATATTCATTCTCGTTTACCCATTCCGCAATTATATCGCAAGCTCCGGAAATAGCTTCTTTTACATCCTTCACCTCATCTTTTACAAAAGCAGAAGCTTTGGCCTCAACATCAATATTCTGTTGAGCCATAATTTGCTTAGCCAAACCTTCAAGGCCTTTCTTGCGTGCAATTTCTGCACGAGTCTGCCTCTTAGGCTTATAAGGCAGATATATATCTTCTATTTCGGATGAATTCCACGAATCTTCGATTCGTTTTTTCAACTCATCAGTTAATTTACCTTGCTCATCAATAGTCGCAAGAATTGTCTCTTTACGCTTGATCAATTCTTTAAGCTTATCATACTGATCTTTGATGCCTGCTATCTGAACTTCATCCAGATTACCCGTAACTTCTTTGCGATATCGACTGATGAAAGGAATCGTAGCACCGCCGTCCAACAATTCCAGAGTTTTGGCAACCTGCGTTTCTCTAATATCGAGCGACGAGGCTATCAATTTATTTATAATATCCATAGGTTTTATTCAGAACATGATCTGATATTAATTTTTATTCAAAATGACATTGTAGTCATCTGAAGTAGACCCTACTTCGAATAAAAGAAGATCGAAGAAAGGTGCTATTGTAATAAAGTGATTCATTACTTCGGCCATAATTCCTTCATATTGTGCCCAAACTGTTGTATTAGTAAATGTATATATCTCGATAGGAAGTCCTTCTGTTGTAGGAGCTAACTGCCTTACCAAAAGAGTCATTCCTTGACTGATACGAGGATGATTGCGCAAATAATGTATTCCATATTGCATAAACAAGTCATTATTAGTCAACAACAGCTTATTAGCATGTAAAGAATCAGCTAATTGCTTAACTTTATCAGTACTCTCTTTCTCTTTTTGTTTGATAAACTCACCTAAACCTGGTAATCCTTTGAATTTCTCTAATTCCTCTTCAGTCAGGAAACGAATAGACGATTGTTTAATAAAAATTGGCCTTTTTATGCGACGTCCTCCCGATTCCTGCATTCCACGCCAATTCTGATATGAATCCGAAATCATGGCATAAGTAGGAATTGTGGTAATCGTTTTATCAAAGTTTCTGATTTTAACTGTAGTCAGATTTATTTCTTCTACATCTCCGTCAGCACCATATTTGTTCATTGTAATCCAGTCTCCGATGCGAAGCATATCGTTTGAGGATAACTGAATGCTACTTACAAACCCCATAATTGTATCCTTAAACATCAACATCAAAACTGCCGAAGCCGCCCCCATTGCAGCAAAGAACGCTGCCGGTGATTTACCTGTGAAGATACAATATATCACAACAGCTCCGAGTATATAAAATATAATCTGGATAACTTGCATATAGCTTTTCATCGGTTTATTATGGAAAGCAGGACGTTCTTGCAACATATCTCCCAACGAATATAATATTGCCATTATAGTCCAAATTACCATAAACACCATATAGATATCTGTCAGCGTTACCGCTGGTGAGATCAGGCTTGGGAAACTATAAAATACTACGGGTATAGCTCCACGAACAAAAGAATAAGGTATTACTAATGCCAAGAAGTGCGGCAATCTATTTTTGACAGCATAGTCAAACAGATTAATCTTTGTAATTTTAGCTGCACGCTTTAGTACGAAGTTTAAAAGTGAGCTTACCCCTTTCTGCAAAGCATATACAACTATGATCACAAAAAGAAGGAGCAATATCATTTTAGTATATACAACTAATTGCTCAGGAATACCTAGTCCATGCAGGAAATCCCATAGCCATTCATTAATCGTTGCAATTAGACTATCTTTATCATACGTAATCTTTTTCTCCATCTGTCAATTATTCTTTAATTCGTATTAAGTTTCTATTTTTATCGTAGTAAATATCCAGTGTATCATTCACATTATATACGCGCTGACCTCCTATATACCATGATTTCGAGACAACATATATCTTCGCCAGATATGCATCTTTTTCTTCTATCTTCTCATCATCTTTCAATTCGACAAAGGATACAGGCACAACTTGTTCCAAGATTGTTTTCATCCCATTTTCTTCATCAGATTCTCGGACATGTATTCTATAAGAATCCCCCATGTCTGCTAGTTTTCTACTATCACAGGACATAAAAGTCAAGAAACAGACTAAACTGAATAAGATAAGTTTATATTTTTTCATCACTTCTAGATATTTTAATTATCAAATTTAAGTATAAAATATCGATTATGAAAAAAACCATATCAAACAATAGTATACGAAATAAGTAAAAGTAATATTCGAAATCGCGATACCATAGCAACTTACCTCACAGAAGACACAAAACTCAATCACATATAATAAAAACACACTTCTACGACTACACCTTATAATCTACTGTTACCTAATATCCTATCCAATCTGGTTTTGCCAAAGGATTTCAAGATAGATCTTTAAAACTCTAATTATTCGCATTTTTAATCAGAAAACAGTTCTTCCCTATTGTTTTTTTATTATTTTTACACATATATTAACACCCAAGAGAAGGAAATACTATGAAAAGAAGAACTCTAACTATTATCTGTACATTAATCTTGTCTCTAAGCTTTCCTACACTCATCCTTGGACAATCTCAATATGGGAAAATCACCATGGATGAAATGAAGATGACTACTTGTGACATTGACTCTAGTGCAAGTGCTGTAGTATTGATGAAAGATGGATTTACACAATTCTTGTACAAGGATTTAACTGGCCAATTCGTACACGAATACACCTTTCGCGCAAAGATTAAAATTTTGAAAGAAGATGGCCTCGAATATTGTGAAAATAGTATTTTCTATTATGTTGGCAGACAGATAGATTCTCGAGAAGAACTTCGGGGACTATCGGGGACAACTTATAATCTCGAAAACGGAAAAATAACCCGAACTAAATTAACGAAAGAATTTATTGTAGAAGAAGAACATGATGGCGAAAATAGACGCACTAAATTCACGATGCCCGGAGCGAAAGTCGGGTCGGTTATAGAGTTCAAATATACTATTACATCGCCTTTCAATTATAGTATTCGCGACTTTGATTTTCAGTCATACATACCAGTTCAACATGTAAAATATGAAATAATTATTCCTGAGTATTTTATATATAGTACACCAATACAAGGTTATGAAAGAATTGATTCTAAAAATGAGCCCACTAATGTTCGTATTACAATGAGACTACGTGATGAATATAATCGTCCATTTACATACGATGATAATTGCTCGGGAGTGAAACAAATCCACGTTGGAGAAAATCTTCCCGCAATGAAACAAGAGCCATTTATGTGGTCGAGAGGAGATTATATTAGCAGATTGAGCTTTGAACTTAGGAGCTTTCAATTCAAATACAGCATGGTCAAACAGTACTCTACAACATGGGCCGATATAGATAAGAGATTGTTCGAACTTGGAAGCTTTGGTGGTAGTTTAAAGAAAACGGGAATATTCAAGAATGATCCGAAACCAGCTACGCTTGACATAGCTGCTGCCTCGAAGATTATCATGGAACTTAGATCAAAGGTGAAATGGAATGAAAAGAGCAGTATTTCGGCCAGTAATCTTGACAAGATTATGAAAGAAGGGCTTGGCGACTCTGGCGACCTGAACTTCCTAGGTATAAATGCTCTAAATGCTGCGGGATTCGAAGCTTTTCCTATTATACTCAGCACACGTTCTAACGGGCGCATTCCGCTAACACACCCTTCTATTACAGCCTTCAATTACACCATATTAGGTGTAGTGATTGACAACAAATTATATACAATTGATGTTGCCGACAAATATAGCATATGGAATGTCCTTCCAGATAAAACCATGGTTACAAAAGCACGTATAATGCAGAAAGACCGTACTCGTTGGGTTGATCTTTCAAGTTCGTCTAAAGGAATTGAGTATATCATGTCAACCTATAAATTTGACGAATATGGACAATTGGTAGGTGATATAAATACTACATACAGAGGTAAAAGTGCTTACGAGTTTAGAAAAGTATATTACCAAAAACATAAGGATGAAGCTGATTATATTGACAATCTTTCAAAAGCAGTAGGTATGTCGATTGAGAATTTCAAAACAGACAACTTGAATAGCGCTTCCGGACAAGTAAAACGCAGCTTCACTATTAAACCTGATAACAGATTGGGTGATGACTTACTCTATATCGACCCGATGGTTATAAAACACATTTCGGAGAACCCTTTTAAGTCTGAAGAACGGAAATTCCCGGTTCAGTTCGATTACTTACAAGATTATATACAGGCCATAAACATTATTATTCCAGAAGGATATGTAGTAGAAGAGCTTCCTGAAAGCATTTCGTATATGTTGGATGAAGAAGGTAATATTAAATTCACTTATCAAGTTTCAGCAAATGAACATTCGGTATCAATACAATACAGATATGACTTAAAAAATCTACTTATACTCCCTGAAAAATATCAAGACATTAAAGAATTCTATGCTAAAATCATAGAGAAATGCTCCGAAGTAATTGTTCTAAAGAAAGTATAACGACTAACAAAGACTTAACGATATGTACAAAATACTCTTAGGACTTATCGTATCTACAATATCAATAATCCTGCCTAGCTATGGGCAGGATTATACTGTAAATACGATTCCCGACAGCTTAAAGAAAAACGCGAATGCCGTAATTCGCGACCTGAATCAAACTTATATTCAAACTGATGCCAATAATGGGATTTACACAGTAAATAAAGTAGTAACCATACTCAATCGTAAAGGCGATGATTATGCACATTTCGTTATATCGACCGATAAATTTTCGGAGTTGACTAAATTCTCGGGAATATTGCGCGATGCATCAGGGAAGATTATAAAAAAAATAAAAAAAGGAGATTTACTCTATTCGAGTCTCGAATTCAATAGCTTCACTACTGGTAGCTATAAAATCTCCTACGAGTGCCAATCACCATCATATCCATTCACTATCGAATACGACTATGAACTAAAATCAAAAAATGGCATACTATACTATCCATATTTCATACCTATTATTGGCACAAACATTGCTACTGAAAATATCTCTTTCACATTAGAAGCTCCTCAGAGTATAAAAGTTAGACATCATTCCAATTGCGATTACAAGATAAACCATAACACAAGCAATAACAAGGATATCTATACTATACAAGAGTCTAACATTTCAGCCATAGAAGGCGAAATATGGCAACCGAAATATACAGAACTATACCCTATAATAACATTTGCACCTAGTAGTTTTTGTTATGATTCGTATTGTGGTAATATGGACAGTTGGAACAACTATGGCAAATGGGTCAACCAATTGTTACAAAACAGAGATATCCTCCCTGCGGATTTGATAGACAAATTACAGACTATGACTAGCTCTGCCCAAACAGAGAGGGAGAAAATAAAAATAGTTTACGAATATTTGCAACAAAACACTCGTTACATCAGCGTACAACTAGGGATTGGAGGCTTACAACCCGAAACAGCTACCAATGTAGCTAAAAACAAAATGGGCGATTGCAAAGGTCTTAGCTTCTTAATGAAAGCAATGCTAAAGGTGATCAATATAGAATCAAATTATTGTGAAATATACAGTGGCAAAGGACGCAAGTACCTAGACGCTAACTTTCCGAGTATGACACAAACTAACCATGCGATATTGCTCGTTCCTCTAGATAATGATAGCATTTGGCTGGAATGTACGAACTCCACCATACCATTCGGATTCATTCACTCAAATATTGTAGATCACGATGTTATAGCAATTACCAATGATGGGGGTAAATTGTGCCATATACCAGCCTACAACAACAAAGACTATACGACTGAGACTGTGATGACAATTAATTTGGATGAAACGGGTGCTGCATCAGGATATATAGAACTCAAAAGCACGATGGACGTAGCGATGTATGTATCAGACTTAAAGAAACAGGATAGAGAAACTCAGATAAAATATTTGATGAGTGAAGTTAAGATGCCCAAAGTTAAATTTGGAAATATTGACATCGCGTACAGTCCTAGCGAAAAGCCTATAGCTACTGTTTCAAGTAAATTCGAAGCATCCAATATTGCCAATAAAACCGGTAGTAGATTATTTTTACGATCTTACCCTCTCAGCAAGGGTAATTTCAGAAGATTTGGATCAGCCAAGCGCATACACGACATAGAGATTCCTCAGCAATATATCCAATCAGATATCATTAAATATGTCCTACCAGAAGGATATTCAGCTGAATCGCTTCCTACCGATATTAGTATAGAAAATGAGTTTGGAAAATTCACAAGAAAACTTTCTGTTGAAAATAATATCGTAACTTCAAAAGTTACAATCGATATTAAATCTGGCAAATACGACAAATCGTCTTACGAAGACTTAAAATCATTTTTCGGAAAAATTGATTCGGCACTTGCAACAAGACTAGTATTCAAGAAGGATTAAAATAATTAAAGCTTTTTCAGCCTAATCAGGACAACCTCGGGGTGGGCAAAGAACCGAAAAGGAACTCCGCCCATCCCGATACCAGAACTGACGTATAGCTGTGTATCTTTCTTATTCATCCAACCATAACGATATTCATGTTTACTTGTAATCAAATCCTGACTAAATTGTCCGGGCATCACTGGTGCCCAAAATCCGAAAAGAGTAATTTGACCTGCGTGCGTATGACCAGATAAAATAAGGTCAATTTTATTGGATTTTAATTCGTCGACAAAGTTTGGTTGGTGCGACAATAAAATACAAAAATCTTTTTCCGATATATCATCAACTGTACTTTCTATACGAGTTTCATCACACCACCAATCGCCGACACCTCCTATTTTAATACTATCTGTACCAGATCGCACCCAGCACGATTGATTATCCATCATTCTGATACCTGATTTTTTCAATCCTCTGGCAATTTTATCAGCTCCAGACCAATGATCATGATTTCCCAATACAGCATAAACTCCATCTTTCGCTTTTAGCTTAGATATCTCGTCAAGAAAAGTATCGATATACTTTGCTCCAGAAACATAATCACCTCCCATCAGGATAATATCAGGATAAAGTTTATTAACACTATCAACCAATGCCCTAAGATCTCCTCGATCGAAATCGCTATCGGTGTGAATATCCGAAAGAAATGCTATTGTTTTACCATCAAAGCTTTGAGGTATATCTTTATGACTGAACACATAATTTCTTAGATGTATATTACGTGCCTCGTAATACGCATAGAGTAAGCATACACCTACTATAAAAAGAAAAGCAAGAAATATATTCCTTGCTTTTTTACTCTTTATCCATCGAATCATCTACAAGAAATTATTCGTCAAATTTATGATCTTTAATCAAGTTCTGATAATCATCTGCAGCTCTACGAACAACATCGCGTGCTGTAGCCGCATTATATATATGGAGAAGCACACATCGAGGTTCTTTCTCTCCGGGTATATCTTTATATGTAGTAAAATAATGGCGAAGACGATCAATCACCATAAACGGTACATCTTTGATATCCTGATACGAGCTATATATTGCATCACCTTCAAGAACAGCAATTAGCTTATCATCGGCTTTATCTTGATCCAACAGACGTAATCCACCGATAACACGTGCTTTCACAATGATATCACCATGGGTAATATCTTTTTCAGTGAGTACACAAATATCTATTGGGTCACCATCACCTTTCACGTCTGTTCTTTTCATCTGCTCGTTTGTCAGCTCAGCAACTTTATCGCCACAATACGTTTGTGGTAAAAATCCGTATAATGCTGGTACAATATTTGAGAAACGCTGAGGACGGTCGATAGATAGGTATCCGGTTACTTTATCTACTTCATACTTTACAGTATCAGTAGGAACAATTTCGATGAAAGCATTTACAACTTCAGGACAATTTTCGCCGAGTGAAATGCCGTGCCAAGGGTGTGCTTTATATCTTCTCATTTTTTAAATACTATTAATATTTAGCAAATATACGACATTTTATCACTTAACAAATATCAAATCACTCATAATACCATCAGAAATAAAAACTCCTTTGTCTGTCAAGATCAGCCTTCCATCTACTTCTTTCAAGCATTCACTCTTCAAATATCGCTTTGCATACCTCAAGCAGTATTCTAACATTTTGCTACCGAAACGCGATTCCAAAGTTTTTAAATCAACACCCCATTTTGTTCTCAGACCAGTCAATATAAAATCATTATATTGCTTATCTAAATCCAATATCTCGTACTCAACATCAAGCTTATCTTTGTCCAAAGCATTGATATACTTAGTTAGTGATGAGACATTCCAAGCCCGATCTTTTCCATTGAAAGAGTGCGCTGAAGGTCCAATTCCCAGATACTTCTCTCCCAACCAATACGAAGTATTATGTTTCGAATATTTGCTGTCTCTAGCAAAATTTGAAATTTCGTAATGTTCAAATCCTCCTTTTCGCAAGCGATCAATCATCAATGAGAACATGTCGTTGCTTAGTTCTTCATCAACTTCCGACACTTTATGTTTTTTTAACATTCTATATAGTGCCGTTCTTTCTTCATAAATAAGATGATATGCCGATACATGCTGAATATCTAATGACAAAGCAATATCCAAGTTTCGATTCCACACATCAATAGTTTGATCGGGAAGACCATATATCAAATCTATACTTATGTTATCAAAACCTCTGCTTTGTGCTAGTTTTACAGCATCTATTGCCGCTTGTGCAGAATGTCGGCGATTTAGAAATTTCAATTCAGGGTCGCTGAATGTCTGGATACCAATACTAAGCCTATTGAATGGCAACTTGGCGATGGAATCAAAGAAACCGGCAGTCAAATCATCAGGATTGGCTTCGAATGTTATCTCGGCGTTCGACTCAACCGTATAATTCTGATAAATAGAGTCGAATATGCGTTTAAACTCTTCGAAATATAATTGAGAAGGTGTCCCTCCTCCGAAATATATAGTTCGGATAGGTTCACCTTCAACATAATCTTTTCGGACTGACAATTCTTTTACAACTGCATCAACATATTGCCTTCTTTTCGAGTTATCCGTTCCAGTATAGAAATCACAATAGATACATCTTGTCTTACAGAATGGGACATGTATATATATACCAGCCATATCAGCAAACAGAAATTAGTACTGAATACACTTTATTCATACATCGTATCAATAAGATCTTTATACTTCTGAGCTACAGCTTTCCGTTTTACTTTCAATGTATTTGTAAGCTCACCGCCTTCCATTGTGAAAGGTTCGGCTATTAATCTGTACCTCTTTATTTTCTCAAATGGAGCAAAACTAGCCTGCTTCAACTCAATACGTCCATCAAGCATACGCAAGATTTCTTCATTCTCGATCAGATCGTTAATATCATTATATTTGATACCATTCTCATCAGCATATTCTTTCAATATGGGAAAATCAGGAACAATCAGCGCACTCACGAATTTACGATCATCGGCAATAACAACTACTGTATCAAAGAATTTATCCTCAGAGACTCTTGTTTCAATAGCCTGAGGTGCAATGTATTTTCCGTTAGATGTTTTATACAAATCTTTAATTCGTTCAGTAATAGTCAACACTCCATTTTCATACGTTCCGGCATCACCAGTTCTGAAAAAGCCATCTTCAGTAAATACTGCTGCTGTTTCTTCGGGTTTATTGTAATACTCACGCATTACCGTTTTACCTTTTACCAGTATTTCATTATTTTCACCGATTTTCACTTCTAAACCCGGCATTATTACACCTACTGAACTTAAAACAAAAGGTTCATTTGGAGGATAACAAGTAACAGTGGCGCAAGTTTCAGTCAAACCATATCCTACAACAATAGGAATATCTACTGACTGAAGAAATTCATTTACAGTATCTGACAATGGAGAACCTGCACATGGGAACATCTTGCCCCGCTGTATACCGATAACCATTTTGAGCACTCTGAATACTGTATTTTTATAGAAAAAGAACTTTATAGATGTACCTAAAGGAGCTTTGAGTCCTTTATTCTTATAATCAAGATTATATTTTTTCCCGGTACGTATAGAATGCGTATAGAGCCATTTCATCAGACCCTTCGAACTATTAATCTTCTCTTGTACTCCAGAATATACCTTTTCCCAAAAACGGGGCACACTACACATTACTGTAGGATTCATCTGTTTTATCGATTTCTGAATATTCGGAGCATCTTTATTCACAATAATACGCATTCCTTTATGCAGTGCATAAAATGACCATGCCTTTTCAAAAACATGGGCCAATGGCAAAAAGCACATTGAGCGTTCTTTGTCTGTCATATGCGGAAGTCTTATATCATGGATACGGAAGACTTCTAAAAATGTAGCATGAGTCAAGACTACTCCTTTTGGTTCTCCGGTTGTACCAGACGTATAGATTATACATGCAACATCCGAATCTTTACGAGATTTAGTACGGACACGAACGGTTACTTCCGCATTCGAGTTTTCGCCCATAGCGATAAACTCATCAAAATAAATCGACGTCTTATCTGCAGGATGTTTTACGACCTCAGGATTGTAAATTACTAAGTGTTCTAACACCGATGAGTCCTGCTGAACCTTATATGCGTTGTTATATTGAAATTGGTCTCCAACAAATAGCAATTTAATCTGAGCATCATTTACGATGTATTCAACCTGACTGGTCGAAGATGTAGCATAGATAGGAATAGCAATACATCTATTTGCAAACGAAGCAAAGTCAGTTATTAGATATTGCGGTACATTCTGAGAATAAACTCCAATGCGATCTTCTTCTTTTACCCCCAACTCGGCCATCGACCATGCTACACGCATAATATCGCGAGAGAAATTACGCCAAGATATGCTTTTCCACTTTTTATCTGTTTCGTTATAATACTTTAAGGCTGTACGTTTGCCATATTTCTGAGCCTGCTTGTGAGGCAATATGGATAGATGATAATACTTCATGCTAATCTTTAGTTGATATATGTTGCCGCAAAGTTACTCTTTTAATACTAAATTGTATAAAAAAAAAGCACTTTTATAGTTCACAGAACAGTTGTTGCCTAGACAACATACGTCTTATTATCAAACAATTATAAAGACAAAAACTATTTAGATATTTATTTTCACTAATAGAATCATACTATTTAGATAGATATTATATAGGCTACTTTCTTTTTTTATTAAGTTTGCAGCCGAAAAAAAACATTTACATTTTTAATATAAGCATTAAGTAATAGACCCCTAAAATAATGAGTCTACAAAAACGTTTCGTCATCACTGTCATCGCAATCACTACTTCATTTAATCTCTTTAGTCAAGAAGCTTCTAGTATCACCGATTGGGTGGAAGAAGGCAAATCTCTATACGAAGGAATATCGGGAAAAGAGAAAGAACATAAAAATATAAGTATTGATCTTCACTTACGCGCTGGATTCGACCTTGATATGCTCGATTCGAAAACTTCGGGCAAATTCAACATGCGTGAAGCAAGAATTGACATCAAAGGCAATCTCACAAATTGGTTATCATTCAGATATCGCCAAAAACTGAATGAAGGCAATAGCAGCAATGGAAATATAGACAATCTTCCTGCATCGCTAGATGTACTGGGATTAGGAATTAAGCTTTCAGATAAATGGTCTACATTCATAGGAAAACAAGCCGTATCATACGGAGGATTTGAATATGATCTCAACCCAATTATGATCTACGACTATTCGGAAACGCTGCTTAGCTTATACGGATTTATGACTGGAGTAAATATCATATATAATGTCACCAAAAGCCACGAATTACAATTTCAGATTGTGAACAGCCGCATGAAAAGTAATATTGACGAAGCTTACGGACCTGGATTTAAAGACATTTCACTTCCTTTTATATACACCTTGAATTGGAACGGAAATTTCAGCAATACATTCTTTACAAGGTGGTCAGCATCGTTAATGAGCCAAGCCAAAGGTAAACAAGCATATTATTACACAATGGGAAATCAACTGAATATTGACAAATTCAGCATGTATCTCGATTTGAATTACTACACGAAAGACATTGATGACAATGGTGTCATAACAGCTCTCACCGGAGGAATCAATGGTCACAATGCTTTAGACGTAGACTACAAAGGAATTGTATACCAAATTGATTACCGCCTGACACCTAAGTGGAATATATTCGGTAGAACTTCTCTTGATGTTACTTCTGTCAATAAAAGCCACAAAGAGATTGAAAAAGGAACATATAAAACTCTATTTGGTTATCAAACGGGAGTTGAATACTACCCGATGCAAAAGAGCAATTTGCATTTCTTCCTTGCTTATGTAGGCAAATACCACAAATTCAAAGAAAAAGCTAAATCATTCGAAGCTGACAATTATTCAGAAAACAGAGTAAGTGTAGGATTTATATACACTTTACCTGTATTTTAAAAATGATTTTAGCCGAGCAATAAATCCATTTCCCTAAAATATCTATTACTTTTGTAGCTAAACAATAAATTATGGCTGCAAAAGGGATGAAAGGACTGGTCAAGGATACTGCAATCTATGGATTGAGCAGTATTGTTGGTCGTGCACTCAATTGGTGTCTGAATCCTTTGTACATGTATATATTTGCCGATCCTACCGAATTGGGTAAGATGAGTGCAATATACGGATACGTCGCTTTATTATTGGTACTGCTGACTTATGGTATGGAAACCGGTTTTTTCCGATTTATGAATAACAATCAGGACGATCCGCGTCGCGTATATTCTACATCACTCATATCATTAGCATCTACTTCTATTTTATTCATTGCCCTTTGCTTTATATTCATCAACCCGATAGCATCTTGGATAAAATATCCTGATCATAACGATCATATCCTGATGATGGCCGTTGTAGTTGCAATGGATGCTTTTATGGTTATTCCTTACGCATATCTCAGATATAAGAAGAAAGCTAAACAGTTCATGCTATTCCGATTGATGTTTATTTTCTCGAACATTATCCTCAATCTGTTTTTCTTACTCGTATGTCCTGCAATACATAAATCGAACCCTGAGCTAATCAGTTGGTTCTACAATCCTAATTACGGCATAGGCTATATATTCCTAGCCAACCTACTATCGGCATTACTTGTCCTAATTATGCTGATACCAGCTACAATGAAAGACCTGAAACTCTGGTTCGACCGAAGTATTCTAAAGCGAATGCTAAAATACTCAGCCCCTCTTCTAATACTAGGTATTGCCGGCGTAGTGAGTCAAGTAGTAGCACAGATTACCTATCCTTATCTGTTTGATGATCCATCTGAGGCATTCCGCCAATTGGGCATTTACACCAGCAATCTAAAGATAGCCGGAGTCATAACGATGTTTATTCAAGCCTTTCGCTATGCTTACGAGCCCTTCTTCTTCGGTGTAAATAAAGATAAAGACAATACTCAGTCGTATGCTGATGCGATGAAGTACTTTGTACTATTCTCTTTGGTAATTTTCCTCGGTATACTATTTTATATAGACATCATTACATACATTTTGACTTTGATAGGAAAAAATTACGTAGTGGGTCTCAACATCCTACCAACAGCCATGATGGGTGAAATTCTGTTTGGAATTTACTTCAATCTTTCAGTCTGGTACAAACTGACAGACAATACTAAGTTCGGAGCTTACTTCTCCGTGATGGGCTGCATTCTGCAAATTACAATGAACATCATTTTCGTACCGATGTTTGGCTATATTGCCAGTGCATGGGCTACACTCATTAGCAATTTTATCATCATGAGTATTTCATATTATATAGGTCAAAAATATTATCCGATACAATACGATCTGAAATCGATATGCTATTACTTCATCGTTGCCGGTATACTCTTCGCCGCAGCAATGTATATTCCTATCGAAAATGATATTTTGCGGACATTGCATCGCACAGCAATACTGGCTCTGTATATTGTATTCATCTTCAAAAAAGAAGATATTCAAATTAGTAAACTGCCTTTTATAGGCAAATTCTTTAAACGTAAATAAAACCAAATAAACCATTATTAATCAGTAGAACATGAGAAAATTATTACTAGCAATAGCTTCTATCCTTCTGCTTACATCCAATATGTATGCTGACGAGGGAATGTGGCTACTAAAAGAGCTGAACAGGCAGAGTGCTGCAAAGATGAAAGAATTGGGATTCAAATACCCAATCAATAAATTGTATAGTGAAGAAAATCCTTCATTAAAAGATGCCGTCGTTATCTTCGGTCGTGGCTGTACAGGCGTATCTGTATCTGACAAGGGACTGATCTTTACAAACCACCATTGTGGTTTCGGTAATATTCAAGAGTTGAGTTCGGTTGAACACGATTACCTGAAAGACGGTTTCGTAAGCCAAACATTCGAAGAGGAGCTATACGCTCCGGGATTAACAATCTCTTACCTTCAAAAGACTGAGGATGTGACTGACTATGTATTGGCAGACGTTACTGATGCCGATAGCGAAGAAGCTCGCGAAGCTAAAGCTACTGCTAAAATCAGCGAATACCTGAAACAATACGAAGGTCAGGAATTCATCAGTGCTAAAATCATCCCTTTCTATACAAAGAACAAATACTACCTTGTTGTTTATGAAGTATTCAACGATGTACGCTTGGTATTCACTCCACCGCAATCAATCGGTAAATATGGAGACGAAACTGACAACTGGATGTGGCCTCGTCACACTGGCGATTTCTCGGTATTCCGCGTGTATGCCAACAAAGACAACAAAGCAGCAAATTACAGCAAAGATAATGTTCCTTACAAACCTAAATATTCGGTTCCTGTATCACTGAAAGGATACAAAGAAGGCGACTACGCGATGACTATCGGTTTCCCTGGAAGCACAGAGCGCTATATGTCATCATTCGGCATCAAACAAATGGTCGAATCGGAACACAAACCTCGTATTGAAGTTCGTGGCGAAAAGCAAGCGATCTGGCGCGAGGCTATGAATGCAAGCGATGCTATCCGTATCAAATATGCTGCAAAATACGCTCAAAGCTCTAACTACTGGAAGAATGCAATGGGTATGAACGAAGCAATTGCTAAGCTTGGAGTCATTCCTCAAAAACAAACTCTTGAAAACAAATTCCAAAGTTGGGTACAATCGACAAACAACACGAAATATGCTGAAACGCTTTCGATGCTTGACGAAGGTTATACGCAAACAATGGATGCGGCGAAATACCTTACATACTTCTCTGAAACATTCAACAATGGTATTGAGATCGTTCGTTTGGTCAATACATTCAAAAGAGCTCAAAGAAATGACGGCGACAAGATCGGCGAAACTGTAGATGCAAAACTTGGAGGTCTGTACAAAGACTATGAAGCTGCACTGGATCACAAATTGATGCCTACATTATTGAAGCTATATGCTGAACGTGTTCCGAAGAAATACCAACCTGCTATCTATGATACTATCCAAACAAGATTCGGTGGCGACTACAACAAATATGCTGATTGGGTATATGCAAACAGCAAATTCACTTCACTAAAAGGTATCCACGAATACATTGCAAAAGTCAAAGAAGATTCAACTTACGTTGATCCAGCAATGGAATTGGTAAGCACTATGCAACAGCCAATGATGAATATATATGCTGACATCGAACCATATGCTGATAAGCTTAGCAAAGGTAGTCGCTTGTTCATGGCCGGTCTTATGGAAATGGAGCCTAACAAGGCATTCTATCCTGATGCTACTTTCACTCAACGCCTGAGCTATGGCACAGTTAGAGGTTACAAACCTGCCGATGCTGTTACTTACAATTATTACACTACCCCTAAAGGCATCTTCGAGAAATACATTAAGGACGATCCTGAATTCCACGTACAAGATTACATTCTAGATCATCTTCGCAAACAAGACTTCGGTCGCTATGCTGACAAAGACGGATCGATGCATGTAAACTTCCTATCGAACAACGATATTACTGGAGGAAACTCGGGTAGTCCGGTATTCGATAAAAATGCACATCTTATCGGACTTGCTTTCGACGGAAACTGGGAATCATTGAGCGGTGACATTACTTTCGACAATGATGTACAACGTTGTATCAATGTTGATATCCGTTATGTACTTTATGTAATCGATAAAGTTATGGGATGCCCTCGCTTAGTTGATGAATTGACTATAGCTAAATAAGAATTACAATACAACTTTTAAATAGGCTGACTCTGTTTGAGAGTCAGCCTATTTATTTTGCCTCACTCGCAAAAAGTAACACTTTACTACAAATATTCGCCACTATATTGATTTTACCCTAAACCCCTAATGGGGCTTTTTCTTATATCTTCCCTTTCAGGGGATAAGAGGGGCATTCTGTTAAAAAGTAACACTTGTGTACAGATTTTCTTTACTGTTTTTATTACGATACTTTTATTCTTTCAATGAACTCTTCTTCTATGTATAGATAAAGTTTCTTACAAAAAACAAAAAAGCCTCATCTTTTCAGACGAGGCCTTTTCTCCTAAACTCTAAACTAATCTATTATTTCACTTCTTCAAAATCTACGTCAGTCACATTGTCGCCATCTTGGCTGTTTTCTGACGAAGCTTGTTGTCCTGCATCAGCACCACCTTGTTGTTGCTGATTGTACATATTTTGGCTCATTGCGTGAAGCAAGTTATTCAACTCTTCGATAGCTTTGTCGATAGCGTCGATATCTTGTGCTTTATGAGCATCTTTCAATTTTGTAAGAGCTGCTTCGATCGGAGCTTTCTGATCAGCAGGAATCTTATCACCAAGTTCGTTCAATTGTTTTTCTGTTTGGAAAATCATTGAGTCAGCTTGGTTCAATTTGTCGATTCTTTCTTTTTCTTTCTTATCCGATTCAGCATTAGCAGCAGCTTCATCCTTCATACGTTGAATTTCAGCATCGCTCAATCCCGAAGAAGCTTCGATACGGATTGATTGCTCTTTACCTGTTGCTTTATCTTTTGCCGATACGCTCAATATACCGTTAGCATCGATGTCGAATGTTACTTCGATTTGAGGCACGCCACGTGGAGCTGCAGGTATACCATCTAAGTTGAATACACCAATTTGTTTGTTATCTTTCGCCATCGGACGCTCACCTTGTAGTACATTGATTTGTACTGATGGTTGATTGTCGGCAGCAGTCGAGAATGTTTCGCTCTTACGTGTAGGGATTGTTGTGTTCGACTCAATCAATTTTGTCATCACACCACCCATTGTTTCTATACCTAATGAAAGTGGAGTTACGTCTAGAAGAAGAACGTCTTTCACATCACCAGTTAAAACTGCACCTTGAATAGCAGCACCTACTGCAACTACTTCATCTGGGTTTACACCTTTCGAAGGAGCTTTTCCGAAGAATTTCTCAACTTCAGCTTGGATTGCAGGGATACGAGTAGAACCTCCTACAAGGATCACTTCATCGATATCGCTTGCTGAGTATCCAGCATCTTTCAATGCTTGACGACAAGGTTCGATTGATTTACGGATCAAGCTATCAGCCAATTGTTCGAATTTAGCACGAGATAATGTTTTAACCAAGTGCTTTGGAATACCATTAACCGGCATAATATATGGTAGGTTGATCTCAGTTGAAGTTGTGCTCGAAAGCTCGATTTTTGCTTTTTCTGCAGCTTCTTTCAAACGTTGAAGAGCCATCGGATCTTTACGCAAGTCAAGACCTTCTTCGTTTTGGAATTCTTCAGCCAACCAATTGATGATTACGTTATCGAAGTCATCACCACCAAGGTGAGTATCACCATTTGTAGATTTCACTTCAAATACTCCATCACCTAGTTCTAGGATTGAGATATCGAAAGTACCTCCACCAAGGTCAAACACTGCGATCTTCATATCTTTATGAGCTTTGTCAAGACCATAAGCAAGAGCTGCAGCTGTTGGTTCGTTTACGATACGAGCAACTTTCAAACCTGCAATTTCTCCGGCTTCTTTAGTAGCCTGACGTTGAGCATCGTTAAAGTAAGCTGGAACTGTAATTACAGCTTCGTTTACTTCTTGTCCAAGATAATCTTCAGCTGTTTTCTTCATTTTTTGAAGAATCATTGCCGAAATTTCTTGTGGAGTATATAATCTTCCGTCGATATCTACACGCGGAGTGTTATTATCACCTTTCACTAGTTTATAAGGTACGCGTGGAACTTCGCTTGCTGCTTGATCCCATGTTTCACCCATGAAACGTTTGATTGAGTATATAGTTTTTTCAGGGTTAGTGATTGCCTGACGTTTTGCAGGATCACCTACTTTACGTTCGCCTCCGTCAATGAAAGCTACTACCGAAGGTGTTGTACGTTTACCTTCATTGTTGGCGATAACGATAGGCTCGTTACCTTCCATCACAGATACACACGAGTTTGTTGTACCTAAGTCGATTCCTATAATTTTTCCCATTTTAAATATTATTTATTTGTTTATTATTTTCTGTTTTTTAAATCTATCTTTTTCGGCTATCTTTATTGTCGTTGATAGCAACACTTGTAAATAATCAAATCCTATGCCAAAAATTAATCAACATTAAACTTTATGACAAGGCATGACTATTTGGCAGTTTAAAACAAACGATTCAAGATATGGATATAACGATCATCAGAGAGCTTGGAGTAACACTCGTAACCTCATTAATTACACTCTTTCCCATAGTCAACCCTATAGGAAACGGATTTCTTATCAATAGCTTTCTACATGGCGTTCCCGAGACCGAACGCAAGAAACTTATAAAAAAGATAGTAACATATTGTATATTTATAGGATTGGGGACTCTCCTACTCGGCAGATTAGTATTATTCCTTTTCGGACTACATATTTCTGTCATTCAATTGGCGGGGGGAATCGTTATCTGCAAAACAGGATTGGAATTACTTGCGGCTCCAAATGAGGAAAGCGAGAAAAGTGAAAAGGACGAACAAGAAGAAGCAACTGCCAATATTACACTCAGTAAGATTAGAAAACAATTATTTTATCCGATAACGTTCCCTATCATTATGGGTGCCGGTAGTATTTCCGTTATTCTGACAATGATGGCAAATGCTACGATGCAAAATTCCTCATTACTGCACACTCTTATTAGTTCTGCTATTATTGCAATAGCTATCATTGGCATATGTTTGTTACTATATATCACGGCTACCCAAACCAGACTAATAGTGAAACGATTAGGTCCATCCGGACATATAATCATCAACAAACTCATAGCCTTTATTACATTCTGTATAGGGTTACAGATATTACTGCAAGCAATATCCGCTCTATTCAGTATAAAGATATTCTAAGCTTACAAATACAAGAGAGCCCTATTCCTTTACGAAACAGGGCTCTTTATTATTAATATCATAACGGACTATTCTTCCCAATCATCTCTTCCATGATGTATTGCCAACCCTCCAGTAGATGTTTCTTTATACAATGAAGGCAAATCATGTCCGGTTTGTTTCATCGTGATGACTACCTTATCAAATTTAATTAAGTGTGTTCCATCCGATAACATGGCATACGAGCATGAATCCAGTGCACGAACAGCCGCAAAGGCATTACGTTCGATACATGGCACCTGAACTAGCCCACACACTGGATCGCATGTCAATCCCAGATGATGTTCCAATCCCATTTCGGCAGCATATTCGATCTGTTTTGTCGAACCGCCAAACAACTGAGCTGCAGCCGCTGCTGCCATAGCACAAGCCACACCGACCTCGCCCTGACAACCGACTTCGGCTCCTGATATCGAAGCGTTATATTTAACGACATTACCAAACAAGCCGGCAGTCATCAAAGCTCTTATTATTTTTTGGTCGCTTACACCATGAGCTGTTTTCAGATGATAAAGTACTGCAGGTAGAACTCCGCATGATCCGCAAGTAGGTGCTGTTACTATTTTTCCGCCCGACGCATTTTGTTCCGAGACTGCCAAAGCATATGAGTATATCAATGCCCTACTTTTCATAGAACCCGAATATCCTTTTGCTTTCACAAAATAAGTTGAAGCTTTTCGTTGCAAGCCCAAACATCCCGGAAGAAGCCCTTCGGCATCGAGCCCTATACGTATAGCCTCTTGCATTGTTTCCCAAACTTCTGTCAGATATTCGACAATTTCATCACGTCCTTCTCTATCTTCGACATACTCCCAATAGGTTTTACCCGTTTCCTGACACCATGCAAGAATATCTTTCATCTTGCTTTTGTCGTAAACGACAGCTTCATCTATTCTAGAATTTTCGTCGGCTAAGTCGCCTCCACCAATACTATATATCAACCATTCGTCAAAAACATTGCGTTCTGCATCTAAAGCTTCAAACAATAATGCATTCGGATGGAAAGGTTTATTCTCTTCAGGTTTCCAGACTATTTCACATTCAACTGGCTCAAGCGTACTTATAATTGCTGTATCAGTTAAGTGACCTTTTCCGGTTGCAGCCAGACTTCCATACAATGTTACTCTGAACGAAGCGGCCTGCGGATTACGTTCTTTGAACATTACAGCTGCTTTCTGTGGCCCCATAGTATGACTACTGGATGGACCATAACCAATTTTGTAAATGTATTTTATAGATTTCATAGCCTTGGGAATTATGAAGAATTAACGAGTCTTTATAATATTTTTTAATTTTTTATATCGTTTATTATGTAAATATAACCTATTAAAATGGATATATAGAAATTATTTTTATTAATATTGTGAAATGTTTTAAAACATATTTTATAATTAGGTCAACTTCATTTTAGATGAGTAATTTTGCTATGTAAAATAAAAATGAAACAATCTTCATATACCCTAATTAACCATGAAAACTATGATAGCCTAAACAGGCATCATCCGATAAGATCAAGAAGTAACAACTAACGCAACAGTATTACTTCTTGATCTTATTTTGTTAAAGCTCATCCGAAAACAATTTAAACAAGAGAAACCAAATATAAACCAAAAACGAAGAAAACAATTAATTATGACTACTGACGTACAAAAAAAGAATTACACACTACCAATCATTGTGATGATATTCCTTTTCGCAATGATCGCGTTTGTGACCAACCTTGCTGCTCCTATCGGAGTTATATGGAAAGGTAAGTTCGAAGGATCGAACATGCTAGGAATGATGGGTAACCTAATGAACTTTGCAGCTTACTTTTTCATGGGTATACCTGCAGGTAAATTACTAGCAAAACACGGATATAAAAAAACAGCCCTAGCGGCGATCGTGGTTGGATTCTTAGGTATCTTCACTCAATACCTATCTGGTGTATTAGGAGTTAACTCTACATCATTCGGACTACCTACAAACTTCATCATCTATCTACTAGGTGCATTTATCTGCGGTTTCAGCGTATGTATGCTTAATACTGTAGTAAACCCTATGCTAAACACGCTTGCAGGTGGTGGTAACAAAGGAAACCAATTAATCCAAGTAGGAGGTACATTCAATTCATTAGCAGGAACACTTACTCCACTTATGGTAGGTGCTATGATTGGACAAGTTACAGCTTCGACTGCAATGTCTAACGTAAATCCACTTCTATTCATCGCAATGGGTGTATTTGCATTTGCATTCATCATACTTTCAATGGTTGCTATCCCTGAACCACATTTAGTAAAAGCTAGTACAGAAAAAGCTGTAGTTAAAGAAAAAGACAAATATAGTCCATGGAGCTTCCGTCACCTTAAACTTGGTGTTATTGCTATCTTTATCTATGTAGGTATCGAAATCGGTGTACCGGGCACATTGAACTTCTTCTTATCAGACACAAGCGCAAGCGGAGCAGGCTTAGATCCGGCAAATGCTTCTGCAATCGGAGGTTCGGTAGCTGCTACATATTGGTTCTTGATGCTTGTGGGACGTTTTATCGGTAGTGCTATCGGTTCTAAGATTTCTAGTAAGATGATGCTTACGGCTGTATCTAGTACAGGTTTAGTATTGGTATTAGCTGCTATCTTCTCTCCTATTGAGACTCTAGTATCTATGCCTGTATTTAACGGATCTGCGTTTGGAATGGTACAAGTTCCTATCAATGCACTATTCTTAGTACTTTGTGGACTTTGTACTTCAATCATGTGGGGTGGAATCTTTAACCTTGCAGTAGAAGGACTTGGAAAATATGTTGCAACAGCATCAGGAATCTTCATGATGATGGTTGTTGGTGGAGGTATCCTTCCATTCTTCCAAAACTGGGTTGCCGACCAAGCTGGATATCTAGCTAGCTACTGGGTAATCGTTGCAGGACTAGCTTATTTGTTATACTACGCGCTAGTTGGCTGCAAGAACGTTAACAAAGACATACCTGTAGAAGACTAATCATCTACATATTAATAGAATATAAGAAAAGGCTTCCGTCACATTAACGGAAGCCTTTTTACATTTCATAACTCTAAAATTATTATCTTTGCAAACCTCTTAAACGAGTGCTGTATAAATAATGAATCAAAAATATCCATCCATATTATTAGAAAATGCAGTAAATGAGTTTGCCAAACTACCAGGTGTAGGGCGTAAAACTGCATTACGTTTTATTCTGCACATGCTGAGACTCGACACAGATTCGGTCGACGCATTTGCTGAAGCTATTGTTCGATTGAAACACGAAATCAACTATTGCAAAGTTTGTCATAATGTATGCGACGAGGAAGTATGCTCTATATGCAGCGATCCAAGACGAGACGCATCAACAGTCTGCGTAGTTGAAAACATCAAAGAAGTGATGGCTATAGAAAACACCATGCAGTACAAAGGATTGTATCATGTACTTGGCGGCATCATTTCACCAATAGACGGTATCGGTCCTGCAGATCTACAGATCGAAAGTCTCGTAGAGCGTGTATCTACTGGAGAAATCAAAGAAATCATATTGGCACTAAGCACAACAATGGAAGGTGATACGACTAATTTTTACATCAACAAGAAACTAGCACCATACAATCCTAAAATATCAATCATAGCACGAGGAATATCGATTGGTGACGAAATAGAATATGCCGACGAAATAACCTTAGGTCGTTCTATCGTCAACCGAACCCCATTCAACGATTCGTTCAGAATGTAATAACATAATAAATATGCATAAGCAATTTAAAACCATATATTGGATCAATCTTCTTATTTTCATTATTGGATTCCTTGGCCTTTTACAAGTAAAAGGTCCCGATTTTGGCACTAATATAGAATCTGACATTGCCTTCGAGAGATATGCGATCATCATAACTCTTGCTAGTATACCATTAGCACTGAAGCTATTTCACAACATGATGTCTAAAACCAAGAACCTGGATGCATACGCCACTGAAACAATATATAAAAAAGCTTATTTCATCCGTTTAGGCATATTGGATTTAGCTGCAATAATCAACATAATCGGATTTCATTTATTCGAAGCTACAAACTTTATCTATATGACTATTGTTGTATTAGCAGCAATGCTGTTCTGCTATCCGAGCAGTAACATACAGAAAACTGAAGAGGAAGAGTTATAATTTATCTCTAAAAAAACAACAGCTATGATTATCGCAGTAGACTTTGATGGTACAATCGTTGAACATGAATACCCCAGAATAGGCAAGCCCATTCCATTTGCAATTGAAACGCTCTTACAATTACAAAAAAAAGGGCACACCCTCTTACTATGGTCTGTTCGTGATGGCGAATTACTTCAGGAAGCTATAGATTACTGCGCCAACAAAGGGCTTGTTTTTTATGCGGTCAACAAGAACCATCCGGACGAAGATCCTCAAAACGTTTCTCGTAAGCTGAATGCCGATATCTTTATAGATGACCGCAATGTAGGTGGACTTCCCGATTGGGGAGTAATATACAATCTTATATACGATAATGACTTCAGCGGAAACTCACTCCAAACAATGATGGAGGAAGACAGGCATTACCCACGCCGAAAAAGGAATTTCTTTATCCGCTTGGGCGAAATGTTTGAAAAGGGATATTAAATCAGTAATCTGATGTTACTAAATAATTCTATATTGCAACTCAGAGCTCTCGAGCCGGAAGACTTGGACATGCTCTATATATGGGAAAATACCCCTCCCCTATGGATTCATGGGAACTCACTGTCTCCATATTCGCGGATGGCTCTTCGTCAATACATAAACGAGACTCAGCAAACCGATATATACGAAAGCAAACAACTTCGCTTGATAATCGAATTAATGGAAGATAAATCTGCTGTTGGAGTTATCGATTTATACGATTTCGATATCAGAAACAGCCGTGCAGGAATAGGCGTACTTATCGATGCTAGCTATCGTAACAAAGGCTATGCAGCACAAGCTCTGACAATAATAGAAGAATACGCATTCAATTTCCTAGCTCTACATCAACTCTATGCTCATATATTAGCGAGCAACGAAGTCAGCTTGCGTCTATTTCAAAATGCAGGGTACAAAGAGACCGGTGTTTTAACAAATTGGGTGCAAACAAAAAAAGGAACTTTCGAAAATGTACATATTGTACAACTCAATAAATAACTATTCAGATGAACGAAGACATAAAACAAGCACTTGATGTGCTCTACGCCGGAGGATTGATTCTATACCCTACCGACACTATTTGGGGAATAGGCTGCGATGCGACCAACGAAGAAGCAGTAAAGAAAGTTTACGAGCTCAAAAAACGCGTCGACAGCAAGGCTCTTATCACACTGGTAGACAATATGTCAAAAGTCGAATTTTACGTAAAAGATGTACCAGGAATCGCTTGGGATTTAGTAGAAATTGCAGACAAGCCTCTGACTGTAATCTATGACAATGCCCGCAACCTAGCTCCTAATCTTGTAGCCGAAGACGGAAGCATAGCAATCCGTGTAACTCAAGAAAAATTCTCTCAGACACTCTGTCAACGTTTCCGCAAAGCTATAGTTTCTACATCTGCAAATATTAGTGGCGAACCATCACCACAATCATTCGAAGATATCAGCGAAGAAATAAAAAATGGAGTAGATTATATCGTAAAATTCAGACAAACCGAAAAGACGAAGTCTAAGCCATCAAGCATCATAAAACTTGGAACTTCGGGACAAGTCAAGATTATCCGCGAATAAATATCCGATAATTTTGCATCTTTTTGCAGTAAGTTCATTAAAACTATTTGGTAATTCTTTTTCCTGTTGTATATTTGCACACTTACACTAAAAATGTGCAAATCTTATGATAAAAGAGAATTTTATTAAATTATACGAAACAAGTTTTAAGAAAAACTGGGATATGCCAGCGATGTCTGATTATTCGAAGAAAGAAAAACTTCACTATAAAGACATCGCTTTCGAAATAGCCCGCCTACATATATTACTGGAAGAGGCCGGAATACAAAAAGGAGATAAAATTGCCCTAGTAGGTAAAAACAATATCCCTTGGTGTGTTGCCTATCTTGCAAGCATCACATACGGAGCAGTGATTGTTCCTATACTACAAGACTTTCATCCCAATAATATCCAACATATTATTCATCATTCCGATTCGAAACTGCTTTTCGTCAGCAATTCAATCTGGGAAAAGCTAGAAGGCGAGCAACTGGAAAACATCGAAGCTACTTTTTCTACCGATTCACTATCGTTTGATCTATTGGAAGAAAAAGAAGAAGGCAGGTTCTGTAAAATTCATGCTACAATTGATTCTCGCATCAAAGAGAAATATCCAAATGGCTTTAAAGCTGAAGATATCAAATATGCTGATGTTGACAACTCCGAACTTATTATAATAAACTACACATCCGGAACAACCGGATTCAGCAAAGGCGTAATGCTTACAGCCAACAATATGGCCGGAAACGTAACTTATTCGCATTACTTAAAACTTTTACGTCCAGGCGATGATATCGTTTCCTTCTTACCATTGGCACATGCCTATGGCTGTGCATTCGAATTTCTTTATGCACTGACTGAAGGCTGCCACGTAACATTACTAGGCAAGGCTCCGACACCTAAGATACTACAAGATGCACTTGCCGAAGTTAAGCCACATCTGATAGTCACAGTTCCACTTATCATCGAGAAAATTTATAAAAAAGCAATACTTCCTCAGATAGAAAAACCTGCTATCAGAATGGCTCTGAAAGTTCCTATCTTGCGCGAAAATATATATGCAAAAATCAAGAAAGGACTTATGACTGCTTTAGGGGGCAATTTCAGCGAAGTCATTATCGGAGGAGCTGCCCTAAACAAAGACATTGAAGAATTCTTATACAAGATAAAATTTCCATTCACTGTAGGTTACGGAATGACCGAATGCGGTCCACTAATATCTTACGATCATTTCGATGAATTTGTACCTCGTTCATGTGGCCATATCCTAGACAATATAATGGAAGTACGTATTGACTCAGAAGATCCGTATAATGTAATCGGAGAAATTCAAGTCAAAGGTGAAAACGTAATGAAAGGCTACTACAAAAACGAAGAGGCTACAAAAGCAGCCTTCACTGAAGATGGATGGCTAAGAACCGGAGACTTGGGTACAATCAATGAAAAAAATCAGATCTTCATCAAAGGACGATCAAAGACAATGCTTCTAGGAGCAAATGGACAAAACATTTTCCCTGAAGAATTGGAATCACAATTAAATAACCTGCCTTTCATCCTTGAAAGCTTAGTTGTTCAACGCGAAGGCAAACTGGTAGCACTCGTATATCCGGATTACGAATCGCTAGACGTAGCAGGAGTAGATCAAGATATGCTTCCGGCAATTATGGAAGACAACAAGAAAGTTATAAACAAAGCCGTCGCTAGTTACGAAACTATTAGTGCGATACAGATATACCCTACCGAGTTCGAAAAGACACCTAAAAAGAGTATAAAGCGCTATTTATATGAGAATTAATGGTCATTTTAACCAAATCGTAAAAAAAACGTAATTTTCTCAAAAAAAACCTTGTTTATGTTGTACAACATATGAAAAATTGCCGTACATTTGCGCCGTAAAACGAACCATTAATTTTTAATTACACTAAGCAATGAAAAAAATTATCCTTTTAGCTGCTGCTGCAGTTGCTATTTCTTTCGCATCTTGCGGAAACAAATCAGCTCAACAAGAAGAAAACGCTAACGAAGCTGTAGAAACTGCTGTTGAAACAGTTGTAGAAGAAGCTCCAGTTGTAGATTCAGTTGCTGCTGTTGCAGACACTCTAGTGAACGCAGCTCAATAATTCTGAAAAGAATTTCAAAAAAGTTTAACCTGTATGAGTTTCTCATATAGGTTTATTTTTTTTATAAAAACGACACAAACAAACATTTGCAAGACTTATACCTTATCCTATATACAGCTAGTAATTTAGAAAGATAAAATAATTATCTTTGTAGGTATTTGTTCACAAGCTTCAAATAAAAATCAGCACATGAGTTTCCAATCCAATGAACATTGGGATATAATAATTGAACCTAAAACCAGACGTTTTTCATTAAATCTGAAAGAAGTGTGGCAATATCGCGACCTACTACAGATGTATGTCAAAAGAGATATCGTTACGATGTACAAACAAACCATACTAGGTCCGCTATGGTTCATCATACAACCCCTATTTACAAGTATCATGCTGATGTTTGTATTTGGTGGCATCGCAAATATATCAACAGACGGGCTTCCGCAGATGCTATTCTACATGTGTGGTGTAATGAACTGGACTTATTTTGCAGAATGCCTAACCAAAACATCCACTACGTTCACTACGAATAAGGATGTTTTCAGCAAAGTATATTTTCCCCGATTAGTGGTTCCTATATCGGGAGTTATATCCAATCTTATCCGACTGGGCATACAAATAGGGTTATTCTTGTGTATGTACTTGTATTTCTATTATAATGGAGCAAATATACATTTCACGTCATACATATTTCTATACCCATTCTTTGTCGTATTACTTGCAGCCCTCAGCCTAGGGTTCGGGATTATAATATCATCATTAACAACAAAGTATCGCGATTTAGCAATTCTTTTTACTTTTGTTATTCAATTATGGATGTACGCTACACCAATAGCCTACCCGCTATCGGTTATGAAAGAAAACTACGAGCAATATATGTGGATAATTCAACTAAATCCCGTAACATCCATAATGGAGGCTATACGTTATGCCTTCATGGGCGTAGGAACATTTAGTTTAGAGTCATTGATATACAGCATCTGTTTCACCATCATAATATTACTAATAGGTATTATCATCTTCAATAAAGTGGAAAAAAGCTTTATTGACGTCGTATAAACGAGAAATCAATATGTCAGATATAGCAATAAAATTTGAGAATATATCGAAACAATATCGTTTAGGTGTTGTAGGTACGGGCACAATCAGCCATGACCTCAACCGTTGGTGGTATAAAGTGAGGGGCAAAGAAGATCCTTATCTGAAAATCGGCGATACGAACGACCGCTCGCAAAAAGCCGAAAGTGATTATGTCTGGGCACTTCGCGATATCAGCTTCGACGTAAAACAAGGCGATGTATTAGGTATTATTGGTAAAAATGGTGCAGGGAAGTCAACCTTACTCAAAATATTATCCCGAGTTACATCTCCCACAACGGGTTCCATTAAAGCAAAAGGCCGTATAGCATCCTTACTGGAAGTAGGAACAGGATTCCACCCTGAGATGACCGGTCGTGAAAACATCTACATGAACGGAGCTATTATGGGTATGACTAAGACAGAAATCACCCGCAAGCTAGACGAAATAGTTGATTTTGCAGGAATAGAGCGATATGTCGACACACCCGTAAAACGTTATTCGTCAGGAATGACTGTACGCTTGGGATTCGCTATTGCGGCACATCTTGAACCCGAAATCCTAGTCGTAGATGAGGTACTTGCTGTTGGTGATGCCGAATTTCAGAAAAAAGCAATCGGCAAAATGCAGGATGTATCGCAAGGAGAAGGTCGAACAGTTCTTTTTGTGAGCCACAATATGGGATCAATCAAAAGACTTTGCAATACAGGAATCTTACTACAAAACGGAACAATTATTGATAGTGGAGACATAAACTATGTAACCGATCAGTATCTAAAGGCATATATGAATCAGCAGATACGATACTCTGCTTTCGATATCAAAAAGAAACAACCAATAAACATCAATAGCATCGAGGTATTTGCTGCCAATAAGAAGGAAAGTACAATTTTCGACATCGAAGATCAGTTGCATGTTAAAGTCGATTACACCGTCAACGAAGATAATCTGACCGGCTCTAACATATCCTTTGCCTTATTCAAGGATGGGGCTTTACTGCTTAGATCTTGGGATGTAGATATGAATCAAAGTCTATTGAAAGGACGTAGTAAAGGGCATTACGAAGCAACTTTTGCCTTACCTGATTTCTTAACGACCGGAACTTACTCAATATCTATCGATTGCGGCAGAGCTGGTGTTGGAGTATACCAAAAACAAGACGATTGCTTGGTATTCGAATTGGAAAATACCGAAATAGATGGAGCTGCCCGCAGCTTCACCAGAGGCGGAATAGTCCGTACGAATATCGATTGGACAAACGATTTAATAGTATAAAACACACAAACTACAAAATAACTAAGACTTAGATATGATAAGCAACAGATATAGGAACGATAATAAAAATGGAATTCCTCTTAATTCTACTCAGCAAGAAGCAAAAGCTAGAGTTGAGCAGAAAATTAAAAATGGCACATATACATTTGAAAATGTATCATGTCCTATTTGTTCCAATAGTGATGATTTCGATACATTAGCAGAAAAAGACAGATACGGATTGTCATGCACAACTGTAGCTTGCAAACGCTGTGGTTTGCTACTCACAAACCCAAGGATGACTCAGGAGTCATACAATCAGTTTTATGATAAAGAATATCGTCCTCTATATTCCGGATCAGGTACGTCAACCGATTTCTTCTTTCAGCGTCAACACAATTCAGGGATGAAGATCAGCAACTTCATTAAAGAACACTCTCCAATCAAAGATTTATCGGGAAAATACGTGGTCGAAGTTGGTTGTGGTGCAGGAGGTATTCTCAAAGCTTTTAAAGATCTGGGTGCAACAATCACTGGATTAGATCTTGGCACCGAGTATTTGAAATATGGAAGAGAAAAACACGAGCTCAATCTCGAATCGGGAACTATACATAGCTATAATTTCGAGAAAGCTCCGGATGTTATTATATACTCACACGTATTCGAACATATTTTGGATGTTGAGAAAGAAATTGAAAGACTAAAAGCCATCAGTCACGAGAAAACAATTTTCTATATCGAAGTACCTGGTGTATATAGTATTGATACTGTATATAGTTCCGATATTCTATCGTATCTTCAGAATGCGCATACTTACAATTTCACACTGAAAACATTAAAAAATTTGTTTGCAAAGCATAATATCGAACTAATATATGGAGATGAATTTGTACATTCGCTATTCAGTCCTAACGACACTAGCATAGAAAAAGAAATAGAAAATATATACGAAGAAGAAATTGCATATTTGCAGAAAACGGAGAAGCGTTTCAATACGTTATCTTTTACTATCAGCCAAAAGATTGCAATTCTATCGATGAAAATCAGACGTCGCCTTTTCAAAAAATAAATCACTAACTTTCAAAATATGAATAAGCCACAAATAATAGCTGAAATCGGATGTAACCATAAAGGTGATATGGAGATTGCTAAAGAAATGATAATGGTTGCAGCATCATTCTGTAAAGCAGATGTTGTTAAGTTTCAAAAAAGGAATAATAAAGAACTTCTTTCAGATGAAGAATATAACGCACCGCACCCAAATCCGGGCAATTCGTACGGAGCAACATACGGAGCACACCGCGAATTTCTTGAATTTGATCTTGAGCAGCATAAACAACTAAAACAATGGTGCGAAGAATATGGTGTAATCTATTCTACATCAGTATGGGATCTAACTTCAGCTGAGGAAATTATTTCTCTAACTCCGAAGTTGATTAAGGTTCCTTCGGCTTGTAACTTGAACAAAGAAATGCTTGAATACCTCTGCGATCATTTCGATGGCGAAATTCACCTTTCGTTCGGCATGACTACTCAGGAAGAAGAAGAAATGATTGTTTCTTTATTCGAAGAAAAAGGCAAAGCTAAGAATCTTGTAATATACAGTTGTACTTCGGGTTATCCTGTTCCGTTCGAAGATATTTCATTGCTCGAAATAAGTCGTTTACGCCAAACATTCGAACATCGTGTGAAAGCTATCGGCTTCTCAGGCCATCACCTTGGAATTGCGGTCGACTCGGCAGCAGTAGCACTAGGCGCTGAATGGATCGAGAGACACTTCACATTAGATCGCACATGGAAAGGCACTGACCATGCAGCATCATTGGAGCCTGATGGTATGCGCAAGCTAGTTCGCGACTGCAACGCGGTATGGAGATCTCTCACATACAAAAAAGAACAAATCTTATCAATAGAGGCAGTACAACGCAACAAACTGAAAAAGAACCAAATCAAATGGCAATAAGCCATCAATTAAAAATATGTCAATAATTGCATTTATTCCCGTAAGAGGAGGAAGCAAATCAATACCTCTAAAAAACATCAAGCCTTTGTGCGGCAAACCTTTGGTTTGTTGGAATATCGAGGCTCTTGAAAACACCACTCAGGTAGATAAAATTATTGTTGCTACCGATTCGGAAGAGATTATCAATACGCTTCACAACTTCGATTACAAGAAAGTAGAAATTTACAGACGATCGGCCGAGAACGCGACCGATACAGCAAGTACAGAAAGTGTTATGTTTGAATACATAAACAAGTCCAACTTAAAAGTGGATGATCTGTTTATGTTAGTTCAGGCAACTTCGCCTTTTACGCAAGCTTCGGATTTCGAAAATGGAATAAATAAATTAAAATACACCCAATCCGATTCACTTCTTAGTTGCGTCCGTTTCAAAAGATTCATCTGGAATGAAGACGGAACGTCTAAGAACTACGACTTCAAAAATCGTCCTCGTCGTCAGGATTTTAAAGGAGAATTGCTTGAGAACGGAGCTTTCTATATCAGCTCTGTTGGGAATATATTAGAAAGTAAAAACAGACTATCAGGGAAAATCGCAATTCACGAAATGCCAGAATTCACGGCTCTCGAAATAGATGAGCCTGATGACTGGATCACAGCTGAAGCTTTGATGCAAAAGCATATATTACAGTCTGATAAAAAAGTTTCAGATGTAAAAAACATCAAGCTGTTCCTTACCGATGTTGATGGTGTTTTGACCGATGCAGGAATGTACTATACCAATAGTGGCGATGAATTGAAGAAGTTCAATACTCGCGATGGCATGGGTTTGCAGTTACTTCAAAAAGAAGAAATAAAAGTTGGCATAGTAACATCTGAGGATACTAAAATCGTAGAGAATCGTGCAAAGAAACTCAAAGTCGATTATCTTTATCAGGGTAAACGAGATGGAGGTAAATTGAGTGCTGCTCTCGAAATATGTAAGCTCGAGAATATCTCAATCGAAGAAGTAGCATATATCGGCGACGATGTGAATTGCTTCGAATTGCTTTCGAATGTAGGATTCCCTGCTTGTCCGGCAGATGCTGTTGACAAGATAAAGGCAATACCTTACATCAGGATCATGCAGAAGAAAGGAGGCGAAGGAGCTGTTCGCGAATATGTGGATTACATATTGACTCACAAATAATATGCTAGATAGACTTAAATATTGGTTTGTACCGCAAGGTTGGAGTAACCTGATCTGCAAAATAGGGCAAAAAGCCGGAGTTGGTCATGGCTATAAAAATATCCAATTTGATGCAGAGAAACTGAAAGCTTTCAAAGGCATTCACAAAGGTGAGCGTTGTTTTATTTTGGCATCGGGACCATCCATAAACAAGCTAGATTTAATGCCTCTGAAAGACGAATATTGCATTGCTGTAAGTCAGTTTTTTCTACATCCCGATATTGAGACTATTAAACCTGAATATCATTGCTTCGCACCTCAACACGAGCCTTTCGACGATGAGACGAACAAGATTATCTTCGATAACTATACGAAACATTATACATTTCCTATAAAGGCTTTTATCGGGACATCAGATTACGAGTATTCTTATTACAACTACCTGATCAAACATCCCGAATGCAAGGTTGATGCTACGTTTATCAATTATCAACAAGCACCTCATATGGATGAATCTAATTATCTCGATTCTGAATTATGGAATCTAGACAAACATCCATTCGGACTTTCGACAGTTATTTATACTGCTATCCAAGTAGCATATTACTTGGGCTTCTCGGAAATATACTTACTTGGCGTCGACCATGATTACCTCAACGATCTTGATCGAAGCGACGGGCATCATTTCTATGATGACAAGAAGAGTTATAGCGACAAAGAGCATCTGAGCAAAATTTCGAAAGAGAAATGGTTCTACATCTATTATAGTAGGTGGATGCAATATCGACTGATGATGCAGTTTCTGAACAAGCAGGGAGTTAAGATTTATAATGCTTCTCCAGGCAGTTATCTCGATGTATTTCCTTTTGCTGATTATAACGATACCATAAGTAATAAAACAAATGGCTAATTTATTAAAGAAAATACTCAGAGCCCTTAGATCTCTAGATGGTTCTAATTTATTTTACAATGCTAATCGTGTAGTATGCTCTACAATTAGCCCGACTGTCAAGTTGTGCAATAAGCATATTGTTAACCATTCAACAATAGGAGATTATACTATTATTGCAGAAGGTTCGCGCATCGATCTAACTACAATTGGCAAATTCAGTTCAATAGGGCCAAACGTTATGTGTGGCTGGGGAATCCACCCTACAAATGGAATTACAACATCATCGATGTTTTATTCTACACGTAAGCAAAATGGATTTTCTCTTAGCTCTACAGATAAAATTGTAGAACGCAAGAAGATTACAATAGGCAACGATGTATTCATTGGCATGAATGCTATTATTCTGGATGGTGTTACAATTGGCGATGGAGCAATCATAGGTGCAGGGGCTGTCGTTTCGAAAAATATCCCCCCTTATGCAATTGCTGTCGGCTCACCAATACAAATAATTAAATATCGCTTCGATGAAGATACTATAAAGAAATTACTCGAAATAAAATGGTGGGATTGGGATCTGGATAAGCTCCAAGATGTAGAAGGGTATTTCTTCGATATTGACCAATTCGTTGCTAAACACTATAAAAAATAAATGCCTGATCAAAATCAGGCATTCGTTTTATTGTATCAATTAATCTCGCATGTTAATTAGTGTTCTATCATAGGTCCATTTTTCATCGGCATCTTCATCCGAAACGAAAGCATTTTGCCAATTAAAATTAACTATAGATATCGGCTGAGAAGCTGTATTATTCCAGCTTACTTCAAAACCTGCTTTAGTTAATTCTTCTCGAATAATATTTCCAATCAAGATAGACTTTTTATCATCATTTTCTTTGGCTCCACCAAAATGTAAATCAAGCTGATCCTCATTTATTGCTTGTTCAAGATCTTCTTCGCTATAGAAACAGTAACCTATAGGAGACAAGCCCTCATCTTCGGCATCAATCCAAATATCCTGAACATCAAACATTGCATCTGATGCGTCAACTCCAGCATTATGCAATGCTATAATTCTCAGACTACTCAAGGTATCAAAAACCACTTGCAATCTATCTAAATCTGTTGGATGGCTCCAAGACTTACTTGCTTCCTGATTTTTATTATACTCACGCGTTAAAACTTCACGTATCCAAACCTCGGTTACTTCATGCCCCCAACCTTCATCATCAACCATGTCTTGAGCATTTGCGATAATATCTTCGAGAGATTCAAATCCTGCCTTAATACTTATAAGGAAATGATCGAAGATGTATTTTTCATTCTCTGTCATAGCCTTAGTCAAATTCGTTTTTTTGCCTTAATTAATTTTTATTGTTAACAATTTAATTTACACGTAATATATTTGCTCCTAATTGATTCAAGCGGACATCAATATTTTGATAACCTCTGTCAATCTGGTCAATGTTATGAATCGTACTTGTTCCATCAGCACACATTGCTGCAATAAGCAATGCAATTCCGGCACGGATATCCGGCGAAGTCATTGTAGTAGCACGTAATGCACAACGACCACGTCCAATAACTGTTGCGCGATGCGGATCGCAAAGAATAATCTGTGCACCCATATCAATCAGCTTATCTACGAAGAATAATCGGCTTTCGAACATCTTCTGATGTATCAGTACACTGCCTCTTGCTTGTATAGCTACCACCAGGATTACGCTCAACAAGTCTGGTGTAAGTCCAGGCCAAGGGGCATCAGCTATTGTAAGGATAGAGCCATCGATAAAAGTATCGATCGTATATTCATCTTGTTGGCGAACAACGATATCATCCCCTACTCTTTCTAGATTGATACCTAAACGGCGGAAAGTATCTGGTATGATACCCAATTCATCATAAGCTACATTCTTTATAGTTATTTCTGATCCGGTCATTGCTGCCATTCCGATGAAACTACCTATCTCGATCATATCTGGCAATATGCGATGTTGAGTTCCCCCCAATGAGGTTACTCCTTCAATACTTATCAGATTTGAGCCAATACCCGTAATCTTTGCTCCCATACGATTCAGCATTTTGCATAATTGCTGCAAGTACGGTTCGCAAGCTGCATTATAGATAGTTGTTTTACCCTCAGCAAGTACTGCCGCCATGATAATATTTGCAGTACCAGTTACCGAAGCCTCATCAAGGAGCATATATGCTCCTCTCAACTTATCGGCAGTAATGCTATATAACTGTCGCATCGAATCATAAGCGAAATCTGCACCTAATTTTTGTATTCCAATGAAGTGCGTATCCAGACGACGACGACCTATTTTATCACCTCCTGGTTTTGGTAGTAAAGCTTTTCCGAAACGTGCTACTAATGGTCCAATAATCATCACCGAACCACGAAGCGAAGCGCTTTTCTTCAGAAATTCCGGTGTTTCAAGGTACGCCAAGTTTACTTCGTCTGCTTTGAAAGACCAAGTATCTTCACTCAAACGTTTCGTTTTCACCCCCATATCGCTCAGAAGAGCAATAAGGTTATTAATATCTAATATATCGGGAATATTTTCAATAACGACCTCCTCAGGTGTAAGCAAAACTGCGCATATTATTTGCAATGCTTCATTCTTTGCTCCTTGAGGTGTTATTTCTCCGCTTAGACGGTTCCCTCCTTCAATTATAAATGATGCCATTCTATGTATTCTAATTTTCTAAAATATTCTTACTTCTGGTTCTAAATCTATATTAAATTTATTCTTGACAGCCGATTGAACCTCGTTCATAAATTCAATTATCTTATTACCGTCAGTTGTTCCATAATTAACAACTATCAATGCCTGATTTTGGTATGTACCAATGTCTCCAACTCGTTTTCCTTTATAGCCGGCCTTATCGATCAGAAAAGCAGCCGATGTTTTTACCCAACCATCGCGATATGGGTAGCATGGCAAATCCGGATATTTCTTTTTAATCTCATCTGCCTCTGTTATTCTGATATATGGATTTTTGAAGAAGCTACCGGCATTTGGTAATACTTTTTCATCAGGAAGTTTACGGCGACGGATTCTTATTACAGCGTCGCGTACATCTTGTACTGTAGGTTCATCAATATCTTCCAGTTCATTATTCAAGTCTATATATTTAGGGATATAATTGAAGCTTTGTTTCAAATGGAAGACCACTGATATCACGACATATTTCCCCTCACGTTTGAATATACTATCACGATATCCGAACCCGCATTCAGCACTCGTGTACGAAGAAATTTCACCACTATGCACATCCAAAGCTATTACCTCACGGATACAATCCTGAACCTCGGCTCCATAAGCTCCAATATTCTGTATCGGAGCTGCACCAACCGTTCCTGGAATAAGCGATAGATTTTCCAAACCGGAAAATCCGTTTTCGACAGTATATTGGACAAATTGATCCCAATCTTCCGAAGCCATAGCTTCAATATAGACATCATCGTCTTCGTCACTCGAACTCTCGCGCAAGCCGTACATCTCAGGTTTGATTACCAATCCATCAAAATCTTTCGTAAAGAATAGATTGTTTCCTCCGCCTATTATGAGTTTTTTCTCATTCGGATAATCCGACAGACACTGTTTTAATTCTTCGATATTGGTAGGCTTACAAAATATCTTTGCAAAAGCCTCTGTCCTAAATGAATTGTATTCTTTAAGCTGGTGACGCCTATAATACTCCATGGTGGAATTGAATTCTGATTAAATTATTCTAATTAAGTATTATTTATCTATTGCCATACATAGACTCGTAGTACTTCATATAATCGCCCGAGGTAACATCATCTACCCACTGCTGATTATCGAGATACCAATATATTGTTTTCACAATACCCTGATCGAACATTGTTTCGGGTAACCAGTTCAGTTCTTTCGATATCTTCGTTGGATCGATCGCATAACGTTTATCGTGTCCTTGGCGGTCACGTACAAAAGTGATTAGATCGTTATTTATCCAACTAATATCTATGGAACCATCTGCTGTCGATTCTTGTTTTTTCAGTACTTTTCTATATTCAGGCTCTTTTTCCATGATATCATGTATGGTTTTTATAACCAGTTTCACAATATCGATGTTAGTTTTCTCATTATGTCCTCCTACATTATACACTTCGCCTAGTCTACCATTGTGTAGAACAGCGTCAATCGCTTTACAATGATCTTCAACATACAACCAATCGCGCACGTTGCTACCATCTCCATATACCGGAAGCGATTTTCCGGAAAGTATATTTTTAATAATAAGAGGAATCAATTTTTCCGGGAAGTGATAAGGTCCATAATTATTCGAGCACCTTGTAATATTTACCGGCATTTTATAAGTCTCGCTATAAGCTTTCACTATAAGATCAGCACTCGTTTTTGAAGCACTATATGGCGAACGCGGATCTAGCGGAGTATCTTCTGTGAAATAACCCTCATCACCTAGCGAGCCATAGACTTCATCAGTTGATACTTGCAAAAACTTAACACCCTCTAGCCATATAGGATAACCATTATCATCCTGACCATCGGTCCAGTATTTCTTTGCTATATCTAGTAAGTTCTGAGTACCTAATATATTTACCTGTAGAAATAGTTGCGGATTTTCGATACTTCTGTCAACATGACTTTCAGCTGCAAAATTTATTACATAATCAATTTTATGATTCGAGAAGACTGCCTCAACATCTTCTTTGCTACAAATATCTCCTTTCACAAAAGTCAATCGCGAATCTTTCAATTCTTCAGAAAGTGTAGCTAAATTTCCAGCGTAAGTTAACGCATCAAAAACTATGAATTTTGCATCCTGATACTTTTTAAGCATCAGTTTTACAAAATTGGAACCTATGAATCCAGCTCCGCCGGTAATAAAGTATGTCATGCTATAAATCTACTAATAGTCTCTTTATTCTACAATTAACTAATACACAAAAGTAAGTAAAATAATCAATTTACAATACAAAGGTTTCTCAAGTTTAGAAAAATAAAAAACACAACACAAAAAGATATTTTTTATCATAAAATGTAACATTTTTCTATTTTTATTCGTACTTTTGTTACATAATTAATCAAAACACTATAAAAGAAGATGAATACTGAGCAAATTTTAAACGAGCTAAAACAAAGATTCCCCAACGAGCCTGAATATCACCAGGCTGTACATGAAGTTTTGGACTCAATCGAGGAGGTTTACAACCAACATCCTGAGTTTGAAAAAGCAGGTATAATCGAAAGACTATGCCTCCCTGATCGTATCTTCTCTTTTCGTGTAACATGGGTAGACGACAAGGGTAATGTTCACAACAACATGGGATACCGCGTTCAACACAACAACTCAATCGGTCCTTACAAAGGAGGTATTCGTTTTCACTCATCTGTAAACTTATCAATCCTTAAGTTCTTGGCCTTCGAGCAAACATTCAAAAATTCACTTACAACACTACCAATGGGTGGAGGTAAAGGTGGTTCCGATTTCAATCCGAAAGGGAAATCAAATACAGAGATCATGCGTTTCTGTCAAGCTTTCACAACTGAACTTTGGCGCCACATTGGCCCAGACACCGACGTTCCAGCTGGAGATATAGGTGTTGGCGGTCGTGAAATTGGTTATATGTTCGGTATGTACAAAAAACTAACACGCGAATTCACTGGAACATTCACCGGAAAAGGCTTAGATTTTGGAGGATCACTTATCCGACCAGAAGCTACTGGATATGGCAATGTATACTTCTTACTGGAGATGCTAAAAACGAAGGGTATCGATATAAAGGGTAAAAAATGTATCGTTTCTGGATCAGGTAATGTAGCACAATATACATGCGAAAAACTAATCGAGTTAGGTGCTATTCCAGTAACTTTATCAGATTCGGATGGTTACATTTACGATCCGTCAGGAATCACTTTGGAAAAACTAGAATATGTCAAAGAGCTTAAACAACTATATCGTGGTCGTATCCGCGAATATGCTGAAAAATTTGGCTGCAAGTATGTTCCAAACGAACGTCCTTGGAGCGAAGTCGGCGAGATAGCACTTCCTTCGGCTACTCAAAATGAGATTAGCGGGGAAGATGCTAAAAAACTTGTAGACAACGGAGTTATTGCTGTATCGGAAGGTGCAAATATGCCTTCGACTCCTGAAGCTATCAAAGTATTTCAAACAGCCCAAATCCTTTATGCACCAGGAAAAGCAGCGAATGCTGGAGGTGTATCGGTATCAGGACTAGAAATGACTCAAAACTCGGAACGACTTACATGGTCAAGCGAAGAGGTTGACGAAAAATTGAAATCGATAATGACAAATATCCACTCGGAATGTGTAAAATACGGTACCGATGAAAACGGTTATGTGAACTACGTAAAGGGTGCAAACATTGCCGGATTCATGAAAGTTGCGAAAGCAATGATGGCACAAGGAATTATCTAACATCATCTATATCTACTCGAAGCAAGCGATTATCAATACAGATAATCGCTTTTTTATTGCATCTTAGCTCATAATCTATCTAGTATCGATTAATGTTTCCTCTCTGAATTTATCATATTCAACACATAGTCCATAGCCTGATCTGCATCCACTTCATAATGAGGAATAGCTCCATGAGTATTTTCATCTGTTGCGCCATAGACATAGAATTTCTTACAAGACATTCCTATAGGTAATTTTGTAATAGGCAGATAATCCATTCTAATATCTCCAAAACAAACAGCCTGCCCTCCTGTTTCTTCTCCTACTACAGTTCCCATATTGAAATACTTGAATACCCACGCAAAATCTGCAGCTGAAGAAAATGTATAGTTGCTTGTCAAAAGATAAGTATTTCCGGTGTATCTGAGAGGATTATCCCGCAACTCGATCAATTTAGAATCGTCATAAATAGTAAGTCCGCGTTTAGACTTAGCTTTCGCCTCCTCAGATAATTTATTCCATAATCGATTACCTATTTTCACGGTAGTATGACCAAATAACTCGAAAGGAACCGATGAAATATATTGAAATAATTCCTTACCTAATGCAGAATATCCACCTCCATTATTCCTTACATCAATAATCAGATTGTTGATGTTTTTCTTTTTAATTTCAGAAAAAGACGAGTCTAAAAACACTTTAAATTTATCCAAATTATCAAAGCTTCTGAAATCAATAGTAGCTATACTCTTATCTTCATCGATATCCAACACATATGGTTCTCTATCCTCACTCGATTCGTTTATATTTCCGAAAACGACAGACGGATCAACAGCCGGAATAACACAAACGGCTGCAGGTTCATCATTATATCTATAAGAAATTTCATATTCATCAGCAAGATACTCAATCCATAGCAGATAGCCGAAACGGAGTTTCAAAGACTCCAATCTATAAAAATCTTTCTCTCCACTCACGTATTTCAGCAAAGAGAAAATAACATCCCTACTTTCAACTCCATTGATAGAAAGAATTTCCGCTCCTATAGGGATAGATCCTGATTCAGCAAGATCTTTCAACATAGTCAACGACAGATTTTTCTTATCTATATTTATTTTCAGTGGGAAACATTTAGGTGATATACCATCCAAATTTTCCTCGATAATTCCCAGGTTAGTATGCCCATCCCCTAGTTTAACCACCAGAGGTGCCATTTTTTTATAGAACTCTAGAACTGTCATAGAATCTGCTAGTGAAGACTTTATCAGGGTTAACTCTTTTTCGAAAGCCTCTTTAGGCATTACCTCAAACATATTAGGATGATAATCGTCTATAATTGCATACAAACTATCAGCATCAGCGTACAACTCACTCTTACTAAACTTCTTTTGTGCAAAACTTGCATTTACACAGATAGCAAACAATAATAAAATCAGGCTTTTGGTATTCATAATATTTAGATTTTGGGTTAACTAACATATCAGTCTTTATCATCAAATCTTAAGCTCTCAACTTTTTCAAGGCGACCTATCAGCTGATCAAAATCGCCTTTACGAATCCGCAAACTCATCTGACAATCCATATCATAACTTTGAGATAGTATCGTAGGTTCTAAATCTTTCACAATCTTCATTACATCGTTCATAAAAGGATATTCGAAGACGAAAGACACATCACAATCTACAGTCTTTTCTATTATTTCAGCTTCGCCAATGGCTTGTGCCGCCGCTTCGCGATACGCTACGATCAAGCCACTAGTTCCGAGTTTAATTCCACCAAAATAACGAACAACAATAACCAGAATATCTGTCAACTCATTCGAGTTTATCTGGCCTAATATTGGCTTACCGGCCGTACCCGATGGCTCGCCATCGTCATTCGAACGAAATTCTATTCTATCGGCACCTAACATATATGCCCAACAAACGTGGCGAGCATCGTAATATTCTTTTCTGTATTTTTCCAATTCTAATTTTACATCCTCAACAGTTTGCACAGGAATGGCATAACCGATAAACTTGCTACGCTTCTCGGTAAAAATACTTTTAGTTGTTTCTTTTATCGTTTTAAAGACATCATCCATCATAAGAACAAACTTACAGAAAAAAGGCGAATCGCTGAACATCAGTCTCCAATTTGTTAAAAAGCAACACTTGTGTACAACTTTCAGCGTATTTATTTCGTGCTACTTTTCTAAACTTCGCTTTTCTATTATAGATAATTTTCGAAAATAAAAAAGCCGATACTCAAACCGAATAAAAACTCATAACAAATCAAATGAGTCTAATATTATTCTCTAAAATATTTTACAATTAAATAAATACAGACTAAGATTATATGCAGAACCGTTATGGCAATTAGATAAAACCACCAAACTAAACCAGAACCTCCATCACCTTGAAAAAACAAACAATAATGTAGAAATAAATTATATACTAAAAATGCCCCTAAATTTACAAGCGTAAATTTCCTACTATATCTAAAAGAAGACAGAATCAATATTAAACAAATAAAACTACATACATACAATAGCAGATTATCGCTCATAGAAGACTTTGAATTAAAATTAGAGTTTAGCAGCACACCTAAAACACCCACTCAACATCCACAATATTACAAAAAAACCGATACTCAATAAAGAATACCGGCTTATATTTCAGATAGAAAATAGCTTACTTCAATAAGTTATTTATTTTTTCGATGAATGCAGTTTTTTGAGCTGCTCCGACTTGTTTATCTACGATTTCACCATTTTTGATGAATAGAATTGTAGGGATGTTGCGGATTCCATATTTCGATGTAATCTCGTCGTTGTTGTCAACATCTACTTTGCCGATTACAACTTTTCCTTCGAATTCTTCAGCCAATTCATCGATGATAGGGCTCACCATACGGCATGGTCCACACCATTCTGCCCAAAAATCCAATACTACTGGTTTGTCTGATTTCAACACTTCTTCGAATGTTGCATCTGTTACTTCTAATGCCATAATTTGATTTTATTTTAATTCTTATTAATTTTATATTCTCTGGTATTATACAAAGATAATAAAGGATTTTGATCTGTAAAAATCTTAGTTTATTTTGAAAACCAAGCTCTCACTTTCGGTCAGATAATCGATCAATTCTTTTTTCACCGACACCTTTACATTTCGCGAGAATAAATCTACCTTCATATTACGTTCGCCATCTACAACTTCGAAATAAAGCAATGAATTTCCGGGCGAATCTTTTGTCAACATAAATAATTCCTCAACAGTCTGTTTTGTCATATCATGTAACGGAAGTGTTATAGTAATTTTCTCAATCAGGCTATCTTTTACATCAGGTAACAGCTGTATCGATACGATTTTAAATTCAAGCTGATTTTCGTTGAAACGACGTCCTTGCACACGCCCTTTGATAAATACATACAATCCTGGACGACCATATTTCGAGAAATTGATATAATCATCGCCAAAAAGAGGGATCTCACCACTACCAGAGAAATCTTCAATCTTCAAGATCATATATGGTTTCCCGTTTTTAGTAATTCCTTCACGGGCATCAATAACTAAGCCTCCTAACGATATTTCTTTATTTTTGAACGATTCTTTGTCCTCCATATCAGCCATCTTCATATTGCAGACATGCTCCAATACCAAAGAGAATTCATCCAGTGGATGAGCCGAAAGGTAAATTCCGATAAGATCACGTTCTTTACCCAAGCGTTCGAGATCGGACCATTTAGCAGCAAAAGGAATTTCAGGATGCGCAATTTCAACAGCAGCATCGCCACCAAACAACGAAGTTGCCGCCTGCTCTTTATCTAGTTGATACTTATTTCCATATCGCACAAGCAAATCAATAAACGCCTCACCTCTCGAATTTAATCCAAAGAATTGCTCACGTGTTATTTCTTTAAACTCATCAAATGCTCCTGCCAAAGCTAACGATTCTATATTCTTCTTGTTACAAGAACTTAAGTTGACACGTTCCACAAAATCGAAAATACTTTTGAATGGTCCATTATTCTGACGCTCTTCAATTATATTTCGAACAGCACCTTCGCCGACTCCTTTTACAGCTCCCATTCCGAAACGGATATCACCAGCTTTATTTACCGAAAATTTAAGCATCGATTCATTCACATCCGGACCCAGTACGTTCATTCCCATCGCACGGCACTCATCCATAAACTTCGTGATCTCCGTTATGTTCGACAAGTTTCGTGAAAGAACTGCGGCCATATATTCGGATGGATAATTTGCTTTCAACCATGCAGTCTGATAAGCTACCCACGAGTAACATGTCGCATGTGATTTATTGAAGGCATACGAAGCAAATTTTTCCCAGTCGGCCCATATTTTATCCAATACCTTCTTATCGTGTCCGTTCTTTGTCCCTCCGGCAATAAACTTATCTTTCAGCATATTCATCTTATCGATAAGTTTTTTACCCATCGCCTTACGAAGCTCGTCGGACTGACCACGAGTAAAATCTGCCAGAAGTCGCGACAAAAGCATGACCTGCTCCTGATACACAGTAATACCGTAAGTATCACTCAGATAACGCTCCATGATGGGAATGTCGTATGATATCTCTTCACGTCCGTGCTTACGAGCAATAAACGACGGAATATAATCCATCGGTCCCGGACGATAAAGCGCATTCATCGCAATAAGGTCTTCAAACTTACTTGGCTGAAGTTCTTTCAGATATTTCTGCATACCAGCCGACTCGAACTGGAACGTTCCGGTTGTTCGTCCGGCACTATATAATTCGTAAGTCTTAGGATCTTCGAGCGAAATAGTATCTATGTTTACTGTTTCACCCGTAGTATCTTTTATATTTTCGAGGGCTTCTTTGATGATCGACAAAGTTTTCAATCCCAAGAAGTCCATTTTTATCAATCCCGTTTCTTCAATAACCGAGCCCTCATACTGGGTAACCAGCATCATTTCTCCGGTTTCTTTATCTTCGGCCGTACTTACCGGTACAACATCCGATATATCTTGTTGTCCAATGATAATTCCGCAAGCATGTACTCCGACATTACGCACATTACCTTCCAGCATTTGTGCATATTTCAGCGTATCGCGCATTGTTGGGTCGGGGCTGTTCGCCGCTTCTTTCAACTCTGGGACATAAGCAATGGCATCTTTTAGCGTTACTTTTTTCTTATCTGGGATACGATCGGGTACGAATTTCGCCAAGCGGTTCGAATCTGCCAAAGGCAGCTTCTGTACACGAGCAACGTCTTTGATTGCTGACTTAGTAGCCATCGTACCATAAGTAATGATATGCGCTACGCGTTCTTGCCCATATTTATTGGTTACCCATTCCAAAACCTTACCACGACCATCGTCGTCAAAGTCGATATCAATATCGGGCATCGATATACGATCGGGATTCAAGAAACGCTCGAAAAGAAGGTCATACTTAACAGGGTCAATATCCGTGATTCCGAGACAATAGGCTACTGCAGATCCGGCAGCAGATCCACGACCGGGGCCTACGGCTACACCCATTTCGCGGGCTGCAGCAATAAAGTCTTGCACGATAAGGAAGTATCCGGGGAAACCCATAGTTTTCATAGTTTCCAACTCGAAATCCAAGCGTTCGACCAATTCCGGATCACGATCTTTTCCATATCTTTTGTCGGCACCTATCATTGTCAGATGTCGCAGATAATCGGACTCCAGTTTAATACGGATCACCTTGTCGTAATCACCTAATCTGTGATAAGCTTTTTCGCCAAATTCAGCTATCAGGTCTTCTTCCGAATATTTCTTTTTATATTCTTCTTCCGTACCGAATGATGCATCAATATTGAAGAATGGCATCAAAGCATCCGAATCGATCGAATAATATTCTACCTTGTCTGCTATTTCCAGCGTATTGGTCAAAACATGTGGAATATCAGCATAAATTGCTTGCATTTCGGCAGTCGTTTTCAACCACTCCTGCTTTGTATATCGCATACGCTTCGGATCATCAAAATCTTTACCTGTACTTAGACAGATAAGTCGATCGTGCGCATCAGCATCTTCTTCTTCGGCAAAGTGTACATCGTTTGTCGCAATTACTTTCACTCCTAGTTTTTCACCAAGACGAAGTAATTCGGCATTCACTTGTTGTTGCAAAGGATATGCTTCAACATTTGCATCGGGACGAGTTGTTTTATGACGTTGTAGTTCCAGATAAAAATCTTCACCAAAAAGATTTTTGAACCACATAATAGACTCTTCTGCACCCTCGAGGTCACCTGCCATGATTTTTTTAGGAACTTCACCTCCTAGACAAGCAGTAGAAACAATCAAACCTTCGTGATATTTTTCCAAAAGCTCTTTATCGATACGCGGACGCATATAGAAGCCTTCGGTCCAACCATGAGATACAAGTTTTATAAGATTCTTATAACCTTTTTTATTCTTAGCAAGAACCACCAAATGCCAGCCACTCATATCTGGCTTACCTTCTTTCAATTTTCGGTTTCGACGAGCAACGTAACACTCGCAACCTATGATTGGCTTTAGTTTTTTTGATTCTTGTTCTTTTATTTGACGATCCAAATCAGCAAGCTTTGCTTTTTGCTCGTCGCTTTCGGGTTCTTCAAGAAGTTTTTTCTGCTCAGCTTTCAATTCTTTGATAGCCGAATCAAACTTCGAATTTTTCTTTTTTGTATAGTTATAGAACTCTTTGATACCAAACATAGCTCCATGATCGGTAAGAGCAAGAGCAGGCATTCCATCACCCATAGCTTTATCTACAAGATTGGATATACTAGCCTGACCATCAAGCAGCGAATACTGCGAATGGACGTGTAAATGAACGAATTCACCCATTTAAATAAACTTTTCTGTATTTTTTTTAGAGTTGATAAAGATAACTCTTTAATCAGAACTAAACCGATTAATTAACATACATTTTATCAACATCTGAGTTCTTTATATTCTAAAATCGTTTCGATTATTGAGAACTAAACAATTAGAGTCTGGTTAAAGTTTTCCATCTCAATACTGTTTTTTTAACAAAATTTTCTCTTTCAACTGTAACCTTTTACATTTTCAGTTCGTCTCATAAATATAAGAGTCCTTAAAACTATTAAGCTATGAAAAAATTATTACTATTTACTCTTTCTCTTTTCTGCTATTGCATCATAAATGGTCAAAATACGGTTACTATTTCAGGACAAGTTACAGACTATGAAGGTAATCCGATTGACAGCTGCTGTGTTGCACTACATTACAATAATTTCACGGAAGCTTATAGCAGCTATACAGACAAACAAGGATTTTATTCTTTAAAGAATGTCAAAGCAGGCAAATACATGGCAATGTATGCATTACGACTAAAAGAATATCCCAGAGCCGATCAGGTACCAGATGATGATAAACGTTTGGAATTCTGGGCTTGGAATATCATAGCAGACAGAGATTTGGTCATTAATCCCAAATACCATCGTCTGGAGCTATATGGCACAAATGCATATAAAGTCGAAGGGGGTTATCCCGGGCTATTTATATACACCCGTCCCATGAGTACTGGAAAGGTTCTCAAGTATTCTAAAGAAATACAATTAAACAAAGCACTCGCCGAAAAAGTAGCTGACATTTCGGTAAAACCTGAGCATTTCAAAGTTCAAGTATATATTGACGACAAAGAAGTCCGAGTAAATTCAGTCCAGCCGGTCACAGAATATGTTGGCGACAATAAACCTATGGGAGCATTTCTCATACAAACGGAGCTACCTAAAGAAAAAACCGGCAAGCCCTATCTTATAATAAGAGTAGTCGCCGAAAATACAGAAGAAGGTGAGAAAGGCGAAAACATTATTTTCTACGAATTAAAAGACTACCAAAAGGCTCCTAAATAAAAGAATTACCCAAACTTTCATTTTTGATATTAAGCACACCCACTAAATAACAGTTATAACGAAATATATTTTACTTTTGTTATAACTGTTATTACTTTAAGATTGCGACTAATGTCAAAAAAAGCTTTTTTATTCATTCTATTATTTATACCAACTTTACTCTACGCACAACAAATCAGAATACACGGTAAAGTATACAACGAACTCCATCAGCCGCTGGAGCATGTCACTGTTTCAGTGCTAGAAAAAGAAAATAGCAGTATTTCCGACAAAGATGGGAGTTTCAACTTCTATATTAGCACAACCGACAGCATAACTATCCGATTCTCTATTTTGGGATATCAAAAAGCCGATGTATTTATCGGCAAGCCAAAAGATGATTTCAAGGTAGATGTTATATTAAAACAGAGCGACAAAGAATTAGCTCCCGTAAGTATCAACGCGACCCGCCGACAGACAAATGCGATGGAGCAGCTAAAACTATCGGGAGCAGCACTATTACCCTCTTCATCGGGCGGAAATATTGAAGCTTTGATTGCGACATTAGCTGGTGTTAGCTCAACCAGCGAATTGAGTTCTCAATATTCAGTTCGGGGAGGAAACTTTGACGAAAACATGGTTTATGTGAACGGCTTTGAAATATACAAGCCTCTTCTCGTCAGATCTGGACAGCAAGAAGGTCTTAGTTTTATCAATTCGGATATGGTTGACAAAGTCGGCTTTTCATCGGGTGGATATGGAGCTGAATATGGAGATAAATCCTCATCCGTACTTGATATAAAATACAAAGCTCCTCGTAAATTCGAAGGTGCTGTATCGGGCAGCTTGTTGGGAGGAAGTGCATACTTAGGGAACAAAACCGGCAATTTTTCTCAGATAACCGGTATCAGATACAAGACAAATCGTTCTCTGCTAAAAAGCAACGATACAAATGCCGAATACGATCCATCTTTCATGGATGTGCAAACATATATTACATACGATCTAAGCCCAAAATGGGAAGCTTCTTTTCTTGGAAATTACGCTTACGACAGCTATAAATTCACACCTAAGACCCGAGACACTAAATTCGGCCTACTTGACAATCCTATGCAATATAAAGTATACTTCAACGGATGGGAGCGTGACAAATTTGTAAACTATCATGCTGCATTAAGCATTAAGGGACAGATAACTGACAAGCTGCGTTTAGGATTTACAGGAAAAACTTTTTCGTCTGACGAACGGGAATCATACGATATCCAAGGACAATACCGATTAACTGATGCTAACGATGAGCTGAAAGGTATCGGCACGTATATGGAACACGCACGTAACAAACTGAAATCCGAAGTATACGCAATCAGCCATAATGGTAGTTATCAAACGGGCAAACACTCTCTGAAATGGGGATTGACATATCAGCAAGAAAAGATAAATGATCGCATATCGGAATGGGAAATGCGCGATTCGTCGGGATATTCTTTACCCAACATAGATGATAAAGTTCGTGTTTACTGGAATCTGAAATCGAAAAACAAACTCAATACTTCGCGATACAGTGCTTTTGTTCAAGACAATTTTCTTCTCGATATATCAGCAGGAACATTCATCCTAAATGCCGGAGTACGTGCCTCGTATTGGGATTACAATAAAGAGTTTTTGATAAGTCCTCGTGCATCGGTCAGCTTCTTACCTTCATCAAACGATCAGTTGGCTTTTCGATTTGCAACCGGTCTATATTACCAATCGCCGTTTTACAAAGAGATATTGCAGATACATAGCACGGATGGTAACAATACAATGAAACTAAATGAGAACATTAAATCTCAGCGATCTATCCATTTTGTAGCGGGTAACGATTACTATTTCAAAGCAAGCGACCGCCCATTTAAACTAACAACCGAAGTATATTATAAACATCTGTCTAACATCAATCCATATATCATCAACAATGTAAAGATCCGCTATCAGGGCGATAACATAGGGAAGGGATACAGCATGGGATTGGATCTGAAACTTTACGGAGAATTAATACCTGGTACAGACAGCTGGGTAAGCTTCTCATTAATGAAAACCGAACAAGAAATTAACGGTAAAAAAGTTCCGTTACCAAACGATCAGCGCTACAATCTCTCAGTTTATCTACAAGACTACATGCCGGGATACGACCGATTGACTTTATCTGTCATAGGATATTTTTCGCAAGGGCTACCAGTCAGCGCTCCGTACAAAAACTTCGACAGTGGCTATTTTCGATCAAATGCATATAAACGTGTAGACATAGGTGCTGCATGGCAATTACTGGGAGAAGATTTTCCATCGCGCAAGGAATCGCCTATACTTGGAGCATTTCGCAACATATGGCTCGGCTTAGATGTATTCAACCTCTTCGATATGAAAAACGTGAATACCTACTATTGGATTTCCGATGTACACAACGACCAGTACGCCGTACCCAATTATATGACTGGACGTCAGCTAAACATCAAACTGAGAGCCGAATTTTAAAATCACTTTTTAATACTACTTATCCATTATTCATCGAAAGTTTTACTAACTTCGTTAGGTAGAATAACCAATAAGAAAATTCCATATGAAAAATTTCAGCTATCAAAATCCCGTAAAGATTATCTTTGGAAAGGATACGATCAAAGAAATATCGAAAGAAATACCGGCAAAAAGCAAAGTGCTCATCATTTATGGTGGTGGTAGTATAAAACAGAATGGAGTTTACGATCAGACGATAAAAGCTCTTGCTAATTTCGAAGTACATGAGTTTAGTGGTATTGAGCCAAACCCTCATTACGAAACTTGCATGAAAGCAGTAGAACTGATTAAAGAAAAAGGCATCACCTATATTCTTGCCGTAGGCGGCGGATCGGTTATAGACGCTACAAAATTTATTGTTGCAGCTGCATGCTACGAAGGCGAAGACCCTTGGAATATTCTTGCTAAAAACGAGAAAGTAAAAAAAGCTCTTCCATACGGAACAATCCTTACTCTATCGGCTACCGGTTCGGAGATGAATAGTGGCGCTGTTATTACACGCGTCTCAAGTGAAGAAAAATTAGCTTTTCACTCCGCAAAAGTATTTCCTCAATTTTCAGTTCTCGACCCAGAAGTAACTTATACCCTCCCTGCAAGACAAATCGGCAACGGAGTAGTCGACGCATTTGTACATGTTATGGAACAATATCTGGTGGCTTCGGACGAAGACACAAATATGCAAGATTATTGGGCCGAATCTCTACTAAAACTTTTGATTGAAGAAGGACCAAAAGCCTTACGCGACCCTCAGGATTACAATGCACGAGCAAATCTGATGTGGGCTTCGAGCTGGGCTCTGAACGGCTGGATAGCTTGCGGAACTGATGAAGACTGGGCTACACACATGATTGGTCACGAACTAACAGCATTCTATGGTCTGGATCATGCGCAAACATTAGCTATCATTCTTCCCGGAGTTATGACGGTTCTTAAAGAGCAGAAAGCCAAAAAGATCATTCGTTTAGGTAAAAATGTATTTGGCATAACGACTCACAACGAGAAAGAAATAATTGATCGTACCGTACGAGATGTAGAGCGTTTCTTTGAATCTTTAGGCGTTAAAACACGTTTGTCTGACTACAATTTAGGCAAAGAAGCGATCGATCGTGTTCGCGACAGGCTCAATTCTCGTAAATGGAAATTGGGCGAATACCAAAATATTACGGGTGATGTTGCAGCACAGATACTAGGCATCAGACTATAACATCAATTTCGAATAAAAATATACCGGTTTCAGACCGGTATATTTTTTATCTGCTAGAAAACTTAATAATCCATATAAACATTTTTCTATATTTATTTTGAAATACCACAACAATCCACATCCTTAGCAAAATATGAGTAATAAAATACTTCAAAAAGGCTTTTTTTACTATCTTTGCTTGGTTTTTGGCCTACTGGTCATTTCTTTAGAATAATTACCGTAAAATAGATACGCATTATGCTACATGAATTTACACTTTCCAACGGAAAGGCAATGATTAATTACACTCTGAAGTACTGTGATACTAAACAAAAACTGCTCAACAGTTATGGCTTCCGCCGTGTAATCGAATCCTTCATCAGACAAGTCCTTAAAAAAGAAGAAATCGTCATATATAACTACTATCTCGAAACGTTCAAGACAGAAGAAAATCTGACTAACTCATTGATCGAGGTTTTCAAGCTTCTTACCGTTTTCAACATCAAAGAAGTAATACAGGTCAATAAAAATTTCGCAATATTCTTTGAAGACAAAGACTTGTTTATCGAGATTACCGAACTACTTCTTGCATACTGGAAACGTTTGGAACGTTATGCAATTGTACATAGCAATCGTATCAGCGATGGTATTCAGAGCACACGTTTCATCCCTGCAAATACAATGTTCAATGAGCTGATACTTGCAACAGCACGTCGTATACAAGAAACCGTAAACGAACATCCTACACGTATATATCGTCAAAGCACAGCCGGAGCATGTGCCGGAATTACTCTTAACGACGTGAATTGGAACTGCCCTGTAGAGTACAAAGGATTGGCAGGAATACCATTCATCAGTAAGGTCATCATTCAACCGCCATTCATATCATACACAAAAATGAATACCCGTTCGGGATTGTTCCAAGAATACAAACAAAATCCGTTAACGAATATCATTTTGAACGAAGACGATTGGTTTGCATTTCCGGTCAAAGTTGGTAATATGCTTACATTCGTGTATTTCCACCGCGACTTTATGGTACACGGAATTTCACTATCCAATCTGTTTGAAATAGCAACCGAAAACGAATATATCGGTAAAAAACCGGATATTATCTACGTATTCGGATATCCTGATGGTGATGAGGAGAAACGTACATTCTATTACAAGGATAAGAAAAACGACATACTGATCGGTTATGCTAATCATTGTGACGAGATCGACTACTTCGGATATATGAAGAAAATGTTGTTGACACTTCACAATGTTAAGCAAATCGAGAAAAACAGACTTCCTATACACGGAGCAATGGTAAATATCGTTCTTAAGAACGGATCAGAATCAAACATTGTCATCATGGGGGATAGCGGCGCAGGTAAATCTGAAAGCCTCGAAGCGTTTCGTATGCTGAACGATAGCTACATCCGTCATATGCGTGTAGTATTTGATGACATGGGCTACTTGACCAAAGAGGAAGACGGAACAATAAAAGGATACGGAACAGAGATCGGAGCATTTGTCCGTATCGATGATCTTGATCCAGCATACGCATACGAGCAGATGGATAGAGGTATCTTCACCAATCCGGACAAGGTAAATGCGCGTGTGACTATTCCGATTTCGACATACGAAGTCATCTCGAAAGGTTATAAAGTTGACCTTATGCTATACGCTAACAATTACACAGAATCTGACAAGAAAATCTTATTCTTTGATGACTTAAACAAAGCAATCGAAGTATTCGAAGCGGGAACACGTAAAGCAAAAGGCACAACAAGTGAAACTGGTCTGGTTCATTCATACTTTGCAAACCCTTTTGGCCCTGTACAAGAACAAGCTAAAACCGAAACCTTAGTTCGTTCATACTTCAAAGATATGCAAGAAGCAAATGTTAAGATAGGAGAAATATACACATCTTTAGCTATAGATGGAAAGTCTAAAGACGGACCTCGGGCTGCAGCGGAAGAACTATTCAAGCTAATCAATAATGAATAAATAACCAACGTAACAGCCGTACAAAAATTGTATGGCTGTTACGTTTATACTAAACAAACTTTCAGAATTTTCCATCAACGCAACGCAATAAAACACAAACAGTTATTATTCAACCAATAATAGGGCAGCCCCGTTAGGAATAATTAAAAAAATAATATTATTTTTGCTTATATATAAAAATAAGATTTAACTTTGCAGCCTAACATTTTATATTATATCTTAACATAGTATATTACTGCAGCACTCTTTAACAAACTTTTAAAAATTACATCGTCTCTTACTGTGTGCATATGAAAAAAATTTATACAACGATACTTATATCTTTTTGCGCATCATTATTCTTTAGCATAACACTTTCAGCTCAACAAAAACAACAAAGATGGTTTGATCGTAGAAAGCATATATTTCTTAACCAAATTGTTCTGTCAGCCAATGTATCTACAATGGGGATTGGACTTGAGGCTTCTACGGCACTCAGTGATCATTTCATGATACGCTCAGGAATTGATTTCTTTCCCAAAAGTATTGGTTTAAGTGATCAAATTGCAGTAAAAGATGATATATTGCGAAGAGAAGTTGGCTATCATCCCGACTATGACGTGAAATTCAAACCTCAAGTATTTACAGGACATGTCGTGGTAGACTACTATCCAAATAAATTTAAAAACTTTTTTATTTCGGGAGGACTTTATGTAGGTATCACAGATATAAAAGCTGAAGGATATCTAGTAAAACCTGGCACTAACGAACGCTCTGAACTGATAGATCCAAAAGGAGAATGGCCAACTCTAGTATTAAGAAATCAACGCTTGAATATTGACGGGGGACAACTTAATGCAACAATCAGATTAGGAGAAATAGTAAAACCTTACCTAGGTATAGGTTATGGGCGAGCAATTCCAAAATATAAAAATGACTGGGGGTATCGCTTCGAACTTGGAGCTTTAATACTTGCAACTGATGAAATTCGTCAAGGAGGTCGCAGAGCTCCAGTAGATTATAGAAGCCCTGCTATTAATATTGATAAATACTTTAAATGGGTAAAGGTCTGGCCAATGCTTAGTTTTAAAGTTACATTTAGAGCAAAATAACTACAACGACAAAAATAAATTGAAAAGGCCCAAGCTTTACTGTTTGGGCCTTTTCAATTTTAAGAAAAATAAGTTTACAACCATCAACTAAGATCTAACATTCCATCCAATCAAAATATTTGAATAAAATGCTTAGATTTGTAAAAAGAATTTTAATTGCGCTTATTTAGTAAACATAAACAAGAGCTCACGGATGATGAGCTGCTAGAGTTGATAAGAAACGGGAAAAGTCAACCGTATTTTGGACAGCTCTACGAACGATATATTCCACTAATATATGGTTTGTGCCTAAAATATCTAAAAAGCGAGGCTCTTGCTCAAGATGCAGTCATCGACATATTCGAGAATCTTTCTTCTAAGATTGAAACATACGAAATAAGCAACTTCAAAAATTGGATGTATAGCGTTGCCAGAAACCACTGTTTCCAGATTCTACGTGACAATAAAAAAGAAATTCTTGTAGATTTCGACTCGAATATTATGGAATCTGACGAAATTTTGGATCTATTAAGCGAAGAAACTCTAGACAAAGAAAAAGAATCGGCTCTAAACAACTGCATAAAACATCTTCCAGAGCCACAACGAATAACTATAAAAATGTTCTTCTACGAAGACAAATCATATGCAGACATAGCTACAGAGACTGGATTTAACCTTAAGAGTGTCAAAAGTTTCCTTCAAAATGGAAAACGAAATTTAAAAATTTGTGTAGAAAAACATCTAAAAATATGAACCTATTAGATTACATACAAGGAATCAGGAAGGGACGCGATGCCAACCGCATCGAGAAAGATGCTTTACGCGATATTTTCACTTACGAAGCTCTGGAAGGATATGACTCTGTAAAAGGGAACCACAGTGCAAACATAAGTAAGCTACAGAAGCAGATTCAATCAAAGAGCAAACAATCGAGCAATAGCAATCTATTTATCAGAGTAGCTTCAATAGTTGCAGTAATTGTATTTGGAATTGGCGGATATATGGTATTCGACCTTAGCAATCCACACTCCACTAGCCAAGGCTTATCTGCAATGGATTCGAAGAAAACCGTAGCTATCATCAATATATTTGTTCCTGATGATTTTTACAAAGAGCACAAAGCGTCAATAAAGAAAAATAACTATCAGGCTAAAAAGAAATATTTATCTGTAAATATTACCCCTTTCAACATCGAAGAAGAGATCACAGCAAAAGTTAGTAAGCAAGAAATTTCAGAACTATCTAAACTTCGAAATAAATCTATCATTGATATATATATTCCAAATGAAGAATATCAACGAAACGAAATCGAAATAGCAAAAGGAAATAATAGAGCAGAAATTATTAGTGAAGAATCTAGTTCCAATACAATCGATATATACATCCCATCCGAAGAGTACAATAAGCAAAAAGGCAATTGATATTTAAAGAAAAAGATCGTTTGTGAAGAAGAACGAAACCCTATAAAAGCAGAAAAGCCCGCAATATCACATCGCTGACTTTCCAACCTTAACACAAACAGTGCAAATATAAATAAATATTATAAAACAAGCAAACCGATTGAAAAAAACTTTTTCATATTTCAGTGTATATATATACAATTTATCTATACTACATTTACATAAGAAACAAAAAGACAAAGACGATTATGTATCTATGCTAATATTGGGATGAATATTTATTCTTAAACCCAGTTAGACAAAAGACATAAACAACTAAATACAAATAAAATAGACAGCAGAAACAATATCCTTCATGCAATCAAGAAAAATAAATAAGAAAATAAACTTCATTTTGCCATTCAAGCCACGCAGACCTGCTGGGGGATTTAAAATAATGTATGAATATGCAAACAGACTTGTTCGCATAGGCTATGATGTACACCTATACTATCCTATCGAAACTCCTTTTATGAATTATAGATTGCCATATTTGTGTAGATATATATTGACTTTCATTGAAGGATTTAGAAGAAATAAGTGGTTTGATTTCGATAAACGAATCACCATGTCATACATTCCATCCGTTAAGGATAAATATATCGCTGATGCTGATGTTTCACTTGCGACTTGGTGGGCAACTGCCCAAGAAATGGGAAATCTTTCGAAAGAAAAAGGCAAGAAAATAAACTTGATACAAGGCTTCGAGAATTGGGAGGGGCATGAGGAGCTTTTATTCAAATCTTATGACATGAAAGATGTAACAAATGTAGTAGTTGCCAATTATCTTGCAAACATAATTAATCAACATACCAAAAAAGAAACTTATATTATACACAATGCTGTAGACAGTGATATATTCAAAATTAGACAACCCGTCGAAAAAAGAAATCCGTTCTCTATAGCAATGGTGTATTCCATCCAAGAAATTAAAGGTTCGAAATATGGAGTTGAAGCACTTCGATTAGTAAAAGAGCATATACCTCAATTAGAAGTGGAACTATTCGGTATTTGCCCACAGCCTGAGGATTTACCAGGATGGATGAAGTTTCATCGCAACCCAAGCGATTTACCTGAATTATATAATCGTAATTCAATCTTCATAACCAACAGCTTTAACGAAGGATTCAGTCTGGTAATACTAGAAGCTCTATTATGCGGCTGCGCTGTAGTATGTACAGACATTGAGGGACATCAGCATTACAGATCACCAGAAGGAAATGCTGCAACGTTTGTTGAAGCCGGCAATCCTAAAGCAATGGCCGAGGAAATCATAAGATTAATTAAGAACAATGATGCACGAATAGATTTAGCCAAACGAGGAAATATAGTGGCTCAACAATTCGACTGGAATAATGCAATCAACAAAATGGATAGCCTGATAAAGAAATTACTTGAAACAAATTAATATCAGTTATTTATCAGATCGATGCGCAGCATTATAACATGAACGACACAGAGGCTGATATTCCTCAAGTTCTCCTAACATTACTTGCTTATCATTAGCTACCAATCGATGTGAATAATTTGCCAGACAACCACAACGAACGCATATTGCATGAACTTTCATCACATCATCTGCTATAGCACAAAGTCCGGGCATAGGTCCAAAAGGAGTACGTTTAAAATCCATATCAAGCCCTGCAACTATAACACGAATACCTTCATCGGCCAATTGTTGACATACACCAACTAAGCCTTCGTCGAAAAACTGCGCTTCGTCTATTCCTACAACCTCAACGTTGGATGATAATAATAATATATTGCTTGAATGTTCTACCGGAGTAGATGGTATCGAATTCTTATCGTGCGAAACGACTTCACAATCCGAATAACGCACATCAATAGAAGGTTTGAAAATCTCAACAACCTGTTTAGCAATCTGAGCACGCTTCATACGGCGAAGTAATTCTTCGGTCTTACCCGAAAACATCGATCCACAAACAACCTCAATACTACCGCGTTTGGTAGTTTCGTTCATTTTATTTTCCGTATAAATCATCTCAGATAATTATGATATTCTTTGTTCAGTACTTATTAACAAAATAAAAACACCTACCATGAGGTGTTGTCTTGCAAAGGTAAATTATTTCTCGAAAATACTAAAATTTACACTTCCGTATTCACGCCTCTCGCGAAACGACGGATATGAAGAAAAATCATAATCTTTAGAATGCTCAAGAATAAAAAGGCCTCCGTCTTTTATCATATCCTTTTCCAAAATTAAGCGAGGCACATCTGCAAAGTTTTTCAGATCGTAAGGTGGATCGGCAAAAATAAGATCGAACTGATCTTTACAGAAAGATAGATATTTAAACACATCCATCTTGAACACCTTCATATTATCAATCTTCAATTGCTCTTGTACTTTTTCGATAAAAGCAGCATGAGAAAATTGTTTTTCGACACAAGTCACATACTTGCAACCGCGTGAAGCCAATTCGAAACTAATACTTCCAGTTCCACCAAAAAGATCAAGCGCTTCAACATCCTCCCAATCTATCTCATTATTCAGAACATTGAATAGATTTTCTTTTGCAAAATCGGTTGTCGGTCTTGCTTTGAACGAAGGTGGCGGATTGAACCGACGACCACCATATTTTCCACTTATAATTCTCATAATGCTAATAAATCAACAGGAACTTGTTTACCTCCAAGATTAGGAAAGAAGAGTGTATCAAATTTATCGAAATGACATATTTTCTCTATATACGTACTCAGTACGTCATCAACCATTGCTGGACGATCGCCGATAATATACAATTGATCGTCTGACTGATCCAATCCACACTGCTCCCACAATTTAAGTATAAAATAAAGCTGAGTTCTGATATTCTGTTCTTTGTATGTCAAGCTATGTTCTACACTATTATCCGAAACACAAATCACATCCATAAGGCCTGAATGATAATTTACATACATACGTCGCGATGTAATTTTTCCGGAAGTTTGCTGGCTGAACAATTCACACAGAGGGCTTATATGGTGAACAAACTCAGGTCCGCACAGACTTCTTTTAAGAAATTCGCACAACTCTTTTTCGACTGCAAAAATCGTATGACTTGATTGACTTTTATTTGCACAACTTAGCACCGATTTAGCCTCAACCGAGCTTACGGCATTGTACATATCCAAACGTTCTTTTTCCTCGAAATATTTATCTGGAACTATTGTATATTGAGGTGTTACAAAAATCACTGAAACTGACCGAAATTCCTGAGTTAGAAAATTAAAATCGAATATTATTCGCTGAATGTTTGACAACAATGTATCCTGAGAGAACTCGGTTCCACTCACAAAACGATTGTCGGGATGTTCGGCATCGGCAATAGAGAACATAAACTCATCATCTTTAATACGGATAACAAGATTATAATTTTCAGATTTACCAAGATCAATCGTTTCGGGGATAAACATGCTTTACTTCTTTTGTTTGTGCAAATGTAGCAAAAGATATTTTTATCTGCTACTTTTGTCTAAGCATTAAAAATTGACGACTAGACAGATGATCCAGAAATTCTTCCTTGAAAAAATAAAGCAAAACTTTCCATTCGAACCGACAGCAGACCAGAGTCTGGTATTGGAGCAGATTGTTGAGTTTTTATTTACGCAAAAGGATGAACTGGTATTTCTTCTGAAAGGTTATGCCGGAACGGGGAAATCATCTTTACTTGGAGCATTGGTCAAAACAATGACCGAATTTAAACAGAAAACCGTCTTATTGGCTCCGACTGGTCGTGCCGCAAAAGTCTTTTCGGCTTATGCTAATCATCCGGCTTTCACAATACATAAGAAGATTTATCGTCAACGAAAATTCTCTGAAGATGTAGGTAGTTTCAGCATTATGGACAATCTACACAAGGATACACTTTTCATCGTAGACGAGGCCTCTATGATCAGCAACGATGGATTGGATTCGTCTGTTTTTGGAACGGGACGGTTACTTGACGATTTAATTCATTATATCTATTCAGGCGAAAACTGCCGTCTGCTTCTTATTGGCGATACAGCTCAGTTACCGCCAGTCATGCAAGAAGATAGTCCGGCACTTCAAAGCCCCGTTCTTGAGGGCTATGGACTGAATGTTACCGAAACATTTTTAACTCAGATTGTCCGTCAGGCCGAAAGTTCGGGAATATTATTTAATGCTACGAATATCCGTACTGCACTGCACGAAGAAACTACTGACGATTATCCTAAATTACGTTTAAATGGCTTTGATGATATAGTCAAAGTTTCGGGCGAAGAATTAATTGACGAAATAGGTTCGGCATATGATCGCGATGGTATCGAAAATACAATGATCATTTCCAGATCGAATAAACGTGCAAATATATACAATCAAGGAGTACGGAATCGAATTCTTTGGCGTGAAGAAGAATTATCAACCGGTGATCTGCTGATGATAACGAAGAATAATTACTTCTGGACCGAAGAGATTAAGGATATTGAATTTCTGGCTAATGGTGAAATTCTAGAAGTCTTACGCATCCGAAAACAGCAGGAATTATATGGATTCCGTTTCGCCGACGTTCTTGTCAGAAGCGTTGATTACGACACCGAACTTGAGATAAAAATACTACTCGACACGCTTACATCAGAAAGTGCAGGCTTGAGTCGTGAACGATCGCAAGAACTGTTCTATAACGTATTGGAGGATTACAGCGATTATTCGACTAAAGCTGCAAAAATGAAAAAGATGAAAGTCGATCCTTTCTTCAATGCTGTACAAGTAAAATTCGCCTATGCCGTAACATGCCACAAGGCACAAGGTGGAGAATGGAAGAATGTTTTTTTGGATATGGGCTATGTTCCTCAGGAATTTCTAGGTGTCAATTTCTACCGCTGGCTATATACTGCTATCACACGTGCTAGCGGGAAACTTTATTTGGTAAATCTGCCTGACGAGTTTGTTTAATGCGCTATTTTATATAATAGCTCCTTCAGCAATTCGCCATCCGAAACCGAAATATTTCCGAAGCCTTTTCCTTTTGCATCATAAGTCCGAAGCAAACTAATAATTTCCATGCATTTGAATGCATTGTAGTTACGTACGCCAGTAACATAATCGCGAGCCTGAAAAGTACTGCGTAACCCTAGCTCTGCAGCCAAGCCTTGTTCGGTCTTATCTTTTGCCCAATAACAGATCATCAAGTTACTGAAATAATTAAATAAGACTGTCAACGTTAGAATCAATGGATTATTTTTGGGATTCTTCTCGAAATAATCAGCAATCTTGTTCATCTTCAAAACATCACGCTCTACAATAGCTTTCAACAACTCGAAGTTATTATAATCTTTACTGATTCCGATATTCAACTCAATCAGTTCGGCCGTAACCTGCCTTGTATTAGGAGGCATAGCTATCAACAGCTTATCAACCTCATTGGTAAACTTCTTCAGATCGTTACCCAAGTAGTCAGTCAACATCTGCGAAGCTTTACTATCAATACTCAATCCTTTCGATTGAATATAAGAAGTAACAAAAGCGGGCATCTTGTATTCGGGAACTTTGTTCGACTCGAATACGACACCATGTTTATTTATCTCGCCATAAAGTTTTTTACGTTTATCCAACAATCCTCCTTTGTAATTCAAGACGAGAATTGTACTATTCAGTGGATTTTGTGCATAAATAGCTAACTCTTCCAATTTACTAACATCCTGAGCTTCTTTTACTACTATCAGCTGATATTCCGACATCATCGGAAAACCTCGTGCAGTAGTTATCAGACTACGTACATCCGTATCACGACCATACATGATAATCTGATTAAAGTCTCTTTCTTCTTCGGGTAATACCGTATTCATCAACAAGTTTGTCAACTCGTCAATATAATAAGGCTCTTCCCCCATCAAAAGATAGAGAGGTTTGAATCGTTTGGCACGAATCTCCGCTTGTAGTTGCTCGAATGTCATCCTATTCTGTTAATCGAAACGTAAATGTTTTACAGTTTCTCCTTTATTTATCAATGTTTGAAGAGCCTTGATACCTACCATCACATGCTCGTCGACAAATTTTCGAGTTACCTCGCTATCACTTTTCTCTGTTTTCACACCATCTGAAATCATAGGCTGATCCGATACCAACAGAAGTGCTCCGGTAGGAATTTTATTGGCAAATCCGCAAGTAAACAAAGTCGCTGTTTCCATATCAACAGCCATTGCTCTGATCTTACGAAGATAGTCTTTGAATTCGTCATCATGCTCCCAAACGCGACGATTGGTAGTATAAACAGTTCCAGTCCAATAATCACGATTGAAATCCCGAATATTTGAAGACAATGAACGAAGAAGATTAAATGCTGGCAATGATGGTACTTCTGGCGGAAAATAGTCATTCGACGTTCCTTCTCCTCTGATAGCTGCAATTGGAAGAATATAATCTCCAAGCTTATTAATTTTCTTGATACCTCCACACTTACCTAAGAATAGGACTGCTTCGGGTTCAACAGCACTCAATAAGTCCATAATTGTAGCTGCATTAGCACTACCCATACCAAAATTGATAATCGTAATACCCTCAGCCGAAGCATTGGGCATATTACCATCTTGTCCAAGGATAGGCACTTTAAAATAGTCAGCAAAAATCTCGACATAACGAGTAAAGTTTGTCAATAGAATATGCTTCGTAAATTGCTCTAATGGTCTTTTGGTATATCGTGGCAGCCAATTTTCTACTATTTCTTGTTTCGTTTTCATATATGTCTTATTTTTGTTTTAGCTTATCATACAGCCGGACAAATATAATAAAAAACGACCAAATGTTCGAGTTAAACCTACCCTCATTCAACCCCAATATCAAAAAGGTAAATGGACGAATATCAATATTCGATCGTCTGCGTCGTCGTTTTGTAGCCTTAACACCCGAAGAATGGGTACGTCAGCATTTTGTCAATTTCCTTATTACTGAACGTAATTACCCCGAATCGCTAATTGCCAACGAGATCCAGATTGACCTAAACAAGCAAAAGAAACGTTGCGACTCTGTGGTATACGGCAGGGATATGAAACCTTTGCTTATACTGGAGTACAAAGCTCCTGAAATAAAGATTACGCAGGAAGTATTCAACCAGATTGCAAATTACAATATTGTCCTTCATGTAAATTACCTTATAGTATCTAACGGTATGGAACATTACTGCTGTTACGTAGACTACGAAAAGCAAAGCATTAAATACCTTGCGGATATCCCGTCGTACGAATCTCTATTAAAATAACATGCAAAAGAAAAAGACACCTCATTTGAGATGTCTTTTATATATTTTATGCTTAAGAGTATTACTCTGCAGGTTGTGCTTCTTCTGTAGCTGTTCCTTCAGCCGGAGCACCAAGATCTAGAGGTAGAGCTGAGTTTGTTCCCATATCCGGAGTCAATGGAGTTGTAACCGGAGCTTGAGGGATAATATCTTCTACTGCAGCTTTCGGGCGTACTACAACAGCTAGAATACTCATCACAATAATGAAACTAGCTAGTCCCCAAGTTGCTTTTTCTATAAAGTCAGTTGTTTTTCGAACACCCATAACAGCATTCGATGATGCAAAGTTAGAAGAAAGACCTCCTCCTTTTGATTTTTGAACTAAAACAGCCAATATCAATAATACAGATGCAAATACAATTAATACAGTAATAAGCGTACTCATTTTTTATCTTCAAATTTCGAATTTATAATCAATTTTTCGAGAAAACTCAATTGGTCTGCAAAGTAAATGTTTTTTTTTGGATAATTCAAACTTAAATGTTTAATTATTTTATAAGCTTTCTCATATTTATGTTGTTTGACATAGATTTTAGCCAAGGTCTCCGTAAAAAACAGATCATCTGCTAGTTCCTCTTCTTTGTCGATATCTGGTATTGGTGTAGACTTTGCCGGATCGGTCGCGTCTATCTGTATACTTATGCCCTCATCTGCTTTTTCGATAAAGGAATCAATAATATTTTGATGCTTTAAATTATTTGATGTTTTCGAAGATACTTCATCTGACACATCATTTATATCACCAATATAAGCCAGATAATCCGATGAAGCCAATGTTGTACTTGATAAGTTATACTCAAAATTGTCATCAAAATCATTTCCTTTAGTCTCAAAGAATGCATCCAATAAGATGCTAGTTCTATCTTCCGACAATTTACGTCGCTCGACTGTATTAAAGAACTGATTATATTCTTCTTTCAGGATATAAAAGAACAAAGCTTTCCGATCTTGAACGAAAACACTATACTTTGTCAACTCGCCTCTGAATGACTTACTATCATACAAATAAACAGCCTTCAGATACAAAAATAATGCCCCTTGAAAATATGGATACTGATCAACAATTGACTTCAGCCGCAAGATATCCGACACTTCCAAGTCATCGTCGACTAACAGCCTGTACAATTCATCTTTATCCATCTACTGAAATCCGTATTACCAATTAGACATTGTCGAGTTAAATATTTGGTCGATAATCTCTTCGTTTATCTCTCTAACAAGTTGCTCCTGAACCTCGTCAATACTCTTACCGCTTTCAAAATCTCGATATGCAGTAAAAACCTCCCCATCTTTATCCTCTTCAGGATTCACATTGTTACGATAACGAATACGAACAGAAACCGTCATACGTGTTTCTGAAGCATACATATCTTCTTTAACTGCCAAGGGAGCGAAATCGTAGCGAATAATTTCGCCTTCCAGCTCTACATTTGGATCATAATCCGTAAACTTCAATTTCGTATTACGTGTAAAAACATCACGCAGCCTCTCATTAAACATCTGAGCCATCGGCGCGTAAACTAACGTAGCATGATTATTGAAATCATGAATTTGAATTGTTTTTATTTTACTATAATCAATCGACGCCCCATTGAAGCTATAGGACACTTTACACGCACCTAACAACAACGTAAACCCGAGCATCAAAAACAAGATGACTTTCTTCATAAATCTTCCAGATTATAAGCTTTTATTTTTCTATATAGTGTACGCTCGGATATCTTCAAGTCCTGAGCTGCATTTTTACGTTTTCCCTGATGACGTTCCAATGCCTTTCTTATCATTTCCTTTTCAACTTCCTCAAGAGACAATGAATCTTTATCAACATCGGTCGAATCAATAACCTGAAATTCACCATCATCATCAATCACATCCTCTTTGTCGTATAAATTAGCATGCGTATCCTTCGTTATGATAGCAGGTACATTCTTATCTGTCTGAACAACTATAGGCTGATATGCCATGTCTTTTTTTACTTCAGCAGCAGTAAGATTTCCTGAAACCAAATCGTGAACAATCTTTTTCAGGTCATTCATATCCTTTTTCATATCGAACAAGACCTGATAAAGTATCTCACGTTCATTATTGAACATACGCTGTCCATCCCCATCATGAGGTTGTAATGCTATCATACCAACTTCGTTTGCTGGCAAATACAATTTCAGAATCTCTGGTGTAATTTCACGGTCTTGCTCTATTACCGAAATTTGTTCGGTAATATTCTTCAACTGGCGAATATTGCCCGGCCAACGATAATCAACCAACATCTGACGTGCAGCATCTGTCAAGACTATAGCCGGCATATTATACTTCTCGGCACAATCGCTAGCAAATTTGCGAAATAGTAAAGGAATATCTTCTTTTCTATCGCGTAACGCTGGGATACGAATAGGCACAGTATTTAAGCGATAATACAAATCCTCGCGAAAACGACCATTCTTTGTAGCTTCAACCATATCCAGATTCGTAGCCGCAACAACTCTAACATCAGTCTTTTCTACTTTCGACGAACCCACTTTCATATATTCTCCGGTTTCGAGAACGCGTAATAAACGAGCCTGAGTAGATAGAGGTAGCTCCCCTACTTCATCTAAAAATATAGTTCCTTTATTCGCATATTCGAAATAACCTTTACGTTCGCCGGTAGCTCCCGTGAAAGATCCTTTTTCGTGTCCAAACAACTCCGAATCGATTGTACCTTCGGGTATCGAACCACAATTGACCGCTATATAAGTACCATGTTTACGATGGCTATTTTGATGTATAAGTTGAGGAAAGTTTTCTTTTCCAACTCCACTTTCTCCGGTAACAAGTACAGAAAGATCGGTTGGTGCCACCTGCAAGGCAACCTCAATAGCTCTATTCAACTCAGCATTATTACCAATAATACCAAATCGCTGTTTAACTTGTTGTATATTTACTTTTGCCATTACAAGAATATCTGATTGTTAAAGTAACTGACAAAGTTACATATTTATTCCAACTTTGTCAGGCTTTCGTTCTTAAGATTTACTAAGACACACAGAGAATACTTCCTCGAACTAACCATTTAATTCTATCACTTCAAGATCCGTAATATTCCCATCATCCAAGACAAAACGCACCAAAGTACGAACGCGATGAAAACCGGACTTCCCTGCCGCACCTGGATTTATATGCAGGCACTTAAGCGTTTCATCATATCTCACTTTAAGGATATGCGAATGCCCTGTAATAAATAACTTTGGAGGATTTGCAAACAGTATTTTCCTTACACTCGGCTCATATCTACCCGGATATCCTCCTATGTGAGTCATCAGCACATCCACTCCTTCCAACGTAAAACGTTGAAATTCGGGCACAGCACGACGAACACGCGCATCATCTATATTGCCGTAGACTGCACGCAACGGTTTAAAAGCCTCAAACTTCAACAGCAGATCCATCGATCCTATATCACCCGCATGCCACACTTCGTCACAATCCGCAAAATACGATTCATACTTATCATCCCAACAGGAGTGGGTGTCCGAAAGCAATCCTATCTTTTTCATTCTATTTCAGATTACAGATTTATACAAATCACAAAAAACAACGACAAGAAGAAGGTGGATACAGAAGTAAACTTCAAATAAGGGTCCAAAGCTTTATTATCGGTTATTCGAAAAACGTCAGTCAATATTTTCAAAAATGCAACAAAAACAACTAGATACAAGCACTGATACCAAGATGACATATATAGCAAATTGAAAGCTATGAAACAAAATAAAGTTCCGAGTATCAGAAATGCGTGATACTTCTTGGCATTTGCCAATCCAATGCGAACCGGAACTGTTATTTTACCGGCATTGCGATCGTTATCCAAATCGCGCATATTATTGGTATTAAGAACTGCTGCCGACAACAAGCCCAATCCTATAGCAGGTAACCATGGGAAGAAATTCAACTCGTGCGTATGTAGGAAATAGGTACCAACAACGGGAACTGGGCCAAAAAATACAAATGAAAAAACATCACCCATTCCTTTATATCCGTAAGGATTATCTCCGACTGTATATTTCAGCGCTGCTATTATAGCAAGAAGTCCGATCAACAAAAATGCTATTATATATATAGGTGATAAAAACTGTAGAGCAGAATACACTAGCAGAACACCAATAACAGCCGACAACAACACCGTTATATATATAGCTCTTTTCATCTCGACGTATGTTATTGCCCCACTTTGCATTGCTCGCTGAGGCCCCAACCGCTCACCTGTAGTATCCGTTCCGTGCTGAAAATCGCCAAGATCATTAGCAAGATTAGAAAGCAATTGCAATATAGCAGCTATTGCAACTGTCAGGACAAAGATCCACCAACTAAATTTACCACCATAATAAGCCATTCCACTGCCACACACTGCAGTTCCAACGGCCAAAAACAGCGTCCGAGGCCGAAACGCAGACACCCAAGATTTTAATGAAGCCATTTTATTTACATTCTATTTTTCGTTCAAAATTACATTTTTAAATGCGATTTCCGGTCAAAACAAGCGGTTTAAGCTCCAAAAAAAATATTTTACGACAGAATTATGTATATTTGCAGAATATTTAAACATTTCATTATTAATTAAGACTAGCTTAATAGCAATATGCTTACAGTAGAAAAAATTGGCGGAACATCCATGTCTCAATTCAAAGACGTAATGGATAATGTGATCATCGGGAATAGAACTCCGAATGAATTGTATAACCGAATTTTGGTTGTATCGGCATACAACAATGTTACCAATTGGCTACTAGAGCATAAGAAAACCGGTGAACCAGGCGTGTATGTTCAATTTCTTGAAAATGCCGATTACAGCATAGGACTTGACAGCCTTTGCCAAAGACTTCTGCACATCAACGAAGGATTCGAAGAAATCGGACTTAATCTAAAAGAAGCCAAAGAATTCATTACCTATCGTATAGAACAAGCTAAGACAATGCTATTCAGCCTTACACGTGTATTAGCTTCGGGATACGTAAATGTAGATGATATATGCCTTGCAGCACGCGAAATACTAGCTTCGATAGGCGAAGCACACTCTGCATGGAACTCTGTAAACATCCTTAACAACAATGGTATTACGGCTCGTTTTATCGACCTATGCGGATTCAACGATTCAATGCCCCTTACTATTGACGAACGTATACACAAAGCATTCAGCAAAATAGACTTCAGCAGCACGCTATGCATAGCTACCGGCTACACAAAAGGCACTGAAGGAATTATGAGAGCATTCGATAGAGGTTATACCGAAGTAACATTCAGCAAAATAGCAGTAGAAGTTAATGCTCAGGAAGCTGTCATCCATAAAGAATACCACCTCTCGAGCGCCGACCCAAACATTGTTGGTGTTGACAAAATTGTACCAGTAGGACAGACGAACTTTATCGTTGCCGATCAGCTTGCTGATATTGGCATGGAAGCCATACATCCGAAAGCGGCAAAACCCCTAGAACTTGCCAACATAAACATCAGAATCAAAAACACTTTTGAGCCAGAACATCCTGGAACGCTGATTACAAAGGACTATGTATCCGAGGTACCCAAAATAGAAATAGTTTCGGGAACAAAGAAAGTTTTAGCAATAGAGATACACGACCCGATGATGGTAGGCGAAGTCGGTTTCGACCTCAGAATCATGCAAACTTTCGAGAAATATGGTGTAAGTTACATCCTAAAATCGACGAATGCCAATTCCATCACAATGGTAGTATGGGACAACTATAAATCGCGCGAAATGATAGCAGACCTAGAACTTAACTTCTATCAAGTAACTACAAAACGAGTAGCCTTAGTATGCGTTATGGGAACAAACATAGCTCTACCGGGATTCTTGTATCAAGCAGCAAAAGCATTATTTGAACAAGGCATCAATGTCGAAAGTTTTGCCCAATCACTAAGACAAGTCAACATGCAGTTTGTCATCAGTCGCGAGCATTACGAAAAGGCTGTAATTGCATTAAATGATGCACTTTGCCTAAGGAATCAACAAGAATTATAAATAATACTAAATTGATTGGATATATATTATTATTATTATAAATTTGCCGCCGAACAAATAACAAGGAAACACTTTTCTTAAATCGAGAAAAAAAGATAATTGCTAATACCACATTTTCGATCGTGACAAACCAGTTAATTAAAATAATACCAACATCCGTAAACAGAACGTCTAAAAGTCGTTAAAATTATTCAATAAAAATAGGTGAAACCATTGTTTAACGAAATGGATTTGTATATTTGTGTGCCAAATAAAATCAAAAATGAGGCATAACTAATATCAGAAGCGACAAATAAAACGAAATATTTATTTGAAATATATTATTAATTATAAATTTATTCACTAAACTAATTTATTTATTATCACTATGGGAACTAATAAAAGCGCAAGTAAACCAGCAAGCAGATCTAAAGGAGCATCAGCTGGATTTATCATTTTAGGCTGTGCAATTATTGCATTTTCTTTCTTTATCTTCGTAGCTGGAGATCCTAGCGGATTTGACGACAAAGGTAATCCAAAACCTGGAAACTGGTTTGCTATCCTTTACACTGGGGGATATGTAATTCCTATCGTTATCACACTATTACTAACAGTATTATCTCTTTCTGTTGAAAGAATCTTCGCTCTTAACAGAGCTAGCGGTAAAGGTAAAATCGCAAAATTCGTTATCGAAGCTAAAGCTAAACTTGCTAACGGCGACATCGACGGCGCAAGCAAACTTTGCGACGAGCAAAAAGGTTCAGTAGCTAACATCCTAAAAGCTGGTCTTGTAAGATACAAAGACGTAGAAGCTATTTCAGGTATGACAAATGACCAAAAAGCTGCTATCATCCAAGGCGAAATCGAAGAAGCTACAACGCTAGAACTTCCTTACCTTGAAAAAAATCTAAACATTATCGCAGCTATTTCATCTCTAGGTACACTATTCGGACTATTAGGTACGGTACTTGGTATGATCAAATCGTTCCAGGCGATGAGCCAGGCTGGATCACCAGACTCAACTAAACTAGCTCTAGGTATCTCTGAGGCCTTGATGAATACAGCGATGGGTATCGGTACAGGTGCTGCAGCGATCATCTCTTATACATACTTCTCTGGTAGAGTAACTAATATGACTAATGCTGTTGACGAAGTTGGTTTTGCTATCGGTCAGACTTATACTGACGCTCACGGTGGTATCACTAAATAATTCGCGTTAACGATATTTACATATTAAACTGTGGATTTCTGTATAGAAATCACTCTATTAAATAAAAGAAGTAAAATAAAATGGGAAAAGTAGCAACTAAAAAACACGATACATTTATCGACATGACCGCCATGTCGGACGTGACTGTACTATTGCTTACTTTCTTCATGTTGACAGCGACTTTCAAACCGAAAGAACCAGTAGAGGTAATTACTCCAGGATCTATTTCGGAACGTAAAATACCAGAAAACGACGTAATGACAATCCTTGTGGATGATAATGGTCGGGTATTTTTAAATCTGGATAAACCAGAAGACAAACTAGCTGTACTAGGCAAAATGGCTGCATATTATCAGCTTCCTGAATTGAATGGACAACAAAAAGCATCATTTAGAGATTTAGCATCTATCGGTGTTCCAATGAACCAACTTTCAGGATTCTTGAAATTGCCTTTGCTTGACCAAGATGAAGAATTGAAGAAAGGGAAGGGTATTCCCCTAGACAGCGGTAACAATCAGTTAGCAGACTGGATTCGTTTTTCGAAAGAAGTAAACGAAAACATGAAGTTCTCAATCAAAGCTGCAGAAAAAACACCTTATCCACTAGTGGACAAAGTGATGAAAACTTTGGTTGATCTGAAAGAAAATCGTTACAGTCTTCAAACCGTACTTAAAGGTATTAGCGAAGAGTAATCTTCTGCACAATTAAACAAAAGAAAAGAAAAAGATGGCAAATATTTCAGCAGGCGACGGTGGCAAGAAAAAAGGCAAACCGCAACAACTAAACCTACGAGTAGACTTTACTCCGATGGTGGACATGAACATGCTTCTTATCACTTTCTTCATGTTTGTTACTACTCTGGCTAAACCTCAAGTTATGGATATTGTAATGCCACTTGACGATAAAAACCTTAATGAAGAAGACAAAAACAAGGTTAAAGAATCGAAGGCAATTACAGTACTACTTGGAGGTGACGATAAAGTATATTACTATACAGGACAGTTAGGTGCTGAAGCTTATAACGATTATACATCTGTAACTCAAACAGATTTTTCGGCAAAAGGACTTCGCGCACTACTGCTTGAGCGTAATGCTGTAGCTGTAGCCAAGATGAAGGCGCTTAAAGAAGAAGAGCGCACAAACAGAAGGTTAACTGAAGAAGAGAAGAAGCAAAGAGAAGACGAGATTAGAAACGACAAAGAAAATCAAGTGGTAATTATCAAACCAACTGATGAAGCAACTTTCAAAAATCTTGTTGAAGCTTTGGACGAAATGGCAATATGTAGTATTGGTACATACGCGATTGTAGAAGCGACTGACGGAGACAAGTTTCTTGTGAAAAACTATGAGACTAAAGGACAGTTCGGACGTGATAATCTAGCACCAGCCAAATAATTAATGTTTAAAACTAGAAATTATGAAAGATATTAATATAAATTCTGGCGAATGGTGTGACGTTGTATTTAAGGATAAAAACAAACAATACGGAGCATACCGTTTGCGTCAAACATCTTCTAAAAGACACGTTGTAGCTTTAATAGTAATCCTTATTTTAATGCTTGTTATATCTTTCCTACCAGGACTAATCAGTGCTGTTAAGGAATTGAATAAAGCTAATGATTTGGGAACTATGGAGGATGAGATGGTAATGTCAAATATTCCAGTTGAGCAAGAACTTCCTCAGGAACAAATTGCAAAACAAGAAATGGCACCACCACCACCACCATTGAAGTCTACAATCAAATTTACACCTCCAGTGATCAAAAAAGATGACGAGGTGAAAGAAGAAGACGAAATGAAAGCTGTGAGCGAAGTACTAGAAACAAAACTTCAGGTTTCGATGGCAGACGTTAAAGGTACAGATGAAAAATTCGGTATCGCTATTGACGAGCTTAAAGAACATAAAGTTATTGTTGAAGAGAAACCACAAGAAAAACCATTTACGACGGTAGAACAAATGCCGACGTATCCGGGTGGTGAAACTGAGATGTACTCTTTTATTAGTAAACAATTGAAATACCCAGTAACAGCACAAGAATCAGGCATACAAGGACGTGTTATCGTACGATTCGTTGTTACATCAACAGGTGAAATCTCTGACGTAAAAGTATTACGTGGTATCGACCCTGCTTGTGACAAAGAAGCTACTCGCGTTGTAAAAATGATGCCTAAGTGGGTTCCTGGTAAACAAAATGGACGTAACGTAGCTGTATACTTTACACTACCGATTATATTCAAGTTACAATAATAAAAGCAACTCTCGCTTAACAGAGAAGCTAAGACTATTATTTAGCAAAAAATACTTAGTTCAAAAGAAGAGAAGTTGGGCAACCTCTTCTCTTCTTTTTCAAATTTAGAAGATGGAAAATAAAAATAAAAACAAAAAATCTCTCCGTTTTGTATGGAGTTTTGTCATGATTTTCGTCTATTTAAGTGTAGCATATATGCTAACTCAAACCAAAATATTCGAAAATATAAGCGAAACAATCCGCTACGCCATGGCTGTGGTATTTGCAGTATATGGTATTTTTAGGGGCTATCGTTTATATAAACATGGGAAATAAAACAAAATCCAGAAAATTATGAAAAAGCTAAGTTTATATTTTTGCGCTATTCTAACTACAATTATTTTGGCATCTTCTTGCTCGAGAGGGCCCAAAATAACAAGAACCGATACCGAAACTAGCGGTGTTGCACAAATCACTGTGGACGAATGCTTAGCACCGATCATCGATGAGCAAATTCAAGTATTTGAAGCATTGAACTACGAGGCAACGGTAGTTCCTCTATACACAAACGAAAGAAATGCATATGATCTTTTCGTAAAAGACAGTGTGAGGTTAATAATTGGCACACGCGAATTAACAACAAACGAACAAAAAACCATTGAAAGCCGCGAACAGACAGTATGGTCACAACCATTAGCTGTTGACGGCATTGCTTTGATAGTAAACAAAGCAAATAAAGATACACTGATATCAACACATGATATCAAGCGAATTGTGAATGGTGAAATCACAAACTGGAAACAGCTATATCCAGATTCGAAATTAGGCAATATCGATATAAGATTTGACAGCCCAAATTCAAGTACAGTAAGATTCATCACTGAAAACATCAATGATAATATACCTCTTGCTCAAAACGTGAAAGCAATATCTAATGATACTGCAACTGTAGACATCAGCGAAAGGACACCAAACCAAAGAGTTATTGACTACGTTTCTGAAAATCCGAATGCATTAGGACTAATAGGAGTAAATTGGATCAGTAATCCGAGTGACTCGCTAAGTATTAGTTTTATCAATAACGTAAAGGTAATGTCAGTCAGCAAAGAAGAAAAAGCTACGAAACAAAACAGTTACAAACCATTACCATATCAGTTTTCACTACAACTATATCCACTTCAACGCATCGTTTATATAATTATTTCTGATGCACGTGGTGGACTAACAACTGGTTTTGTTAAATTTGCAGCAGGCGAGAAAGGCCAACGTATTGTTTACAAAGCTGGGCTTTTACCAGCATCACAACCGGTAAGACTACTACAAGTAAGACCTGAATATTAATAAAAACAACTAAATAATAACAGAAATGAAATTGAAGTATTTATTAACAGCTGCATTAAGCTTTGCGATCAGCCTGTCAGCCTTGGCTCAAAACAACCTAGGCTTCGACTATTACAAGCTTGGAGAACTTGACCTTGCAAAAGGAGTATTAACTAAAGAAGTAGCACAAGATCCAATTAAATCAAATTATTTTCTTGGAGAAATTGCTTACCGCGAAGGTAAACTCGACGAAGCAAGAGCATATTACCAAAAAGCACTAGCAAATGATGCAGAAAATCCATATGGACTAATCGGTATCACAAAACTTGATTTTAAAGCAAATGCAAAAGAGGCAACTAAAACTCTTAACAACATTGCTAAAAAGAACAAAAAAGATGCTGATATTTTAGTAGAAGTTGCTCAGGCATTCCTTGACAATGGTCAAGAAGAAGATGCACTGGCAAAAGCTGAAGAAGCTCGCAAAGCTGACAAAAAATCACCTTGGGTTTACATCTTCTTGGGCGACTACCATCTAAGCAAAAAACAAGCTGGAGATGCAGCAGCTCAATACGACCAAGCTGTAACGTTCGATCCTAATTGCGCAGTTGCAAACATTAAAAATGCAAAAATTTATATGCATATCAATGCTGAACAAGCAACTGACAGACTTAAAAAAGCGATCGAGTCGAGACCTGAATATACAGTTACTTACAAATATTTAGGAGACAGCTACTATGACAGAGGTTTCTACAAAGAGGCAATGGACGCATATAACAAATTCTTTGCTACTGGAAACTATGCAATCAAAGACATTACAAACTATGCTGCAGCAAACTTCTTTACTGACAACTATGCAGAAGCAGGTCGTCTTATAGCTAAAGGATTGGAGCATAACCCAAATGATTTTGTATTGAATCGTCTAAAAATGTACACTCTTAACAAAGAGCAAAAATATGACGAAGCTGCTGAAGCAGCTGCAAAATTCTTCGCTATTACAAGAACTGACAAAGACACTGTAAAATATATTGTACTAGACTACACTAGCTATGCAAATATTTTGAAAGCAAAAGGTGATATCGAAGGAGCAATGGCACAAATCGATAAAGCAATCGAACTAGATCCAACACAAGTTGTATTCTATAAAGAAATTGCTGCTGATCTAGCTAACAATGACAATTACGGTGGCGCTGCACAAATGCAAGCAAAATATATTGCTAAAGCAGGAGAAGCTGCAGAAGCTCAAGATTACTTCCAACTTGGACGCTACTACTACATGGGAGCTTCTGAACTTAGAAGTGCTGAAGATGAAGAAACAATAGCTACAAAAAATGGATATATCGCAGAAGGAGATAAAGCCTTCGCTGAAGTAGCTACAAGAATCGAAGACAGCCACCTTGGTAACTTCTGGAGAGCTCGTATCCAAACTCTAGCCGACCCTGAAAGTACTGAAGGTTTAGCAAAACCATACTATGAAGCTGCAGTTGAAACTATCCTTTCAAAAGAAGATCACAACAACGACAGAGAGCTTGTCGAAGCTTACACTTATCTAAGCTACTACAACTATCTACAATGGGATTCTATGACTAAAGCTAAAAAGAATACAGAAGCGAAAGAAGCAAAAGAAAATATGCAGAAATATACAGACCTACTATTAGGAGTAGATCCAGAAAATGCAACAGGTCTTCAATTCAAACAAGTATTGGAACAATAATTCAGATCTATATACGTGATTAAGAAAAGAATCCATTCCTTTAGAAAATGGATTCTTTTCTTTTATTGATTATCATATACTTATTTTTTATAACTTTGCATCCGAATTAAAAGTGGAAAGATTTGTATGATTGCAACCACAGGTAAAAAATGCTAAAATAGTTATCAAAGCTGCTGCATACCCTTTCAATTCACATAGTTGAACAAACAAAACAAACCTTTATGAGTTATTTATTTACATCAGAATCGGTATCAGAAGGCCATCCTGATAAAATTGCCGATCAAATTTCGGACGCACTACTCGACGAATTTTTAGCGTATGACCCTGATTCGAAAGTAGCATGTGAAACTCTGGTTACTACCGGACAAGTTGTACTGGCTGGAGAAGTTAAATCAAAAACATACATCGATATTCCTGAAACAACAAGAAGAGTAATCGAAAACATCGGTTATACAAAGAGTGAATATCAATTCGAAGCAAAATCTTGTGGCGTACTATCTGCTATACACGAACAATCTGACGATATCAATCGCGGTGTAGATGGTAAGAGCGACCCGATGGAACAAGGAGCAGGAGACCAAGGTATGATGTTTGGATATGCGACAGATGAGACAGACAATTACATGCCTTTGGCACTAGACCTATCTCATGCACTTCTACACGAGCTGGCTGCGATTAGAAAAAATGAAATCGAGCTAATGCCATATCTACGTCCAGATGCAAAATCTCAAGTTACGATCGAATACGACGATTGCGGGAAACCATTACGTATTGATACAATCGTGATCTCGACACAACACGATGAGTTCGGCGACGATCAGAAGATGCAAGATAAAATTCGTGAAGATGTTATAAACATCTTAATTCCTCGTGTAAAAAACAAATATAAATTCCGTGAAGATGTTATTAGTCTCTTTACTGAAGACATCAAATATTTTGTAAACCCAACCGGCCGTTTCGTTATCGGAGGTCCTCACGGAGACACAGGTTTGACTGGCCGTAAAATCATTGTAGATACTTACGGTGGTAAAGGTGCACACGGAGGGGGAGCCTTTTCGGGCAAAGATCCATCGAAAGTAGACCGTTCTGCTGCTTATGCATCTCGTCACATAGCTAAAAATCTTGTAGCTGCTGGTGTTAGTCCAGAAGTCCTCGTACAAGTATCTTATGCTATTGGTGTTGCAAAACCAATGAACATCTATATCAACACATACGGGCGCAGTAACGTTAAGCTTTCGGATGGCGATATAGCTAAGAAAGTGGAAGAGCTATTTGATATGAGACCAAAAGCAATCGAGAACAGGCTTAAATTGCGTAACCCGATATATCTGGAAACTGCTTCTTATGGACACATGGGACGTAAGCCTCAGGTTGTAAAGAAAACATTCAAGTCAAAATATCATCAAGAAGAACTTGTACGTGAGGTAGAGTTATTCACATGGGAAAAACTTGACTATGTAGATCAAATTAAAGCAGCTTTCAATCTATAAAAGAGTGATTGATGATAAGTGCAACATTACTAACTAATATATCGCAAGGGGGTATCTTACACGAAGGCATCCCTTTGCCTTTTAGTCTCGAGCAAGCCGACGGGATATTTATCCTTTGTACGATTTGCTTTATGATGTTTGCATATATCTATCAAGGAAGTTTCAAGACAGCAAAGACAAATCTATCTCTTGCTTTTTCTTTCAATCCAGATAGCTACGAGTCACATAGTCTAACAACTCGCGACATATGGTATAGCTACTATCTGATTCTGCAATTCACCATTTTCGTATCGATAACTGCATACAGTTATTTTATAGAGAATCCTGGGTATAGAGCCTATGATGGGGAACCATCTATTACTATAATCATGTTTATAGTAGTAATATCAACCTTTCTTCTGTTAAAGCGGTTGATCTACAAAATGATTGGATCGATATTCGATATTCAGCAGGAGATGAAGATATTCGAATACTCACAATTATTTATAATCGAACTGTTAGGCATTATCTATTTTATACCGACATTATTGGTAATATATTCAGGATATGCACACAATATGATATGCATATTGATGGCTGTTGTTTTTATAGCAGTACAATTTATATTTTTTTGCCAACAACTGACTTTTTTTGTTCGCAAAAAATTTAACTTTCTCTTTAGTATTGCCTACCTTTGTACCGTGGAAATTATTCCATATGTATTACTAATTACAGCTATAATTTATTTATATAATAACACCAAAGCATTAATTGTTTTATGGTAAAAGTTAAAAAAATATTAGTATCGCAACCTAGCCCACAAACCGAAAAATCGCCTTATTTCGATATTGCTGAAAAATACGGTGTACAAATGGATTTCAAACCTTTTATTCGTGTAGAAGGCTTAGATGCTAAAGAATTCAGACAACAAAAGATTAATATCCCTGAATATTCGGCAATTATCTTTACAGCAAAAGTAGCTATAGATCATTTTTTTGCGCTTTGTGAAGAAATGCGTATAACTATGCCAGAGGATATGAAATATTTCTGTATATCTGAGGCCGTTGCGCTTTACCTACAAAAGTATATTGTATACCGCAAGAGAAAAATCTTCTTCAGCACGACAGGTAAAATGGACGGACTAGCTACATCACTAACAAAACATAATAAGGATAACTTCCTTATGCCTGTATCTGATGTACACAAAGATGATATCACTGCTGTTTTAGAAGAAAAGAAAATCAAATATACCAAAGCTGTAATGTACCGCACTGTGAGTAATGAATTTACAGAAGCTGAAATTATGTCTTACGATATGTTTATTTTTTTCAGTCCAGCTGGAATAGTATCGTTATTTAAAAATGCTCCTCACTTCGAGCAAGGAGATAAAGCAATAGGTTGCTTTGGCGCAGCAACAGCTAAAGCTGTTAAAGATGCAAACCTAACGCTAAATTGTGAAGCTCCGCTACCAGGTATTCCTTCAATGACTGCAGCTCTGGAGAACTTCCTTAAAGAAAATCACAAGAAAAAATAAGGATTATAACAACAAATAATCAGGAGCTTAATCTTTTATACAGATTAAGCTCTTTTTTATGAAAAGATGATTAAGCATTACGAAGAAATAGGAGAAATTGATATTCGCCCCAACCCCAAGGCTAAATCGATTATTGTACGCTATCGAGATGGGATATTTCGATTGACATACCCTATAGGCTTAAGACAAAAAGATATAGACCTAGCTATATTAAGACTTCGAAAAAGACTAATTGCGATGAAAGAAAATGCCCCTAAAAGTCATCAATTCATGCCTTCAAATGATTTTCAGACATTTAGTTTCACCGCACGAATTATAGAAAAAGAGAAAACACAGTTCAGTCTTATATTTAAAGAGGGAATTTTATATATAGTGTGCCCTTCGGGCTCTAATTACACAGATCAGAATCTACAAGAACGCATAAAAAATGCTATTACTCTGGTCATGCGTAATGAAGCTAAGCGTTTGTTCCCTGATTGGATTAGAAACTTAGCAAAAAGGAATGGTTTTGAAGTAACATCGGTCAAAATAAACAATAGCCAGTCTAGGTGGGGAAGTTGTTCTTCACAGAAAAACATAAATCTTTCATTATACTGCATGCTTCTCCCCCAACACCTGATTGAGCTTGTGATGTTACACGAATTATGTCATACGGTCGAGATGAATCATAGCGAACGATTTTGGTCATTACTAGATAAAGTAACAAACGGCCGTTCAAAAGAATTGACGGCCGAATTGAAAAAGTTTAAGACAAACTTTTAATTATATCATCGAGTTGAATCCAAAGCTCAAAGGTAGAAGATCTTTGACTGACCCCAACTCATATACTGTATCTTTATTACACATCAGAACGCGAATAGGCTTCGGATTCTTATCTTGAAACTCACTCATCACCTGCCGACAAGCTCCACAAGGAGTACAAACTTCTTGTACATATTCTCCATTGGTATATGCCGTTACCGCTATCGCCTCTATTTCCATATTCGGATTTTGCGAGTGAGCATAAAACAAAGCTGTTCGTTCCGCACAAGTACCTGAAGGATAAGCCGCATTTTCCTGATTATTACCCACTAATATACTTCCATCAGTGAAAAGGATGGCAGCACCTACCGAATAGTTAGAATAAGGAGCGTATGCTTTCAAACAAGCTTCACGTGCACTTTCAATTAATTTTTTCTCAACTTCACCACACTCATCAATTTTGTATATGAGTAATTTTGTTGATAATGTTTTTATTTCCATAGCAAACAACTATTTTTACACTAAATTTTGATTAGTGACTGTTATGAAACAAAAATACATATATAAAAGCTTTAATAAGCTATTTTTAATTCTTTTTATTTTTTGCTTGCCCTTCGCAGTTTTGGTTTCTCAAAACAAAAGATACAAACTATATGACGATTACATCGACAAATATAAAAATGTCGCAATCGATCAGATGAAAAAACATAAAATTCCAGCTAGTATTACTTTAGCACAAGGCTTATTGGAATCTGGAGCCGGACAAAGCAAGTTGACTAAAAGCTCGAATAATCACTTTGGCATTAAATGCCATAACGATTGGAAAGGCGAAAGTGTACGCCATAACGATGACTTCAACAACGAATGTTTCCGTAAATACAGAAATGCTCATGAATCTTTCGAAGATCATTCTAAATTTCTTTTACGTCCGCGATATAGAGCACTATTCAATCTCAAAATTACAGACTACAGAGGTTGGGCAAAAGGACTGCAGCAAGCAGGTTATGCCACAAATAAAGCATACGCCAATAGTCTGATTCGATTGATCGAGACTTACGAATTATATAAATACGATAACCCTAAATATAGCAGTGGTACAGCACAGAGTAAAGGCAGTACCCAGCTTGGTCCAACTACGCAACCAATACAACAATGGAAACATACACCATACAAAGATCACAATCTTGTCTATGTAGTTGCTCGAGATGGCGATACTTATGTAGGTATAGCTACTGAATTTGGATTCAAAGCAAAAGATCTATGTAAATACAACGAAGTTCCAGAAGATTTCCCTTTAAAAGATGGAGATATCGTTTACCTCCAAAAGAAAAAGAGCAAAGCAGACAAACCAAACTATGAGCACGTGGTGCAAATAGGCGAGTCGATGCATAGTATATCTCAACAATATGGTATCAGAGTAAAGAATCTGTACAAGATGAACAAAAAAGACTTTGAATACATACCAACAGAAGGTGATGTTCTAAGACTTAGATAAACAATAAATAACAATTTAAACACAACAATTTTTACACAATGAGAAGAATTCTACTTATGGTATTATGTGCTGTATGCGCATCTTATGCATTCGGGCAAGATGCCGAAGCTGAAAACACGGATAAGAAATGGATATTAAAAGGAACTACTGGATTAAATATCACTCAAACACACCTAAGTAATTGGTCAGCTGGAGGTGAAAGTTCATATGCCGGAAACTTATATCTGAATGGTAGTCTCAACCACAAATTCGGAAATTGGTTGTGGGAAAACATTTTAATATTAGACTATGGTCTTACACGAAACAAGACAAATGGAGTCCAAAAGACAACAGATAAAATAGACTTCTCTACAAAACTTGGATATTCGACAAACGACAAATGGTTCTACACAGCAATGGCAGGATTCAATAGTCAATTCTACAAAGGTTATAATTATCCGGACAAAGAAGAATATATCTCTAAGTTTATGGCTCCAGGATACTTGACGACATCAGTCGGTATGGAGTATCGTGCAAAGGACCGTTATTCTGTATATATGTCTCCACTTACGAGTAAAATGACTTTCGTAACAGACAATTACCTATCAAATATTAAAGGAGGATCTTTTGGTGTAGATGAAGGGAAACATTTCCGTTCAGAATTTGGTGCATATATTAAGGCTCGTGCTGAGCAACCGATCATGGAAAATGTAAAAGCTGTAAGTACTCTTGATCTTTTTACAGCTTATGATGATAGCTTTGGAAATATTGATATTGATTGGGATCTGATGATAACCATGAAAATAAATAAGTTTTTATCTGCATCCATCAATACAACTTTAAAATATGATGACGACATTAAGACTTTCAAAGCATCTAATATTGAAGGGGAAGAACCTATCCAAAGAGGAGCAAAAGTTCAGTTCCGTGAGATATTAGGTATTGGTGTTGCTTATACTTTCTAAATATACTAGTTAGATAAATAAAGAGGACGATTTCAAATTTGGAATCGTCCTCTTTATTATAAGTATCATTAAATATTGTCTATCTCAATAATATATGATGTGCTGAACTCTTGTCCTATATCCAGACGATTCATATAATCGCGTCCAGAAATATCCCCCTCGTACCCTACTTTATCGCAACGTCCATACCAAGGTTCAATACAAACGAAGGGACAATCATTTATAGCAGGAGACCACAATCCGACCAAAGGCGCATCGAAATGTAGAGACAGATAAGGCTCTTTTTTCTTTGTCAGTAATGAGACTGTACGAACTTGACCATCTTCTATTATCAAAGCATCTTTGTTGAATATATTAATATCGATAGGTAAACTTCCATCCGACGCTAAGTTCATCTGGTATTTGACATCGGGATCAATACAACCCTTTTCTTTTATTAACTTATACTCAATTTCTGACTTTTTATCAAAGCTAAAATATCCACGTAGGCTTTCTTTGGCATCAAAATCGGGATAATTAAATGCCGGATGAGCACCAATCTGAAAATACAATACCTTATCATCTGTATTTCGGACTTTCCATTTTACAATTATTGACTTATCTAGCAATTCATAACCAATAACTAGCTCAAAATTAAACGGATATTTTTTAAAAGTTTCATCATTACTTTTCAAGATATACGATACGCTAGTTTCTGTATCCTCAATCAAAACAAAATCACAATCACGGGCGAAGCCATGCTGAGACATATTATATACTTTTTCCGCATAACGGAATTGTCCGTTCCATAAACTACCAACTATCGGAAATAAAACCGGAGAATGACGTTTCCAAAACTTAGGATCAGCTTGCCACATATATTCGTATCCAGTCTTGTTTGCTACGACACTAGAAAGTTCGGCACCAAACGACTTTATCTTGATTGTCAAATTCTCATTCTTCAATATTTTCATAGTCAACATTTTAATTTAGTACAGCAAAGGTAAGAATAATAACAAGAGGTCAAGGATGGATTAATACTAGTATTTTTAATTTATTTAGTTATATTTTGACATATATATTTAGTAACTTTGAGATACTAACTTAAAGACAAATTATGATAACAATTTTATTTACACACCCATGGCACGGCAGCTTTAACAAGGCTATTTTAGACACCGTTACAGCAAAACTAGACAAAGAGAATAAACAGTATCAAGTTATTGATCTAGTAAAGGATAATTTCAATCCTGTAATGCAAGAAGCCGACCTAAGATTATATAGTGCAGGGAAAGCTGCTGATCCATTAGTTGATAAGTATCAGAAGATGTTAAAAGAATCTGATGAAGTAATCTTTATATATCCAATGTGGTGGGGCATGATGCCTGCTGATCTTAAAGGATTCTTTGATAAAGTTCTTTTAGTTAATTTCTCTCATAATTACGAGAATGGATGGACTCCACTTCTTACAAATATTAAAAGAACTTTAGTCTTTACGACAAGCCAAAGTCCAACAGCAAACTATAAAAACTTCGTTGAAGAAGTTTTCTTGAAGACAATGTTATACCCTGTAGGCTTCCAAAACGGAGAATGGATTAACTGTGAAGGAACAAGTCATGGCACAAACGAAAATCGTCTCGAGTTCTTGAAGAAAGTAGAAGAAACTGTTTAAACATGCAATAGCTGATTTATCAGCACAAAAAAAGGATTTTATCATATGATAAAATCCTTTTTCCGATATATAATGTAGTTAAAAAATATCATTCAACATTTTAGCTAATCTAAGTCCTGCCTTTTGAAGTTGGCTATTAAGAATTGGGCTAACTTTATAAAAATAATTATAGCTTAGTTCATCATCAGGCTTAACCATAGCATATAGATCATCCGCTACCAAATGAGAATCATACAACCAATCTTCTATAGTTCCCGCTTGTATTCTTTTTTTATCTTGTTTCGAAATCACATTCAATACTGTAGCATATTCGGTATATGAGTATTTCTCATTATCAACAAGTTTTGAGTCCCACAATGAATGCAGATTCGTTTTCTGACCAAACCATGTAAGCTTAACAAAATTGCCACCTCTATCTTCTTCTCTGCCAGCATGCATAGGTTGGTGCATATCACCAACAAGATGAATTAAAAAGATTAAGGCTTCGCGCCTTTCTGCTACAGGCTTCTTCTTATCTTTCAATATAGCTTCAAGATGTAAAACTGCCGAATATAAGTTATCTTGTCCTGCATTCTTGATATGCTCCACATATTCTTGCCTAGTACCTCCCTTAGGAGCGTTTACAAAATGCCATACATGCGTATTATCCCATCTGCCTGTTGTATCAGATTTTATAAAATCAGCCCAGTTTGACCAATATGCCATATGCTGATTACCTAACAATTTCTTAACATTTCTCTTAGCTTTACAACTCAAATTACGTTCTGCAATCTCAGCAATAGTACGATGCCCCGTAGTTCCCCAAGCAAAGATATTGGATGAAAAAGACAGCAGAACATATAACAAAATAAAAAATAAATATCTTCTCATATCATGAATTTTAGTGGTTACAAAAATAATTAAAACTATTCTATATTAAAGGATAAGGCGATGAACATGTTTTAAGTCATCATAATTTTAAATTAAATTGGACAATTTAACATTATCTTCACAAATCTATAGTAACTTTGCATATAGATGTTAAAGGATTTGAATGTTTTTACTCCAACTCAGCATCAAACTGATATATGGAGTTCTGTACAAATAATTAGTAATCTACATTGAACTAGTATTTAAATTATTAATGAATTAAAACAACCACTTATGAAGCTTAAGTTGACATTTATTATGTTATTCTTATTGACATGCACTCTAACTGCATTTTCGCAGGTTACAGTAAAAGGTGTCATCGTCGATAAAGACTCACAAGAACCTCTTATCGGGGTATCAATATATTCCGATACAGATAAAAAAGGAACAGTCACTGATTTGGAAGGAGGTTTCACTCTTAATTTAGCTAAAGAAGGAGTAAATCTAAAAATTAGCTACATAGGATATATTGACCAAGAACTTCCGGCAAAATCGGATATGGGAACAATTGGTATGGTAACATCTACAGTAGGACTAAAAGATGTTGTTATTACCTCTTCAATAGCAGTAAGACGTAAAACACCAGTAGCACTTTCTGTTGTAGAGCCTGAAATGATTGAAGCAAAATTAAGTACTCAAGAATTTCCGGAAATTTTAAATACTACTCCTAGTATATATGCGACTAAAGCTGGGGGAGGTTATGGTGACTCACGTATGAATATGCGCGGTTTCGAAAATGCAAACATTGCTGTCATGATTAACGGTATCCCTATGAATGACATGGAATGGGGCGGAATCTACTGGTCGAATTGGAGTGGTTTGTCTGATGTAACTCGTTCGATGCAGGTTCAACGTGGACTTGGTGCTGCAAAAGTATCAGCTCCATCAGTAGGAGGTCTTGTGAATATCGTTACTAGAACTACAGATGCAGAAAAAGGCGGATCAGTAGGTTATGGTATGGGAAATGACGGATACAACAGAATAGATTTCAGTTTATCAACAGGTTTAACAGACAATGGTTGGGCTGCATCAATATTGTTATCTAAGAAGTGGGGCGATGGATATATACAAGGTACTGAATTTGACAGCTACACATATTTTGCAAATATATCAAAACAATTAGGCAGCGACCACCAGTTGTCATTTACTGCTTTTGGCGGACCACAATCACACTATCAACGTAAAGACGATATGCTTATTGAGGAATGGCAAAAACAACCAGAAAAATATCGTTATAACGCAGCTTATGGTTTTGACATGAATGGCCAACGCAAAAAAGGTATAGGTTATAATAAATATCACAAACCTCAAATTTCACTAAACCACTCATGGAATATTAATGATCGTTCTAGCTTATCAACTAGTGCTTATGTTTCATTAGGATACGGATACGGATTATCAGGACAAGGCTTTGATAGCAGTTGGAGAAACAAATGGTATGCAACGTCAAATGATGGTAAAATAAATAACGAATTCAGAACACCTGACGGTACGTTTGACTATGGAGCTATCTATGAAATAAACCAAAATAGTGAAAATGGGTCTATGATGGCGACATCAAAAAATATGAACAACCATAATTGGTACGGTTTATTATCAACATATACTACACAGCTTACAAAAGAAATAGAAGTATATGGAGGTATAGACTTACGTTATTACAAAGGGATGCACAAAGCTGTCCTAGAAGATTTATACGGAGGAGAATTCTTCAACAACTATGATAACAGAAGAAATGTTGGTTATAAAAAAGGAGATACTGCTTGGCAAAATCAAAAGCTTAAAAAAGGAGATGTAGTATACAGAAACTATAATGGGTATGTTGTAGAATATGGTGTTTTTGGACAAGCAGAATACAACAAAGACAAACTCTCGGCATTTGTCGCTGGGTCACTGAATAACAAAACTTACTGGAAAAAAGATTTCTTCTACTACGAAGGTAAAGACCAAAAATCAGACTCGAAAGGTTTCTTAGGTTTTACGGCTAAAACTGGCGCAAACTATAACTTTAACAAACATCATAATGCATTTGCGAACATAGGATACATTTCTCGCGCACCATTCTTCTCTGGAGGTTTATTCCTAAATGCTGAAACAAGCAACGAGATGAACAAAAAAGCAAAAAATGAAAAGATCTTCTCTTTCGAACTAGGTTATGGATTTAAGTCATCGATCTTCTCTGCCGACTTGAACTTATATAGAACAATGTGGATGGACAAATCGATGGCCACAACATTTACAATTGAAGGCTCAGAAGAACGTGGAAAATTGAATCTAACAGGTGTAGATGCATTGCATCAAGGAATAGAACTTGAATTTGCAGTATATCCAATCAAAGATTTAACACTAAAAGGGATGATATCTCTCAATGATTGGCATTGGACAAGTAATGCATCAGGTTATTCTTATGATTCACAAGGACAGCCTCTAAATTCATCTGGAGGACAAGCTTCAGGTGTTGGAGCTCCGGATCATGCACTAACTCAAGTAAACCTGAAAGATGTAAAAGTAGGGAACTCTGCACAAACTACATTTGCATTAGAAGGGAACTATAGAGTACTTAAAGATATCAGATTCGGTTTAACTTATAAATATTTTGCAAGAAACTATGCCGAATTTAAACTTAGAGGTCAAGACATGAATGTTGGGGGTACAAACGACTATACAACACCATGGCGTATCCCATCTGCTGGAGAATTGGATGCAAATTTAAGCTGGAGATTCAAGTTTGCAGGTTTGGATGCAACGCTTTATGGAAACGTAAACAACTTGTTGAACAATATTCGAATAAGCGATGCTGTTGATGGTTCGGGACATAATGCTCAAACTGCTCAAGTATACTACGCATTCGGACGTACATATTCATTAAGACTAAAAGTCAATTTCTAATCCATCAATGAAAGAAATAATTATGAAAAAAATATTTTTACTTTTATCATTATCAACGCTATTCATGTATAGCTGCCAGGATGTGAATGACGATTTCGATTGGCTTGACGGCCTAACAGATCCTCAGAATGTCAAGGCTTATGAATACACGATCGCCGAAGCTGATTATGCGACTATTGCTTCTGCAGCTAAAGGAACTGAAAATGAAGAATCTGCTAAATTGCTACAAACGGCTAAGATATTTTCAGATGTAGCTCCTGCCGACAAATTAGTACCATATCTTTTAGCTAAGAAGTATTTTACTGCTGACGTCGGGTCTTCGGCTAAGATCACTTATCAATACCAATCTGAGCGGGATGCTGTTGTAAGTGCATTATCAACATCAGAAGATAATACACCATATATTCTCAAAAATGAGGACTACAAAGAGATTTGGGATAGAACGCCTTTCGCAACGGCATTAACACCAGCAAAATCACCTGAGACGGTACTTCCTGGACTACTAAAAACAAAATATACAGAAGCAAAGTCAGGAGACTACAAGATCATAGAGTACGCTTATTCTGAGGATGAGCCTATTACTAAGATTGTACAAGATATGAAAGTCGATGAAGATTTTGAAAACAATCCGTCAGGAGCTGGTACAAACATCAAAGTTGATATCGAGAATTGGACGAATGTAGATGTCAGTACAGCAGCAAATATATTCTGGCAGTCGCGAGAATACTCTGGTAATAAATATGCTCAGATTACATCGTATAAATCAGGAGCTCTAAATGATGCTTGGCTTATTTCACCTCAAATTGATTTAACAAACTCTACCACTCCTTATTTTTCATTCGACATTGTTACTGGAAACTATAATGCAACATGCTTAAAAATTTTCATATCTGAAGATTTTGATGGCAATACAGCCAATGTACTAGCCGCAACATGGACTGATATTACGACTAATTTCACTCTGCCAACTCCAGCCTCTGGCTATTCCGCATGGGCTAGTGCTGGAACAATGCCAATAGGACAATACAAAGACAAAAAAATACATATTGCATTCAGATACGAAGGAGATGATTTGAATACAACAAAGAAAACTACTACATATCAAATTGACAACGTAAAAATATACGATGAAGTAGTTGGATTTGAAGTAGAATCTAAAGAAACACAATATGCAGCATACACATTTGATGGTTCTGCATGGAAAGCCGCTGCTAGTTACATCAAAGTTCTTCAACCTAATGATTATGCATCCATGACTTTGACAAATGGAATTCTAGCCAAAGATAAAGCATCTCACTATCTGCCAATATACGCAGCGAAAAACTTTGACTATACATTACCAGGCAACGATCTAGTATTTGTATATCAAAATGAAAAAGGAAGCTTCTACGCAGATCGCGTAAAATGTGTTGAAGTTGGGAAATGGGAAGTTCAGAACTTCATTGAGACTAAGACAGAGCAATTTATGCTTTCGACTATTGGATGGGTATTCGATCCGACTTTCGTTGTAACGATGGTTAAAGGTAAAGGAGAAACAGATGATTATATGCTTGTTGTACAAGAAGTAATCGACACTAAACTTGAGAGTACTCCTACTATTGTCAACTCATACAAGGATACTGAATACTACTATGGATTCAATGCTAACTATGGTAATATCACATACCGTGACAAAGACCGCGTATATGACCCATCATATCCAGCTAGCGCATCAGAGGATGAGAAACGTGCATTCTGTGAACAACGTACATTAGAAGGCTTTGCAATATATCTGAGAAAGAAATTTCCAGATGCTGCAGCCGAAGTGAATGGTGTGGAACAAAAAGCAAGGATTACAACCACTTTGTATTATGGTCCTGCATCTTCTGACACTGAAGCATTTACTTATGAATTCCAATGTTTAGGAAATAATGAGTGGAAATATCTACAACGTACATCATTAGCTACAGGAAAAGTGGAAAAAGCAGAAGAATAAAATTTATTCTAAATATAATTTAAAAAAGCCACTTCATGATAGAAGTGGCTTTTTTTATAGATTAAATTGTCATTCACAAATGAATGTTATACTTTTATTATTACATAATAGAATTAACATCTATGAACCGAATATTAATCTTTATTATACTCTCTTTTCTTAGTATAGCTTCGATAGCTAATACATTTGATCTTGATTCTGCTTTCAAAGTGCTTGATCAGGCAATAGCTCATCGCAATATATACGAAGCAAAAAAGCTAGATAAAATATTAGAAATAAAAAATCAGATTCCTTATATTCTCGATGATGCTTCTAAAATTACACGATACGATCAGCTTACGCAAGAGTATAAAGGCTATCAGCTAGACTCTGCATTGATTTATGCACGTAAGAAATTCAACCTTTCAAACAAGCTTAATGATCAGAAGCTAATACAATACTCCCTAATGAATGAATCAGAAATACTTAGCATGATGGGAATGTACAACGAGGCTCTTGGGATACTCTCTAATATAGACTCAAAAACTCTAGATAAAGACCTTCTCCCCTATTACTATCATATCAGCCATTCGACATATTTATATTTAGCAGACTATGCAGTTGAGCAGGACGAAAAAGACAAATACAACAAATTAGTATATCAATATAAAGATTCAATATTATCATTGTTAGACGAAAACACTGTCAACTACCGCATTGTTAAAAGTGCCCAATACCTGATGGATAGAGACTTTACAAAGGCTCTTGAATTAGCAGAAAGTGCATTCAATGAAGCTACGGACGAACACACGCAAGCAATATGTGCCTATGTATTATCGGATATCCATAGCCAGATGGGAAATAGAGACAAAGAAAAAGAATATTTGATAATATCTTCAATCAGCGACATAAAATCAGCAGTAAAAGAATACATATCCTTGCGTAAATTAGGGATATTACTCTACGAAGAGGGTGATATTGATAGAGCATATACATACATGAAACTCTCACTTGAGGATGCTATATCTAGTAATGCAAGAGTAAGAACACTGGAAATATCTGAAATGCTGCCTTTGGTTAGTAAAACATACGACCTGAAGATGAAAGCAGAAAACAAGAGACTTGTTACAGCGTTAATTATCATATCAGTACTATCTGTCGTACTAATTATTTCTATATATTCTGTATACATTCAACTGAAAAAATTGGCTAAAGCTAGGCGTAACCTCAAAGAGATAAATAACAATCTGAAACGTTTAAATCTTGAATTATCCGAATCAAACTATATCAAAGAGGAATATATCAGCTATGTATTCGTAATGTGCTCTGAATACATTGACAAGCTTGAAGATTTCCGAAAAATGGTAAATCGCAAAGTTAAAACTGGACAAATAGATGATCTGCATAAAATAACTAGTTCTTCGTCATTAGTCGCAGATGAACTTAAATCATTTTATAAAAGCTTTGATACTATATTCCTAAATCTTTATCCTAACTTCATCGATGATTTCAATTCTTTATTACTAAAAGAGGAAAGAATAACACCTAAAGAGAGCGAATTATTAAGTCCAGAAATGCGTATTTTTGCCCTAGTAAGACTAGGAATTAATGATAGTATTAAAATTGCAAACTTCCTTCACTACTCTTCTCAAACCGTTTACAACTATCGTTTGAAGGTTCGAAACAAGGCCATATCAAAAGACGATTTTAACGATGCAGTTACTAAAATTGGCAAGTAATTTCAAGTATAAAGCCTACTTTACAGAGTAAATAAACTTACTTTTTTCCAAAAACAACAAAACTTATAACATTGTATATCTGTTTATTAATAAATAGCAGGACTTACTTTGTTAATCTACCGACATAAATCATGGTAGACATATCATTCTATATTTGCAATATCTCTTATTGACCATGTAAAACAGTCAAAAGTCGATTAAACAAATAATAGAATTTATAAATATTTAAGTCTAAATCATGAATCAAAAAATGCAGATGAAAAACGTAAACGTCTTTCTTGGATTCCTTTTAGGGTTATTCCTTTTGTTCAACAGTAATATGCAGGCACAAAATGCCAAGAATATTACAGGCCAAGTATTGGACAATATGGGTGAACCTCTAATAGGCGCAAGTATTGTTGAAAAAGGTACAACAAATGGTACCAGCGCAGACCTTGATGGTTATTTCTCCCTTAATGTACAGCCAAACGCAACTTTGGTTATTTCTATGATTTCATACAAATCTCAAGAAATATCAGTTGCAGGTAAAAATGAAATAAAAGTTACTCTTGCCGAAGACAATGCTTTGCTTTCGGAAGTAGTTGTTATCGGTTATGGTAGCGTTAAAAAAGAAGATGTTACAGGTTCGGTATCCACTATTAAGATTGATGACCAAAACAAAGGTCAAGTGACAACTGCTCAAGATCTACTATCAGGAAAAATAGCCGGAGTATCTGTCATCTCTAGTGGAGGACGTCCCGGAGATGGAGCACAAATCCGGATAAGAGGAGGATCATCATTAACAGGTAAAAACGACCCACTGGTAATCCTGGATGGAGTTATCATGAGTAACGATCTTCCGGGTGCTTCGAATTATTTAAGCATGATCAATCCGAATGACATTGAATCATTCACTGTACTGAAAGATGCCTCAGCCACAGCTATCTATGGCTCGCGCGCTTCAAATGGTGTGATCATGATCACAACGAAGAAAGGGACTGGCAAGAAAATACAACTTTCATATAATGGGACATTCTCATTGAGCAAAACGAGAAATACTGTTGATGTCATGAATGGCGATCAATACAGAGAATTTATTCATGAGAAATTTGCAAACAACAGTAAATATAACGAGGCGATAGCGGCACTAGGAAATAGTAACACAGACTGGCAAAAACAGATTTTCCAGACTGCATTCGCGACAGATCATAATGTAAGTGCTTACGGAGTTGTTGCTAATATACCATATCGTGCTTCGGTTGGATATACGAGTGAAGAAGGAACACTTATCACATCGAAACTAGATCGTGTAACATCAAATATTTCATTATCTCCATCACTATTCGATAATCATCTGAAGCTGACATTCAACGCCAAAGGAATGTTCTCGAAAACTAGATTTGCAGAAGCTGGAGCAATTGGAGCAGCATTAGCTTTCGACCCAACACAGTCGGTATACGACGAAAATAGTATTTTCGGTGGCTATTTTACTTATGCAAATGGGAAACAACTAGTAACATTAGCTCCTAAAAACCCAGTTGCGACACTTCGTATGCGTGACAATACTGCCAACGTACAAAACTTGATAACAAACCTTCAAGCTGATTATAAACTTCATTTCTTCCCTGATATGAAAGTAAATATGAACTTGAGTCTGGATGTTGCCAAAACCAAAGGTACAGACTATAAAAATCCATTTAATCCTGATGGTTATAATAGTATTGATACTGAAAGTGGATTACGCAAGCGTTTCGAAAACTTCAGAAACAACCAGCTTTTCGAAATGTATGCGCAATATACCAAAGATATAGAATCTATCAAGAGTAAGTTTGATGCGATGGTCGGTTATTCTTGGCAACGCAATAAGAAAACAAGTGATGAGTATTCTCATTGGGTCTCAAAATACGATGATTCAAACCTAGAGAGATCTGACCGTGGTGCAAATTTCTTTGTACTCCGCGAGAACTATTTGATTTCTTACTTTGGACGTTTCAATTATACATACGATAACAAATACTTATTGACATTTACACTGCGCAGAGATGGTTCTTCTCGTTTTAGCGAAGATAACAGATGGGGGGTATTCCCAGCCACAGCATTAGCTTGGCGCATAAGCGAAGAAAAATTCATGAAAGGTTTTGATTCGTTAAGCGATCTAAAACTTCGTTTGGGATGGGGTGAAACAGGACAACAAGATTTAGGAGATGAATATATGTATCCAGCAAAACCGATATATATTGCAGGTAAAGAGTTAGGATATTATCCAATGGGGTTGAATGAAGATGGTTCTATCAATTGGATAAAACAAATGAAACCAAGATCATACAATCCAAATCTGAAATGGGAAACAACAACAACATGGAATGCCGGCCTTGACTATGGATTCTTGAATAATCGTATCAATGGGGCAGTAGATGTATATCTGAGGAAGACAACAGACCTGCTGAATCGTGAAGCAGAACTTGTCGCAGGTATCAGCTTTGATGAGCGTATGCCGCGCAATATTGGTTCACTCGAAAATAAAGGTATCGAATTCTCTATAAACGCAATTCCTGTTTTAACAAAAGACTTTGAATGGAGTTTAGGTTTTAACATTGCATACAATAACAGCAAGATTACAAAACTTAACGATGTAGAAACCGAAGGATATACTGGATTAGGTGAAGGGAATACAGGTGGTGACGGAGGAGAAAGGCCTCAACGCTATATGGTAAATCAAGCTCCACGCGTATTCTACTTATTTGAACAAGTGTATGATTCGAATGGGAAACCCCTAGAAGGTGTATATGTTGACCGCGATGGCGATGGTACCATTACTGATGCCGATCGTTACTTCGGTGAAAAACCGGCAGCTGATGTACTTATGGGATTCAATTCGAAAGTAACATACAAAAAATGGGACTTTGGATTCAATGGTCGAATTTCGCTAGGTAACTATGTTTACAATGCAGTTGCAGCCAACAGAGCAGAAATGGCTCCAGGATCTATTCTAGCTTCAGGAGGATACTTAACAAATAGGCCAACGTCAGCATTCAGTAGTAATTTCGAAAGCAAAATGCTATTATCAGACTACTATGTACAAAACGCATCATTCCTGAAGATAGATAATATTACTTTAGGTTACACATTTGATAAACTATTCAGCTCCAAACTGAAAGCCAGAGCTTACTTCACTGTACAAAATCCGATTGTATTCTCGAAATACGATGGACTTGACCCTGAAGTAGTTGATGGTATAGATTTCGACATCTATCCTCGTCCTTTGACATTCTTATTTGGATTTAACTTGAATTTCTAAAAAGTAATTACTCATGAAAAAAATAATATACAATTTCAGAAAAGTTATGTCTATTGTGGCTATACTTATTGCTTCTACAACTCTGGCTACATCTTGTACAGACGATTTAAACACGAAAGAAGAAGGGCCTAACGTAGAAGAGGATCCTTATGCAGACCCTGAGAATTACCCTATTCTTCTCGCTAAAATATATGCCGGATTCAGCCGTATTGGATTAACAGGTCCTGATGGAGACGGGGATATACCTTCATCGCAAGATCAAGGAAAGACTAACTTTCTGAGAATATATTTCAACATGCAAGAGTTAACTTCTGACGAAGCAAAATGCGCATGGAATGATAATGATGAGAAATACTACTCGCAATCGATGCTTACACCAGACAACGCAATCGGATATATGTTCTACCAGAGATGTATGGCCAACATTGCCTTTGCTAACGAATTCATAAGACAAGCAAAATCAAAGATCGTAGAAGTAGAAAATATCGATCGAATGATAGACGAAGCACGTACATTGAGAGCATTGAACTACTATTTCTTACTCGATCTTGTAGGCAATCCAGGTTGGATATCAGACGAACACCCTATTGATGGTTCGTACAAACCTCAACAAATAGGTAGAGCTGGTTTATTTGAGTGGGTAGAAACCGAACTAAAAACTGTCTTAGAAGACGGAAAACTACTTGACTATTCAGCTTCAACATATGGACTAGTAACTAACCAAATGGTCCAAAGCATTCTTGCTAAATTATACATTAATGCTGAGGTCTATACCGGAACTGCTCGCTGGAAAGATGCTCTTACATATGCAAAAATGGTTACTTCTCATGCCCAATTAAGGCTAGAAGACAATTATCAAAACTTATTTTGTGCAGACAATCACAAATCGCAGGAGATAATTTTTGCTCTTACTTACGATTATGATAATGCGCAAGACTGGGGTGGCACTAAATTCATTATGGCTTCCTCTAAAGATGATAATATAAGTTCTGACATGTTAAACTTTGAAGAAGGATGGGGTGGCAACAGAGCTACTCAGCAATTAGCAAATCTTTTCGCTCCGGCTGATAAAAGAGCACTTTTCCATACCGAAGGGAGAACTAAAGAGATGGAGCATCTTGGAATTTTCTCAAGTGGATGGGCTGTTGTTAAATTTACAAACAGAAGCTGGGATGGAGCAGTGAATCCGAACGGTACAAATAAATGGCCTGATACCGATTTCCCAATGTTCCGCCTTGCCGATATAATTCTTATTCAAGCAGAAGCTGAACTTAGATTGAACGATAATAATGCTATCAATACATTCAATAAAGTATATGCACATCCAAGAACAGGCTTAACAAAGAAAAGCTCAATTACTCTTCAAGATATTTTAGATGAAAGAGGACGTGAACTATACTGGGAAGCACATCGTCGTACCGACCTTATCCGCTTCGGCAAATTTGCGACTGGATATAACTGGGCTTGGAAAGGTGGAGTAAAAGATGGAAAAGATATCGACAAAAAATACGAGTTATTCCCACTAAGTACAAGACACTTGACAGGAAATCCTGACCTAGAGCAAACAGAATTATACAGAAATTAAAAAAGAGAAAGAATCATGAAATTCAAAAATATTTGGTTACTACTACTAATGTCTGTATTTGCATTTCAGGCATGTGAAGATGATAAAGATCCAAAATATAATGGGCAGGCAACTTCTGCGCAGATATTAAATACCCTGCAAGAACAATATACTTTTAAGAAAGAAATTGCTGAAGAGACTTTTGAAGTATTCAGATTTGCAGAAGCTGACTTCGGTTATCCTGCATCAATTACATACACTTTGGAAGCTGATATAGCAGGTGAAGAATTTAAACAACCAGTAGAAGTGGCAACTAGTATAGGAGTCGACAGTATGCTGGTAACTGTTGCTCAGATCAACAAAGCGGTAAATACTCTGAGAAAAGAATATAAATTGAACAACGAATTCGAAAAAGTTGAGCTTCGTATAAAGGCGAATATATCTACATTCGTAGAAGCTGTATATTCAACTATAGTATCTACAGAAGTGAATGTATATGAAGATCTTCCTGAAAACATCTACATGATTGGTAAAGCCTTTGGTGACTGGAACTGGAAGAACCCTGGAGTTGTGAATATGACTCCAGTAAATGATGAAGCTGGTAGATTCTGGGCAATCAGATATATTAAAGCAGGTAGTCCATTCAAGTGGAATAAAATTGAAGATTGGGATGGTGGAGATTTTAATAGTCTAACAGTCAACAGTGGTTTCAGCGTAGTAGATGGTAATGCAACTGTAGACAAAGACGGATTATATATGATATACATTGATATGGCTAGTGCCAAACAAGAAATACGTATTGAGCCGGCTACAATATACGGCATTGGTGATGTCTTTGGAGGTTGGGATTCGGCTAAATATCCATTCGAGATAAAAGACAGCGTAGCAGTCATCACTGCACCAAATGCTGGGAACTTAAGAATGTATGCAGGCCTTACAAACGGCAGTGATTGGTGGAGAAGAGAATTCAACGTATTTAGTGGAGTGATCAAATACAGAGGGAATGGAGGCGACCAAGATCCAGTAAGCGTTACTGCAGGACAAATCGTAACCCTTGACTTCAACGCTGGTACAGGAACGATTAAATAAAAATACAAACTAATAATTTATATTTATAATGAAAAGAACAATTGTACATATTGTCATGCTTTGTATGTTATTTACAAGCATGGCATATGCCCAAGAGCTAAAATCTCCGAATGGAAATTTCGTAATGAATTTCAGCATTCAAGAAGGTGGTATACCTACTTATAGCCTGAAATATAAAGGTCAGGATGTAGTAAAACCGAGCAAACTTGGCTTCGAGTTGAAACGCAATATAGATGGAGCACCTGCTAGCTTCGATGATTTCGCACCTAAAGCTGATGCAGATTTCAATAACAAATTAACTTCGCTATACGATGGTTTCACATTGGTGAATGCTGCAACTAAATCGGTGGACGAAACTTGGCAGCCGGTATGGGGCGAAACAAAAGATATTCGCAACCATTACAACGAACTACTTGTAACACTTGATCAAAAAGCGACAGATCGCCAGATGATGATCCGTTTCCGCATCTTTGATGATGGTCTTGGTTTCCGTTACGAATTTGCAGACAGCAAGAATCTAACCTACTTTGTTATCAAAGAAGAAAAAACTCAGTTTGCAATGGCTGGAGATCATAAAGCATGGTGGATTCCTGGTGACTACGATACTCAAGAGTATGACTACACGACTTCTAAATTATCAGAAATCCGTGGTCTGATGAAAACTGCAATCACACCAAATACGTCTCAGACTCCTTTTTCTCAGACTGGTGTACAGACATCTCTACAGATGAAAAGCGATAACGGAATTTACATCAACTTGCACGAAGCTGCTTTGATTAACTTCCCTGCTATGCATCTTGATTTGGATGACAAGACAATGACATTCAACGCACACCTAACTCCGGACGCTGTAGGCGACAAAGGCTATATGCAAGCTCCATGTACAACTCCTTGGAGAACAATCATCGCTAGTGATGATGCACGCGAAATTCTAGCTTCAAATATGACATTGAACCTAAATGATCCTTGTAAGATTGAAGATACTTCATGGATTAAGCCAGTAAAATACATGGGTGTCTGGTGGGAAATGATCACAGGAAAAAGCAGCTGGCAGTATACAGACGAATTAAATGGTGTGCAATTAGGTGTAACTGATTACACAAAAACTAAACCTAACGGTAAGCACGGTGCAACAACTGAAAATGTAAAAAGATATATCGATTATGCTTCTAAACACGGCTTCGATGCACTTCTTGTTGAAGGTTGGAACGAAGGATGGGAAGATTGGTTTGCTCGTTCGAAAGATTATGTATTTGACTTCGTAACTCCATATCCTGATTTTAATGTTGCTGAAGTACGCGACTATGCAAAAAGCAAAGGTGTGAAAATGATGATGCACCACGAAACTTCAGGTTCTCTTCGCAACTACGAACGTCATATGGATAAAGCATATCAATTCATGGTAGATAACGGGTACAATTCTGTGAAAAGCGGCTATGTTGGTAACATTATTCCACGTGGTGAACATCACTATAGTCAATGGGCTGTGAACCATTATCAATATGCTTTTGAGAAAGCTGCTGAATACAAAATAATGGTTAATGCACACGAAGCTGTACGCCCAACAGGTGTTTGCCGTACATGGCCTAATCTTATAGGCAACGAATCTGCTCGCGGAACAGAATACCAAGCATTTGGAGGTAACAAACCTAATCATACAACTATTCTGCCTTTCACTCGCCAAATTGGTGGCCCTATGGACTTAACTCCAGGTATCTTCGAGATGAATATCTCTAAACTTAACCCTGATAACGGATCACATGTAAATTCTACAATAGCTAACCAGTTATCGCTTTACGTAACAATGTACAGCCCACTGCAAATGGCTGCAGATCTTCCTGAAAACTACGATCGGTTCTTGGATGCTTTCCAATTCATCAAGGATGTAGCAATTGATTGGGACGAAAGCAAATACCTTGAAGCTGAGCCGGGTGAATATGTTACCGTTGCCCGTAAAGCTAAAGGAAGTAACAATTGGTTTGTTGGTAGTACTTGTGGTGAAAAAGGTTATTTGTCTAATATTTCATTCGATTTCTTAGATGCTGATAAAACATATATAGCTACTATATATGCAGATGACAAGGATGCACATTACAAAACAAATCCTCAAGCATATACTATCAGAAAAGTGGTTGTAACAAATAAATCAAAATTAAAACAGCAGCTTGCTCCTGCCGGCGGTTATGCTATCAGCATAATAGAAGCAGATAAGGCGGCGACGAAAGGTCTGAAAAAACTTTAATCATACGCTAAAGAAAGACAGACTAAAAATCTGTCTTTCTTTTTTATAAAATATTTGAAATGAAAACTCTTTATACAATACTGTTTTTCGCAATTATAACTAGCCAAAGCATATGGGCCTTTGAAGTAAAAAAGGTTGATCCTGCATTTTGGTGGTCGGGAATGAAAAACAGCGAATTGCAAATCATGCTCTATGGAGATGATATAGCTTCTAGCGATATTAGTATTACATCGAAGACTGCCACGATCAAAGAAATAGTAAAACTGGAAAATAAAAACTACCTTATTCTTTATCTTGATCTATCAAAATCAGAGCCTGAGAAGTTTAATATATTATTAAAACAAGGCAAAAAGACCAAAACAATTCCTTACGAACTGAAACAAAGAAAAGAAGGTTCTTCAGAACGTATAGGTTTCAATTCGAGCGACGTTCTATACCTTATTATGCCAGATAGATTTGCAAATGGAGATGAATCGAATGATGTCATTGGAGGGATGAGATGTCAGACTGTAGACAGAAATAAACTAGATGCTCGTCACGGAGGTGATATTAAAGGGATTGAGAACAGCCTCGATTATCTTCAAGATCTGGGCGTAACAGCTGTATGGCTTAACCCAATACAAGAGAATGATATGACACACGGATCATACCATGGATACGCCATAACAGACTACTATAATGTAGACAGACGCTTTGGGAATAATGAAGACTTCATTCGTCTGGTTGACAAAGCACATGACAAAGGTCTGAAAATAGTAATGGATATGATCTTCAACCACTGTGGTGACGAACATTTCTTCTTTACTGATAAGCCTTCGAAAGATTGGTTTAACTTTCAGGAAAATTATGTTCAGACTTCATTCAAAACAGCTCCTCAGTTCGATCCATACACATCAAAATACGATTTTGAAAAAGCGGTTGATGGATGGTTTGTTGAGCCTATGCCCGATCTAAATCACCGCAATCGTCACGTAGCCCGCTATCTCATGCAAAGTAGTATTTGGTGGATAGAGTACGCTGGCATAGATGGTATACGTCAGGATACGCATCCATATGCTGATTTCGATATGATGGCACAATGGTGTAAAGAGATTAACGAAGAATACCCGGACTTTAATATCGTAGGTGAAACCTGGTTGAATAGCAATGTTGGTGTTTCGTTTTGGCAAAAAGACAGTAAACTTGCGCAGCCTCGAAATTCGAATTTGAGATCGGTAATGGATTTCCCACTTATGTCAATAATGGGTTCTGCTTTCGACGAAGAAACTAACGAATGGGATAAAGGTTTGGCACGTATTCACGATTATCTTTCGCAAGACATTATCTATGCAGATCCCCAAAATTTACTCATATTCTTAGATAATCATGATACAGACCGCTTCTACAAAAATGAAGAGCAAACAGCTAACCTAGATAGGTATAAACAAGGTCTAACATTTTTGCTAACAACACGTGGAATTCCTGAACTATACTATGGAACCGAAATTCAGATGTATGGTAACAAATCGACGGGAGATGGAGCTATTCGTCAAAACTTTCCTGGGGGCTGGCCGCAAGACAAAAGATCGGCTTTCAATAAAAAGGAACGTACAGATAGAGAAAATGCAGTCTTTAATTTCACTAGAAAACTACTGAACTGGAGAAAAGGAAATGACGTAATTGCAAAAGGAAGTTATAAGCATTTCTCAATACAGAATCAAATATATGTGTACGAGAGAAAATTAGGAGAGAGATCAATCGTTGTAATTTTGAATGGAGCGGATTCCGATAAGTCGATTGATTTAACAAGTTACAAAGAAGTACTACCCTACTCGACATCTACAGATGTACTAACTGATAAAACAATCAATCTAGATAAAACTCTGAATATTGCTTCGCGTGGAGTTTATGTACTAGAATTTGGCAAGTAATAATTTATATAATAGATTTTACTAAAATAGAAAAGGCATCCTTAGGGATGTCTTTTTTTGCATATGCCTTAAAATAAGAAATGGCTGTCTCACGACAACCAACCTTCATTGTTAACCTTAAATCTAATACCATGAAAAACACAGTACAAAGATAGCAATATTTATGTTATACAACACAAATTGCAATAAAATTAATGTTAAAATTAAATTATTATTCTGTTACTCTAAATTAGATAACTATCGGACGGGAGTTGAAAACACTTGCTTTAAATTTAAGAAAGGATTTAAGCATATGCCCTAAAATAAGAAATGGCTGTCTCACGACAACCAACCTTCATTGTTAACCTTAAATCTAATACCATGAAAAACACAGTACAAAGATAGTAATATTTATGTTATACAGCATAAATATAGACACAATCAATGTTAAAACATTTTCGTCTATTAAGCGATTAAATAAAAAGCCACAAGAAAGCATAAGGCTAGATGCATAAAAAAAGTTATCAATGGTATGAAGCAATAAACATTCTCAGCGAAACAAAACAAATTAATAAATTACATATTATATTTATATTTGTGTATGAAAAAAGTCAGACATACTTCGTTGAAGGATCTAGCGACCGAATTGGGAGTTTCTATTTCCACTGTTTCCCGGGCTTTGAAAGACAGTCCTGAGATTGGTACTGAAATGAAGAAAAAGGTTAAAGATCTAGCTAAAAAATTAGGCTATCGTCCTAATCCATTTGCTATGAGTCTTCTAAAAAATGCGCCGAGAATTATCGGAATTATTGTGCCTGATATCGTAACACACTATTATTCTTCTATTACAAGTGGAATTAATGAGGTAGCTCGTCAAAATGGGTATTCTACCATTATTTCTTCTTCGTATGAGCAATATGAAAGAGAAAAAGAATGCCTTGAAGACCTTATCAATATTCGTGTAGAAGGAATCATTGCATGCCTTTCTCAAGAGACAAACGAGTACTCACACTTCGAGGCATTATATGATCAAAATGTCCCACTTGTTTTTTTCGATCGTGTTTGTCTGACTAACAAATTCTCTAGTGTTATTACAGATAATGTTGATTCAGCAACTATTGCAACAAATCATTTTTTAGACACTGGATCTAAGCGGGTTGCATTCATTGGCGGGGCAAATTCTTTAGAGATTGTCAAGCAACGTAAACATGGCTATCTGCAGGCATTGAGAGAGCGTAAAATAAAAATTGAGAAAGATTTGGTTTTCTGCAAAAGAATTGGATACGATGCCGGTTACGAAGGAGCCAAAACGTTACTCTCACTACCTAATTCACCAGATGCAATTTTGTGCATGACTGATAGTCTTGCATTTGGAGCAATGAAAGCGATTAAAGATAATGGACTCAAAATTCCTGAAGATGTAGCTCTGATAGGTTATACTGACGAAATCCATTCCAACTATGTTGATCCACCATTAACAGCCATGACTCATCAAACATATAAAATGGGCGAAACTGCTTGTGAACTATTACTGAAACAAATACAAACAAGAAGTAAAATTGAACAGGTAGTTGTGCCATGTATTCTCTCTATAAGAGATTCGTCGATAAAACATAAGTAGTTCTTGTATTTACAAAGTATCATTCTGTACTTCTAAACAATATATATTCAACTATTTTCGACTTAAATGTTGGCTAATTAGAACAATCGATTCTTCGCAAACCTTTGCGTATGGTTTTAACCAGATTTGCTATTCTTCGAATGATATAATAAATATTTTTGAGCAGAATCAAGCATAAATCTAACCTAGAAATACGATGTTCTCATTACGGAGTTGAACTCCTGAGTTGAGGCATCAAAATAAAAAACAATGTACAATGAATAAGAAAGCTGTAATTTTTTTACTCCTTAGTTTAATATCAGTCTGGGCTTTTAGCCAAAACAATCTTAAACTATGGTATGAAAAACCTGCTAAGAAATGGACAGAGGCTCTACCTCTAGGCAATGGTTTTATTGGGGCAATGGTTTTTGGTGATACCGAGAATGAACTAATCCAATTGAACGAAGGTACGTTATGGTCAGGAGGTCCTCAGAAAAAAAACATCAATCCTGATGCTCACAAATATCTAAAACCTATACGTGAAGCATTGGCTAAAGGAGAATATAAATTAGCAGACGATCTTTGCCGAAAAATGCAAGGATATTATAGTGAAAGCTTCCTGCCTTTAGGTGATCTGCATATAAAACAATCATATAAAGATAAAAGTCGTTTCAAGAACTATTATCGTGATCTAAGCCTGAATGAAGCGATTGCAACTACTAAATTTGAACATAAAGGAGTAAAATATAATCGTGAAGTATTTACTTCTGGACCAGATAGCATAATGGTTATCCGCTTCACTGCAGACAAAGAAGGGATGATAAATCTCGATTTATCATTAAACAGCTTATTAAAACATACTGTTTCTTTCAAAGGAAACGACCAATTAGTCATGAGCGGAAAAGCTCCGGCTCGTGTAGATCCAAATTATTACAATAAAGAAGGACGTGATCCTATTTTACAAGAAGATATAAGTGGCTGCAACGGAATGCGTTTTCAAAGTATATTGAAGGCTATTCCTAATGGAGGTTCTATGACTGCCGACAAGGATGGAATACATATAAAAAATGCGAATAGCGTAATTGTATTATTCTCAGCTGCAACCAGCTTCAATGGTTTTGACAAATGCCCGGACAGTGAAGGTAAAGACGAAAAAGCAATATCAGAGCGATATATTGCTAAAGCGCAAACAAAATCATTCGAAATATTAAAAGCAGACCATGTTGCAGATTATAAACAATATTTTGACAGACTGAGCTTTGAATTACCTAACAGAAAAATGACAAAGGCGACTAATGATAGACTTCCTTCAGATCTTCGTCTGAAATTATACTCATATGGTAATCATGACCCTGAATTAGAAAGCCTATTTTTCCAATATGGCCGTTATCTGTTAATATCGTCATCTAGACCAGGCGGTTCTGCTGCTAACCTTCAAGGAATATGGAATAAAGAGTTCCGTCCTCCATGGAGTTCAAACTATACTATCAATATCAACACCGAAATGAATTATTGGCCAGCCGAAGCTGGAAATCTTTCGGAAATGCACACACCTTTATTGCAGTTTATTCCAAATCTAGCGAAAACCGGAGCTGTAACAGCTAAAGAGTTTTATAGGACCAGAGGTTGGGTGGCACATCATAATACTGACATTTGGGGTTTGAGTAACGCTGTAGGTGATTTCGGAGATGGTGATCCAAGCTGGGCCGGATGGTTTATGGGAGGCAATTGGTTAAGTCAGCATCTATGGGAGCATTATAGTTTCACAGGAGACAAAGAATTTCTGAAAAGCACTGCTTATCCAGTAATGAAGGAAGCTGCTCTTTTCAGTCTTGACTGGCTAATTGAGAGAGATGGTTATTTGACTACATCGCCATCAACTTCTCCTGAAGCTTTATTCATTACAGAGAAAGGAAGTACTCATTCGGTTACCGAAGGTTCAACGATGGATATTGCTATAATTCGCGATCTATTTACGAATTTGATAGAAGCTTCAGAAGATTTGAATATTGATCATAAATTCAGGAAACTGCTTATTGAAAAACGTGCGAAGCTACTTCCTTATCAAATTGGTTCGCAAGGCCAATTGCAGGAATGGGCTAAAGATTATAAGGATCAAGACCCTCAACATCGCCACCTTTCTCATTTGTTTGGCCTACATCCTGGACGACAGATTTCACCTCTCACAACTCCTGAGTTAGCTAAAGCTTGCGAGAAAACATTCGAGATTCGCGGAGACGAAGGTACTGGTTGGAGCAAAGGTTGGAAAATAAATTTTGCTGCCCGTCTGCTTGATGGCGATCATGCATACAAAATGATTCGTGAGCTAATGCAATATGTAGAAGAAGGTCAAGGTGGTGCAGGAGGTACTTATCCAAATTTTTTCGACGCACATCCACCATTCCAGATTGATGGCAACTTTGGAGCTACAGCCGGTTTCATGGAAATGTTGCTGCAAAGCCACTTAAAAGAGCTACACTTATTACCAGCCTTACCTACTAATTGGAACGAGGGCAGCATCAAAGGATTGAAAGCTAGAGGTAATTTTGAGGTTGATATAACATGGAACAATAATCAATTGAAGGCGGCTTCAATAAAATCGAATCTAGGTAAAAAATGTACTATTCGGACAGATGTGCCGATTGAAGTGATCGGAGCCAAAACCGAACAAAAGACTGATGGAAAATACTACTTAAATTCTTTCGAAACAGAGAAAGGCAAAGTATATCAGATAAAAGCTAAATAAAGAAAATATTTTTATTGAGATAAAATAATATAGCCTACCCTAAAAGTAGGCTATATTGATAAAGGAATATATACCCAAAGATATTAAAGCTATAAATATGACATATAGAACATTAAGCTTAAACATCTTGTCCTCAGTACTATTTCTTAGTATAAGAACAATCCAGACAATACTAATAAAAAGTAAATCGAAGTAAATGATCAGTCTTTTTACTGCCATAGACTCACCATCTCCACTAGCAATATCGCAAGGATCTTTTAACAAAGTACTAATTACTGTATAAAGAAAAGATATCCATATATATTTATTCCAATTAGAACCTATATTCTTGCATAGATAAACAACTATCAACAAAAAAATCCAATTAAATAATATGTGCAACATAGGATGAGTAGCCTTAACTAATAGCCATACAACACAAACTAAAACCATAACAATAGTTTTAACTCGTTTCATTTTATCAGCTTTCTCCATTTTATTTTAAAATAATTCTTTTAAATTCGATATTAGCACAACAGATTTCTCGATAGCCATTTATCATTAATTATTTACAGGTCTTAATATAAGGAATTATATCGTAGTCATCAAAATAGAAGCGCATAAATTCAGACTCTTACCTGAACACAAAGATTTTCTTTTCATTTTTTTACGACTTCCATATTTCCGTCATCTTTAGTTATAACTTCCCAATTTTCGTTTAGATCTATTATATAAAATTCTCCGACAATTTTCGTCTCAGTTATCTCTATTGGTAAAGGGAAAATAAAATAACTTATATTATCTTTTTCATAACTTAAAACTCCTGATTCTCCTAATTTATCTTTGCCCTTAATAGTTGAAAAATTCCCAAAGTTTCTTCCACCCGATTTATCTGTTCCTACTATATCCGAATATACAATTCCTTTATCATTAAGAGTTAATGTTCCATTCATATTGAAAGTACGGTTATAACTATCGTTAGTAAAAGCAACTCTTAATACCGGTCTATCAATAAGTAAATCAGTATAATATTTGACCAAATCTTTTTGGATTTCCTCTCTTTTCATTTCTTGTTTGTGGATTTCCTCAAAATTATTTCTTTGTTTTGCTTGTTCAAACTCTATTTCTGGAACTTCAAGCTTCGATTTATGAATATAAGTTTCATATATATCGGCAAAGTTGTAAATTTTGTCTAAGCCATGCCGCCAGGGCACATTCAAATAATCGAAAATCATCCCATAGCCAGGCCCTGTCGCATAAGGAAAAGGTCGAGTATAAGTTTCAGCTTTCTCTCTTTGATTGATTTCAGCTATAGCTTTTTCGTATTTATTCTCGTAGCTTGATAAGACAATTCCAGTATAATTAGCTAAACCTTCTAATGTTTCTAAATCTAACTCCCCACCTAGATATTCTGTATATTGTTTTTGTCTCTCATTTCTAAATATAACAGCATCTTTTAGATAGCTCTTCACTTCATCAATTTCTTCATTTTGATCTATGGCTTTTAATGTTTTTTTTAACGCCTGATATTCCAGCCGAAGCAAAATACGAGCATTAGTTTCGTCCAGATAATTAATAGGATTTCCTTCGTATTTCCTAAATTTAAATTGTAAAAGGTGGAACAATTCATGAATAATGGTTGAACTTTTATCATTCATATAATTGATCAAAACAGTCGCGTATTCATTCTCATCATATGGTTGAGTAGTGTTTACAAAAGACAAAACATCAGGCTCAATCTTTTTATAGTATAGTGTATCATTATCCGTTTTACTGTTCGAAAGCTTAGTCAGGCTGTAGATAGTATTGTCATAATCAATAACAATTAGACTATCATTCCATATAGGATATCCCCAAAGATTACCATTATCATTTTCTAAAATAAATTTTGCTTCAAGTAACTTCGCCTGTACATTTTGCTTGGTTCTACGAGGAAGCGATCTATTATTTTCTTCAATTTTAGAAATGATACTTGCCCATTCTATAGTGTCCTTCCATTTCTCAAATTCTATTTGCTCACTTGTCTTTTTAAGGTCTGAAAAATAACGCTGATCAATCAAATAATTAAATATTTTAAAAAAAGTATCTTGATCGTTATTCCCTGCGAAAATAATAGTCCCTTGAAATAAAACATAATCAGACAATTTCTCAATTCCACCAGCCATTTCTATCACTTCCATGAATTCGCATGCTGATTTATTGTATTTTTTAGCTTCACAGTTTTCTACCGCAGATTGAAAAACTTGGTTGATGTTTTTTTCCTGAGCATTAATAAATGGCAAGATAATACACAATAGAATAAAGAATAAAAGAATCTTTTTCATTTCCATAAATATTTAGAATTATGGAAATAAATGTATTTATAAAAATATCTAAAATAGGGCTGATACAGGGTTGAAATAGGGACTAATCCTCAGTATGATTTTTGAATTTATTACTCAATTCGTGTCTGTTTGTCACATTTAATTTGGCATATAGATTCCGGATATGTGTTTTCACCGTACTTAGTGAAATAAAAAGTTCATCTGCAATCTCTTTATTTGATTTACCCTCTAATATTAATTTGGCAATTTTTTCTTCTTGATTAGTTAACGTCGAATCAAGATTATCATATTGTTCTTCTTTGACTAGTAATAATCTTGTTTTTCTGAAAAGAAAGACAGAATATAATATCGAAATTAGAATTAAAATACCTAAAACATAATTTAATCTTTTGTGAAATGAATATTTTTCCTGAATAATAGTATTAGATATTTTAGAAATTTCGTCTTGATACTGTAGGTAATATGATGTCTTGGAATAATACTTCTCAAGCGAGTTTAAAAGATCATTGTAATATTCTGGATCATTCTTAAAATCAGCTTTTAAGTCTAATTTACTATTTTTTATACCAGCAAATGCTAAAAGCTTAACCAACGGATGTGAGATTTTTTCAGCACAATATGATTTTACATTCTTTGCATAATTGTTTATAGCTTGTTGCCTTGCCTCACTATTCTTGATCTGTGAATAGCCTTCAATCAGTTTCTTCTCAAAAGATTTAAATTCTCTCCATTCGTAATCTGCCTTATTGGTATTCTCTGATTGATTAAACCAATTACTGCGGAAACTTTCGAAACAAATAGTATCTGAGTTTGAAAAAATAAAATTAGAGTAATTACTTTCATCGCTATTACTTACTAAGTTTAAACCTTTTGAGTTATCTGAATTCGAATGAATGCGGTAAAGTTTATCTTTTTCGGATAACAATTGACCTTTAAATTCAAAATATCCAAGGCTATCGGTTTGGGTCGAAAAAAGAATTTGATTTCCTGTTATCATTGTTTCTTCATCATACATTAACAGACTCAAATAAATAGTTCTTTGTTTCTGTTCAGAATCAATATATCCCGATATTTTGTATTGCCCATAAGAATTGGGAATAGCCAGAATGACAACGATAAAATATACTATGAATCGACCAATTGCTCTATGTTGCATCTTACTTATATGATTATATAAAACGTATTATTAGTACAACAAAACATCTCCATTTATAACAGAATTAGACAATGGATGTGTTTCCCTATCAATAACAGACTCATAAACAAGTCGTTTACCCTTTAAAAAGATAGATTTTGACGCAATAGCTATTTTCGCAACAAATGAGAACTCAAAACTCAACATTTTGTGACTCTGGCGGGAATCGAACCCACATCGAAGGAACCGGAATCCTTTATTTTATCCATTAAACTACAGAGCCATATTGGGCAATACAAAAGTATAAAAATATAAACAGTATTCAATCTTTATCTCAAAACATTATTTACGAATTGACTATCTCCCGAAAAAAGCATACTTTTGAGTAAAAGTTAATCATCAAGCCAATTATGAACGTAAAAATAGAAGAAAGCTGGAAGAAACAATTAACCGAAGAATTTGAAAAACCATACTTCGTTGCGTTAACCAATTTTGTTAGAAATGAATATAAAACAAAAAAAATATTTCCTCCCGCAAATCTTATATTCAATGCATTCGACTCTACTCCCTTCGATCAGGTAAAAGTGGTCATCTTAGGCCAAGACCCATATCACAATGACGGACAAGCTCACGGGCTATCATTCTCTGTCAATGACGGTATTCAGTTACCGCCATCGTTGATCAACATCTACAAAGAAATAAATCGGGATTTACAAATACCTATTCCCTATTCAGGCAATCTCGAACGATGGAGTAAACAAGGAGTTCTACTCCTCAACGCGACTCTAACTGTAGAAGCCCACAAAGCAGGATCACACCAAAACCGAGGCTGGGAAGCTTTTACTGATGCAGCAATTCATAAATTAGCTGATCAAAGAGAGAATCTGGTTTTTCTTCTGTGGGGAGCTTATGCTCAGAAAAAAGCCTCATTCATCAATCCTAATAAACATTTGATTCTTACATCTCCACACCCATCTCCCCTATCAGCCCATCGCGGTTTTCTAGGGAATGGACATTTCAGCAAAACAAACGAGTATCTATCTCAACACGGAAAAGCTCCAATCAATTGGTGACTCACATCTAATTATTCTCGCGTAATAGCGTCAATAAGTGCTAATTCCTCGGGAGAGAAATCTACATTTTTGGAAGCTTTTAAATTGTTTTCCAACTGACCGACAGAGCTTGCTCCTATAATAACAGAAGTAACATTCTCATTATGTAACAACCAAGCCAAAGCCATTTCGGCTAACGATTGTCCTCTCCCAGAAGCAATATTGTTTAACTGCGATATTTTCTGGATAACAGAAGCCGTCACATCACTTTCTTTAAGAAAGCCCGTACTTTTATGAGCTCGCGAGTTCTCTGGTATTCCATTCAAATATTTATCGGTCAAGAGTCCTTGAGCCAAAGGCGAAAAAGCGACAAAGCCTACTCCCACTTGTTTATTTAAAGCCATATGTTCTTTTTCTGGATTTCTGACAAGCATACTGTAGCGGTCTTGATATACGAGGCAAGGAACTCTCTCGCTTCGCAATATAGCATAAGCCTCAGCAGCTTTATCTGCAGGATATTTTGATAAACCAACATATAAAGCTTTCCCCTGTTTCACTATATCAATCAATGCTTGCATTGTTTCTTCCAATGGAGTCCGTGGATCGTAACGATGGGAGTAGAAAATATCGAAGTATTCCAATCCGGTACGTTTCAGACTCTGATCAATACTAGCCATTATATATTTACGTGAACCTCCATCTCCATATGGTCCATTCCACATCAAATGACCGGCTTTCGACGAAATAACTAATTCATCTCTATGACTTTTTAATTCTTGCGCTAGTATTTTACCAAAGTTGGCTTCTGCACTTCCTGGAGGTGGACCATAATTATTAGCTAAATCAAAATGAGTGATTCCATTCTCGAAAGCATAGAGTATCATAGATCTCGAAACCTCGAGATCATCCACATCTCCAAAGTTGTGCCACAAGCCCAAAGATATTTCGGGAAGTTGTAAACCGCTTTTACCACAAAAGTTATATTTCATCGTTTTCAACATTTATTGCTTAATACCATTAAAAATACGTTTTAATTTTCAATTCTAAGATCACGAAGCTATATTATAGAGAAAGTTTTATGCACACTCTCATTACATACAGAGAGAGCCTGAATAGATCTTTTTTACATTTAGACACGAATAACCAGAAACAACATCCTTAAAGAAAGCCACAGACACGTCATATAACCATTAAAGCATAATAACACTTACATTTTATTGTATCCATCACAACAAATTATTATCTTCACAGATGAAGAACACACCTAAATCTAACGTAAAAACATGAAAAAAGAAGAACTCAAAAAAGCAGGCTTCGCAACAAAAGCAATTCATGGAGGAGCTCAAAAAAATCAGTACGGAGCTTTATGTTCTCCGATATATCAGACCTCAACTTTCATTTTCGATAGCGCCGAACAAGGTGGTCGAAGATTTGCACTCGAAGAAGACGGATATATCTATACTCGACTGGGTAATCCTACAGCAACAGTTGTAGAAGAAAAAATAGCTTTGCTCGAAGGAGCAGAAGCAGCAGTTGCTTGTTCATCAGGGATGGGAGCTATTACTTCTGCTATTTGGTCATGCGTGCGACAAGGAGACCACATCATTGCAGCTAAGACACTTTACGGATGTACTTATGCATTCCTTAGCCATGGCATTGAACGCTTTGGTGTTGAAGTGACTTTCGTAGATACAAGAGACGTAGAAAATGTGAGAAAAGCAATGCGCCCGAATACCAAACTGATTTATTTCGAAACTCCTGCTAATCCGAATATGTATATTAGCGATATAGAAGCAATAGCCGAAATAGCTCACTCGGTTGAGAATTGTATTCTGATGGTTGACAACACCTATGCAACACCATACCTATGCCAACCCTTGTCGTTTGGAGCTGATGCTGTTGTTCATTCTGCCACTAAATACCTAAATGGACATGGAGACGTAGTAGCAGGATTTGTCGCTGGAAATTCTGAGTTCATTCAGCAAGTTCGACTATTCGGCGTAAAAGACATGACCGGAGCTAATATCAACCCATTTGATTCATTCCTTATTACTCGTGGATTGAAAACATTGGAAATACGTATGGAAAAACATTGTTCTAATGCACAGAAAGTAGCCGAGTTTCTAACTACACATCCAGCAATTACGAATGTTATGTTTCCAGGATTGCCTTCATTTCCGCAATACGAACTTGCAAAAAAACAAATGAGATTACCTGGAGGCATGATTGCATTCGAACTAAAAGGAGGAATTGAAGCCGGAAAGAAGCTAATCAACAATGTAGAAATGCTTTCAATTGCTGTCAGCTTAGGAGATACGGAATCATTAATACAACACCCCGCAAGCATGACTCATTCGGTTTATACACCAGAAGAGCTTAAAGCTAGCGATATAGCAGAAGGATTAATACGACTGTCAGTTGGATTAGAGAATCACGAAGATATTATTGCCGATTTAAAGCAAGCTTTAGATAAGTTATAATAAAATAAAAATAGCTAAGCATATGCTTAGCTATTTTTATTTTACAGAATCTATTTTAATCGATATATTCTTCATAATCGACCTCTCCGTCTGATACTTTTTTTAGTACTAAATCATAAGTTGCCTTTTCTACTACTACATTTTGAATATCAATTTCTATAGCATTATTCGTTTCGTTGTTATATTCGGCTAAGATTCTTTGCAATTCATCCATATCTTCGGAATATTCCTTTGTTACATCGTCATGAAGCATAATTTTTCCATTCCCTATTTTCACAGAAATATATTGAAATACTGCATCAGTATCATATTTGATACCTAGTTTGTCATCTTTTAGATCATAAAAAAGGTCGTCAGCACGAAAATAGGCAACTTTATTAGATTCTTCTACATACCAGCCATCATACCCTCCTCCTTTGCCATCAAAGTAAAGCAGAACTTCATCTGCATCACGCTTTGTCTCAATATGCCAAACAATGACTTTAGTCATATTTTCATCATTGGTCTTAACTACTATATTTTCATTCTTTTCTTCAATCCATGTGCCTTTCAAATCACTTTTACCATAATCATTATCATCGTCCGAACACGAAAAGAAAGCTACAGAAAGTAGCACCGCTAAAAATAGTTTACTTAAATTTTTCATTAGATTGTTTGTTTAGTTTAAATAGTTTGATTATTTGTATATAATTACGTTGTGTTAAATTCTTTTCTCTTTTCGAGAGCCTCAAAAATATACATTATTTAACATCAGACAAGTAAATTTCTATAGATTTAATCTATAAGATGCCGACTCTATAGCATTTACATATCAGACAGCATAATACCTATCACCAAACACTAATAAATTCAACAATACTATTTAATGAAAGGCAAAGTATAGACTATGCAAAAAGGGTTAAGATAACTCTTAACCCTTTACACTAAAATTGTTGATACTTTCTTATTTCAATCTATGACGTAACTCTGCAACGCCCTCCGATGCGCCTTTCTTTATAAAATAAATATCATTTCGATATGCTTTCACATCATTGGGATCGATCAAATATATTGGTGTACCAGCTTTCACGTAATTCAAGAGACCTGCAGCTGGATAAACATTCAGCGATGTACCTATCACAACCAATATATCAGCCTGTCCAACTACATGAATAGCTTCTTCTATCATAGGAACAGCTTCGCCAAACCATACAATATGCGGTCGCAATTGTCCCCCGTCTTCAGCTTTATCTCCTATATGTATGTCTAACTTATCGCCCGAAAGTTCATAAATTAAATTAGGATTCTTCGTTGAACGTACTTTCGATAATTCGCCATGCAGATGGATCACATTACTACTTCCCGCTCTTTCATGCAGATTATCTACATTCTGGGTAATTATAGTTACTTTATAATCATTCTCCATTTCAGCCAATCCTATGTGTCCTGCATTCGGCTTAGCATTAGCTGCATCGCGACGACGCTGATTATAAAACTCCAGAACCAATTGCGGATTAGCAGCAAAGCCTTCGGGTGTAGCTACATCTTCCACACGATGTTGTTCCCACAAACCTCCGGTATCGCGAAAAGTTGCTATTCCGCTCTCAGCACTCATACCCGCCCCTGTCAATACTACAACGTGTTTCATAATTTTAACCTTTTAATAAAATTCTCTCTTACAAAAATACGTTTTTTAATGCTGAAAAAATATGTAATTCGCTTTAAAAGACTTATTTTTGTCGGAATTTTGAGTTAAAAAATAATATTCTGTTATTCACTCTTTTGCAGAATAACCAAATCAGATAAAACAAAAAATATGGACAAAATCAGTTACGCATTAGGATTAAGCATCGGAAATAATTTCAGAGCTTCAGGAGTAGACAAATTAGATATCGAATCATTCTCGCAAGCTATCGCAGCTGTTCTAGAAGATAAAGAACCAGCTATGTCATACGACGAAGCTAAAAACGTAATCAACGAATACTTCACTAAACTTCAAGGCGAAAGACTTGAAATCAACAAAAAAGCAGGAGAAGAATTCCTTGCAATAAATAAAAACAAAGAAGGTGTAGTAACTCTTCCTAGCGGACTACAATATACTATCGTTAAAAAGGGCGAAGGCAAAACTCCGGTAGCTTCTGATACGGTTAAAGTACACTACGAAGGCCGCCTTATCGATGGACACGTATTCGATAGTTCTATCCAACGTGGCGAACCAGCTACATTTGGTGTAACTCAGGTTATCGCAGGATGGGTAGAAGCTTTACAACTTATGCCAGTAGGATCGAGATGGACTCTATATATCCCATCGAATCTTGCTTATGGGGAAGCTGGAGCAGGCAACAGCATAGAACCAAACTCAACACTTATATTCGACGTTGAGCTACTAGATATCGTATAAATTTGAAATAACAATTATATCAAACAATTAATTTTAATAATCTAATATGAAAAAGCTTTCATTATTATCGTTAGGGACTTTTTCTTTAGCCCTAGCACTATTGACATCGTGTGGCGGAGGAGTTTCTACAAAGCCATCATTAAAAACTGAAAACGACTCTATCGCATACAGCTTTGGTAGCCAACTTTACGACACTGGCCTAGGTCAATACATTGCCCAAATGGGAGTTACAACTGACACAATGATGTACAGGAACCAATTGGAACGCGAAATAGCAATGGAGAATGACGAAGCAAAAAAACAAGTTCTTCAAAATGCCCTTAAAACCAAAATGGACTCAGTATCTACTGCTAACAAACGTAATGCTGCTGAATTCTTAAGAGGTCTTACAGAAGGTCTGAAATCTGCTAAATCGCAAGGCAATTACTACAGCGGATTGATGGTAGGTCGTCAGATATCGGAACAAATGATGCCCGGACTTGAACAGCAACTATTTGGAGAAGGAGTAGAAGGTAAATTAAGCAAAGACTTAGTTGCTTCTGCTATAGCAGTAAATCTTACAGGTTCTAAAGCAGTGCTAGAAAATCCATCTGCATTCTTAGACAACAAAATGAAAAAAGCAAACGAAGCGGCTGAAGCAAAAAAAACGGCTGAACTAAGTGAAGCTAAAGAAGCTCAAGAAGCTATAGCTAAAAAATTCTTCGAAGAAAATGCAAAAAAAGAAGGTGTTGTTACACTTCCTAGCGGATTGCAATATAAAATCATCAAAGCTGGCAATGGTCCAATCGCAACTGAAAACGACCAAGTAGAAGCTCACTACCACGGAACATTGCTTGACGGAACAGTATTCGACAGTTCTGTAGAAAGAGGTACTCCAGCGACATTCGGCGTAACTCAAGTTATTAAAGGATGGACCGAAGCCCTACAATTGATGCCTGAAGGATCGAAATGGGAACTATATATTCCTCAAGATTTAGCATACGGAGAAATGGAAAGAGGAGCTATCAAAGCTTTTTCTCCACTTGTTTTCGAAGTTGAAGTAATCAAGGTTATCAAGTCAAAATAACAAAATGACAGATTCGCCCTCAAATGTTAAAATAGCATTTTGATAAATTTTTATTCAAAAAAAGCATTTTTTTAGCAAAAAATACATTACATTTGATTAGAAATAAATCAAAAAAACTAAATAAGCATGCAGAAAATAGATAAACTTGACAAAAAAATTCTGGAGATAATATCGCAAAATGCAAGAATTCCATTCAAAGATGTAGCATTAGAGTGCGGTGTATCACGAGCAGCCATCCATCAACGTGTACAACGTATGATAGAAATGGATGTGATTGTAGGGTCAGGATATTTCATCAATCCTAAAGTATTAGGCTATAATACTTGCACTTATATAGGTATCAAGCTAGAAAAAGGCTCTATGTACAAAGTTGTTATACCTGAATTAGACAAAATTCCGGAAATCGTTGAATCTCATTTCACAACCGGTCCATTTACTATTCTGGTAAAACTTTATGCACGCGACAATGAACATTTGATGGAATTATTGAATAGCAAAATACAAGCTATCGAAGGCGTAGTTGCTACCGAAACTATGATCTCACTTAGCCAAGGAGTAAAACGTCAGATTCCAATAACAAAAGGCGAATAATCATTCTGATATTAACAAATAAAAGACCAATCTCATTTATTGAGATTGGTCTTTTTGCATTTGCTCCATAATCATAAACCTTTAGTTTAAGGGTTTTTATGAAATACAAGAGACATTATAGAACAAAAAAAATCATACTGACTCATTTTTTCTTAATTTTGCAGTTTAAAACAACGCTATCCGGCATTGAAATATGGCAAAAAAAGAAAAAAAGAATATAATACAACGTTTTAGCCCAATCTTGACATCTCTTTTAGCGATGATAGGAATATCATTAGTCTTGATATTCATTACACTACAAGCACTAGACGTGTATACTAAGCACGATGAATCCGTCCTAGTGCCTGATGTAAAAGGATCTCAAGAGGCTACTGCTGCAGATATACTACTCAAAAGTGAGCTAGGCTATGAAATAGTAGACTCGGTGTACCGAGCAGACGCTAAGGCTGGTGCTGTTTTAGAACAGATTCCGAAAGAAAATACGAAAGTAAAACGAGGACGTACTATCTACCTTATTATACAAGCTAAAGGCAAACAGATGGTAAGCATCCCTCCTTTGAAAGACTATTCTCGCCGTCAAGCCGAGGCACAACTTCAAGCTCTAGGCTTTACAAACATAAGTATCATTGAAGAACCTTCGCAATTCAAAGGGTTAGTCATAAAAGTCTTGTATCGTGGCAATGAACTGGAATCCGGCGCAAGCATTCCTAAAGGTTCAAGAATTGAACTTGTAGTAGGTGCTGGAGGCGGAATAGATGACGAAATGTTAGACGACTCTGATAGTCAATTAAATCAAACTCCACCTATAGACGAATCTTTTTTCTAATGATAAACGAAAATCAATTTGACGATTTCGACGAAATAGACGACTTCACGTCCGACACTGTCATTGAAACTGAAGAAAACGACGGAGAGCTTTTCGAACACTTCCGTTTTATTTCCGACAAAGGTCAAGGACAAATAAGAGTTGACAAGTTCCTGAGTACACGTATCATCAATGTATCGCGCAACCGGATACAAAATGCAGCTGATGCTGGATACATCTTAGTCAATGGTAACTCAGTAAAATCGAATTACAAAGTCAAACCTAACGATGTGGTAACCGTCATGATGGCGCGTCCGCCACGAGATCAGGAAATAGTTCCAGAAGATATTCCTCTTGATATTGTATATGAAGACGAAGATCTAATGGTTATAAATAAACAAGCCGGGCTAGTTGTTCATCCCGGGTTTGGTAATTGGGATGGCACATTAGTCAACGCTATAGCATGGCGACTGAAAGACACTCCTGAATACGATCCGAAAGATCCCAGATTTGGGTTAGTACATCGTATAGACAAAGACACTTCGGGACTTTTAGTTATCGCTAAGAACGAAAAGACAAAAGCGCATTTAGCATCTCAATTCTTTCATAAGACTTCGAAAAGGGAGTATGTAGCACTCGTTTGGGGCTTAATAGAAGCTGATAGAGGACGCATTGAAGGAAATATTGGAAGAAGTCCGAAAGACAGAAAACAAATGACAGTGTTTCCCGATGGAGAGCAAGGCAAAGCTGCCGTTACAAATTACGAAGTTATAGAAAGGATTGGTTATGTAACGTTAGTAAAATGTCGTCTCGAAACTGGTCGAACTCATCAGATACGTGTTCACATGAAACACATAGGACACACCCTATTCAATGATGAACGCTATGGAGGTAATGAGATACTGAAAGGAACTCGATTTACAAAATACAAACAGTTTGTACAGAACTGTTTCAGCATATGCCCACGACAAGCATTACATGCTCGCACACTAGGCTTTGTGCATCCACGTACTGGAGAAGAAATGCTATTCGAAACTTCTATACCCGACGACATGAGTCAACTTATTGACAAATGGAGGGGATATATTGCCAACAGAGAAATTTTTGAACAATAGTAAAACTAATGAACATGAAAAATATAGCAATTGTCTGGGGAGGATACTCATCCGAGATGATAGTTTCAGCTAAGAGCATGCAAGGTATTTATGGCTTTATGGATAAGCAAAAATACAATGTATACAAAGTACAAATTAGCCGTGATGCATGGAGAGTAGACGTTGAAGGAGAAGTTTTCGATGTCAACAAGAACGATTTCAGCTTTACTGACTCTAAAGGCAATATAACAAAATTCGATTTTGCCTACATAACAATACATGGCACACCTGGAGAAGATGGACGCCTTCAAGGTTATTTTGACATGATCAACATTCCATACTCAACTTGTGGAATGATGGCTTCAGCTTTGACTATCAATAAATACCTATGCAATAAGTTCCTAAAGAACTTCGATATAAAAGTTGCCGAATCTCACTATATAAAAAAAGGAGAGTCGTACGATGCGCAACAGATAATCTCGGATCTAGGACTGCCTATTTTTGTAAAGCCTAACACCGGAGGGTCTAGTTTTGCTACTACAAAAGTCAAATCAATAGAAGAACTACCGACTGCAATAGATACGGCACTTCAAGAAACCGACGAAGTTATTATCGAAAGCTTCATGCAAGGACGCGAAGTTACATGTGGCTGTTACAAAATAAAAGACAAAGAAGTAATCTTACCAATAACTGAGGTTATCACTTCTAACGAGTTTTTCGACTACAACGCGAAATACGAAGGTGAGGTTTTGGAGGTAACTCCTGCTCAAATTTCAGAAGTTTTGACAAATAAGATACAAGAGTTAACATCTAAAATATATAACTTAGTAGATGCGAAAGGAATCATCCGTGTAGATTATATCATCAAGGAAGATAACATACCTTATCTACTAGAGGTAAACACTACTCCGGGCATGACGGCTACAAGCTTTATACCACAACAAGTTGAAGCAGCAGGCCTATCGATGACCGATGTGTTAAATGACATTATTGAAAACGAATATCAGAAATAATATTCAGAATATGGATAGTACAAGATTTAATGATATTGCTCCGCTACCTGACAACGTAGTAAAATATGCAATCAATGACCTATTAGAAGATCCGGGATTTAAGCACGCTGTCGGATATGTAATCCCCAATATCGATTGGGAAGAATTCTCGGCAACTATGCGTAGCTTCAAAAGCCGCGAGGATTTTCAAAGCAATATGATTTCGCCCGTTATGTGGGCTTTAGCAGCAAAAGTTACGGATGGTTTGGATGGCGAAGGCTGGGAGAACCTTGAGAAAGACAAAGCTTATACAATATTGACAAACCACAGAGATATCGTTCTTGACTCTGCTTTTCTCAACATATTGATGGTCAAATATGGCTACCCAACGACCGAAATTGCAATTGGAGATAATCTATTAATCCACCCATGGATCGAGACACTAGTAAGGCTCAACAAAAGCTTTATAGTTCGCCGTGGTGTATCTGTCCGTCAGATGCTGGAAGTATCTAAACATCTATCAGCATATATTCACTACGCTGTGAATGAGAAAAAGTCATCAGTGTGGATGGCTCAGCGTGAAGGACGAGCTAAAGACGCAAATGACAAAACTCAGGAAAGCGTACTCAAAATGCTATCACTTGCTCCGGAAGGTGGAAACTTTATCGACAACCTGAAAGATGCAAATGTATTGCCTGTATCTATTTCTTATGAGTATGATCCTTGCGATTATTTGAAAGCTCAGGAGTTCCAACTTAAACGCGACGTTCCCGGCTTTAAGAAATCGAAACGAGACGACCTTTTCAGCATGGAAACCGGCATACTAGGAGATAAAGGCCAAGTATATATACATTTCGGTAAAAACATAAATGACAGTCTTGATAAGATTCGTGAAGTTGAATCGGATAAACGCGTTCAGGTTGAAATGGCTTGTAAAGCTATAGATCATCAAATATATAGCAATTATAAGATTTTCCCTTGTAATTATATAGCATACGAAATGCTATACAATGAAAATCGCTTCAACGACAAATACACATCACAAGACAAAGAAAAGTTTGAGGCATATTTGGAGAAACAACTCGACAAAGTAGAAATACCAAAGAAAGATCAGGATATCAACTTCTTAAGATCAAAAATTCTTGAAATGTATTCAAATACATTGAAGAACCACATGAAAACGATAAATCTATAAAGAACAATAATTTTAATTAAGAATACGAACCCTACAAGTTAAATTGTGGGGTTTTTTCGTGAAAATTTATATACCTTGCAAAAGTTATGACCCAATATAAACCTTAAACAATAAGGCCATGAATACAAAAATATCGATCCTTATCTTGCTTATAATCGTTTGCACATCTAAAAGTTTTGCTGACACCAAACCAATCAAGGCTGAGCTAAAAGAAGCTACTGTTTTCTTTACTGGAGCAGAACTCAAACACAAGACAACCAGCATTCAACTGAAGCAAGGCGAAAACAATATCGTTATTGAAGGGATTAGTCCTAAGATAGATAAAAACAGTCTCAAAATAAAAGCGTCGAACGGAGTGTTAATTTCTTCTTTCGAATTCTCTATTGATTATCTATCTGAAGTGAAGAATAAAAACCAACAAACAAAAACCCTTCAAGATTCGATTGATTTATATACAGAGAAAGTTAATGCAGTTAATACCGAATTCAAGATAAACAACGAGCTTGCTGATATACTCAAGAAAAGTACTGACAAAAATGTTTCAGGTTCAGAGAAAGGGCTGGGTATAGACGAATTGGTAAAAACTATGGACTACTATAAAACCAAGAGGAGCGCTTTAGAAAAAGTACTTAGCTCGAATAGAAAACAGATTGATAAATATAACGAGATTATCGAGCGCTTAACAAAACAACTGAAGCAAGAGTCTATCAAAAACAACATATCATCGGGAATTCTTAATTTATCACTTAACTCCCCAACAGCTACAAATTCGACTTTCGAAATAAGTTATTATACAACCGATGCCACTTGGACACCATTCTACGACATCAACATACCATCGACAGATAAGCTCATACAAATAGAAAGCAAGGCGAAAGTTCGCCAAATCACAGGACTCGATTGGGATAAAATAAAGCTCACCTTATCAACAGCTACACCCAGTAACGGTAAAGTTGCACCTCTATTCAGTACATGGTTTTTAGAAGAAGTAAAGGCAGCCAATAATATAAGAATAAGAGGAATGTCCAGTATCAATAATGCGATGCAGAATAGCTACTCTTACAAAGAGCAAAATAGACTTAATTTTTCTCAAGACACAATCTCTCAAGCTAACAAATATGGAAAGAACATAATTAGAGACTCAATGCCAATACCCCCTCCAGGGCCCATCTACATAGTAGATGGGATGCCAATGGATGCGGATCAAGCAACACATATTAATCCGAATGCCATAAAGAATATAGAAGTACTAAAAGATGCATCAGCGACAGCACTTTATGGATCAAGAGCAAAAGATGGTGTAGTACTTATTACCCTTAAAGACAACATGAGTGATCACATCTACGTATCTGACAACGATCTGAATATCTCTTACAATATAGATCTTCCATTCTCGGTACCCGGCAACGGCAAAGAACAGTCTCTTACATTGAAAAAAGATGAAATCATGGCTGATTACAAATATTACTCAGCGCCTAAACTTAATCCTGAAACCTATCTGCTTGCCGAAATAGATAATTGGGAAAAATTGAACTTGCTTAACGGCAAAGCCAATATTACCTACGATGGCACATATGTGGGAGAATCTCTGATAGATGCCAGCAGCACTTCGAAACTACTGACATTGACTTTAGGAAGCGATAATCGGGTTGTAGTCAAACGCGAAAAGATGCGAGACTATAGCAGTACTAAATTTTTGGGTAATGATACTCAGCAAATTTTCACATACAACCTAACGGTCAAAAACAATCAAAACAAAGACATCAAAATGGTACTGAAAGATCAGTATCCAATATCGACACAAAAAAATATCGTCGTCGAACTCATTGATCAGAACACGACCAGACCAACAATCAACAAGCCTGAATTGGGCGTAATTACTTGGGAAGAAACGCTAAAACCGGGCGAAACAAAAATCTATAAAATAAGCTATAGCATTAAGTACCCAAAGAACATGAAACTAAACTTATAACCCAATCAGAATTGAGAAATCAAGATTTTAGTATCTTTGTTTAATAATTTACACTTCTAATTTTGAAAATTATGAAAACGACTAAAGTTATAACATTGCTTGCAATATGCCTATTTGCTTTTGCAGCTACCGCTACAGCCCAACTCCGTTTAGGAATAAAAGGAGGCGTAGGTATTATAGACCACAAGTTAAAATCAGATATCCTCAACGCTAAAAACCGACTAGGATACTCGATAGGGCCAACACTTGAATTATGCGGACCTACAGGTTGGGGCTTCGACCTTTCAGTTCTTTATGGACATAAAGAATATTCTGTCGAAGACCATAATAAATATGATTCGACTTTCGAGCTAACTGATTACAAATACGTAGCAATCCCTCTAAATCTTAAGAAACGATTCGATCTAGGAATCGTAGGCATCTACGGAGCAGTAGGTCCATACGCTGCAGTGAAGATAGATGGTGGAGATTTGAAAGAAATAGTATCGCAAGAGACTGTGAATAACTTCAAATCGAAGAACTTCGAATTCGGTATCAACGCAGGATTTGGCATCAGCCTATTTAGTCATGTAGACCTAGGTTTGAACTATAAATGCAGATTGACTGAGAATTTCAAAACCGACGAGCCTAGAGTCAAAGATTTGAAAGACAAGAAATACCAGTCTTGGGAAGCTAACTTAACTTACTTCTTCTAAGTAACCCCTCGGAATGACATACGCCGACGTTATATTGCCTTTACCTCTACACGAGGTATATACATACTTTGTGCCCGAAGATATGCAATCGGATATAAAGGTCGGCAGCCGTGTAATAGTACAATTCGGATCGAAAAAGCTTTATACGGCCATCGTTTTCCGCATATACGATTCCCAACCCAAAGAGGGTATCAAGGAATTAAGTTTTTTGCTTGATGACTATCCAACCGTAACACAGAAACAGCTCAATTTCTGGCAATGGATTGCATCCTATTACATATGCTCTCTAGGCGACGTGTATAAGGCTGCATTACCTTCTGCACTGAAACTGGAAAGCGAAACTTTCGTTCTTCGAAATCCCGAATTCGAAGGTGAAGCTCAACTTACGTCCAACGAGACTAAGACATTCTATGCTCTTTCCGACAGCAAGGCAATGCGCATAAGTGAGATAGAAAAGAAAGCCTCGTTACGCTCTGTTATCTCGAATGTGAAATCGCTAGTGGATAAGGGAGCAGCCATCATCAGCGAAGATGTTAATCGCGATTATTCAGCCAAAACTCAGTCTGCTGTGAAGTTCTCCAAAGAATTTACCGATGCAGAGCTGATCGAAATAATTGATTCGCTCAAGAAAGTAAAGAAACAAGAGCATTTACTACTTACATTTCTTGACTTAAAGTCGGACAAAGACTTCGTATTCAAAAAAACGCTCCTCGAAAAAGCAGAAGTAACCAGCGGAGTTTTAGACTCTCTAGCAAAGAAAGGAATCCTGACTATTTATGACCATGAAGTCAATCGTATTGACTATGGTACAGCACATCTGGACGCAGCTCACCAACTGAATGGACATCAACAAAAGGCTTATGAAGATATTGTCGATTCATTCACGCAGAAAGATGTTACCCTTTTATTTGGTGTCACATCTAGTGGAAAAACCGAAGTATACATCCGCCTGATACAAGACTATATTGCTCAGGGCAAACAAGTACTTTATCTTCTGCCCGAAATTGCACTTACAACACAGATTACCGAACGTCTGAAAGCGATATTCGGAAATCAATTAGCTGTTTACCATTCACGCTTCAACGAAAATGAGCGCGCCGAAGTCTGGTCTAAGCTTCTGAACAACAAAGAAGTTAAAGTTGTCTTAGGTGCTCGATCTGCCATATTCTTACCATTCACCGATCTTGGACTAGTGATAGTTGACGAAGAACACGAAAGTTCTTACAAACAACAAGATCCTTCACCCAGATACAATGCTCGAAATCTTTCGATGGTACTGTCAGCAATGTACAAAGCTAAAACCTTACTAGGAACGGCCACACCCGCAATCGAAACATACTACAATGCCCTGCAAGGCAGATATGGATTGGTTCGCCTGACAAAACGTTTCGACAACATTCCATTACCCGAAATACAAGTAGTAAATGTAAAAGAGCTACGCCGTACCAAAAAGATGAAATCTATTCTTTCGCCCCCTCTCATTCAAGATATGGATCAGGCACTAGCGCGAAAAGAACAAATAATCCTTTTCCAAAACAGACGTGGATTTTCCTCAATGGTCGAATGCACAACCTGTTCATGGACTCCTCATTGTCAGCACTGCGATGTAAGTCTTACTTATCACAAAGGACAAAACGTGTTGGTTTGTCATTATTGTGGAGCAGCATATTCTGTACCGAGTGTATGCGCTGAATGCGAGACTCCTACTCTCAGCAATATCGGTTACGGAACGGAGCGTATTGAAGAAGAAGTTGAAAATCAGTTTCCTCAGATCAAAACACTACGTATGGACTTAGATACCACTCGCGGTAAACGTGCATACGAACGTATCATCACCGATTTTGCAACAAACAAAGCAAGTGTACTGATTGGCACTCAAATGGTATCCAAAGGATTGGATTTCGACAATGTTAGTATCGTTGGCATTCTGAATGCAGACAACATGCTCAACTATCCCGATTTCAGAGCTTACGAACGTGCTTTTCAGATGATTATGCAAGTCAGCGGTCGTGCCGGACGAAAAAACAAACGTGGCTTGGTTGCTTTACAGACATCACATCCGGGAAATCCAATCATTCAAGCAGCCGTAAAGAACGATTATGAATCTTTCTACGAAATGCAACTTGCCGAACGGCAACTATTCAGATATCCTCCTTTCTTTCGATTGATCGAAGTTATAATCCGCGGAAAACATGAAAATATTGTTGAGCAAGCATCCAAACGTTTCGCCGATTCGCTACGCACTACGTTTGGCGAACGTATCCTAGGGCCAAGTAAACCTCCTATTGCCCGTATACAAACATTGTATATTCGTAAGATTGTAATGAAAATAGAACATCAGGCTTCTATATCCGATGTCAGAGCTGCAATCAAACATCATCAGCAAGCAATATTTACAATACCTGAGTTCAAATCATTGCTCATACATTTCGATGTAGATCCAATGTAGTACTAATTGTTAAAAAGTAACACTTGTGCACAGTTTTTATTGGTTTTACGATTGCCTCTTTTTGCTTATCACAAAACACCCACAGTTTCAAAGACCTTTATCATATAGATAAAAATCTAAGAATAAGATACAAGAAAATGCTATTTCCTTTCTGTCAGTGTACTTCGAATCGTAACCTGAGCTTTTTGCTGTACTAGTGAATGAGGTGCAATAGACTCGGTCACCCAAGCATTACCACCTATAATAGAATCATGCCCGATAACGGTTTTACCTCCAAGAATAGTCGCGTTTGCATAAATAATAACATTATCCTCAATGGTAGGATGACGCTTCTGATCGCTCATCTCTTTTGTCACAAATAGCGCCCCTATAGTAACCCCTTGGTAGATGGCTACATTATTCCCGATAATGGTAGTTTCGCCAATTACAATACCGGTACCATGATCGATATAGAAAGAGTCTCCTATCTGTGCCCCGGGATTAATATCTATTCCAACCCTAGAATGGGCATATTCCGAGAATAGACGAGGAACAATAGGCGTCTGCATCATATAAAATTCATGCGAAATGCGATAAACAGTCAAAGCATAGAAACCCGGATAAGTAATTATAACTTCCTCTATCGATTTGGCTGCAGGATCATTTCGGTTGAAAACTTCGGCTTCGCGATACAATTGCTCTTGTAATGCAGGTAATTTGTCTATAAAAGAATCGATTTGCATTTCAGCTACTTCACGACCTAATAAGCTTTCCATATTACGGATCATCGTTTCACGAAAGAAAAACAATCCATTCGCAACAGTAGATTCGCCACAACAGACCGGGAATAAAACATCACTTATTAATACACTCAGAGCTTCCTCCAACTCAAGTTTATTTATAGCTAACTGCTTTGTAGAAGCTTTTAGCTGATTTGCGATCTGCGAAATTTTAGACATACCAATCTTTGCGGTTAATATTAATAGTATTAATTAAGGCGGGTAACCTGCTTTATACCCTTTATTGTTTTTATTTTTTTGACCAACATATTCAACGTACCGGTATCGGTAAGCATTACTGTTATATTACCTTGAAATAGACCATCATTAGAATCGATACTTATCGAACGCATCGAAACTCCTTTTTCCTTCGAGATGATTGATGTCAGGTTATTAACAATGCCAATATCGTCGTTTCCGATAATACGAAGAGTAATAGCATAATCTGAGCGTGGAGTTCCTGACCATTTGGCCGGTACGATACGGTAACCAAAACGCTCGAATAAATCTTGCGCATTCGGACAACTTGTTCTATGAATCTTTATTCCTTGTGTCGATACAAATCCGAATATTTCGTCGCCATAAATTGGATTACAACATTTAGCCATACGATAATCGATACCGGTCATATTCTGATCGATAACCAATTCATCATTCTGACGCACACCTTCTTTTACCTCATCAGGAGTATAAACAACATAATTTTCAGCACTTGTTGCCTCATGCTTTTCATGTTGCTCTGCTTCTTTGCGTTCCAGATCGTTGTATTGCTCAATTACACTATTGACATCCAACGATTCATCAGCAATCTTGATGTAGAAGTCTGTCACCGTCTTGAATCCGAGTTTACGAATCAAACGCATCAATACTGCTTCAGATATCTCAATTTTACGATTCTTGAAACGGCGTGCCAGCTGTTCTTTGGCGATTTCTATCTGCTTGTTGGTCTCCTCTTTCAGCTGCTGACGAATTCGGTTACGAGCTTTAGTCGTAACTACTATATTCAGCCAGTCTCGCTTAGGTGACTGATTGGGCGATGTGTTAATTTCAATCTGATCACCGCTGTTCAATTTATGCCGTATGGGTACATTTCGCCCATTTACTTTTCCCGAAACGCAAGTAGATCCTATACGTGAGTGGATTGCAAAAGCAAAGTCCAACACTGTTGCTCCCTTTGGCAATTTATAAAGATCACCTTTCGGAGTAAAGACATATATTTCATCTTCGTAGATATCCAACTTGAAGTCTTTCAACTTCTCGGTAGTATCCATCGATTTATTCTCTAGAATTTCACGCAGATTTGCAAGCCATTCGTCGACACGTTTCTCGTTACTCTTTATTCCTTTATATTTCCAGTGAGCTGCGAAACCTTTTTCGGCAATCTCGTCCATCCTTCGTGTTCGGATTTGCACCTCGAACCATCTCGAGTTTTTACCCATAACCGTTGTATGCAAGGATTCATAACCGTTGCTTTTCGGTATAGAAAGCCAATCTTTCAATCTCTTAGGATTTGGTATATAAAGATCTGTCACTACAGAGTAAACCTGCCAGCAGTCTGCCTTCTCACGATCCAAATCAGAATCTAGAATAATTCTTATCGCGAAAATATCATATATATATTCGAAATCAATCTTTTGCTTCTTCAGTTTGTTGTTGATCGAAGAAATAGATTTGACACGTCCTTTTATTTCATATTTTAAGCCTAAATCGCGTAAACGTTGATCTATAGGCTGAATAAATTCTTTAATAAACAGATCACGGGCATCTTTACTTTCCGATAGTTTGTGCTCTACGAAATGATAGGCTTCAGGGTCGCTATATTTCAGATACAAGTCTTCAAACTCGGTTTTAATGTTATACAAGCCCAACTTATGCGCTAATGGAGCATAAAGATATGAGACCTCCACAGTCAATCGCTTCGCTTCGTGCTCTGTGCATAGCTCGATATGGCGCATCAAAAATAAACGTCCAGCCAAAGCGATAAGTATCACACGAATATCCTCGGCCATTGATAATAGCAGATTGATAAAGTTTTCGGATGCTAACGCCGATTGATTGGCTTCCAATTCACCGATCTTGATCAGACCTGACACAATCTTTGCGACATCAGAGCCAAACATTTCTTTGACCTCTGACAAAGAGACTCCACCTGATTTGGTTGGGATGTATAAAAATTGAGCTAAAACAGACGAACCTTTCAATCCGAGTTCTTCAATTCCAATAATAGCACTTTTAACTATCGAAGTAAATGAGATATAATACTTCTTATCATAATTATAGATATGCTCGCGAAATGATCTTTTTAGAATGTACCTCAGATTTTTGTATTCTTCGTCAGAAAGCACAGCCCTAGCTCCTAGCAACAGACGTTTTGCTGTCGAATACCTTACTTTTCCCTCTATATTATGGTCTTTTGCTCCTTTTACTTTCTCTGAGTTCATCTTTCGCCTCGTTACTTTACTTCTCCAAACATTACAAATGTAGTGTTTTTTTCAGTGAGAAATCTGTCATTTCAACTTAAAGAATATTATTCAATATCATTTTTATGTTTGTTCTTCTTGATTCTTCCTGCCTTTCGCAACGCTTCGTTCAATAGATATTGAATCTGACCATTGGTGCTGCGAAACTCGTCCGCAGCCCACTTTTCAATCGCATCCATCATATCCTTATCCATTCGCAGAACAAAGCTCTTAACAGTAGATTCATTTTCTTTCTTTGCCACTTTCTATACAATTTAATGATGCAATGTTCCGGTATTAACTACGGGCTGAGCCGATTCGTCGGCACATAGCACAACTAAAAGATTACTAACCATTGCAGCTTTGCGCTCTTCATCCAGTTCAACTACTTTATCTTTTTCTAATTTTTCCAGAGCCAATTGTACCATACTCACAGCTCCTTCTACAATTTTTTCGCGAGCTGCAATAATGGCATCGGCCTGCTGACGACGCAACATAACACTAGCTATTTCGGATGCATAGGCCAAATAATTTATTCGAGCTTCAATCACTTCAATACCAGCAATGGCCAATCTGCTATTCAACTCGTCTTCCAAACGTTGACTAACTTCATCGCCATCAGAACGCAATGTAATTGCATCTTTATCATTATTGTTATTATCGTAAGCATACATACCTGCTACCTGACGCAAGGCTGCATCACTTTGTATCATCACAAAGCTTGAGGCTGCTAGCATTTCATTCCCTTTTAGAGAATCGATATCGAACGTGACCTTATAAGTATCTTTTACTCGCCATACAAGAACAGCACCAATCATAATCGGATTACCAACCTTATCGTTTACTTTCACGGGATCAATATCTAAGTTACGAGCCCGAACGGGAATTCGTCTTTTAGATAAAAATGGATTTACCCAAAAGAAGCCATTATCAGAAAGTGTTCCTTTATATTTACCAAAAAACACCAATACGCGCGTCTCGTTTGGCTCAACCATCACCAATCCTGAAATCACAGCAGGTATTAGAGCCAAAGACAGTAGCACCCCAACCACCGTGAGAGCCTCATCCTTAAACACAACATAACCTACCAGCAACAAGCAAACTACAATTAAAACAGCAAGACCTATAGCAGCAAATCCGGACATTTTAAAACCTGCAAAATTTTTCTCTTTTGTTTCCATATGCAAATATTTTGATATTATAACGATATCACTAATATATAATTTTTATTCCAATTAAACATGTATTTTCAAAATAAATTTCTAGATATACTTCTATTAACAAAACACCTTTTGTTAAATTTTAAGAACATTTTCACACTCATCTATGTATCTTTGCAAGTATAAAATAGAAAATATGAAACCAACAGATTGCTTAAAACTAGAAAACGACAATACTTTCAAAGGCAAATACCTACGCATGACATCGTGGTGGAAAACACCACTTATTATTCCTCCAATATTAATACTTTTCACAGGTATAGTAGGACTTATCTATTGCCTTAAAGCAGATTTACTGATTTCAGTATACTCTATCCCATATATCATAATATTCCTACTAGGCACGATCTGGTTTAAAGGATTAAAGAAATATCTATTCAAATCAAAACTTAACGACAAAAATGCTTTTAAGGTCTGCCTTAGCGGAATTCTAGCAATAGAGAATAGTCACACTTATCTTGTTTTCTCAAAGGATCAAAAACGCCATAACGAGCATTTCATCAACAAAGTATCATCTATTATATCGAACAAAAGCATCGATCTATCAACAATAAAGAATAGCCAAGCTAGTCCAATAGATCACATCGAGGATACGGAAATACTTCTTACTAAGATATCGAATGGAAAACTGAAAAAATCAATTGCTAATATTGAGAGCAACCAATCTATTCCACTACTATATATTAATGACAAAAACATTTTTGTGATACTCAAAAAGGACCAAATAAATTAAATATTCAGGATAAAAGGAGTAAACAATTTGAAAAAATATTGTTTATGCTAATTTAATATTTATCTTTGCGTCATAACAACGCTACAAACAGAGCTAAAAACATAACTAAAATACAACCAAACAATATAAGAACTGTCATCAGCAATCAAATCATTTACAAAAGGATAACAATATAATACAACAAAGCATAAATCCAATGTCTTGATAGAAGAGGTTGTTATTTCAACCATAACTCTACAATTCAAAAAACTTGTCTTTCAACTTTATGTCTAGCTTAGAGGTGTGTTGCTTGAGAAAGCAGTCTCCTTCAAAAAATCCTGAATTAGTGGATTATTCTTGACAGCATTGGATTTTTCTTTCTTTAACTAAGCAAAACTCTATCAGCATTATCTACAACACTTTTCAAACGACTCAAAATATGAACGATTCACTCTACAAATCAAAACAATGTGTTTTTAAACATAGGATTTTGATACAATAAAAAAGGTTATTTAAGGTTTCTATAGAAGACTATATCATAAGAAATGTCTTATATTTGCATGTTAAGTTTTCTTGATAACAATACTTATTATTATAATTACAAAATCACAATAGCATGGAGCGCACACTGATCATTCTAAAACCATCATGCATACAAAGAGGCCTGATTGGTAGAGTCATAAGCAGATTCGAACAAAAAGGGTTACAACTGGCAGCAATGAAGATGGTTCAACTGGATGATAAAATACTAAGTGCACACTATGCTCACCTTAAAGACAAACCATTTTTTGGCGATGTTAAAGCATCTATGATGGTATGTCCGGTTGTAATTATGTGTTGGGAAGGAAAAGAAGCCGTAAGAGTTGTACGTAACCTTACCGGATACACTAATGGCAGAGAAGCTCTACCAGGTACTATTCGCGGAGATTTTTCAGTAAGTATGCAAGAAAATATTATTCACGCATCAGACAGCGCCAAATCAGCAAAAGCTGAACTGAAACGCTTTTTTGATGAAAAAGAAATTTATAACTATAAACTATCTACAGCAGCAAATTTATATTCTGACGATGAAATTTAAAGTAATGAATCTAAGAAAACTAAGTATAGCTAAATTCCTTATCATCCCTGTATTCTATTTGGCTTCGACGAGTGCCGCTTTCGGCCAAGAAAATATAAGTAAGGCTGACGACAATCAGAAAGAAAATTCTGAGAATCGCATATCATTCAACTATCGTCAACGACATAGCAGCCTTATTACCAACAATCAGAATTTATATGCTGACGGGATCAAAATAAAAAGAGATCTCTCAATCCTAAAGGAAGTCCAAGAACAACGCATCCTGAGCGAAACTGAAATTCCGGCTGAAGATCTTTATGGCGGATTATGGGTTAACAACAGAGTTGCTGCATACAACGATATTATTAAACAAGCTCCAGATACATTTAAAGTAGATCTTAGCGGATTCACAATGCCAACGACCGGACATGTCACTTCTCAATTTGGAATGCGTCGTCGCAGAATGCATTATGGGATGGACCTAAAAGTACAAACCGGTGATACGATCTATGCTGCATTCGATGGAAAAATACGAGTTCGTCAATACGAAAGACGCGGATATGGATATTACTTAGTTATCCGCCACCCAAATGGACTTGAAACTGTATACGGCCATCTTTCAAAATTCTTAGTAAATGTTGATGATGTTGTAAAATCAGGACAACCAATCGGTCTTGGAGGCAATACTGGTCGCTCATTCGGATCGCATCTGCACTTCGAACTACGCTATCTTGGCAAGCACATTGACCCTCGCGAAATCATAGATTTCGAGAACCAAGTCTGCCACAGAGACACATATACTATAACACCTGCAACATTCAACTACCGTGGCTCAAAATATTTGAACTATGCAGCAAAAGGAACTGTCAAAGCAGGACAATCGAGTTTTCACCGTATAAAAAGCGGCGATACATTATCTACTATTGCCAGAAGGTATGGAACTACAGTAAGCAATCTATGTCGTTTGAACAACATAAATTCCAAATATATACTAAGAGTAGGACGCTCGCTAAGAGTTTCTTAAGTATAGATAAAATATAGAAAAAGACATTGCAAATGCAATGTCTTTTTTTTGCTTAATATTATAGCGTAAAGATTATTTGATTCTTTCCAAAGTCTTTATCAAATAATCATAGAATGGCTCTACTGTATCTATTTCGATATATTCACCCGGTGAGTGCGCATTCAAAATTGTAGGTCCAAACGAAACGATATCCAATCCTGGTGTGCTTGCCAATATGATACCACATTCCAAACCTGCATGTACTACCGAAACACGAGCTTCTTCATTAAACATTTCTTTATACAGATCACGCATCATATTCAATGTATCTGATTGAGCATTAGGTTGCCATCCCGGATAAGGATTTTCGATAGAAACACGAGCTCCTGCCAGAGAAAAGATACTATCCAGACTAGAACAGATCTCAGCCTTTTTAGTTTCGGAAGAACTGCGAGTCAACATTTTCGCTTCTATAATACCTTCTTTCGACTTAACCGATGCTAGATTTGTTGAAGTTTCGATTGTTCCTGCAAAAATAGAGTCAGACAATACACTGATTACTCCATTCTGACAACCAACTACAGCATGGATCAAGCTATCTTGAATTTCCTCTGGAATCAATGTTTTAGGCAATTCAGTTTTCTCGGCCTTGAATGAAATATTCGGATCAGCTGCTTTATATTCTTCACGATATATTTCTTCAAACTCAGAAACCAAATCCAAGAAGTCTTCAACATCTTCCTCCGGAAGAGTTACAATAGCAAACGCTTCGCGAGGGATAGCATTACGTAACGAACCTCCATCAACCCAAGAAAGACGTACTTCACAATCGGCAACTGCTTCTTTCAAGAAACGGAACAACAGTTTATTCGCATTTGCACGCCCCACGTGGATTTCTGTACCAGAGTGACCACCTTTCAATCCAGTTACACTCAATCTATAAGCTACATCCCCTTCAGGAACTTCTACATCCTTGTATTGCCAGTCAACGTTAACATCTGCTCCACCAGCACAACCAACACACAAGTCTCCGATTTCTTCGGTATCAAGATTCAACAGAATTGAACCAGTAAGGAATCCCGGTTTCAAACCGAAAGCTCCGATCATACCTACTTCTTCATCTATTGTGAAAAGAGCTTCAAGTTTACCATGCTTTAGAGTTTTGTCAGCCAAAACAGCCATCATAGCTGCAGCACCCAAACCATTATCAGCACCCAAAGTTGTATTGTTAGCTCTAACTACCTTTCCATCAATATGCGCATCGATAGGATCTTTCAAGAAATCATGCACTTTATCAGCATTTTTCTGAGGAACCATATCAACATGCGACTGTAGGATAACCGTAGATAGATTTTCCATACCCGGAGTAGCAGGCTTTGTGATCAATACGTTACCCACCTCATCCATCTTAGTATCTAATCCTAACGATTTACCAAAATCGAATACGAATTTTGTCACTTGTTCCATATGTCCGGTTGGACGAGGAATCTGCGTAAGCTCATAAAAATACTCCCAAACCTTTGCAGGCGCTAAACTTAGTATGTCTTTTGCCATTTTTATATTTATTTTAAGTTAGTACTCAATATAACAAAGATAAGAAAATTGAAAGATGTTCCTTTACAATTTGACATATTTCTAAACAGGGTTTTTACATTCAAAATCTTAATTTCATTTATAAAAAGTGACACTTGTATACAACTTTTCATTGTTTCTTCGTTTATAATTTAATCTAAAGAAAAAAGCCTCATCCATAAAATAGTATAGATAAAGCTTTCTGAAATATTTAGTAATAAGAACTCTACTACTCAATAGTATAATCTCCGAAGATATCTTTCTTGACAGTTTTCTTATTCCCTTTACTATCCTCTATAATCGTATTCCCAAAGATGTCTTTTTTCACAGTAGTCTTATTACCGTCTGAATCTTCGATTATAGTATTTCCGAAAATATCTCTCTTGACAGTTTTCTTATTTCCTTTATCATCTTTTATAATTGTATCGCCAAAGATATCTTTTTTCACAGTAGTCTTATTGCCGTTCGAATCTTCGATTATAGTATCGCCAAAAATGTCCTTTCTCACTTTCTTCTTACCACCGCTATCACTGTTTATAATCGCATCTCCAACTACCCCTTCTAGAATATCATCATGAATAGTCCTTTCTCTGGATTTTACCACTGCCGATACATTTTGTTCTACCGGTTGATTTATTACTGGTGGAATATATCTATGTAATTCTACTAAACGCCCATCGATAAAATAAAAAAGATAATCCGGCGAATATGTATAGTTGAAATGGATAACCTCCAGCAGCCCTTCAGGAACATTCGACATCGATTCGAGAATAAAGTTTCTTTCACCCATTATACCGATAGCTTCTTCTTTACTCATACCCAACGTAATCTGCGGTACTAGCTTGCTCGAATCCGGAGCATTGAGAACTGAACAAGAGGTTAATATAGCAGATGAAATTAATACAAGAAACATTTTTTTCATAGGTCTTTATTTTGATGTTTAAAATTTGACACTTTCTCGGAGGAAAGGTTTAATTCTAAGAGACCTCTAAGATAGAAAAAGCCCTTGAACCTAACGTTCAAGGGCTTCAAATTATTTAGCAGCTATATGATATTTTAAAATCTAGGCTTACTTCCTTTTCTGTGACTGCTTGATTTTCCTTTCGAAAAACCGCCTTTATCTCCTCCTTTACTGTCTCTGCGTTCTCTACGTTCGCCACCCGAACGATCGTTACCTCTATCGCTTCCACCTCTGAATCCGCCACGGCCTCCGCCTCTGCTCGACCCCGAATTTCCAGTACCGCTACCATCTCCGGTTGCAACTTCAATTGCTATCTTACGGCCGTTGTTACCTTCTTGGCGATGCATTCCTTTAACTACTTTCGTAGCATCACGTTCTGCCACTTCGAAGAACGAGAAGTTTTGCATAATATCGATACGACCGATTGACACTTTACCAGGAACGTAATCGTTAACTAAGCCCATCAATGTGGCAGGATTAACATTATCTGTACGACCTATATTGATGAACAAACGAGTAAATCCTTTTTCAGCTTGACGAGAACCGCCACGACTGTCGCGATCTCTACGACGAGGATATGATTGATCGTCACGATCTCCGCCTCTCGATGCTGTTGGAGTTTCAATTTCTTCAGCATCACGATAGTAATCTAGAATTCTGTTAAACTCTAGAGATACTACACGTTTGATGATATCTTCTTTTTGTAACCAGTCTAATTTGCGATAAACTGCAGGAAGGAACTTTTCGATTTCTTCTTCGTTTACTTTTACTTTTTCTACTCTGTCAACAAAGTTAAATAGTTGTTTTTCGCAAATCGCATCACCCGACGGCATTTCGCCAATTTCGAATTTCTTGTTGATTATTTTTTCGATCTCGCGTACTTTACCTTTTTCCTTAACATGGATAATCGATAATGAAATACCGGTTTTTCCGGCACGACCAGTACGACCACTACGGTGTGTATATGATTCTATATCATCAGGCAAACCATAGTTGATTACATGTGTCAAGCTATCCACATCCAATCCACGAGCAGCAACATCAGTTGCAATCAGTAACTGAAGGTTATGAACTCTGAATTTTTGCATCACACTATCACGTTGAGCTTGAGACAAGTCTCCGTGTAATGAATCAGCATTATAACCATCTTGAATTAACTTATCAGCTATTTCCTGTGTCTCTTTACGAGTACGACAGAATACAATTCCGTAGATATTCGGATAATAGTCAGCCAAACGTTTTAGAGCTAAATATTTATCTCTTGCATGAACCATGTAATACACATGTTTCACATTGTTTGATCCTTCATTTTTACGACCGATAGTAATTTCTTTCGGATCGTCCATGTATTTGCGAGTAATTTTCGCAATTTCCTTCGGCATCGTAGCCGAGAACAGCAACATTGTGCGTGTTGATGGAACTCTAGACAAAATATCATCGATACTTTCAGTAAAGCCCATATTCAACATTTCGTCAGCTTCATCCAGAACAACGTAACGCACATTATCCAATGCAACAGTCTTACGGTTCATCAAGTCAATCAAACGACCTGGTGTAGCCACAACAATTTGCACACCGCGTTTCAACGCTTTAATCTGGCTATCTATACTAGATCCACCATAAACCGGCAATACGCGTAAATTGTTGATATACTTCGAGTAGTCAGCCAAATCACCTGCTATTTGCAAGCAAAGTTCGCGTGTTGGACACAGAATCAATGCCTGAGGCACATTTTCATTTGTATTTATCTTCTGTAATACAGGAAGTCCAAACGCTGCAGTTTTCCCAGTCCCGGTCTGCGCCAATGCGATTACGTCTTTTGTTTCGGCCAGCAAATAAGGAATCACTTCTTCTTGTACCGGCATGGGCGACTCATAACCCATTTCTTCGATTGCACGACGGATATCCGCTGCAACCCCTAATTCTTCAAATGTCTTCATTAAAAATATATAACGTTTTATATTAAAACTTTGCGCTGACCGTAACCCGTTAATCTGCACGGCACTGACAAAATCGACTGCAAAGATAATCAAATCAATCCATGTTTTTATATCTATTTAGAATAAGTTTGATTAGTCATATGTTAATTACAAGTCAAAATTTATATCTTTGCTGCCATCTGAAACAAAAGAAATTAACTTTATCTGAATAAATTGATGAAAAAAATAGCATTATTAATATTAGCAACGGGTGTTCTGGTACCTTGTTCGCTATCAGCTCAAAAGAAAAGCAAGAAGAAAGAATCGAAACTAACAGAAAAAACTGCTGAGCCAGTTTCTATTCAAAGCCAAAACGACTCGATCTCATATGCTTTCGGTGCGAGTCTTACTCAAGGACTTCCTCAATATCTCACTCAGCTAGAAGTGTTAACAGACACAGCAGCTATCAGCAGAGAATTCAATCTGAAAATAGAAAACGAAAGTGATCTTAAGAAGCAAGAATCATTACGCAAAGAGCTGGCATCTAAATTAGACTCGACTAATACTGCAAACTCAGCAAATACTGCAAGATTCTTGGATGGTATAAGCAAAGGCCTAAACGATTCGAAAGACAAAGCCTACGAAACAGGGCTAAGCATTGCCGGACAGCTGAAAGAAATTGCACAGCGTTTTGCATCCGAAACTCTGAAAGAAGGAGAAGCTGTCAATCTCGATAAATTCAAAGCTGGATTTCTAGCAGCTTTCAAAGGCGAAAACACGCTTATCAATGAGCCTTCACAGCTGATCGACAATCTTATCACGAAATCCAGAGAAAATAAAGCAAAAGCAGAAGAAGCTGCATTGAAAGAACAATATGCAGAAACGATTGCCGAAGGTGAAAAATTCATGACTGAAAATAAAAGCAAGCCGGGAGTAATAACACTTCCTAGCGGATTGCAGTATAAGGTTCTGAAAAAGGGCGAAGGTGTTATTCCTCAAAACGGCGAACAAGTAACAGTTCACTATCATGGAACATTGCTTGACGGAACTGTATTTGACAGCTCGGTAGATCGTGGCGAGCCAATCAGCTTCAATGTTGGCCAACTCATCAAAGGCTGGAACGAAGCTCTGATGCTTATGCCCGAAGGATCGAAATGGGTATTGTATATACCTTACGATTTGGCTTATGGAACACGGGATCAAGGCCCGATCAAACCTTTCTCGAATCTGATATTCGAGGTAGAATTAATCAAAGTAGGCGACGGAGAATAATACACACAACTATATATTTACGAGGAACTTCTCTCTATAAGGGAAGTTCCTTTTCTATATCCCTAACTCTCTTATATATAAGTTTAAGCATTTTTAGAAATATATTTGAAACGTTTTGAGTAAATTTGCAGAAATTTCAGAGGAGTGTGCCTACAAGTACAAAAGAAAAAAATAACAGCACAAACCTAGATTAATTATCGATATGGATAAAAATACATCAAAGAAAGAAAAATCATCTGTGAAGAAAAATAAAGAATCTCGCTTTTCTATCAAAAAGATAGTAAAGTTTATGTGGGTTGTATTTATCGCTGGATTAGTTTCTACGATATTACTTTTCATTCTCATTGCCAATGGGGCTATTGGTTACATGCCAGACATCAAAGAGCTGGAAAATCCGATAGACAAATACGCATCACAAGTATACTCGTCTGACGGAGAATTACTAGGGACATATTCGCAAGCCAAAAACAATCGCATATACTCGGATTACAGTGATCTACCTCAGCATCTGATTGATGCATTGGTAGCTACTGAAGACGTTCGCTACTACAAACACTCGGGAGTAGATGCTAAAGCTCTAGGCCGTGTTATAGGAAAAACTATCTTAACGCTTAATCCGAGCGGAGGAGGTGGTAGTACCATAAGTCAACAGTTGGCTAAGTTACTATACTCGCCACCATCTGAAGGGCTACTTGATCGCGCCCTAAAAAAACCGATCGAATGGGTAATTGCTGTACAGCTGGAACGTTACTACACAAAGGACGAAATCATCAATTTGTACCTGAGTCAATTCGACTTTTTGAATAATGCAGTCGGAATACAATCAGCTGCTCAGGTATATTTCAACAAAAAGCCTCAAGAATTAACAATCGAAGAATCGGCGACTTTAGTAGGTATGTGTAAAAACCCATCTTACTACAACCCAGTACGCAAAAAAGCTTACGAACGTACAAAGCTAAGACGCAATACCGTTCTTGAACAGATGGAAAAGTATAATTTCATTACAACACAAGAATGTGATTCGTTAAAGAAATTAGACATGACGACCGATTTCCGTCGTGCTGATCACAAAGACGGGTTAGCTCCATACATGCGCGAGTACTTACGCATGATAATGAATGCAAAAAAACCGGATCGTAATAATTACAGAGGTTGGCAAGAACACCAATATTATTCTGACTCGGTAAACTGGGAAACAAACCCTCTTTACGGATGGTGTAACAAAAACAAAAAGCCGAACGGAGATAATTATAACTTATCGACTGATGGACTTAAGATATATACAACCATAGATTCTCGCATCCAGCAATATGCTGAAGAAAGTATGAGAGAACATATGGGTAATACTGTTCAACCGGCTTTCGACAAAGAGAAGAAAGGACGTAGCTATGCTCCGTTTGCATACTCGCAACGCAATCGTGCAAATGAGATTCTTGAGCGCGCCATGAAGCAAACCGACAGATACCGCAACCTAAAAAATGCAGGAGCAAGCGAAGACGAGATTAAAAAATCGTTCAAAACACCTGCCGAGATGAAAGTATTCTCATGGAAAGGCGAAATCGATACAACTATGACTCCGATGGACTCGATCCGTTATCATATGCAGTTCTTAAGATCGGGTTTTACGGCAGTAGACACATATACCGGACATGTGAAAGCTTACGTAGGAGGTATCGATTTCAAGTACTTCCAATACGACATGGTCAATAAAGGGCGCCGTCAAATCGGTTCGATTATCAAGCCATTCCTATATACACTGGCTATGGAAGAAGGTGCTACACCTTGCGACCAGATGCTACACGTAGAACAAACATTGATAACCGAAACCGGAAAACCTTGGACTCCAAGAAATGCAAATAGAAAATTAATCGGCGAAATGGTCTCTATCAAATGGGGGCTGCAAAATTCGGACAACTGGGTTACAGCTTACTTGATGGGAAGAACATCTCCATATACTTTTGCCCGCCTACTCTACTCTTTCGGTATTACGGGTAAAATTGATCCCGTTGTGTCAATGTGTCTTGGCCCACATGACGTATCGGTTGGAGAAATGGCTTCGGCTTATACAGCCTTTGCTAATAAAGGTATTCGAGCGACACCTATGTACGTAACTCAAATTGAAGATACACATGGGAATATAATTGCAACATTCTCGCCTCAACTTCACGAAGTGTTCAGCGAAAGAACATATGTCAAAATGATTGATATGCTTCGTTCTGTAATCGATGGAGGAACTGGCGGCCGTATGCGCCGATATGGTGTTGAAGGACAAATGGGTGGTAAGACTGGTACCAGCCAAAACAACTCTGATGGTTGGTTTATGGCTTTCTCGCCACGCCTTTCAACTGCTTGTTGGGTAGGAGGTGAAGATATGAGTATCCATTTCGACCGCATGAGTGAAGGACAAGGAGCTGCAATGGCATTACCTATCAATGCGTTATTCTTCAAGAAACTATATGCTGATGGGAAAACGGGCTACTCTAAATTCGATGAATTCGAAACAGTACCGGGAATCAGTCCTTGCGACAAATCACTTGACATGGAGGACGATGGTCAGAACCCTCAAGTAAAAATTGATAATATGTTCAACGAATAAAAGAACAGTAGATAAAGATATACATAAAGCAGTATCAAATTTCGTCCCAGAAATTTAGGTACTGCTTTGCTATTTTTCGGTAATCGTGATGTTCTTCGACAAACACCCTGCTATTGACTGACAATCGAGGAAGCTTTGACTTATTCAGTACCAGCCATTCTAACTGCTCGAACACGCCTTCGTATGTAGGAAAAACGTTTATAATCGGAAAATTTTCATCTTCGCCCAACAGATCATATATCTCTGGCTCGCCACCACTGACAACGACTTTACCTTTAGCCATTGCCTGCAAAGCATTTACTGCAGGTGAATGCGAATACAATTGATCCAAAACAACATGGGCTTTATCCATAGCTCGCTGATATTCCGAATAGCTCAATGATTCAGCACGTATCACATTAACCTGATCAGGATATTTATTTGCAATCGCATTCAAAGCTCTTTCCATAATATCGGTACCCTTCAATTCGCTACGGTCTTTATTAATACCTATAAAAAAGTTTACTTTATGCGGCTCAACCTCAATTGGGTCGAAAGCAATCTTATCAACATTAATCGGCAAAGGTAGATACTCTAATTTATCTTCATAATAAGGTTTATATGCCTTATAGTATTCATAAAGACAAGCTGCAATCCCATCCGATTCTTCAGCCATCATACGATTAGCCCTTTCGGCTGGCGAGTCTATCCATGTAGCTTTCAATATTTCGTTGCACTTCAAGTTAGTGGGCTTACCATCTATCCAGAATTCAGAGTATTTGAATATTTTATTATCCATGCAAGCTCTTACCCAATAGCTATCATCACCGAAAGCGCCTAGTATTATTTTCTTGTTATTTTTCTTTAATCTGTGGAAGAACTTTTCGTTAAAATTCACGTTTAGTGTTGTAAAATTTGGATTAATTAGCTGAACAACATCAAAACCTCGCATCTTCGATATTTTACGCGAGAAATCGAATACAGAAGAAAACGTATCGACGAGCCCCGAACTTTTACGTGTTAAATCAATATCACGCTCGAAGTCCTTAAAACCATCACCATTAGATGCCACAACCACTTCGTGTCCAAAAGTGCGCAAACCCTCAGCAAGGGTCAGATGCAAACGACTATATTCTCCGACTAAAAGAATCTTCATTTTTCAAATCTTTATACAGCAAAAATAGCATTTCTTTATTCGAATATCAAAATTGCCCTTTCTTTTTCACAGATATAACATTTCAGGGCCAAATATTAGTCAATTACACTTCAAACCCGACTAACATAAAACGTCAAAAAGCATATCAAATTATCGTCGTATATGGATTCCTAAAAGAACTGAAATTGTCATAAAAACACAATACATTAATACTTTATCTTTCTTTTTAACTATATTTGCAGCCTGATAATTATAATTATGCAATAGCCTGTCGGCTTACGAAAATAATCTTATGAAGAAATACAATCTTATAAACAATATTTGTGGCTGGTTTAGCTTTCTGATAGCTGCAACTGTTTATCTGTTAACCATCGAACCTACAGCCAGTTTCTGGGACTGTGGAGAGTTCATTTCATCAGCTTACAAGCTAGAAGTTGGCCACCCACCGGGTGCACCTTTCTTCATGATAACAGGTAACTTATTTACTCATTTTGCATCCGATCCTTCACAGGTGGCTGTCATGGTCAATGCCATGTCGGCTCTATTGAGTGCTGCAACAATCTTATTCCTTTTCTGGACAATTACTTTCCTTGTCAGAAAGCTCGTTTATACAGATAAATCGAAAGAAATGACTTTGGCTCAACTTATCGTTATCATGGGTAGCGGTCTAGTTGGAGCATTGGTATATACATTTACAGATACATTTTGGTTCTCAGCAGTTGAAGGGGAAGTTTACGCCTACTCTTCGATGTTTACTGCACTGGTTTTCTGGCTAATACTCAAATGGGAAAATCGTGCCGATCAACCAGGATCCGACAAATGGTTGGTACTTATAGCCTACGCAATGGGGCTTTCTATCGGAGTCCACTTGCTGAATCTACTTTGTATTCCTGCTATCGGACTTGTTTATTACTACAAAAAAGCTGCGAATCCGAACCTAAAAGGCACGTTATTAGCATTAATCGCTTCGGGATTCCTAATCGTCGTACTGATGTATGGAATCATACCGGGATTCACTAAAGTTGGAGGATGGTTTGAATTGTTATTTGTAAACCAATTCGGGCTATCATACAATAGCGGTGTATTCTTCTACATCGTTTTAATACTTGCCGTAATAGCTTGGGGATTATACGAAACTATAGCTAAGAAAGGCACTCTTAAGAAAGCAAAAATAGCAATGGCTCTTAGCCTTGTGCTAAGTGGCGCTGTACTTATTGGTGACAATGTGTTGCTTTGGATAGTACTAATAGCTGCACTAATAGCAGGTACGGTGATGTATAAAAAATTGGATGCTCAACGTATTAACACTGTAATACTTTGCCTTCTAGTTATACTTATCGGATACTCGTCATTCGCATTGATTCCTATTCGTTCGATTGCAAATACGCCGATGGATCAGAACTCGCCTGAACATGTATTCTCACTGGCTAGTTATCTGAATCGAGAGCAATATGGAGATCGTCCTTTATTCTATGGACGTACCTATGTATCGGATGTATTACGTGACAGCAATGGCCGTGCCTTAGAGCCTGCAAGCCAAAAAGAGAGCTACGACAAAATAGTAAAAGACAGCCCTGAAGATAAAGATCATTATTATGTAGCATCTACTATACCATCATACAAATTTGACAACGAAATGTTGTTCCCTCGTATGTATTCGAATGTAGATCGTCACTTAACCGGTTATCGCATCTGGGGGGGGATTACAGATACAAAAGTAAAACCTACTTTCTTCCAGAACATGGAATTCTTCTTCCGTTATCAGCTGAATTATATGTACTTCCGCTACTTCATGTGGAACTTCTCTGGCCGTCAGAATGACATCCAAGGAACTGGAGGTATCAGCAACGGAAACTGGATCACTGGTATCGGATTTATAGACGAACTTCTTGGTAATGGTCCTCAAGACAATCTTCCACCAGATATGGCAGAAAACAAAGGGCACAACGTGTATTACGCAATTCCTTTCCTTCTTGGTATCATCGGTATATTATATCAGGTTACTCGTGGACGCCGAGGCGAAGAACAATTCATAGTTACATTCATGCTGTTCTTCATGACGGGTATTGCAATTATTCTATATCTGAATCAGCAACCATTCGAACCGCGCGAGCGTGACTATGCATATGCTGGATCGTTCTATGCATATTGTATATGGATCGGGCTTGCTGTTGCGGCAATATGGAATTTCTTGTCGAAGAAAATTAAAGGAGCAGACACGATATTAGCTGTTGCTGTATCAGTTATATTATTGCTGGTTCCGGTGCAAATGGCTTGCCAAAACTGGGATGACCACGATCGCTCTGATCGCTACACTATGCGCGATTTTGCTCATAACTATCTGGATAGCTGCGAACCTAATTCAATCCTGTTTACGAATGGAGATAATGACACATTCCCTCTATGGTACGCTCAGGAAGTAGAAGGATATCGTACAGATGTTCGAGTTTGTAACCTGAGCTATCTGCAAACTGATTGGTATGTAGAGCAAATGCGCCGTCAGGCATACGATTCAGAACCGCTTCCGATCAATTGGGAACCTAAACAATATATGGGCGACAGAGGAGCTTCGGCATACTTGTTATCGCGCAAAGAACTGGAAGATGTAATCACATCTCAACTTGATCAATCGGATCGCAGATGGGGAGGTTATGTAAACTATGCGCAATATTTCGATACCGCTGCATTCCGCAACATAATGCCACTTGATGAAGCTCTGAATATATTGAAAAACAACGAGAATTATGCGCCGCGCAATCCGTTTATCAATTCGGGCGTTGTCCTTCCTTCTCGTAAATTCTCAATGCCTATCGATAGCGCAGCTATTGATTGGAAAGCGCTTGGAGTAGAGCCTCGTAGCGAAATGGTTATCGACCTCGATAATGGCAGAGCCGGTATCTATCGTCAGGAAATTATGATCATGGAGATGTTGAACAGCATAAATAAAGATAATTGGAAACGTCCGATCTATTATGCTCTCACTATTGGAGATTATCCACTGAACATCAATAATCATCTTATACTGAATGGTATTGTTTACAGAATTACTCCGGGAGAGGTGAACGCAAATCGTGTAGATACGAAAGTGATGTACGATAACGTAATGAATAAATTCAAATGGGGAAATGCAAACGATCCGAATGTATATCTTGACGAAAACAACTTGCGTCTGTGCCGTACATTCCGTCTGACATTCACTTATCTGATCTCAGCTCTGATGGAAGAAGGTCAGAATGATAAAGCGTTATTAGCTCTAGACAAATGCATGGAAGTCCTTCCTGGTAATACAATTCCTAGAGGACAAGAATCGCTGGTATTTGCTAATGCATATTACGAGTTGGGTCAAAAAGCAAAAGGAGATAGTATTCTGAACGAGATATACTCTCGTGCTGACAGAACGCTACAATGGTATGCTAGACTTGATCAAAATAACATGGTTCAAAGTAGTGTCGATATCAGAGAACATGTTACAACTATGGTTAAATCATTGGATGTAATAAGCGACCTTGACAAAGTTAGATATGACAAAGAGATGACTCATGTATTATCTTATATCGAAACATTCATGAAGAATGGTGTCGTATTCGATAATCGTAGCCATCCGCTTGACTACATATATTATATGATAGCCATGGGACAACGTATCGACACAGATTCAGCATCGCAAGAGCAATACAAAGCATATGCTTCGAAAGTGCTTGATCTAATGAACAGATACGATCAAAGTCTTCTTCAAAAATATATCAGACAACAATAATTTACTAAAGTAGCATAAGAAACAGGTTTCAGAATTGTAAAACCTGTTTCTTTCTAAATATTACACAATGCTAATAGAACAGCCACCTTTGCTGTACAGAGCCCTTTATAAAGGAGCTATCTGGAAAAAAGAAATAGAAGGAGAGAAAGTAGTATATCTGACTTTCGACGATGGACCAATTCCCGACATAACACCTTGGGTACTTGACCTTCTAGACCAATACAATATCAAAGCAACATTTTTCTGCGTAGGAGACAATGTGCGCAAATATCCCGATATCTATCAAATGGTATTAGATAGAGGTCACCATGTTGGCAACCATACATTCAACCATCTTCAAGGACTGAAAACGAAAACGAAAAATTACTTGGAGAACGTCGAATTAGCGACCAAGTATATCAAATCAGACTTATTCAGGCCACCTCACGGACACATCCGTTTGCCACAGTTTTATATGCTAAGGAGTCAATATAAAGTTGTGATGTGGGATGTTGTCACACGCGATTACAGTAAGATTCAAACACCTGATAAAGTTCTACAGAATGTCAAGAGATACACTCGTAATGGTTCTGTCATTGTTTTTCACGACTCGATAAAAGCCGAGAGAAACATGAAATATGCTCTACCTAGGGCTATCGAGTGGCTAAAAGAACAAGGATATAGCTTTAAACTATTATAACTAGTTATTTTGTCGACATAAGACTTTAAATTGTATTTTTGTAATACAATTTTATAGATTATGATATTAGAACGGCTATCCATACTCAATTACAAAAATATTGAACAAGCAGAGTTAACACTTTCGCCAAAAATCAATTGCTTTTTAGGAAGCAACGGAATGGGAAAGACCAACTTGCTGGATGCTATCTATTATCTTTCGTTCTGCAAAAGTTACAGCAATCCTATCGATTCGCAAAACATCAGACACGATGCCGATTTTGCCGTTATCCAAGGATTCTACAAGCTAGACGAACGTCCCGAAGAAATCTTCTGCAGTCTTCGCCGTCGTCAGAAAAAGCAATTCAAGCGCAACAAAAAAGAATACGAGCGTTTATCAGATCACATTGGATTATTACCCGTAATTATGATCTCCCCGAGCGATACCGAGCTGATTAATGGAGGTAGTGAAGAACGTCGTAAATTCATAGATACGTTCTTATCGCAATTTGACAAGGAGTATCTCAACTCGTTGATCAGCTATAACAAAGCACTTCAACAACGCAATGCACTATTGAAAACAGATGGGTATATAGACGATACCTTACTCGACCTTTGGGACGATCAGATTGTTGCAGAAGGGCAAATTATATACGAAAAACGAAAAACGTTTATCGAGCAATTTATTCCTACATTTCAGAAATTCTACAACCATATATGTTCATCGAACGAGGAAGTCAGCCTTGCATACGAATCACACTTTGGCAAAGGTGATTTTAGAGACATATTGCAACAAAGAAGATCAAAAGATAAAATACTGGGGTATACTTCGGTCGGAGTACATAAAGATGATCTAGAGATGCAAATGGATGGCTACGCCATCAAAAGGGTTGGATCGCAAGGGCAAAATAAGACATATGTAGTAGCTCTCAAATTTGCACAATTCGACTTTCTACGAAAAGTCGGATCTACAACTCCAATCATGTTATTAGATGATATTTTTGACAAACTAGATGCTTCACGTGTCGAAAAAATCATATCTTTAGTATTGGATAATGATTTTGGCCAAATTTTCGTAACCGACACAAACCGCGAACATTTGGACGAGATACTATCAAATACTCAAACAAACTATCACCTCTATGAGGTTGATAAAGGTGAAGTAACACAAAAAAGACCGGCTAAATGAGAAAGAGAAATACTGAAAGTTTAGGCGAAGTTTTACAGGAGTTTTTCTCCGAGAATCAATTTTTCAGACAGAAATTGGCTGAGAGCAGAGTTGTTTCGGGTTGGCCAAAGCTTATGGGAAAGGCAGTCAGTTCATACACGACAAGTATTTACATGAGAAACGGCATATTACATATTTCCATCAGCTCATCGGTTCTACGCTCCGAACTAATCATGGCCAAAGATGTCCTTATAGAGAAAATCAACCAAATGGCAGGCTTACCTGTAGTTAAAGATATTATTTTCAGATAAAAAACTAACATAATGGATATTCCTCATATCAAATTCAAGCATACAGTTCCACTTCAGATTCGATTCAATGACATCGATTCATTGGGACATATCAACAATAATATTTTCTTCAGTTTTTTCGACTTAGGTAAAACTACTTATTTCGAGAATATAAAAGCGCAGCATTTTACATGGTTCGACGGTGCAATTGTAGTGGCTCGCATCGAAACAGATTTCTACTCGCCGGTATATTACAAGGAAGCTATTGCTGTTGATACTAAAATATCAAAACTAGGCAACAAGAGCGGCACATTCGTACAACAAATTAGAAATGTCGTAACCAATGAAATTAAATGCCGTGCCAAAAGTATATTTGTTGCTTACAATCCCGACATTCAGGCATCAATGCCTATCCCTCGCATCTGGAAAGATGCTATAGAGCATTACGAAGAAGTAACTGCCGAAGAAATGGAAGGATAAGGCTGAAGCCTTATTCTTCCTCAGCTTTATTTTCTTCTACTTTGAAAGAATCGGGATATTTTACTTCGTGAATTTTTTCGCCACCCAACAATCGGATGTAAGAAGTAAACGAACGATCTCCTTCTGTTAGTTCAATCACACGGCAGCCGTTAAGTCCTAAATTGTTATATACAGTTTTACCACCTGAATAGCGTCCATAAGCCAAGGCTATATCCTGATAAACACCTATATAGTCATTGTCGTGGTCGTGACCTACGAAAGTTCCCATAATATCGCCCGACTCGCGCATAGCGGTAAACATTCCTGAGTTAAGTAATGCTGGACATTCATTCTCATTTCGTGTTCCAACTATATTTCCCGACTTAGCCATCACTGTGTATTCACGGAGAGGAATATGAAAAAATGCTAAAGATGGTACAAGGGTACTATCATTCTTGATATAATATTCTTTGCTATTATTGCGATACCATGCAATCTGATCGAAAGACAACCAACCATAGCCACCGATTTCTTTATCCGAAGTATATTGATTTTTGAGTGTTGCATAATCTCCTGAATCAAAGAAATAAAGGACAGACCTTACACTGTCAGTCTCACTTCCTTTAAGTTCGATAATATAGTTGCCAATTCCATTTAACTGATCAGGTCCTATCTGAGCATAACAGTTAGGTTTCTCCATAGCATACATCATAATACTATCACGAGTCATATCTCGTTCCGAATCATGGTTTCCTAAAACATACGTCCAAGGTACATTACGCTCAACAATAGGAGCTAGTACGCTATCTAAGCACACCTTGGCAGGTTCGCGCCAGATCAAGTCACCTGTAATGACAACCAGATCCGGTTTTTCGGCATCAATAGCTTCCCTCAAAAGCGCAAGTGCTACTTTTGATGAGTCATTGCCAGGGATATAATGTATATCGGTAAACTGTATGATTTTAAAAGATTTATCTTCATTAAATTTGAGTTCTTTCACTGCCTTGTTTTCAACAATAGTAGCCTTGTCTGAGCAAGATGCAAAGAAAACAGATAAAGCGACGATAGTAAATAAAATAGATAGGGTAACTTTTTTCATGATATTTAGTTCTGGATAATTTTAAACAGTCGTAAAATTATAGTTTTATATCAAGTCTTCGAAATTTTAACGAATTTAAATCGCAAATATTGGCTTAAATTCAAAATATTCATATATTTGCAAATATAAACAAGAAACTATGACATCATTCTCAGTAAATAAATATTGGTGGTGGCTCTCAGAATACTCAAATTCCGTGAGCTAAATTGGTATGTATCTACTCAAATAAATGATGAATAAAATACAAAGCCTATCGTTACTCACGATAGGCTTTTTTATTTAGAAACAAACAAATCAAAATATTACAACAATGAAAAAATTTGCAATTGATCAAAATGGATTTTACGGGGATTTTGGTGGTGCTTTTATCCCTGATGTATTAAAAAACAACATCGAAAATTTACAAAAAGCTTACGGCGAAATATTAGCAGACCCATCATTTCAGGCTGAGTTCGACGATTTGCTACGCAACTACGTAGGTCGTCCTTCACCACTTTACTTAGCAAAACGTCTTTCTGAAAAATACGGATGCAAGATTTATTTGAAGCGTGAAGACCTAAATCATACCGGAGCCCATAAAATAAACAATGCAATAGGACAGATACTTATTGCCAAAAGAATGGGCAAAAAGCGTATTATTGCTGAAACCGGAGCCGGACAACATGGCGTTGCTACTGCGACAGTTTGTGCGCTTCTAGGACTTGAATGCGTGGTTTATATGGGGAAGACTGATGTGGAGAGACAATTCCTAAACGTACAAAAAATGGAAATGCTGGGAGCTAAAGTTGTAGCGGCTACCAGTGGTAATATGACTCTGAAAGATGCTGTAAACGAGGCTTTAGAAGACTGGTGTAACAATCCGGATGATACATTTTACATCATCGGATCTGCCGTAGGACCACATCCTTACCCCGATATGGTTGCACGCCTTCAATCTGTAATCAGCGAAGAAATACGTAAACAATTGAAAGAACAAGAAGGTCGTGAAACACCTGATTATATCATTGCTTGCCTTGGTGGCGGAAGTAATGCTGCAGGAGCGACATACCACTTTTTGGAAGACGAAAGTGTAAAAATTATTTTTGCCGAAGCTGGAGGTAAAGGTGCTGAAACAGGTATGTCGGCAGCTACTATCACGACTGGTCGTGTTGGTGTATTGCATGGCAGCAAGACGCTGATCATGCTCGACGAGAACGACGAGGTAATTGAACCGTATTCAATATCAGCTGGTCTTGATTATCCCGGAATAGGTCCATTATATGCATTCCTCGATCAACAGAAGCGTGCACAAACATTAGCTATTACTGACGACGAAGCTATGCAAGCTGCATTCGAACTTACAAATCTTGAAGGTATCATTCCTGCTATCGAGTCATCTCACGCACTTGGAGTACTAGGTCGTGTAAAATTCGACAAAGACGATGTAGTTGTTCTCAACTTATCGGGAAGAGGTGATAAGGATATGGAAACCTTCATCGCATACAGAAATAACAAATAAAACAGGTTACACAAACCTATATATAAAGAGCTGAGTAGATGTTGTTCAGTTCACAAGAAAATAGAGAAAGCATTCTCTATTTTCTTGTTTTAAATGAGTACTTTTGCAGCACAAAATTAAACTCATGGATATCCTATATACGAAAGAACAATTACAACGCATTCGCATTGCTATATTTATATTCTACTTTACTCAAGGAATCTGTTTTTCGAGTTGGGCAAGCCGCATTCCTGATATAAAAAATTCACTATCACTAGATGATGCAGCGTGGGGCACAATCTTATTGATGATGCCAATTGGACAAATTTGTGGCATGACATTGTCGGGATTATTGGTATCTAAATTGGGCAGCAACAAGATATTTCCTATAGCGATCTTTGGATACATCATTTCTCTTGTTACAATCGGCATTTCATCTAGCGAATACTCATTAATACTCTGCTTGATTGTATCTGGCTTTTTTGGCAATTTATGTAATATATCTATCAACACGCAGGGCGTCAATATCGAGAGTATGTACGACAAACCGATAATGGCATCCTTCCACGGAGGGTGGAGCATAGCTGGCCTTGTAGGTTCTTCTATAGGTCTTTTAATGTCATATCTACGCATCGTTCCTCTATATCATTTCATTATTGTTGCAGTACTTTTATCAATATTAGTGAGTCTGAATCTCAAATTCTTACTGCCTGATACAAGGAAAGAGAAATCAGAACTGGAAAAGAAATCGAAAAGAGCAAAGCCTGAAAATTTTTTATTTCTACTCGGAGCTGTAGCTTTCTTCGGAATGGCAGCAGAAGGAGCAATGGCAGATTGGAGTGGATTATACCTTCAAGATGTAGTTGGAACAGAAAAAAGTCTTGCTCCATTAGGGCTGACCGCATATATGCTAACAATGGCTACGGGACGCTTTCTTGCTGACAAAGCCGCTATGCGATTCGGTAATCAACGCATTCTTCAAGCCGGCGGGATACTTATAGCAACAGGACTCTTCTTGACTGTTGCATTCCCTACCCTCCCCATTACAATCATTGCGTTTATGATTATTGGTTTTGGTACTTGTAGCATTGTACCTACAGTATACAGCATTGCCGGCAAAAAAACTAAAATAGCAACCGGGATGGCATTAACTATCGTATCAAGCATCAGTTTCACAGGATTTCTTATTGGTCCACCAATTATTGGATATATATCGCACATAAGCAATCTACGCTATTCATATGCACTGATAGGAATCTTCGGAATATGTATTGCAATAATTACCTCGCGGATAAAAATTCTAAAGGCAAAAGACTAAAAATCATAGCTCGCTAGAAACCAGCTCTGTTGAAGAAAAAATACGACGAAAATAGCTACCTTTGCCAATCATGGCAGATTCGTTGAAACAAAAAACCGGTGTAGCCCTATTCTGGAGCTTGATTGACAAAGGAGGATTCCAAGTCATTCAGATGCTTGTGCTTTTCTTTTTGGCACGAGAGCTGACTAAAGACGAATTCGGGACTATAGCCGTATTAGGTATTTTCACTGCTATAGCAACTATTCTGCAAGATAGCGGATTTACCATCGGGCTAATCCGAAAAAAAGATGTCAGCCAAGAAGAATACTCCTCGGTTTTCTATTTCAATATAATCACGAGCATCAGCATTTATACACTATTTTTCATTTCCGCCCCATCACTTGGCAGATTTTATAATAATCCTGAGCTAATTAACCTATCGCGGTTCGTATTTCTGGCATTTCTACTTAATTCGTTTGGCATAGTACAGAATATACATCTCATCCGTCAGATGAATTTCAAGACCAATGCTATTATTTCCTTAACAGCCAGTATCATATCGGGCATAATTGCCATATGGATGGCTTATAACGGATATGGGGTATGGGCACTGGCAACACAATTAGTCTTGCAATTTGCTGTCAGAAATCTTCTTCTATGGATTTTCATACGATGGATACCTAGTATGTTCTTCTCTTTTTCGCACCTGAAGGCCCTAATACCCTTTAGTATGAAGCTGACAATTACCGGAATTATCAATCAACTGGGATCTAACATACAACCTACGATCATAGGTAAATACTCGATGGGGCAAGCCGGTTTATATAGCCAAGGAACAAAATTTAATACGATAACCCAAGTAATCATCGCCGATAGCATTAAAGCAGCTATACTGCCAATGTTTACACACATCAATGATGATCCGGAGAGGCGCACTCGTGCTTTTCGCAAAGCGGTTCGCCTGAGTTCCTTCGTCGGATTTCCTATCACTTTATTACTTATAATACTGGCAAAGCCTATCGTTCTGACAGTATTGACCGAGGAATTTATTGAGGCTATTCCAATTTTACAAATAGCAGCAATCGGAGCAATATTCTTTTGTATCAACACAATGAATACTCCTATATTGCAGGCTTTAGGACGATCGGGAGATATTCTTAAATTTGACACGGCCCGAAACATCGTTATTATACTAACCATGTTTATAGCCATTCGTCACGGGGTTCTTGCTTTAGTTGCTACCATGGGATTAGTGAATATCTTATTCTTCATCATTCAACTCACCTATGTTGGTACTCTTATAAACTACAACTTTAAACAAATCATTTCTGATATTGTACCTTATCTAGGTATAGCTATCGGAGCATTCGCTCCGGCAATTTTACTAGGTCATTTCTATAATGATATAAATATGTACTTGCTTGGAATAATACAAACGCTACTATCCGCAGTATTATATCTGGCAATTTCAAAGCTTGCAGGCTCCACTGTTCTGGAAGATTGTATTAACTTAGTGAAACATCTGCTAAAGCTAAAATAGTGATTCGTATGCCGAAAGTTTCCATTTTAATGCCAGTCTATAATGCCGAGAAATATTTAATCGAAGCGGTTGATAGTATCTTGAATCAAACATTCAGGGATTGGGAGCTTATAATTATCAATGATGGTTCAACAGACAGGAGTCGGGAGCTACTTTCACAGATAGCAGATAATCGTGTAATAATTGTTGACAATGAGAAAAATCTCGGACTAATCGATACTCTGAACAAAGGAATTAATCTTTCCAAAGGAGAATATATTGCACGTATGGACGCTGACGATATTTCGACTTCTGAGCGTATTGAAAAACAAGTCCAATTCATGGATAGTCATCCTCACCATATCATGTGTGGAACAAATGCTCTTGTGATTGACAACAGTGGGAAAGTAACAGGTAAAATCAGAAATCTGACTGATAATCAATTTCTCCAAATCAATCTTCTGTTTTCCAATCCTTTTATTCATCCGAGTATGATGATTAGACGCGATATACTTAGGAGCAATCTCTACGACAAACAATACAAACACATCGAAGATTATGAATTATGGTGCCGCATAGCTTTGCTTGGAGAAGTTGCAAATCTTCAAGATGACTTATTGCTTTATCGCTGGCACAATTCAAATATATCTGTAATTAATGCAGAGACTCAAATTCGATCAAAAAAAGAGATAAATAAACGTCAACTCGAAAGATTCGGAGTTACTCCTGACGATAGCGAATTATATGCTCATAACATAACATTCAATCTTTATCATCTAGGAACGAAACAAGAGATTTCCGTAGATAAGGTTAACGACGTTGAAAAGTGGTTTAATAAACTAAGCATTCAGAACAAAAAATTAAACATATTTCCACAGACCGATTTTACAGCTTTTCTATGGAGCAGATGGCTGGTACTATGCCTATCACAAAAACGATATAACAGAATATTGAATCCTAGGTTTGCATCATATAAAGCACCTATCATCAGAAAATTAATAGGTCTTGTCTCACATTTAAAGAATAAATAATGCATCCGCAAACACAAGAATTACGCGAAAGATATAATCCCGATGGATCGCAACTTAGGCTATTACAACTCAAGATGCTGGAGATTCTTGTCGTTGTAGATGACATCTGCACGCGACATAATCTTTCTTATTGGCTAAGCGGAGGAACCTTACTGGGAGCTGTTGTACACGATGGTTTTATTCCTTGGGATGATGACATAGACATTGAAATGATGCGTGACGATTATAAGAAGTTACTCAAAATACTCGAAAAAGAACTACCTGAGCATCTATATCTTCAGACGACGAAAGAGAAAGGATATTCATTGCTAATGAGCAAAGTTCGTGACAAAAACTCGATTGTATATATGAAAGATGAGGATATGTCACGATATCCCTATAAAGGCTTTTTCATAGATATCGTACCGATAGAACGTAGCTACCCTTGGATGAAGAAAATGTTAGATTTCACTTATGGACGAGCATTCAGAAGATTAAAAAGGAAACGTTTAGATACATTAAAGAATATTTATGAGTATGCAGTATCATTGGTTTTATATCCCCTAAGTCGTAGTGCAATATCGATATGCAGATTCATTTGCAGGCTAACCAAACCGGAATCACTTGTATACACATACGGAATCACAGCAAAGCATACTCAACCTTACGAAAATATTTTCCCAACCAGTAAAATTTGTTTTGAAGGACAAGAATTTTCGGCTCCGCATAAGCCTCACGAGTATCTATTCACTCAATATCGCTGCGACTATACCATTATTCCGGGAGAAAACGGACGTCCTCAACACTTCGAAAAAGTAGAATTCATCAATAATCAAGATACTTGATACTATTCAGCTTTTGATGCACCAATACTTTCATCAATAGTAAGACTATCCACTAACGATTTATTGGTTAAAGTATCATCATATATCTTAATATCTTTATTATTCTGATCAATAGCTACAATGTTTGACTTCTCAGGCCAAATAACCTTCAATAAATCATACTTATATACAAGCAAAGAAATTCCAATAAACAAAGCTATCAGAATTTGAACTATCTTATTTGATAATAAATCTCCTATATTCATTTATGTTAATTTTGAGGTGTCCAATACCCTTCTTCCAATTCTCTTGCCTTAGCTAATGACTCTTCGCTATTAGCATCAATACCATACTTTTCAGCAGCAGGAATTACTAAAGGTGTTCCGATAGGGACATTGTTAAAATCATTAATCTTGTCTATATTTTCCTGATAGATATAAACCCAGAAAGACTTATTACCGTAATATTTCAATCCAAGCTTGCGCATAGTATCTCCATATTCTATCTTGATCGTATCTAGTGGAACAAGGACTTGAATACTATTATTTATTATAGTATCACTTGCTAATGCTACCGAGTCTTGAGCACCAGCATTACTATCTATTGGATCTGATGGTGCTGCATCTACATTATTTTCGATAGAAACGATACTAGCATCCGTATCTTTCGGACCGAATATTTGATTCCTAAAGACATAGATTCCACCCAAGATCAGAAGAACTGCGCAGATTGATAATATCCAAACTAAAGTTTTAGAACCTTCACCTTCGTCGCCGATATCATCAATATCATCCTCAACTATAACTTCTTCTATTTCCGGAAGGATAACCTCTTGACCTACTATTTCATCTTCAACAATTGGCTCATTTTCAACTTCAGCAGGCAATTCTTGCTCTTCTTCAATTGGAAGATCAATCTGCTCCTCAATTAATTCTCGAACCTCACTTTCAGTAGACAAAATAGCTTCAATACCATTCGATACTGCTACTGTATCTTCGATCACAGTATCTTCGATTATACTCGGCTCTGTAGATTCTATCTCCTCTTTTGCTTGATCTTGCTCAACATTATCTGTTAGATCTTCAGATTCGTCGTTAGCCAAAGCCTCAAGCGTTTCCGAAAACTCTTCTGTATCTTCGAAATTAACGCCATCGTTCAACAAGGTAGTTTCGAAATGAGCAAAAGGAGCATTGATACGATCTCGCAACGATTTATCCGGAGTGAATCCCAATTTATAATGAGCTGGTATTTCAATATCCTGTCCCGTATTTACATCTACACTCTTACGACTATTAACTTTAACGAGTTTAAACGTTCCAAAATCTTTTATCCGTACTGAATCTTTCTTTTCTATATTTTCAGAAATAACAGCGAATAATTCGCGCACAAAGTTTTCGGCATCTTTTTTAGTGATACCTTTATTCTCGGCTAGAATATCAACCAGATCTTGTAATGTCAATCGTTTACTCATCTACAGTTAATTTTCTAAGGTTATCTTTCATTGTTTGCCCTTGACGAAAGGCCAAAGTTATCTTTGGTGGAACTAAAAATCGCTGCTTGCTTACAGGATTAACAGAAATACGATCTTTTTTCTTCTTTGGTTCAAACAAACCAAAGCCTTGAATATTAACTGAATTATCATCCAATAATTCTTTATTAATAATTCCGACTAAAGATTCAAGCATATCTCCCGTATCGCGTTGCGTCCATTCCAGACGTTTAGCCAAAGCCGCTATTAATTCCTGATTCGTCATAAGCTAGATCGTAGATTTAAATTATTCGACAACCTCGCCATACAGATCGAATGGCTGAGCTGCAGTAATCTTCACATCATAAAATTCACCAATCTCCAACTCGAAGTTTTTTTCAATCAAAACTTCAGGATCGACCTCCGGCGAATCAAATTCTGTTCTGCCAATATAATAATCTTCGTCCTCTTTATCAATGATAACACGCAAAACTTTTCCTATTTTGGACTCATTCGAAGCCATAGCAACTTCTTCCTGCAAACCCATCAATTCATCCATTCGGCTTTGCTTAACCTCATCTTCGATAACATCTTCGTAGTTATCCCACGCATAAGTTCCATCTTCGTGCGAGTAAGGGAAAGCCCCCATACGCTCGAAACGAATATCTTTCACAAACTGTTTCAGTTCTTCGAAGTCTTGTTCTGTTTCGCCCGGATGACCAACCATCAACGTCGTACGAATATGTATTCCGGGAACCTCTTTACGAATGGTTTCCAGCAATTTGTATGTTTCCTCTTTTGTGATATTACGTCTCATTTTCTTCAACATATTATCACTCACGTGTTGTAATGCAATATCCAGATATTTACATACATTATCATTTTCACGCATCACACGAAGCAGATCGTAAGGAAAGTGGGCCGGATATGCATAATGCAAACGAATCCACTCAACACCTTCAATTTTTGCTATACGTTCAACCAATTCAGGCAATTTCATTGTTTTATACAAGTCCAATCCGTAGAAAGACAAGTCTTGTGCTATCACCTGAAACTCCTTAACTCCCGAAGCTACTAAGCCGCGAACCTCTTCTTCTATTTCTTCCATTGGGCGTGAAATATGTTTCCCCGTCATTATTGGAATAGAACAATACGAACAAGTACGGTTGCAACCTTCCGATATTTTCAGATAGGCATAATGCTTGGGTGTAGTAATGCTTCTTTGCTGAGCTAAATCTTGATCATACGATTTTCCAAGATCTGTTATCAAAGCTTTCCAGCTAAATTTGCCATAAAAGTTATCCACTTCCGGAATTTCCTGACGGAGTTCGTCCATATACCGTTCAGTAAGACAACCCATTACAAACAACTTATTCAGCTTGCGATTCTTTTTAGCTTCAGCAAACTGTAGGATCATATTGATCGATTCCTCTTTGGCATCGCCAATAAATCCACAAGTATTTATGACAGCTATCTCACCTTCAGGCTCTTCCGGATCATGCTTCACAGTGTATCCGTTAGCCAATAGCTGTTTCATTAAAAGCTCGGAGTCAACTAAATTCTTAGAGCATCCGAGCGTTATTACATCAATTCTATTTTTCTTCATTAAATATTATTCTCCAAATAAGCTGTCTACAAACTCCTTTCGTTGGAAAATCTGCAGATCATCTATTCCTTCTCCTAATCCAATATATTTTACAGGAATCTTAAACTGATCAGAGATACCGATCACAACTCCACCTTTTGCAGTACCGTCGAGTTTAGTTATAGCTAAAGCCGTAACATCAGTCGCAGCCGTAAATTGTTTAGCTTGTTCGAAAGCATTTTGTCCTGTCGAGCCATCCAACACAAGAAGGACTTCATGTGGAGCTCCCGGAACAATCTTATCCATTACTTTCTTAATCTTGGTCAATTCGTTCATCAAACCAATTTTATTGTGCAAACGACCTGCTGTGTCAATAATTACAACATCTGCATCATTAGCTTTAGCCGAACTTAGCGTATCATAAGCTACCGATGCCGGATCCGAACCCATTGCTTGTTTTATCACCGGAACTCCTACGCGTTCACCCCAAATCACAAGTTGTTCTACCGCAGCTGCTCGGAAAGTATCTGCAGCTCCTAGATATACACTTTTCCCTGCTTTCTTGAATTGGTTTGCCAACTTACCAATTGTAGTCGTTTTACCAACACCATTTACACCGACAACCATAATCACATATGGCTTTTTATCGGTTGGCAATTCAAAATTTTCAATATCCATTGCATTGTTTTCTGTCAACAATGCTGTTATTTCTTCACGAAGAATACGATTCAATTCTTCGGTACCCAGATACTTATCTTTAGCTACACGGCTTTCGATTCGATCAATAATCTTCAGTGTTGTATCAACACCAACATCCGAAGAGATCAATTCTTCTTCCAGATTATCCAACACATCTTCATCTACTTTCGACTTACCTGCCACTATACGCGACAATTTCGAAAACATCGATTCTTTTGTCTTTTCTAACCCTTTATCTAAAGTCTCCTTTTTTTGTTTCGAAAAAAGTCCAAATAAAGCCATTGTATAATATTTTATGATTTATAGTTCTTTCGGATTCCTGCATCAAAATTAATACTTTAATACAGAATAACAATAATTTACAAGACGAAAACAGACAATAAAAAACCTCCAAACATTAAAATGCTGGAGGTTTCTTTATATCGTAAGAGCGATTATTTCGCCAAGTAGTCTTTTACTTGTTCGTTTGGAATCATTTCTTCCTTAAATGCATAAGCACCTGTTTTAGGAGATTTTTCCATTTTTATAACTTTTGCATAGTTACGACCATCTTTATTAGACGCGTCACGGTAACCTGCTACTGCTTTTTTTGCCATGGCTTATCTTGTTTTACTTAATTTCTTTGTGAACAGTCATTTTTCTCAAAACTGGGTTGTATTTTTTCAACTCCAATCTCTCTGTAGTATTTTTTCTATTCTTAGTAGTAATGTAACGAGAAGTTCCCGGCATACCACTTTCCTTGTGCTCTGTGCATTCCAAAATAACTTGGATTCTGTTTCCTTTTGCTTTCTTTGCCATCTCTAGAACCTCCTTAAATTAAGATATTACTTTGATAGTTTGAAGATAACCAGCTTCGGCTGCTTTTTGAATTGCAGCGTTCAAACCTATCTTATTAATTGTACGAAGACCGGCAGCTGTTACGTTCAATGTAATCCAGCAGTCTTCCTCTACCCAGTAGAATTTACGGGTAAATAGATTGATATCAAAACGTCTCTTAGTTTTTCTGTTAGAGTGCGAAACGTTGTTACCAACCATAGCCTTTTTTCCTGTTATTTCACAAATTTTGGACATCGCTATATCGTTTTTATTTTATATTCTTGTATATTAAGCTGCAAAATCGGGATGCAAATTTAGATATTATTTTGGAATTTACAAATTATTATTGTGTTAAAGTTCAATTATTTTATCAGACAAGCGAATTACCTCTCGTCTCAAAAACAAGCAATTACAATTTTACTACTTTTGCAGTAAACATTCAATCTCGCATCAAATGTCCAACTCGCCGAAAATTCTAATCACCGGTGCCAGCGGCTTTATAGGCAGCTTTCTTGTCGAAGAAGCTCTCCGTCGTGGCTACGACACATGGGCCGGCATCCGCAAGTCCAGCAATCTTGATTACCTTCAAGACCAACGGATCAAATTTATCGATTTTAATTTTAACAGCAAAGAAAAATTGGAAAAACAACTTTCCGAGTTTTATCAAAAAAATGGCAAATTCGACTACATAATACACAATGCCGGAGTAACTAAATGCTTAAATAAGGATGATTTCGACCGAGTGAATTATCAAAATACCGTCAACTTTATCGATGCATTGATTTCTACACAAAACACTCCTTGCAAATTCATATTCATGAGCAGCCTCAGCGTCATGGGAAAAGGAGACGAAACTGGACAGAAACCTTTCTTCACAGAAGATACACCAAAACCAAATACAGCCTATGGCAGGAGCAAAGTCAAAGCCGAGAATTATATAAGAAGTACAGAAACACTACCCCACCTCATTTTCCGTCCAACCGGCGTATACGGTCCGCGCGAAAAAGACTACTTCATGATGCTTAAAACCGTAAAATCAGGACTCAACATAGGCGCAGGATTCAAACCCCAGCATCTCACCTTTATATACGTGAAAGATCTCGCTCAAGCCATATTCAATGGAATTGAGTCTGATATAATCAACAAAACATACTTTGTTGCTGATGGCAATACCTATACCGATAAGGAATATACCGAGTTAATCAAAGAGACATTAGACAAAAAGCGCACACTCAACTTCAAAATCCCATTTTTCTTATTGAGAGGGATTTCCATAATAAGTGAAAGTATTTCTTTTTTCACAAAAAAAGCATCAACCCTAAATCGTGATAAATACATTATCATGAGCCAGCGAAATTGGAAATGCGACATTACCCCCCTAATCAACGATTTAAATTTCAAAGCAAAATATAACCTCAAAGATGGGCTAAAAGAATCAATCGATTGGTATAAACAACATAAATGGCTATAACATATCCACAAACCCTAATCACACATATCATGAAACGACTGGCAACAATCATCACTATTACAATAATAAGCCTCACAACCGGAGCTTATGCGCAATCTGACACTACTTTAATAAAAAATCATTTAACCACAATTACCAAAACAGATGAATACCGAAACTATAAAAATATCAAAGCACTAAACCAAACAGCAGAATACATCTTCAATACCTTTCAGCAATATGCTGATACTACTTACTATCAGACTTATGAAGTAAAGGGTAATGCCTATAAAAATGTAATATGTCGCTTCGGGACGAAAATAGACAAACCCACAATGATAATCGGCGCACACTATGATGTATGTGGCGATCAAGAAGGAGCCGACGACAACGCTTCAGGCGTTGTAGCATTACTAGAAATTGTACGCATGCTAAAAAATAAGAGCCTGACACGCCCTCTTGAATTAGTTGCCTACACTCTGGAGGAACCTCCATTCTTCAGAACCCCTCACATGGGCAGCTACGTACATGCAAAATCTCTTATTGATTCCAAGACGAAGGTCTATGGTATGGCCGCAATCGAAATGATCGGCTATTTTAGCGACGAGAAAGGCTCACAAAACTACCCTATCAAGGTAATGAAGGTTGCCTATGGTACGCGTGGAGACTTTATTTTACTTGTAAAAAAGAAAGGCTATGGCGATTTTGTGAAAAATTTCTCAAAAGAATTCATCAACGCCGAAACTATAGAGACTAGTAATTTCAAAGCACCTTTTGATATCGAAGGGATTGACTTCTCCGACCACCTTAATTATTGGGAATTTGGCTTCGACGCTATGATGGTTACAAACTCTGCTTTTTTCAGAAACAAAAACTATCATCAAAAAACAGACAAGATGGAGACACTTGACATCAAACGAATGGCAAACGTAATCGATGCAATATACCATGCTATCTTAAACATTGATTTAGATCCTACTCCCAATAACAACAAATCTCTTAAAAAGTAAGCATTCCACATTCTCCAAAACAAAAAAACATCATGACTCATATAGAACTGAGATCAAGATTACTCAATTATTTTTAGATCATAGATTCTATCCCTCAAAACACAAATAGCAATAAATGCAAAGAGCAGATATCAAAACAACAAAATAGTCTAACAAAATAATCTTTTTTAAAAGATAAAGGCCAAAAAACAACATAATTACATTTATTTAATAAAGATATTTCACTATCTTTGTGTGCCTTTTGAGAAGTAACTATCGCCAAAAGGAAAAGCTTTAAATGTTTTCGAACATAAAAGCATATACGACAGTGAATTAATTCAATTTTTTAACCAATAAAAGTAAAAAAAAATGATTAAAGTAGGTATTAACGGTTTTGGACGTATCGGTCGTCTAGTTTTCCGTGCTGCTCAAACAAGAAACGATATCCAAATCGTGGGTATCAATGACCTAATTGACGTAGAATATATGTCTTATATGTTACGTTACGACTCAATGCACGGTCGTTTCAACGGAACAGTAGAAGTTAAAGACGGCAACCTAATTGTAAACGGAAACACTATCCGCGTAACAGCAGAAAGAAATCCAGCAGACCTTAAATGGGATGCAGTTGGTGCTGAATATGTAGTTGAGTCTACAGGTCTTTTCCTTGATAAAGAAAAAGCTGGTGCACACATCCAAGCTGGTGCTAAATATGTAGTTATGTCAGCTCCTTCAAAAGACGATACTCCTATGTTCGTTTGCGGAGTTAACGATGATAAATATGTAAAAGGAACTCAAATCGTTTCTAATGCATCTTGTACAACTAACTGTCTTGCTCCTATCGCTAAAGTATTGAATGACAAATTCGGTATTCTAGAAGGATTGATGACAACAGTTCACGCTACAACTGCAACTCAAAAAACTGTAGACGGTCCTTCAGCGAAAGACTGGAGAGGTGGACGTGCTGCTGCTGGCAACATCATCCCTTCATCAACAGGAGCTGCTAAAGCTGTAGGTAAAGTTATCCCTGAATTGAACGGTAAATTGACAGGTATGTCATTCCGCGTTCCTACTTTGGACGTTTCAGTAGTTGACCTTACAGTACGTCTAGCCAAAGAAGTTTCTTACGCAGAAATCTGCCAAGCAATGAAAGATGCTTCAGAAGGCGAATTGAAAGGTATCCTTGGATACACTAACGAAGAAGTTGTTTCAACTGACTTCTTAGGCGATTCTCGTACTTCAATCTTCGACGAAAAAGCTGGTATCCAACTGAGCCCAACTTTTGTTAAAGTTGTTAGCTGGTATGACAATGAGTGGGGTTACTCAAACAAAGTTCTTGAGCTAATCGCTAGCATGGCTAAAATCAACGGATAATTTTATTCGCTTAATTATAAAAAAGGCTGTACATTTGTACGGCCTTTTTATATTTACAATACAGAACTACAACAATGTACGCAAAACAAATACTCATCAATCTTAAAAAATTTACAACCGATTTTTTACGTTGTTACAAATTCTCAATTATATACTTCTTTTTTTTACTATATATAGCATTCAGACCTAATGGCTTCATATTCAGCATACCTTTAGTCATCAACATCATCTCTGTGATGCTATTAATTAGTATCATTGCTCAAATACCATATAAACCTATAAAAATAATACTGAACATAGCAATCATATTCTTCATATCGTGGGCAACATTTTTCTCTCTCGAATTCTCAGATTGGATATGGACTGAAACCGTGGTATCAATACTAAATACAGATAAAAAAGAAGCCCTAGACATGGGGTCTACATTCTTCATTACAGCCATAATATCAATAGTTGCCAATACTATACTTCTATCATTATCAGAGAAAGAATTCAAAAAGAAATTACCTATACCAATATTAACAATCACATTCTTATTCATCTTATCTTTTATATCGATAATATACCGAGCACACGACCTACAGCTGGGAAAAGGTCCTATCACAAACAAGATATTAGCACTACCGAACTTTAGCCTGGGATACCATTCGACTATATACCTAACATACACATCACCAGTACTGTATTCCAATATTACAACTCTATATATTGCGATCGAGGAATACAATAACATAAAGAATAATATAAACAATATTACCTCCAGAAAAGAACCAAGTTTTCTTTTTACGGATAGCATCGACACGGCGCAGCAAATAGACCGAATATATTTGATAATCGGAGAGAGCTCAAATAGGCAACATTATTCATTATATGACTATAAGCGCCCTACTACACCATTTCTTGACAGCTTAAAACAGGTTAAAACTACTTCATTCTCGTTTCATTGTGCAATATCAGCTGCACCTTCAACAGCGCAGTCAATACTTAGACTTTTAAGCTTCTCTGGTGTAAACTTCACATCAAAAGACCTAGACATCAAAAGTATTTTAGGCATAGCCGTCAACAAAGATTATGAGACATATTGGATATCAAACCAGCCCTCATTAGGTGGACCCGAAAACATTATATCAACATTCCCAACAGAAGCAGAAAACGTCTATTATACCGACTCACCGAGCTTACTAGATCCGAATCACAGCATCATTAAAGATATAACATTGACACCTATCATAAAAGAAAAGCATGATATCAATCAAAAGCAATTTACAGTGATTCATCTTTTTGGAAGCCATATATATTATTCATCCAAATTTGATAGCAAAGACGAAAAAGCAATACCCAAAAGCACAAATGATAACACGTTCAACAATATAGACAATTACGACAGAAGCATACACCACACCGATCGAGTACTTAGAGAAATATACAATTCTTTAAAAGGAGACAAAAATAGTATCGCTATATACATATCTGATCATGGAGAAATAGTTGGCACTGGACATGGATTTATGAAAGAATTTGAAGATCAATATAGTATACCTCTAATCTTCTTCAATTTTACGGATATAGATATAGATAATCTAGTCAAAAAATATAAAAATTCGGAAGACGAAAATTTCAACACTGTAAATTTATGTTATATCTTAGCTGAACTAATGGGATATCAAGTTACACCTGAAAGGGTGAAATTTGCCTTAGAAAACTCCCCGTTTGTTTATCTACCAAATGGCGAAATCAAAAGATTTGAAGATATTAAGAATATTAAGTAATAACTAAATTATAGGATAATGGTAAAACATATAGTAATGTGGCAGCTGAAAGAAGAAGCACACGGCAATAATAAAGAAACAAACGCACGTTTGATAAAAGAAAAGCTTGAAGATTTGAACGGCAAGATTGAAGGCCTACTGAAAGCCGAAGTTGGCATAGACTTTCTTGGTAATGGAAACTTCGACGTAGTATTATATTCAGAAGTTACATCGCGCGAAGCTTTAGATTTCTACCAGAAACATCCGCTACATCAAGCTGTTCTTCCATTTATCCGCGAAGCTGTATCTGACCGCAAAGCTGTTGACTACGAAATCTAATAAAATGGAGTTACAAGACGCTTTAAGGGATATACGTACTAAATGCCGACTAGCAATGAACGGCATCGCCTCAACAAGCATGCGTGAAAGAGGCTTAGATTACAAGCTAAACTTTGGACTTCTACAAGAACAAATAAAACGTATTGCTGATGAATACGAGCCAAATAAGCAACTTGCAGAAGCTCTATGGAGCGAAGAAACTCGCGAGCTGAAAATTTTGGCTACTATTCTATATCCGATAAATGAATTTACTGAAGATATAGCAGATAAATGGGCTTCCGAAATCACGCTACAGGAGATGCGCGAACAAATCTGCATCAACTTATTTCAGAAGTCACCTATCGCGAATAAGATCGCATTAAAATGGGCCAATAGCAATGACGAAGAAACCAGAACCACTGGATACTGGCTCCTTGTTAGATTATTTGTCACAAAAAAAGCTGATAATAAAATTGATCATTCCTATTTTAATGAGTTTATCTGGACTGATATTATTGCAAATGACTTATTCCGAAGAAACGCATCATTGTCTGTTCTTAAATATCTTGTTAGAAGATCAAAGGAAGAAGCAGATAGCATACTAAAGAGGCTATCAATCTACAAAAACGATCCCAGCCCTATAAAACAAGAAGCATATAACAGTATTTCGTTCGAAATAGACTTTATGCACTCTTAGAGACTTGATCAAACAAATAACACTAAGCACAATCCTCCAATGGTTGTGCTTATTCTTTTTCCAACTTGAGTACTGGAACTGGAAGCTTCACTCCATTCTCCTTAAATAAACGATCAATTTCGAAGCGAATATCACTTGCAATGCGATCGTTATTGAAAGCATCGCAAATAAAGTAGCGCAAACAAAAGCGAACAGAAGATTCCCCAAAATTGTCAAGCATTACAATTGGCGCAGGATCCTTCAACACATCACCTACATTCTCAACACTCTTCAACAATAACTTTTTAACGAGCTGCACATCCGTTCCAATATAAACCCCAACTTCGATGGTAGCTCTTATCACATTATGATCCTGAGTCCAGTTATTAACAACATCGTTAATAAACATGCGATTCGGAATAACCACTATTCTTCTATCTCGAGTCTCGGCAATTGTAGATCGAAGATTTATGACTTTAACACGTGCAACTTTACCTTCAATATGAATAATATCGCCTACATTAAGTGTTTTATCAAAGAGAATATAAATTCCAGCTATCAAATCCTGAAATATCTGCTGCAACGCAAATCCCAATCCGACAAACAAGGCTGCAGAAGCCGTTAAAAACATCGTTATATTAACACCAATACCACTCAACAACGAAAAGAATACGATTAGATACACAAAATAACTAACGTAATTAAACACAGTCTCTATCCTACCCTTATCAGTTTCTGAGTAAAGCCGTACTATTGCTTTCTTCACAACCCGAAGCAGAATGCAGGTTATAATAAAGACTACAATAGCAAATACAATAGTCCGAACTCGAATAGTCAAATGTTCATCTTGATACAATTGAAAGTTCAGTATATCAAAAACCAGATTGATTATAGTACTAATAGCTGCAAGCATAACTATAACTCATTTTATTATTTACTCAAACAGGTTAATACAAATTCAGAATTTACAATATAAAACACATCGAAACTTTTATTCTCAGCTGTCCTAGATTCTGTCGCCTTAAACCATCCCTCATCAACTGGATCAAAGTGAGTAACATGCATATGATCGATATAATCGACACCCTCCGAATCCATAACTTTAAACATTGACTCTTTCGCACACCAATGAAGTAGAATGTGTGTCAATTCTTTCGCTGAGTCTATATATTCATCCTTCGAAATAATACGGTCTTTCACACGAAGAATCTTATCTGACACGAACTCAATATCAATACCGACTTCTGACAACGGATTAATTGCAATAGCAGCAAATCCATTTGTATGAGATATAGATATATTACGATCATCGCCAACCAAAAAGGGACGTCCTGCATTGTTATACGTTAAATCAAGTTCACAACCAAAGACAGCTTTAATGAGAGCTCTAATAGCTAGTTTCTCTATCTTTATTTTATTCGACTTTATTTGCAGAATATGACTTAGCTGAGATTTATTCTCTAGCATAGCCAATAGATCCTCGAAAGATTCTTCAATCTTCCAAAGTGCAATAAGTGTATCGTCTATATTCCTTTTTAAATAAAGCATTTCACAAAGAAACTCAAAATATTCATAATTACATAAATAAGGCTCCATCGAAATGAAGCCTTATTATTGAATATTAAATTCTAAACATTGTTCTTCAGTAAATTAGCTCTAGAACTTTGTTTGTAAAGCGGTCTTTATCGACCTATATATAGAAGTCTGTGTGTTCTGTAAAATTTAGACAAATGAACTATCTAAGTTAATTTTCAGGATGCAAAGATATAGTCAAAAAATCACAAAACAACAAGTATAGAAACTATTGATAGATTCAATTCGTTATATAGTATTTTTTAATAACTATTGCATTTCCAACTACAAAAAAAAGAGGGGGAAGAAAATGACTTTCTTCCCCCTATCTCTATAATAATACTAGCAAATATTAGTCAATATAGGCAAGTACTTGATTTTTTTGAACTTTATCTCCTTGCTTAGTTTCGATTTGGACAATCTTACCTGATTTAAGAGCTTTAACCTCTTCAATTCCGTAATATGTCTGAATGAAACAAACAACATCACCCTCGTTTACTTTTGTTCCTACAACCGGAGCAGAAGATACATCATCAACATCAACTTGCCAGATAACCTGACCAGCAACAGTCGATTGCAATGGTTGAGCATTAGGATATTTTGCTTGAATAGCCTCAGCATCAAAACGAGGGACCTCAATAACTTCACGAGTCACAATGATCGGAGCACCAGCTTTTGCTTTAGCTGCTTCTAGATCTTTATTGAAACGCTCTTTAGCTGCTCCCGATTTGAAGTCACGATATTGACGATCGAACATAGCAAAGCTGAATAGTTCTTCATCATCTTGACCATAATCCCATCCAAGTTCATCCATTTCTTTACGATATTTATCAAGAACATCTGGATATTCTTCTTGTGGATTACCTGTATAGAATGTTTCACCTTTCGATTTAGCTAATTCGATGATCTCATCATCAAGTTTACCCGGAAGCTGACCTGATTTACCAAGAATCATACCCCAGCTATCTTTATCGATATTAGAGAAACGTGGTTGTCCTTGAGCCATTGAGAAGATATTCATCAATGCAATATTTTTTACATATTGGCTGAATGGAGTAACCAATGGTGGATAACCTAACTTAGGCCAAATATATTCTACTTCTTCGAACAGTTGAACTACAAGGTCGTTTACCGACACTTCAGCTTTACCATTGTTACGAAGAGCCATATTGATAGCAGGATGCATTGTACGCAAGTCAGCCATCATTGATCCCATCATACCACCTGGTAGTCCGCAACCTACAAGCAAAGAAGTACTAACTTTATTAGAAGGGTCAATGAAGTAGCCCAAGAAGTCATCCATAAATTCTTGAGTCAATTGACGAGCTTCCATATATGCACTCATATTGATTTCAGGCACTGAGAAGCCAGCATCTTTCAACATCGCTTGGATAGTGATAACATCCGGATGCACCATACCCCAAGCTAGAGGCTCAATCGCTGTATCTAGATAATCAGCACCCGCACGAGCAACTTCCAACATAGAAGCTACCGAGAAGCCTGGTCCTGTATGTCCGTGATATTGGATCGGAATATTTGGATGGCGATCTTTCAATGCTTTCACTAGTTTTCCTAGGAATGCAGGACGACCAACACCAGCCATATCTTTCAAACAGAATTCATCGGCTCCAAAGTCTGCCAATTGATCTGCATATTTTACATAATAATCTACTGTATGTATCGGAGAAGATGTGATACAAAGAGCTGCCTGAGAAATCATGCCTGCTTCTTTTGCATACTTAACAGAAAGTTCCAAGTTGCGAGGGTCATTCAATCCGTCGAACGAACGAGAAATATTTGTTCCTTGTTTTTGTTTTACCTGGAACATCAATTGACGTACATCTTTTGGAACCGGGAACATACGAAGTGCGTTCAAACCACGCTCCAACATATGTGTCTGAATTCCCACTTTATTAAACGGAGCTGTCCATTCGCGAACCGATATATTCGGATTTTCTCCGTACAACAAGTTTACTTGTTCAAATGCTCCTCCGTTAGTTTCAACACGTGCAAAGCAACCCATATCGATGATTACCGGCGCAATTTTCACTAACTGATCTACACGTGGCTGGTATTTACCAGATGATTGCCACATGTCACGATACACTAAGCTAAGTTTAATCTCTCTTCCCATATATGTGTTTTATTGTGGTGATAAAAGGAAAAAATCATTCGATTTTTTTCTTCCGAATCTATTAATTTGTCATATTATAAAATACTCATACAAATTTAACCTTTTATATTCAAAATGAGGTTATACTTTCACATGAAAAAAATTATCATTTTGTCATAAAATAGTTAAAGATTTAGGGTTAACAAGTGAACAGACATACTTCCTGCACACTTCAGTTAAAGATGAGCAGGAATCATGCGACAATTCCGTCAACGATTCCTTACTCCATCTGTTATATTAACTGTAAAATACTTTCCTTTTGCTTATTTAGCAGCAGGAATACTAGGCATATTTTCCGATTGTTTCTGGGTCTTCGAAATTTCCTGAACAAAAGTATAAATTATAGATGATGCGTCAGCTGCTGGTGTAGCAACAGTATCCACTTTAACCTCGATTACATATTCGTAACCTGGTTCGTAATTGAATTCTTGAATACCTGAATACCAAAAACTCCAATCAGTTTCACCTTCCTGTTTAATCAAAAAACATTTCTGAGGGCCTACTCCTGTACAATCAACTTGATCTGATGCAATAGTCAACTTGATCTGATTAGCTACAGCTTCTTGAGGATCTGCATTCGCCTCATTGGTTTCTGCATTTGTTTCTTGTTGTTGTTTCGTTGTTCCTCCACAAGAAACCATAAATAGCGCTACGCTTAAAGCGATAAATAATACTTTTTTCATAATAGTAATTTTTGTCGTTCTCGTAAAGGTAGCAATTTAGAAACAAAAAAAGAGAATATTGTAAGTCGTTTACAATATTCTCTTCAACAATACATTCTATAAGGATGGTTATTCTTTCCCTTTAATTGCCTTATCCATCATAGCCGCAGCTTTACGGCCATCACCCATAGCAAGGATTACCGTAGCCCCACCACGCACGATATCGCCTCCGGCATAAATACCTTCAACATCAGTCTCCATAGTTTCCTGATTCACTACAATAGTACCCCATTTGGTGACATCTAAGCCGCTAAATGATCTCGGAATTAATGGATTCGGAGATACCCCAACACTAACAATTACTTCATCAACTTCAACCCAATCCGTAGCACCTTCTACAGCAACTGGTCTGCGGCGTCCCGAGGCATCAGGCTCACCCAATTCCATACGCTGAAGAAGCATAGCTGTGACGCGACCATTTTCATCTCCTTTATATTCCAACGGATTGTGCAAGAACATAAAATCAATGCCTTCTTCTTTGGCATGCTTTACTTCTTCCAGACGAGCTGGCATTTCTTCTTCCGAACGGCGATATACAATGATAGCTTTTTCAGCACCAATACGACGTGCAGTACGTACAGCATCCATTGCCGTATTACCACCGCCGATAACAGCAACACGTTTACCTTTCTGAACAGGAGTGTCGCTATCTTCGCTAGCTGCATCCATCAGATTGACACGAGTCAGATACTCGTTACAAGACATCACTCCGATAAGGTTCTCTCCTGGTATATTCATAAAGTTAGGCAAACCAGCCCCACTACCTATAAATACACCTTCAAATCCCGCTTCTTTCAGATCTTCTTGAGAGATAGTTTTTCCTACAATACAATCTTTCTCGAATTTCACACCCATCTTGCGAAGGATATCAATTTCAGTCTCAACAATTTCGTTTGGTAAACGAAATTCAGGAATACCATATTTCAAAACACCTCCAATTTCATGAAGAGCTTCAAATACTGTTACATCATAGCCAAATTTAGCCATATCAGTAGCAAAAGACAATCCAGCAGGACCTGAACCCACTACAGCTATTTTTATTCCATTAGCAGGAGCCATTTCCGGAATAGAGATATTTCCGCTCAAACGTTCATAGTCTGCTGCAAATCTTTCTAGATAACCAATAGCTACTGCGTCTTTTTTTAGTTTTACTGTGTAGAAACATTTTTCTTCGCACTGTTTTTCTTGAGGACAAACACGTCCACAAACAGCAGGGAGAGCACTTGTTTCTTTCAATACACGAGCAGCTTCAAGGAATTCACCTCTTTCTATATTTTTTATAAACGTAGGGATATTGATTCCAACTGGACAACCCTCCATACATGTAGGGTTTACACAGTCAAGACAACGAATAGCTTCTCCTACTGCTAATTCTTCTGTCAATCCCAAGTTTACTTCTTTTTTCAATTCATGGCTACGAACTTCAGGATCAAGTTCGGGCATATGTACCCTTTCTCTATCAGTACGCTCTTTAGCCTTCATGCTTTTACGCAATTCTTCACGCCAAGCTTCGTTACGACGTGCTTTTATTTGATCTTCTAATACAGACATCGGTATTCTTTGTTTAATTGTATGCTTTTAATCTCATCAACATTTCGTCGAAATCCACCTCATGAGCATCGAACTCAGGACCGTCAACACAAACAAACTTTGTTTTACCGCCAACCGTCACTCGACAAGCTCCACACATACCTGTACCATCAACCATAATTGTATTTAGCGATGCTACTGTTGGTACATTGTATTTCTTAGTCAGCAATGAAACAAATTTCATCATAATAGCAGGTCCGATAGTAACACACAAATCCACTTTTTCGCGATTGATTACCATTTCAACTCCATTTGTCACAAGTCCTTTTGTTCCGTAAGAACCATCATCGGTCATCACGATAACTTCGTCCGAATATTTTGCCACTTGTTCTTCCAATATAACCAAGTCTTTTGTTCGAGCAGCCAATACCGAAATTACTCTATTTCCTGCTTTTTTCATAGCTTCGATAATTGGCAACATAGGAGCTACTCCTACTCCACCTCCGGCACATATTACAGTCCCGAAATTTTCGATATGCGTTGCTTGACCTAGTGGTCCTACAACATCCGTAAATGAGTCACCTACTTCGAGAGCACAAATTTTCTTTGACGATAATCCTACAGCTTGAGTTACCAGCGTAATTGTTCCTTTTGACAGGTCAGACGAAGCAATTGTCAATGGCACTCGTTCTCCTTTTTCTCCAACACGTACAAGCACAAAATGTCCAGCCTTGCGACTACGTGCAATTAGTGGTGCTTCTACCTCCAGCTTAACAACGTTAGCCGAAAAGTATTCTTTGTCTACTACTTTAAACATTTAATGATATTATAGCTTATTAAGGGTTAAACCTTGATGATTATTATTCTCTGATATACATTGCGAGTGCTTTATTTTCGCACTCGGTCATATGTTTGCGTTCTTCGGGCGACTTATCATTAATGCCGCACAGATGAAGAACTCCATGGATTATTATTCTATGCAATTCGTCTTCAAATTTAACTTCGAATTTTTCCGAATTGCTTTTAACAGTATCTAAACTGATAAATATATCTCCCGATATTGTATCTTCATCAGTATAGTCGAATGTAATGATATCTGTATAGTAGTCATGCTGTAAATACTGCTTGTTCACTTCGAGAATTTTCTCGTCCGAACAGAACATATATGCTAATTCGCCTACTTTTTTCCCATAATCAGCTGCAACAGCCTTTATCCAAGCCGAAACTTCGCGTTTCTTAATCTTTGGTTGCTTTACGTCTTCCGTCTGAAAAGATATTGACATGTTATATTTGTTTTTTGGCACTGTTAACGCACACAAAGATATCTATAATTCTTTTCACAGTCTAATTTTTCGAATTATTTATACTTATGAATTTATGTTCGTACATATTTTAAGAGACTAATACAGATAGCCTTATACTGAAAGCTTATTTTTCAATCCTTTATCAATTTCACCCAAGAAATCTTGTGTACTGAGATAATGCGAACGCTCTAGTTTATCTCCATGTATCAACATTGCCAAATCTTTAGTCATAAAACCATTTTCTACAGTTTCAATACAGGTTTTTTCAAGTTTATCTGCAAAATCTACCAACGGCTGATTATCATCCAACCGTCCACGATGGGCAAGTCCTCGCGTCCATGCAAAAATAGAAGCTATCGGGTTGGTCGATGTTTCTTTACCTTGCTGATGTTGACGATAATGGCGTGTAACAGTGCCATGAGCTGCTTCTGCCTCCATTGTCTTTCCATCAGGAGTAAGCAATACTGATGTCATCAATCCCAAAGAGCCAAAACCTTGTGCTACAGTGTCAGACTGAACATCACCATCATAATTCTTACAGGCCCAGACAAATCCACCTTCCCACTTCAAAGCCGAAGCGACCATATCATCAATCAAACGATGTTCATATATTATTCCAACTTCTTCGAACTTCGACTTATATTCCTTTTCATATACTTCTTGAAAAATATCTTTAAATCGTCCATCATAAGCCTTAAGGATAGTATTTTTTGTTGACAGATAAAGTGGATACTTTTTATCCAAAGCTAAGCGGAAGCATGAATGAGCAAATCCATAAATCGATTCATCAGTATTATACATGCCCATAGCAACCCCATTTCCATCAAAATTATACACTGTATGTACTTGCGGATCTCCATTTTCAGGGGTGAAAGTCAGCGTCAATGTTCCTTTACCTTTGGTTACAAAATCAGTTGCTTTATATTGATCAGCATTAGCATGACGACCAATTATTATCGGTTTAGCCCAAGTATTGACCAATCTAGGAATATTTTTCATAATGATTGGTTCGCGAAAAACCGTACCTCCTATTATATTACGGATAGTACCATTGGGAGATTTCCACATTTTTTTCAAACCGAACTCTTCAACACGCGCTTCGTCCGGAGTTATGGTAGCACACTTCACCGCTACATTGTATTTTTTTGTTGCTTCGGCACTATCTATCGTCACCTGATCGTTCGTTAGATCACGATTTTGAATACTAAGATCATAATATTTCAGATCTACATCAACGTATGGGAGAATAAGTTTTTCCTTGATGAATTCCCAGATTATACGAGTCATTTCATCACCATCCATCTCCACAATTGGATTTAGCACCTTTATCTTTGTCATAATATTCAATATTTACGATTATATAATCTTTGAGTTCTTCAAATATAGCAACAAACAGCCAAAACGACAAACAATCATTGATTTTTAGAACAAAAAGAACAAACACACAATAGAATTACTTCAAATTAGTCATTTATGTCATATTCATTGCTTTTTTGTATCTTTATAGCTTCAAAAAGCAAGAATATAAAATAAACAAAAATATATGAAAACAGTAGTTAGCGGAATCCGCTCAACCGGAGAATTACACTTAGGAAATTACTATGGTGCTTTACGCAATTTCGTAAAGATGCAAAACGAGAACAAATGCTTCTTCTTTATTGCAGACTACCATTCACTTACAACACATCCAGATCCATCACAGCTCCACACAAATGTCAAGAGCGTGTTGACTGAATATCTGGCTGCGGGTATCGACCCAGAGAAATCAACAATCTATGTACAAAGTGATGTACCGGAAGTATGCGAATTATACTTGCTTCTGAATATGCATGCTTATATGGGCGAGCTAGCAAAAACAGCTTCGTTCAAAGACAAGGCTCGTAAAAATCCTGAGAATGTAAATGCAGGTTTACTTACATATCCGACACTGATGGCTGCTGATATTTTGATGCACAATGCCGATCAGGTTCCTGTAGGAAAAGATCAGGAACAACACCTTGAAATGACTCGTAAATTCGCCCGTCGTTTCAATAATATATATGGAGAAGAAATATTCAAAGAACCTACCGTTTATCTTGAAGAAGGTCAAGAATTAATAAAGATCCCTGGATTGGATGGTAGCGGCAAGATGGGTAAATCGGAAGGCAATTGTATCTACTTGATAGATGAGCCGAAAGCTATAGAGAAAAAAGTAAAACGTGCTCTTACCGACGAAGGTCCGAAAGCTCCAAATTCAGAAAAGCCTGATTATATTGAGAATTTATTTACTCTACTAAAAGTGGTTTCGACTCAAGATGTCGTAGAACATTTCGAGGACAAATGGAACACATGTGATATCAGATATGGTGATCTAAAAAAACAGTTGGCTGAAGATATCATCAAAACGACATCACCTATACGCGAACGTATACTTGACATCCGTAACAATGAAGAATATCTAAGCAAGGTTACAAAAATGGGAGCAGAAAAAGCACGTGAAAGTGCTCGCAAAACGCTGGAAGAAGTTCGCCGAGTGATGGGCTTCCGAAAATTCTAAATCATTAACCCTAGAATAATAAAAAAGCACAGTTCAGGGACTGTGCTTTTATTTTATTGCTCAAACCTTATCTCTGAGACTTTTCTTTAATAATACGTCCGTCTGAGTCTTTGAAATTTCCTGTTATAATCATTATCAAGTCAATCAAAGCCCAAATACCACAACCTCCTCCGGTGAGCAATTGAATAACTCCAATTGCAATATGACCAGTATAGAATCGGTGAACTCCCAGACATCCAGTCAAAATAGCTAGTAACAGTGTAGTTAACCAATCTTTATCAGAATATATCTGATCATAATTTACATTTTGTGAGTAAGGTGCTGAATGTGGAGGCGGAGGAGGTGGTGTAGACACTACTTGAGGTTCACCGCAACCAGGGCAAATCGTAGCATCATTACTCATACTTTGTCCGCATTTTGGGCAATATTTTACTGTTCTCTCTTCCATAATATAATCTGTTATATAATTTTACTAATTGTTTCTTTATCTATTAGACGCACATAGACGAATAAAGTTACATTTATTTCCTACAATTATACATTTTACCATAAAAAAGTAGGAGTCCCTTTTAAAAAGGGACTCCTACTCATATTATCATAAGATACGATTATTCTACAGTATCAAAATCAACAACTGTTTTACGAGTTGCGTTCATACGATCGAAATCTTCTTTTGTTCCTACAATTAGTTTATCAAACTCACGCTGACCTGTTCCCGCTGGAATCAAGTGACCACAGATAACGTTTTCTTTCAAACCTTCTAGTCTATCAACTTTACCATTGATTGCAGCATCATTCAATACTTTTGTTGTTTCCTGGAACGAAGCAGCTGACATAAAGCTTGTCGTTTGAAGAGCAGCACGTGTAATACCTTGAAGTATCTGGCTAGCAGTTGCAGGAAGTGCATCACGTACTTCTACCGGACGTAAGTCGCGACGTTTCAACATTGAGTTTTCTTCTCTCAGTTTACGAGCTGTAACTATTTGTCCTGGCTCGAACACATTAGAGTCTCCAGCGTCGATAACGACTTTCTTACCCCAAATACGGTCATTTTCTTCCATTACATCGTATTTGTCAACAGTTTGTTGCTCTAAGAAACGAGTATCTCCCGGATCAACAACTTCAACTTTACGCATCATCTGACGAACAATTACCTCGAAGTGCTTATCATTGATCTTCACACCTTGCAGACGATATACATCTTGAACTTCGTTCACGATATATTCCTGAACAGCAGTTGGTCCCATGATCGATAGGATATCAGAAGGAGTAGTTGCTCCGTCTGACAACGGCATACCTGCACGAACGAAGTCGTTTTCTTGTACAAGCAATTGTTTAGATAGAGGAACTAGATATTTCTTAACTTCACCTAATTTTGAAGTTACTACTACTTCACGGTTACCTCTCTTAATCTTACCGAATGATACTTCACCGTCGATTTCAGATACTACAGCCGGATTAGATGGATTACGCGCCTCGAACAATTCAGTTACACGAGGCAAACCACCCGTAATGTCACCAGCTTTACCTACAGCACGTGGTATCTTAACAAGAGTCTCACCAGCAGCCATTGTATCTCCGTCGTTTTTCACTAAGTGGGCACCCAATGGTAAACTGTATGTCTTAACGATGTTACCTTTTTCGTCCAAAACTTGAGCTTCAGGAGCTTTCGTTTTATCACGAGATTCGATAATGATCTTTTCTTTCAATCCGGTTTGCTCATCCGACTCAACTTTGTAAGTTACCCCTTCGATAACATTTACAAATTTGATACGTCCTGCAGCTTCAGAAATAATAACCGCGTTAAATGGATCCCATTCACAGATAAGGTCATCTTTCTTAACTTTTGCTCCGTCTTTGAAATATAGTTTCGAACCGTAAGGTACGTTATGCGTTTGAAGTACAATCTTAGTATTAGGATCGACCAAGCGAAGCTCAACCAAACGGCTTACCACGATTTGAGTTTTCTTAGAAGATTCGTCTGCTACATCAACTACACGCAATTCGTCCATCTCGATGATACCATCATATTTTGCAGTAATGTTACTTTCCGCAGCAATATTCGAAGCGATACCCCCAACGTGGAAAGTACGTAGTGTCAACTGTGTACCCGGCTCACCGATTGACTGTGCAGCAATTACACCCACAGCTTCACCTTTCTGAACCATACGGCCTGTAGCCAAGTTACGTCCGTAACATTTAGCACAAACTCCTTTTTTAGACTCACAAGTCAATACTGAACGAATTTCAACGCGTTCGATTGGAGAATTTTGAATAGCTTTAGCTTCATCTTCTTTGATTTCTTCACCCGCTTGTACGATAATTTCGCCAGTCAACGGATGTTGAATATCGTGAACAGATACACGTCCTAAAATACGTTCGTATAGAGACGCAACTGTTTCTTCGTTATTCTTAAGCTCGGTAGCTACAAGTCCACGTAATGTTCCACAGTCTTCTTCGTTGATGATAACATCTTGAGAAACGTCAACAAGACGACGAGTCAAGTAACCGGCATCGGCTGTTTTCAAAGCAGTATCGGCAAGACCTTTACGCGCACCGTGGGTAGAGATAAAGTACTCTAGTACCGAAAGACCTTCCTTAAAGTTAGACAAGATCGGGTTCTCGATAATTTGTCCGCCTTCAGCACCACTCTTCTGAGGTTTAGCCATCAAACCACGCATACCAGACAACTGACGGATCTGTTCTTTCGAACCACGGGCTCCCGAATCCAACATCATATATACTGAGTTAAATCCTTGGTCGTCTTCTGTCAATTGTTTCATCAGGATATTAGACAATTTCGAGTTGATATGTGTCCATGTATCGATGATCTGATTGTAACGTTCGTTGTAAGTGATGAATCCCATATTATAGTTACCTATAATTTGTTCTACTTCATCATAACCTTGTTTTACCAAAGCTTCTTTTTCTTCCGGAATAATTACATCTTCAAGGTTGAACGACAGCCCTCCACGGAATGCCATTTGGTAACCTAGTTCTTTAATATCATCCAGACATTGAGCTGTTTTAGCAACTCCAGCTACTTTGATGATATGACCGATAATATCACGAAGTGATTTCTTAGAAAGGACTTCGTTGACATAACCTGCCTCGATTGGAATTCTTTCATTAACAATAACACGACCTACCGAAGTTTCGCGCATTACAGTTACTTCATTTCCATTTTCATCAAGGTCCTGAACATATACTTGTATCGGAGCATGAATATCTACTGCACCTTCGTTGTAAGCGATAATAGCTTCTTCAGGTCCGTAGAATCTTAGGCCTTCACCTTTTGCTCCTTTACGGATTTTTGTAATATAATACAATCCTAGAACCATGTCTTGAGAAGGGACCGTAATAGGTGCTCCATTAGCAGGGTTAAGGATGTTATGAGATCCAAGCATCAACAATTGCGCTTCAAGAATAGCGTCATTACCTAGCGGTAAGTGAACAGCCATCTGGTCACCGTCGAAGTCGGCATTGAACGCCGTACAAGCAAGTGGGTGCAATTGAATAGCTTTACCTTCAATCATTTTAGGTTGGAATGCCTGAATACCTAAACGGTGAAGAGTCGGAGCACGGTTGAGTAGTACCGGGTGTCCTTTCATTACATGTTCAAGGATATCCCATACAACTGGCTCTTTACGATCAACGATCTTCTTCGCCGATTTAACGGTTTTCACGATTCCACGCTCGATCAATTTACGAATAACGAACGGTTTGTAAAGCTCGGCTGCCATATCTTTAGGGATACCACATTCGTGCATTTTCAATTCCGGTCCAACGACAATTACCGAACGAGCTGAATAGTCAACACGTTTACCTAACAAGTTCTGACGGAAACGTCCTTGCTTACCTTTCAAGCTATCTGAAAGCGATTTCAATGGGCGGTTAGCATCTGTCTTAACTGCACTAGATTTACGTGAGTTATCGAATAGTGAATCGACAGCTTCCTGAAGCATACGTTTTTCGTTACGTAGAATTACTTCCGGAGCCTTGATATCGATTAGTCTTTTAAGACGGTTGTTACGTATAATAACACGACGATACAAGTCATTCAAATCCGAAGTTGCGAAACGACCGCCATCTAGTGGGACTAGCGGACGAAGTTCTGGTGGAATAACCGGAACGATCTTAACAACCATCCACTCTGGTTTATTCTTACCTTTCGAGCCACGGAAAGCTTCAACAACTTGAAGTTGTTTCAATGCTTCGTTTTTACGTTGTTGAGATGTATCAGTATTTGCCTTATGGCGAAGGTTATTAGCCAAAGAATCAAGATTGATACGAGCTAGCAAATCATAGATTGCTTCAGCACCCATCTTAGCGATAAACTTGTTAGGGTCTGTATCATCCAACATTTGGTTTTCTTTAGGAAGTGTATCTAATATTTTTAGATATTCTTCTTCAGTCAACAAATCTTTTTCTGCAATACCTTCTTCAGCTGCTAGACCCGATTGAATTACTACATAACGTTCGTAGTAAATAATTGTGTCTAGTTTTTTTGTTGGTATTCCTAACAAATAACCTATTTTATTAGGTAATGAACGGAAATACCAGATATGAGCAACAGGAACAACAAGGTGAATGTGTCCTGTACGTTCACGACGAACTTTTTTCTCAGTAACTTCAACACCGCATCGGTCACAAACGATTCCTTTATAACGGATACGCTTGTATTTACCACAGTGACACTCATAGTCTTTTACTGGACCGAAAATACGTTCACAGAAAAGGCCATCGCGCTCTGGTTTATAAGTACGGTAGTTGATAGTTTCGGGTTTTAGAACCTCACCATGTGAAGCCTCTAGAATTTCTTCTGGAGAAGCTAAGCTTACGGTGATTTTCGAAAAACTACTCTTTACTTTATTTTCTTTTCTAAAAGCCATCTTATATTGTTATATAAAGAGTTATTATATTTATAGTCGAGCCCTTTGAGGGGTTATATTAATTAAGTCATCAGCAGGATAGAATTCCTGCCGATAACTCTATAAAACTTTAATCAAGCGTTACACTTAATCCCAAACCACGCATTTCGTGAAGCAATACGTTAAGAGATTCAGGTATACCTGATTGTGGCATAGGTTCCCCTTTAACGATAGCTTCGTAGGTTTTCGAACGTCCCATTACGTCATCCGACTTAACAGTCAGAATTTCGCGAAGGATATTTGCTGCACCGAATGCTTCAAGTGCCCAAACCTCCATCTCTCCGAAACGTTGTCCCCCGAATTGAGCTTTACCTCCTAGAGGTTGTTGTGTAATCAACGAGTAAGGACCGATTGAACGAGCATGCATCTTATCTTCAACCATGTGACCAAGTTTCAGCATGTAGATAACACCTACTGTTGCGTGTTGGTCGAAGATTTCTCCTGTACCACCATCACACAAACGTACTTTACCATAACGAGGTACACCTGCTTTATCAGTCCATGCATTCAAGTCATCAAGGCTAGCACCGTCAAAGATCGGAGTCGCAAATTTCACTCCCAGCTCTTTTCCTGCCCATCCTAATACTGTCTCGAATATCTGTCCAAGGTTCATACGTGAAGGTACCCCTAGTGGGTTCAACACGATATCAACCGGCGTTCCATCAGGTAAGAACGGCATATCCTCTTGACGAACGATACGTGATACGATACCCTTGTTACCATGTCGACCTGCCATTTTATCCCCAACTTGTACTTTACGTTTCTTAGCAACATAAACTTTTGCAATTTGGATGATACCTGTTGGAAGCTCGTCACCGATAGTCAAGTCGAAACGTTTACGTTTCAATTCAGCATCAAGTTCTTTAAATTTACGTAGGAAGTTAACGATTACATCTTTGATCAATTCGTTTTTGTGTTCGTCTGTTGTCCATCCGCTCACTTGAACCGATTCGTAATCTAAGTTTTCTAGTACTCCTTTTGTAAATTTCGCACCTTTAGGGATAATATCTACATTCAGATAATCTTTTACTCCTTGCGAAGTTTTACCTTCAGTAAGTTTCAATAGTTTATCTACTAGAATTGTTTTTACAGCTGCAATTTTAGCATCATATTCTTCATCTAGTTTAGGCAATAATGCTTTAGCCGACAATTTAGTTTTTCCTTTCTTATTCGCTTTCGAGAACAAGTTAGTTCCAATAACCACACCTTTCAATGATGGAGAAGCTTTCAATGAAGCATCTTTCACGTCACCCGCTTTATCACCGAAGATTGCACGAAGCAGTTTTTCTTCAGGAGAAGGATCTGATTCACCTTTTGGTGTAATTTTACCGATAAGAATATCACCAGGACCTACGCGTGCACCGATACGTACTATACCTCTTTCGTCTAGATCTTTTGTAGCTTCTTCACTAACGTTAGGGATATCAGAAGTCAATTCTTCAACACCACGTTTTGTATCACGCACTTCAAGAGAGAACTCTTCTACGTGAATAGAAGTAAAGACATCTTCGCGAACGATACGTTCGTTTAATACGATAGCATCCTCAAAGTTATATCCTTTCCATGGCATGAATGCTACTTTCAAGTTTTTACCGATAGCAAGTTCACCATTTTCGGTTGAATAACCTTCTGTTAAGATTTCACCTTCTACAACACGTGCTCCTTTTTTACAAATAGGACGCAAGTCGATTGTAGTATTCTGGTTAGTCTTACGGAATTTAGGAATAACATATGTCTTAACTGCATCATCGAAGCTTACAAATTCTTCGTCTGGTGTACGGTCATATTTAATTTTGATTGTATCAGCATCTACATAAACAACCTCTCCTGCTCCTTCGGCAACAATTTGCGTACGAGAATCTTTGATCAATTGTCCTTCGATACCTGTACCTACGATCGGAGCTTCGGTACGAAGTAGTGGAACAGCCTGGCGCATCATGTTCGATCCCATCAGCGCACGGTTAGCGTCATCATGCTCTAGGAATGGAATCAACGAAGCTGCAATAGATGCAATTTGCGTAGGCGATACGTCCATCAATTCAACCTCTTCTGGAGCCACTACCGGATAGTCTGCATCCTGACGTGCTTTGACACGAGGGTTGATAAATGTTCCATCATCATTCAATGGTGCATTACCCTGTCCGATGATTTTATCTTCTTCTTCTTCAGCTGCAAGGTATACAATACCTTCTGGCGACAAATCTACTTTTGCGTTTTCTACTTTACGATATGGAGTTTCGATGAATCCAAGATCGTTAATTTTAGCATAAACACAAAGTGATGAAATCAAACCAATGTTTGGTCCTTCCGGAGTCTCGATTGGACACAGACGGCCATAGTGTGTATAGTGAACGTCACGCACCTCGAAACCTGCTCTTTCACGAGAAAGACCACCAGGTCCTAGTGCTGACATACGACGTTTATGAGTAATTTCAGCCAATGGATTTGTTTGGTCCATGAACTGAGATAAGGCATTTGTACCAAAGAATGTATTTACAACAGACGAAATAGTTTTCGCGTTGATCAAATCGATTGGTGTAAATACTTCATTATCGCGAACGTTCATACGCTCACGGATGATACGTGCCATACGGTTAAGACCTACTCCGAATTGGTTGTACAATTGTTCACCAACTGTACGTACACGACGGTTACTTAAGTGGTCTATATCGTCCACGATAGCCTTCGAGTTGATCAATTCGATCAAGTATTTAATGATCTCGATCATGTCTTCTTTTGTCAAGACACGAGTATCGATATCTGTAGTAAGTCCTAGTTTTTTATTCAATCTGTAACGACCTACTTCTCCTAAGTCATATCTTTTCTCAGAGAAGAACAAGTTGTTGATAACCTCACGAGCACTCGTATCATCTGCAGGTTCAGCACTACGCAATTGGCGGTAGATGTGACGAACTGCATCAATTTCAGAGTTACTAGGGTCTTTCTGCAATGTATTGTAAATAATTGCATAGTCAGACTGATTTTGAGTATCCTTATGTAGCAATATAGATTGGACACCCGACTCAAGAATCAAATCAAGGTGATCTTTTTCTAATACTGTCTCACGTTCAAGAATAACCTCGTTACGTTCAATAGATGTTACCTCACCAGTATCTTCATCAACGAAATCCTCCATCCATGTTCTCAGGATTCTAGCTGCAAGTTTACGATCAACAGCTTTCTTAATGCTAGTTTTCGTAACCTTAAACTCTTCTGCCAGGTCGAATATCTCAAGTATATCACGGTCACTTTCGTATCCAATGGCACGAAGTAATGTGGTAACTGGTAATTTCTTTTTACGGTCGATATATGCATACATCACATTGTTGATGTCTGTTGCAAATTCGATCCATGATCCTTTGAATGGTATAATACGTGCCGAATACAGCTTAGTTCTGTTGGCATGTAATGTCTGACCGAAGAATACACCAGGTGAACGGTGTAACTGTGAAACAACAACACGTTCGGCTCCGTTTATCACAAACGTACCTTTTTCAGTCATATACGGGATCAATCCCAAGTATACATCCTGAATTACAGTATCGAAGTCTTCATGATCTGGGTCAGTACAATATAGTTTTAGTTTCGCTTTAAGTGGTACACTATATGTCAATCCTCTTTCGATACACTCTTCGATGGTGTAGCGTGGCGGATCGATAAAATAGTCCAAAAATTCCAAAACGAAGTTATTGCGGGTGTCTGCTATCGGGAAGTTTTCAGCAAAAACTTCATAGAGACCTTCCTTTTTTCTTTTTTCGAGTGGTGTATCAAGCTGCAAAAAGTCCTTGAAAGACTTCAATTGCACTTCTAGAAAATCCGGATAAGGAAGTGGATTTTTTATCGTTGCAAAATTAACTCTTTGATTTGTATTTGTTGAAGACATGGAATAACCAATTATATTGAACTTATTATTTTTGACGCAAAAAGGTTAAGAAACCCTGCAAGGCAGGGTCCTTAACCATAATATCCTGGTTTATAGGATTATCACTTAAGTTCAACTTCTGCTCCAGCCTCTTCTAAAGATTTTTTCAACGCTTCAGCTTCTTCTTTTGATACTCCTTTTTTCAATTCGCTTGGAGCTGCATCAACTAGATCTTTAGCTTCTTTCAAGCCTAGACCTGCTGCTTCTTTAACAGCTTTAACTACTGCTAGTTTGTTAGCACCTGCTGCTTTAAGAATAACATCGAAAGATGTTTTTTCTTCAGCTGCTTCTGCTGCTGCTGGTCCTGCTGCAACTGCTACTGCTGCTGCTGCTGGTTCGATACCATATTCAGTTTTAAGAACTTCTGCAAGTTCGCTAACTTCTTTAACTGTTAAGTTTACTAGTTGTTCTGCAATAGCTTTGATATCTGCCATTTCTTTTAATATTAAAATTGTTACTTATTCGTTTATTTCTAATTATTTCTTTGATAGAGTTTCTAGTACTCCATGTATGGTGTTTCCACCAGATTGAAGAGCTGATACAACATTCTTGATTGGCGATTGAAGTAGTCCAATAACGTCTCCAAGAAGTTCTGTTTTGCTCTTGATGTTTACTAGTGCTGGCAATTGTTCTTTACCTATATAGAAACTTTCTTGTACATACGCAGCTTTCAATGCAGGTATTCCATCTTTACCAAAGTCTTTGATAACTTTAGCTGGAGCGTTAGCTACACTAGAAAACATTACTGCAGTATTACCTTTAAGCGATGAATAAAGTTCAGAATAATCTCCTTCTAGTTGTTCTAAAGCTTTTCTCAAAAGGGTGTTTTTAACCACCATCAATTTGATATCTTGCTTAGCACATTCACGACGAAGAGCTGTTGTTTTTTCAGCGTTTAAAGCTTCTATATTTGCAAGGTAAAAGTTGTCATATTGCTTTAGTGTTTCAGCAATAGTTTCTATGATTGCGCCTTTATCTTCCTTTCTCATAATTCCAATCGTTTTTTATTAATTTTCTACCGATTTAGGGTCAATTTTAATACCCGGACTCATAGTACTTGAAAGAGTAATGCTTTTTACATAGGTTCCTTTAGCCGAAGTTGGTTTCAATTTGATAAGTGTTGCAATGAATTCTTTTGCATTCTCGCGAATCTTATCAGCTTCGAAAGACACTTTACCTATTGAAGTATGTACGATACCAGTTTTATCAACTTTAAAGTCGATTTTACCTGATTTCACTTCCGCTACGGCTTTTGCTACATCTGGAGTTACAGTACCGCTCTTAGGGTTAGGCATCAAACCGCGAGGTCCTAGCACACGTCCTAAAGCACCAACTTTACCCATGATAGCAGGTTGTGTAATGATAACATCGATATCAGTCCAACCACCTTTAATTTTTTCTATATATTCGTCCAATCCTACATAGTCAGCTCCAGCTTCTTTCGCAGCTGTTTCTGCATCAGGGGAACATAGTACCAAAACTCTAACTTGCTTTCCTGTTCCGTGAGGCAATGTTACAACACCTCTCACCATTTGGTTAGCTTTACGAGGATCTACTCCAAGACGTACATCGATATCAACTGAAGAGTCGAATTTTGTCGATGTAATCTCTTTAACAAGAGTAGCAGCTTCTTCTAGAGTATATTGTTTCCCTGCTTCAATCTTGCTGAAAGCTAACTTTTGTTTTTTTGTAAGTTTACCCATTTCTCAATTGAAGTTTAAATTATTTAACATCAGGGAAATCACCTTTTACAGCAATACCCATACTTCTAGCTGTACCTGCAACCATTTTCATGGCTGATTCCATAGTAAAGCAGTTCAAGTCTGACATTTTTTCTTCTGCTATTGTTTTAACCTGATCCCAAGTTATCTCAGCAACTTTTTTACGGTTAGGTTCTGCTGAACCTTTCTTTTGTTTAGATGCTTCGATTAGCATAACTGCTACCGGTGGTTGTTTAACAATAAAATCAAAAGATTTGTCTACGTAGTAAGTAATTACTACTGGCAATACTTTTCCTGCCTTTTCTTGAGTTCTGGCATTGAATTGCTTACAGAAATCCATGATATTGATTCCTTTCGAACCTAAAGCTGGTCCTACTGGAGGTGATGGATTTGCTGCACCGCCTTTAATTTGTAATTTTAATTGTCCAGCAATTTCTTTAGCCATTTTCTTCTAATTTTTTCTGTTAAAAAAATTTGTTTTTAAGAACGTCAACCGCGTAACCAATTACTGTTCTTTTTCGACCTGCACATAGTTCAATTCGAGAGGAGTTTTCCTTCCGAATATTTTCACCATTACTTTGAGTTTTTTCTTCTCAGCATGTACTTCTTCAATAACTCCCGAAAATCCAGAGAATGGACCGTTTGTTACTTTCACATTTTCTCCGACATAATACTGAACATCCATTTCAGCATCTTGTCCCTCCAACTCATCCATTGTACCAAGCACTCTGTTTACTTCAGATTGACGCAATGGCTGTGGATTTTGAGTATCTGGCAAGAAGCCAGCTACAAAGTTTATGTTACGAAGCTCATGTATAACTTCTCCCGTTAGAGCTGCCTCTATAAGAATATAACCGGGAAGATAAGCTCTCTCTTTAAGAACTTTCTTTCCGTTACGCATCGTATAGGTTTTTTCTGTAGGGATAAGAACTTGAGAAACATACTTACCAAGCTCTCCTTTTCTCATTTCCACTTCGAGATATTCTTTCACCTTGGCCTCTTTGCCGCTCACCGCACGCAAAACATACCATTTTTTTTCGATTTCAGACATGACTCAAAGAGGATTTATAGATTGTAGAAAAGCTTGACAATAAACTCAAACAGAGAGTCAACACCCCAGACAATTAGTGCCATGATTATGGAAGCTATCATAACAATAACTGCGCTGCTAGTCAATTCTGCTCGCGTAGGCCAAGTTACCTTATATACTAATTCGCTATAAGAATCTTTTACGTAGTTGATAATTTTTTTCATTAATCCGCTTCTGATTATTCAGTTTTAAGACGTTGCACGGGTTGAGAGGCTCGAACTCCCGACACCTGGTTTTGGAGACCAGTGCTCTACCGACTGAGCTAAACCCGTATGATAAAGTCGGTGGTGTTTCACACCGACTTTTATTATCAAAGGATATTATCCTAGGATTTCTGTAATTTGTCCAGCACCTACTGTACGTCCACCTTCACGGATAGCGAAACGAAGACCTACGTTACATGCTACTGGATAGATCAAATCAACTGTAATAGTCAAGTTATCACCAGGCATAACCATATCTGTTCCTTCAGGAAGAGTAATTTCACCTGTTACGTCAAGCGTACGTAGGTAGAATTGAGGACGATATTTGTTATGGAATGGAGTGTGACGTCCACCTTCTTCTTTCTTAAGGATATACACCTCAGCTTTAATTTTAGTATGAGGAGTAATTTTTCCTGGGTGAGTGATAACCATACCACGTTTGATTTCTTCTTTATCGATACCACGAAGCAATAGACCTACGTTGTCACCAGCTTGACCTTCGTCAAGAATTTTACGGAACATTTCAACTCCTGTAACAACTGATTTTTTAGCTTCAGCACCAAGACCGATAATTTGAACCTCTTCACCAGTTTTGATAATACCAGTTTCGATACGACCTGTCGCTACTGTACCACGACCTGTGATCGAGAACACGTCTTCAACTGGCATAAGGAATGGCTTATCAACATCGCGTTGAGGAAGTGGAATCCAAGTATCAACAGCATTCATCAGCTCCATAACTTGCTCTACCCATTGTTCAACACCATTCAATGCTCCTAGAGCAGAACCGCGGATTACTGGAGTATTATCACCATCGAAATCATAGAATGAAAGTAGCTCACGCATTTCCATTTCTACCAACTCCAACATTTCTTCGTCATCAACGATATCACATTTATTCATGAAAACAACCAATCTTGGTACGTTTACCTGACGTGCAAGAAGGATGTGCTCACGAGTTTGAGGCATTGGTCCATCTGTTGCAGCAACCACGATGATAGCACCGTCCATTTGAGCAGCACCAGTAACCATGTTTTTCACATAGTCGGCGTGACCTGGACAGTCAACGTGTGCATAGTGACGATTATCCGTCTCATATTCGATATGAGAAGTATTAATAGTAATACCACGTTCTTTTTCTTCAGGAGCGTTATCGATTTGATCAAAAGATCTAGCTTCAGAGAATCCTTTATCTGACAACACTTTAGAAATAGCAGCTGTCAACGTTGTTTTACCGTGGTCAACGTGACCAATTGTACCGATGTTAACATGCGGTTTCGACCGGTTAAAATGTTCTTTTGCCATAATTTTATAATTTAGTTAGAATATATTAATAATCTTAATAAACGAATAAAAATAAAATAGAGCCCATGACGGGACTTGAACCCGTGACCTCTTCCTTACCAAGGAAGTGCTCTACCACTGAGCTACATTGGCTTATCAGGTTTTCAATTCACTATTTCAATTCTGAGCCTCTTGTCGGATTCGAACCAACGACCCCGAGATTACAAATCACGTGCTCTGGCCAACTGAGCTAAAGAGGCATAAATGACTACAAAAGTCTACTTTACAATATTTCGATAGCGAAACGGCGACAAAATTAGAAATTATTTTTTACAATAACAACACTTTCGTGATTTAATTTCATTCTTTTCCTATTTTGTCATTTTCGGCACATAACAATCGTATTATTTTCTCCGTACGCAATAGAACACCTCGCCTATTCATGTGATACCTAGTATCGTAAAAACACGATTTATCCATCACAAAATCTTCAGGAAAACCAAGCACATTTATATCCTTAGCTCTAATCAGACTATCCACCTGAGAAATATAGCCAATAGAGCTTTCATAATTTTTCTTTTCAAAAGCCGGATAAGATAAATACACAATCACTCCTTTTTTCTTTTGAGCTTGAATCCATCCATCCAAATAAGCCACTGATGCCATCTCCGGTCTTTCGGCAAGTGGCAACAACTCAATCTGACCTATATTTCTATCATCCCAGTGCGCCACAGCATCACCATATGCATTATATGCTGATTTAAGATAAGCAATAGGCCGACTTGCTCTTCGATAGAAATAGCTTGAAGGTAATAATTTTATCTTAATATAAGACGGAATTAAAGTCAAAATATACTTTGACTGCTCAAAATTAATAAGGCTTATTTTTTCAGGAGCAACATCAAACAACAGTTTAAGCAAATCCACATCTCCATAAAATACATTTAAATCATATTGCTCATACTCAGGGATCACAACAACAACATCGCCAGACTTCAGATATTGGGCAGCATTATCTAATACAAACTTCAAACCAAAACCTGCATGCAAACCTCCATTTACAGGATTAACACCCAAAGAGTCCTTTAACATCTGACTATCAACCGACATCCCGACATTAGAACCACCTAACAAGATCAAACGCGGGCCCTCTACATTTTGCATCAAGGAATCTTTATCTACCTGAACATAATGTAACGAATCATTCCATCTGGGAGGATCAGGTAATAGTACGACTAAAAACACTACTCCGATAAAGAATAGCAAAAACAGAAATATATTTTTAAACAATTTCACCATCTACAATCAAAACTGAAAGTAAATAAAATTAGATGCTTGATCACCAAACTCGCCACCTATATAAATAAGCAATAAAACGTAGACCACAAACCTGAATATCCGAGGGATAGATTTTCCGAAATTTTCTAAAGCGAATTGCTTATTTCGAGCAAACCACTCGAGAACAAAGACTACCATTATAACAAAAAAGACATCCCTATATTCCACCATTTTATTAAAAATCGCCATCAAATCGAATGAAGCATCAATAAATATCAACCTAAAATAATCAAGCGACATTCCTACCGATTCAGAACGAAAGAACACCCAAACCACAGTCACCAAAACAAAAGTCAAAAGAATTTGCGAAGCCTCCAGAACTGTTGGCAGGATTCTATTTTCTGCAATAACTTTCACATATCTTCTGTTTTTTCTCAAAACCACAGAAGGCAACATATAAACAGCATTCAATCCACCCCAAACTAGAAAAGTCCAATTTGCTCCATGCCAGAATCCCGTAATCAAGAAAACAACAATAATATTCCTGATCTGCTTAGCCATTCCCTCACGGCTTCCGCCTAGCGGTATATAAAGATAATCACGGAACCAGGAAGATAGAGATATATGCCAACGCCGCCAAAACTCAGCTATATTCCTCGAGAAATAAGGATAATTGAAATTTCGCAGCAATTTTATACCAAACATACGAGATACACCAATCGCAATATCTGAATAACCAGAGAAATCACAATAGATTTGGATCGCAAAGAAAAATGCTCCTAAAACAAGCATGAAAGAAGACATTTCTTGATAATTCGCAAAAATTGGATCCACAATTCGCGCACAGACATCTGCAACAGCCACTTTCTTGAAAAATCCCCAAAGGATTTGCTTTAAACCTTCAGTTACATTCAAATATGCAAACGATCGTTTTTCTTTCAACTGCGGCAACAAATGATTCGCCCTTTCAATAGGCCCAGCAACTAATAAAGGAAAATAGGAGATGAAAAGTGAATAATCAACAAAATTACGAGTCGGACTTATCTTTTTGTTATAAATATCAATAATATACGACAATCCATGAAAAGTATAAAACGATATCCCCAACGGAAGAATAATACTGAGAGAATGGAAATCAGCCTCAACACCAAAGACAGACAACAAAGAAGAAAATGATTCTAAAAAGAAATTGAAATATTTAAAATAAGCCAATACTCCTATATTCAGCAATAGTGCAATCAGTAAGTATTTCTTCTTTGAAGACGTTTTTTCAATACACAAACCCAAAATATAGTTTGAGACTATAGAAAAGAATAGCAGAAATAAAAATCGCCAATCCCATGATGCATAGAAAACACAACTCGCCAACAGCAGCAAAGCATTTTGCTGATTTTTATTCTTATCAAAAAAAATATAATACAGCAGAAAGACAATAGGAAGGAACAAAAGAAAGGCTACCGAAGCAAACTGCATAAGATCTGCACAAAAGTTTGTATTACAACAAAGAGCCTCCTTAAGCTTTAACCTTAAAGGAGGCCCTGCGATTTATTTATACGCAAAGAGGTTTATTCAACTACGTTCTTTTTCTTTAACTTTAACCACTTGTTTCTCCAATGCTTCAGCACAAAGGACTACTGCTTCTTCGAACGTATCTGCCACTTTACTTGCAAACAGCTCTCCATTTCGTATATTTAATTTTATCGATGCCTCTTTATTGTTAGACACTTCCGGCTTCACCACCTTAAGTATCACCTCAGCTTCCATAATAGCATCAGAGAACTTCGCTAGCTTATTGATCTTCTTTTCGATAAACTCTTTCAATTGAGTAGAAGCTTCAAAGTGAACTGATTGAATTTGAATGTTCATAACAATTTCCTCCTTTAATTTTCGCCCGCCCGAGGGTGAGCTTGTTTATAAATACTTTTTAATTCTTCGAACGAAGTATGTGTATACACCTCCGTTGAAGCCAAACTCGAATGACCTAACAATTCTTTAACGGCATTAAGATCAGCCCCATTATTCAGCATTCCAGTTGCAAACGAATGCCTCAAAACATGCGGACTGGTTTTAGATAGAGTTCCGACCGATTGCAGATGCTCATGAACCAAACGGTGAACAAACATCGGATAAAGCTGCTCGCCATCATCTTTCACGAACAAGTATCCTGAACGAAAAGTCAATTCCTCATTACGCACATCCATATACTGTTTTATCATTTTCAGCATAGGTTTACTTAATGGAATTAATCGTTGTTTATTACGCTTACCGGTTATCTGAACAGTCTCATTAAAGAAGTCTATATCTTCATCCTTTATCCCAATCAATTCTGCTCTGCGTATCCCTGTAGCATAGAATAATTCCAGAATAAGATGAGCCCTCATATCAGCAAAACTGCCTTCGAAATTACTATCATCCAACACACGATCCATTTCTTTCGAATTTACGAATGCCGGAATTGGCTTTTTCATTTTAGGACCAACAACCTTCTTCAACGGACTAGAAGCAACAACACCCATGCGCATTAAGTAGCGATAGAACGACTTCAGTGCGCTGAGCTTCCGATTTACCGATCGCCCGGAAATACCACTTTCCATCAACGACATGATCCACTGACGTACAATATCGGCATCAACTTTGTCGACAGATACCTCTTCCCCGAAACGTTTTTCGGTAAAGTCTGCAAACTGACGCAAGTCCTCTAAATAAGAAATCTCCGTACGTGGGGAATAATTCCTCTCGTATCGGAGACAACTCATATATTTCTCGATCAACTGCGTCATACAATCTCTTGTTAGTTATATAACGAAGTTAATCAATATTTTTTTACATGCAAACAGTTTTTATTCTTCTTCGCGACGTAATTGTTGTACATAAACTGCGTGTTGTCTAGCCTTTCTATTCACTACAGATGGCTTAAGGAAAGCTTGGCGACGACGTAGTTCTTTTACAACACCTGTTTTTTCGTATTTTCTTTTAAATTTTTTAAGAGCTCTTTCGATATTTTCGCCCTCTTTCAATGGTACAATAATCATTTTGATTCTATTTTATTTTGTTATTTTTTAATTTTCTTGCTTTAAGGTCACCTCTCTATCGACGAAGCGACATCATTTTTTATTCAAATAAATCGGATGTTTTGCTTATACAAATCTTTCGAACATCGCATCTACAGTACGACGTCTACATCTAACATTAATATGTATGTTCAAAAGATCATATAACCTCCTCTCTATTTTCGGGGTGCAAATATACCGGTTAATTTATTTATATCCAAGTTTTCAGCAAATAAATTCATCATATACACCACTTTGTAAACTTTATATATTTTCAATTAAACACCTATATCTATCAGCCATCAAATCATTCGATTTTATTTATATCGTTTTAATTTTGATTAATTATATCTATGATGCACTTTTGTAACGATCAGATTAAAAACATATTAATATTATCATCAATACAAAACAACAAAAAAAAGATGGAAACAAAAACACTAAAAATTGCAGACCTATTAGGCAAATTCGTTTCGTTCAACAATGGTTTAAAATTATTTCATTGGCATGTAACCGGTGATGGCAGTTATGCACAACATATGGCAATAGACGAGGCTTTAGAAAGTCTTTTGGATGCAGCCGACAGCTTAGTCGAGACACAATATGCTGTGCAAGGTGATCTTAACATCACAATCCCATCAACTAGTCTTCCTACAGACATTATCAAGTATATCGAAGATTTCTACAGCTATATTGATGTAAACCGCGAACTATTCGACGAGTCATTCACGCAAGGTATAATAGATAGCATCAAACAAACTCTTCAACAATTGCTATATCGTTTGAAGAGATTGAAATAACAGCAGTAATCAACACTTTTTTTCAAAGCACTTTCTCAAAATCACACATGAGGAGGTGCTTCCTTCTTAGATGAAGGCGGCATCATTATTTCATTTCCGTCTCGCTGAGCTACATAATGTGGCGATAGAATTTCTATACCTGCTTCATGGAGCTTATCCATGACAGATTCATTCAGATTGGAAGTAACACGCGCTAAGGTTTTCACATCTCTGGTATAGGCGTTAACCTGGTAGCTACAATAAAAATCATCCAGTTTAGGTATCAATACAAATGGCTTAGGATAAGCAACGATACCTTTAGCACCCAAAGCCGCTTCGACAAGTAGCTTTCTTATCAAATCTTTGTCAACCTCATACCCAACCGTCACATCCACAGTTACTACTATTGGTTGATACTCTATCGACATACTATAATTGATTGTCTGAGCCGACATAACAGCCGAATTAGGGATTGTCACTATTTCATTCTGACGAGTACGAATACGTGTTACAAAAGGTGTCTTCTCAATAACGACTCCCATGACATCATTCATCTTAATCTGGTCCCCAATTCTAAACGATCGCATATACGTAAGCACCATTCCCGCCATTAGGTTACCTATAACTGTTGTAGATCCCAATGAGATTACCAAGCCGACAAACACCGACACCCCTTGAAATATTGCTGAATCAGAATTTGGCAGCAAAGGCCAAATCATAATTACCATAAACGAATACAGTAAAAATCGGAAAATGTAATAAGTCGGATAAGCCCAATCGGAATAAAAGCCATTAATACTCAGCTTACCCGTAGCTATCTCATTAGTCACATACTTCAAGCCCTTATTCAGATAGCGAAAGCATATAAAAATCACAATGATCTTTATAAAATTAGGAAGATAACGGCCTATATTTTTCAAGATATCCCAAAACGGATCCCACACGTAAGAAAAGAGTGTGTAGGCAATATCTTTGGTCTCAGGGAAAATCGAAAACAGGATCGGAATACTTATAATCAGCTGAATCAGAATAACAAGCAAGCGAACTATATTCGAGAAGAACAACAACACCCTAGCTTGCTTACTGACATCCAGAAATTCATAATCTTTAATCTTGATCGGGCGCATTTTTGTACGCATAAACCCTACAATTTTTCGACGTATTTTTCGGAATAGCCTATTAGTAAGATATATCAAGCCAATCTGAAGAGCAATAACAAGGATAGAAAATAAAATTCCCTTAATCTTCATCATCAAACCATATTCAGCATGAAGTTCTTGTATTCGGTTTTCTATTATTGGCAAATATTCCTCAGCCAATTCTTGACGGGTCTTGTTTTGCCAAAGTCCATCTTGATCAGTCAAAGTTATAATGACATGTTCTCCGCACATTATATCTGTAACATATTCGCTCTCGAAAATAGACAACGAATCAACGTCCATAGTCAGACTCTTCCCTAATTTCAGTATCACTTCCTGAGCACGGCTTACTCGCTCTCTGGGTGAAACTCCTCCACGCTTTGTATACAACAAGAATAGTGTGTCGCTTTCAATCACCAAAGGGATACCATTAGTATGTCTTCGCAATGAATCTACTTGCGCTTTTTGCTTTGCTCTTTTGAGAGAATCAACCTCTGCGCTTTGTTTCAGACTTCGATCATACTCGGCAAGAATAAGGATTTCGTTAAGTTTCAGCTCTTGAATCTGCAATTTAAGATCCTCAATTTCCATTGAATCTTTTACCGACTTAGGCAAAGTATCTTTACTGGATTCTTCTATTAAAGAATTACCCGAAGCTCCAACCTCTGTGTTGTTTTGAGGAAAGATGGTTATTGATGAAAACATCAACAATATAATAATCAAAAAACTTATTCTAGGCATATGCTATACTTCTTGGTGTGTAAGTCTTATAAATCCAACAAAACGCAATTTAAGAAAAAAGTAACAAAAGTAACAAAATTTACAACTTTCACTTATTCTTTTATTATTGAATAAAATTCTTTGTTTCTACAATAAAAAATATCACTCTATAGATAAATTTCTTTCATTCTAAATAATGTGTACCTTTATAATACACAAATTGAATATAACCATGCAACAAAAAAATACAGACCCCACATGCGTGGATTGCGGCACGCAGAATTGCAAGTTCAAAACCCGAACTTATCCTGAATTTTGTCCTACAACCAACCTCGACAAAGCGGATCTAGAATGGGCTTTAGAGCGTTACGACGAAGGCAATAATCACTCGATAATGGTTGCAAGTGCCGAAGTAGAATACGAAGGTTATGGAAAACTTACCCGCGTTGAAGAAATCATGGAGTTCGCACGCAAGATAGGAGCTAAGAAAATAGGAATTGCTAATTGTATCGGCCTGATAAACGAGGCCCGTATTTTTGCAAAGATACTCCGGACTAACGGATTCGAAGCATACTCCATCATATGCAAGGTTGCAGGAGTTGACAAGTCGGCAGTAGGCATACCAAAAGAATGCGAAAGTATAGGTCCGGCTATGTGTAACCCTATATTACAAGCACGACTGATGAATCAAGAGAAGACTGATCTGAATGTAGTTATCGGACTATGTGTAGGTCACGATAGTTTGTTTTACAAATATTCGGATGCCTATGTAACGACACTTGTCACTAAAGATCGCGTAACGGGACACAATCCGGCCGCAGCATTATATACTGCAAATTCGTATTACAGCAAGAAACTATATCCTCAAGATCAATAGACAAAAGTTACGCACAGAAACCATCAATACAATAAAAAAAAGAGACTGATCTTCAATGAAAGAATCAGCCTCTTTTTTTAAACTGTTGTCCTACTAGGACTCGAACCCAGACAGACAGAACCAGAATCTGTAGTGCTACCATTACACCATAGGACAATTTTGCAGACGTAAAATTATAAAAAACACACGAACTAAAAAAGTTCAGGATAGATTTTTTCAGAAATACAGTGAGGCTGCGACTCTATCTCCTTATCAAGTATAGAAGACCAGCCTAATTTATCGAATTCAGATTCCAATAACGAACAAACTTCGAAGTCGTCTTCCGACACTTTATAAAGCTTTCCATCCTTACTGCCCGAAACCGACACCTCAAAACAATTATCCATCACCCAAACATGAACCTTCTTACCCCAAAGTTTGATATGCTGAGGTTGCTCCAAATCGGGATATTTCACGATTGTCACTTTCAGTTTATCCAACTCGTCAAACGAATACGATTTTGTAGGATCGAACGAAATAAAACCTTCCTCCAAAGGTGTAAGCATTATACCCATTTTCGACAATTTATCGATCAGTTCTTCTCTCCCATCATAAAGGAAATAAGCACAGAAAGAATCTCCCTCACAATTGTGCCCTCCGCGAGCACGCATATAATGAAAGTAGTTCAGGCTTTTCGCCCAACGTATTATTTCTTCTCTCGTATTATTTTGAAAAAGTCTTTCTTCTTCTATTTTAAAGCCCATTGTTCAATATTTTACTTCTTAATAAATCAACGAATACCTCTTCGGTTAAGTTCTGCACGATATTTAGCAGCATTGATATTATGCTGAGCCAAAGTTTTGGCAAAATTATGATACCCCGAAAAATCTTCCTTAGCACACATATAAAGATAGTCATGTTTTGTATAATTCAAAACACCATCTATTCCTTTTATCGATGGCACGCGTATAGGTCCCGGAGGTAAGCCTTCATATTTATATGTATTATAAGGGGAATCTACCTCGAGATGAGCATACAATATACGTTTCAAAGAAAAGTCGCCTACTGCAAATTTCACAGTAGGATCGGCTTGCAGTTTCTGACCTTTCTTTAGTCTATTTAGATACAAACCTGCCACTATAGGATATTCGTCCGAATAGGTACACTCCTCCTCAACTATGGCAGCCAAAGTAGATACTTCAACAGGAGTTAAACCAATAGCTGCCGCCTTAGACTTTCTATCATCAGTCCAAAACTTAACATACTCCTTATTCATCCGGCTTAGGAATTTATCAAGACTTATATCCCAATAAAACTCATACGTGTTAGGAATAAACATTGCGACTATCGTCTGCGTCGTGAATCCCAGGCTCTCACAAAAATTCTCATCATTCAGTTTGCGCTTCAGATCATCTGCTGTAATCATCAACTGCTCTGCCAAGCGTTCGCAAAGATCATCTTTCGTTCTTATATTATTAAAAGTAATTCTTACGGGTGTCTGTGCTCCGCTTCTCAAATTTCGAATTACATCAACAATATTCATATCAGGTTTAATAACATAATTACCAGTCCTAAGATTATCTTTATATTGCATTAAACCCGCTACAAGATCAAAATTATCGACAGATTCAACCTTCGCTTTTTCTTTTAGATCAGCCAACAGTTTATCATAATCTTTAGTGCTGTCTATTTGAATACTTATCTCTTTATCGATAGCAAAACCGGTATTAGCCACTCTATAGGCATAAATACCCAACGCAGCAGCTACTACTATTAGAACACAAAGAAGAGTTAATCCAATTTTTACTATTTTTTTCATAATCTGATAGATAAAATTAGTCGTTCAAAAGTAATGAACTATCGCCATAACTCAAAAAACGGAAATCATTATCCAATGCATAACTATAAACCTTCTTCCATTTATCGAAGTCAGGATTCAAAGCATTATTATCTCCAATAAAAGCAGAGATTAGCAACATCAATGTACTCTTAGGCTGATGGAAATTTGTAACCAAGGCATCAACAACTCGACAATTATAGCCGGGTTTAATCATAATCTGAGTCTCGGCAATCAAATTATTCAGTTTATGTTTATCCAGATAATCTACAATATTACGTAAAGCCTTTTGCACTGATATTTGATTACTTCCAACAGTATAAGCCTGCGATTGAGTCACTTTCAGATCATGAGTTTCTGGATCAGCTTCCAATATTTCACCAATGTAATATAGACTTTCTAAAGTTCTTATTGATGTTGTTCCAACAGCAACGATCTTATCTTTGGCGGATAACAGATGTTCTATTAAGCTTTTCCGAACAGAAATAAATTCGGAGTGCATTACATGCTCGGCAACAGATGATTTTACGGGGCGAAAAGTTCCCGCACCTACATGCAAAGTCACATAATCAAGCTCAACTCCCTTATCTTTCAATGCAGTCTGTACTTCTTCTGTAAAATGCAATCCTGCAGTAGGAGCTGCAACAGAACCTTTCACTTTCGAGTACACAGTCTGATAAGTCTCTTTATCCTGTTCCTCGGTATCACGATTCAGATACGGCGGAATAGGTAACTCGCCACTGGCATCCAATATATCGGCAAAAGTAACTGAATCAGAATTCCATTCGAATTCGACAATATGGCTTTCACCATGCGATTGCTTCAATCGAGCATGAATCTCAACATCTTCACCATTGATAGCAATCGTTTTTATAAGATCGCCTTCTTTCCATTTCTTCAGATTTCCGATGAGACACGCCCACGAACATTTTTGTGTCTGCTGAAATATCAATGCATAATCGTGCGGCTCATGTGGTTCGAGACAAAAAATCTCGATAATAGCTCCCGTCTGTTTCTGAAAATGCATACGTGCTTGAATGACTTTCGAGTCATTGAAAATCATCAAACTACCTGCAGGAATAAAATCCGGCAAGTGAAAGAATCTGCTTTCTTCTACTTCTCCATTCTTATAAACCAACAGCTTCGAGCTATCTCTTTTTGCTAAAGGGTATTTAGCAATACGATCATCCGGCAAAGGATAATCGTATTCAGCAATATCAACTTCACGGTCGATATTCTTTATATTCAATTTGTTTCTTTTAAACTCCATCTGATTATAGTGAAGCCTCATCGGCCAGACTTATTCGATTAATCATCATTATGTAGTAAATCAGGACGTAGCAGCTTTGTTCTCTCCATAGCTTGTTGCAATTTCCACTCGTCAATACGGGCCTGATGTCCCGACAACAACACATCCGGAACTCGCCATCCTTTGTATTCTGCAGGACGAGTATAAACCGGTGGAGCCAACAGATTATCTTGAAATGAATCAGACAAAGCCGATTGTTCATCCCCAATCACACCCGGTATAAGACGGACTACAGCATCAGCAATCATAGCAGCAGCCAATTCTCCTCCGGTCAATACAAAATCACCAATCGATATTTCGCGAGTAATCAAATGTTCGCGGATTCGGTAATCTATACCTTTATAGTGTCCGCAAAGGATGATAATATTTTCGTAAGAAGACATGTGATTCGCTATTGCCTGATCGAAAACTTCCCCATCGGGTGTTGTAAAAATAACTTCGTCATAGTCACGCTCACTCTTCAGAGCTGCTATTACATTATCTACGGGTTCGATCTGGATAACCATTCCGGCTTCGCCTCCAAAAGGATAATCATCTACACGACGATGTTTGTTGGTTGTATAATCGCGAAGATCGTGAACTACGATTTCGGCCAAACCTTTATCTTGTGCCCGTTTCAGTATCGAGCAGTTAAGCGGGCCTTCAAACATCTGCGGCAGTACGCTGATAATATCTATACGCATTGGGTAATTTTCTTAAAATCCGTATACAGAACTGTATATTTCTCTTTTGATTTCGGGGAACAATTCGTTCATATCTATTTTTCCCCATGTCATCAGATACATAGCCAAAGGATTATACCCCTCGATATAAGGCGGTTGCTGATAAGCCAGTTTATCCCAAAGACGGAAACCCAATCTCTGGTAGAAACCGATACGACGATCGGCAATATATGTAGTAGGCAACTCAACTTCGATGATGATAGGTTTATCTACACTACTCATAAAGTTGGTCATGGCTGCAGCCCCTACTCCACCATTTCGGGCTTCGGGCGTTATCGCAAAATGCTCGCCGAATACAAAATTCTCAAATTCCCAATAAGTAAATAATCCTATTGCTTTTCCGTCGTCTTTGATCGTATTGATGACAAATGACTTCTGAGGATCACTGTAAAAATCAATCATTAATTCGAAAGGACGCCTTTCACTCTGTGGGAAAGCCTCCATATAGACTTTCTCGATAAATGCTACCTCCTGCGAATCGTTGATATTTAAGTTTACCAGTTCAATCATTTATTGTTATGTATTTGCTATTAATATTTCTTTCAAATGTCCGTCTTCACATCTCAATATTTTGCCCGGATGCTTTTGCACCACAGCATAGTTGTGTGTCGACATGATAATTGCCGTACCTTCACTCGAAATCTTATGTAACAATTGTACAATCTGATTGCTAGTTTCGGGATCGAGATTTCCTGTCGGCTCGTCAGCTAATATTACCTTAGGCGAGTTTAGTAGAGCACGGGCAATAACTATACGTTGCTGCTCACCGCCCGACATTTCGTGAGGCATCTTATAGCCTTTATTCTGCATACCAACCTGAGTCAACACTTCATTTATACGGATTGAGATCAGCTCCGAGTTAGTCCAACCAGTAGCACGAAGTACAAATTCGAGATTCTTTTCGGCCGAACGATCGGTAAGTAATTGAAAATCCTGAAAAACGATTCCAACCTTGCGACGCAAGAAAGGTATGTCTTTCTTTTTGATCGTTCCAAGCTCATAATCCAAAGCTTTCGCATGTCCCGAAATAATAGGAACTTCGCGGTAAATACTTTTCAAGAAAGTACTTTTACCCGATCCTACTTTTCCGATAAGGTAAACAAAATCACCCTCGCAGATCGAAACATTTACTTCCGACAGCGTGGCCTGACCATCTCGACCTAGATCGACACCCGTATATTCTATTATTGCTTCCTTACCTTCCATAACGGATATTATTTATGTCTTTTTTTCAATTCACGAGCCAAATCTTCGATACTCAACCCTTTCGAAGTCAATAATACGATCAGGTGATAAATCATATCTGCCGATTCGTAGATCAGTCGGTCATCAGTACCATTACAAGCTTCAATAACCGATTCGATTGCTTCTTCGCCTACTTTCTGAGCCATACGGTTCACACCCGACTGAAACAAAGATGTAGTATATGAACCTTCGGGCATTTCGCTATTGCGCTTTTCGATAAAATGTTGAAGATGCTTCAAAAACATGATATCCTCAACATTCTTTTCTTCGAAACAAGTATCAGCTCCCGTATGACATACTGGCCCTACTGGATTAACTTTGATCAATAGAGTATCCTGATCGCAATCTTCTTTTATGCTGACAACATTCAAGAAATTTCCACTTTCTTCTCCTTTTGTCCAAAGCCTGTTTTTTGTTCTACTGAAGAATGTCACTTTGCCGTTTTTCTGGGTCAAAGCCAATGCTTCTTCATTCATATAGCCTAGCATCAGCACTTTGTTGGTTTCGTTATCCTGAATGATAGCAGGTATCAAACCTCCAACCTTATCAAAATCTAATTTCATATTTCTTATCTTTTTACTTAAAGTGACAGAAGTAACAAAAGTAACACTTTTTTCGCGGTTTTCAATTATTATGTTTTTCGATTTCGACAAGTCTTACTAATTAACATTCTTGACTTTAGTATACAGATAAACTTCGCAATAATCTTTCAGTTCAATAAAAACGGGAGACTACACACATCAATGCATAATCTCCCGATGACAGTTTGAATAAAAATCCAATAGAAAAGCACTTTATCGAACCGCACCAGCCATGGCCGTCAATTGTCCTTTTTGTCTCAGATTCTCCATTACAAACTCATCACTTTCTTCCATATCCATTATAGCATATTTACCCACTCCACAGATATGCATTTCATCGAGTATTTCCACCAAATTTCTATAAACCGACTTTTCTGTTGGCTTTATCATTACTGTAATTCCTTCGGGTAGAGCTTTTATTTTTTTCACTTGTTCCTGATACTCGTCTTTTGATATCGACTTAGATGTAAGCTGAGTCTTCAAATCTTTCAGACGGCCAACCAATGCCGAGTTTTTCTCGAGTAATACATCACGAACTTCACGATAAGAGGCCTCATGCAATTGCGTATAATCTTCATAGTTTGGCATACCATGATAGTAATATACCTTATCATTCTCTCCTAAGATGAGTGTCAACGATTTACTCTCGGGTGCAGGAGAACGATTTTCGGGATCATCGATAGGCATCACGATATCCATTACCTGCGGCATACTAAGTGTTGTCACAAACATAAAGAATGTGATCAGCAACATATTCATATCTACCATCGGAGTAAAATCAACGCGCAAATTATGTTTTTGTGGTTTATTTCTTTTTCCTCCACCACCTCCGCCTGTGTCTATATTTGCCATAATATTTATGTTTTAAAGGGTTAAACTTCTATTCCAATTTTCGGTTTATCTAATAGAGGTTCTTTTCCTTCAAATTCCATAAAAAGAGGGAGCATTTTTATGAAATACTCCCTTCATATCCTAATTTCAGACGTAATTAATTTATCTATTCAAATTTCCGATAGAAAGAATAATCTGCCAAAGCCAATAATTCTTTATCGCCAGACGAATCACCATAGGCATACATTTGCCAACTTTCTATGTCAGGGAAAACATCTTTCAAACGATTCACCTTCTCAACCCCATTACAATTATTACCTAAAAAATCTCCGGCAATCAAACCATCCTCAACCTTTAATCTTGTAGCAATAACTACAGCCACTCCTACCGAATCAGCCCAAGGCTTTATCCAGTTTTCGGGCGACGCACTATCAATCACAATTAGATGACCTTGTTGCCTATGCCACTCCATTCTCTTTAAGGCTAAAGGATTTACTATTTCGTTCACTCGCATACAATACCTTGCACAAACCTCATTGAAGCTTTCAATGTTTCTATTGCCAAAAAAATATCTTAGAAATGACTTTTTAGCTTTTTCTCCCGAAACAAGCCCCAGCTTATGCAAAATAAGAGTCGGAGAAACGAGAATTAACCCTGCAAAGAAACGAACATCTCCATAGTAGAATCGCGTAAAGTCGAACAATGTATCTTTGGTCGTTAGCGTACCATCGAAATCAAATACAGCTACAGTTTTTCGGGACAACACTTGTTCCATTTTTACGATTTATAGATAAGTGAAAACACGAGAAATGAGGCAACCCATCCAAGTAGTACAATGTGGATAAAAGTATCTTTCAGGAATATTTTAGTAGGATCGCCACCTTTACCTTCTACAAAAATGATCTGCAGGTATCGCATCAATCCTAGGATAACAAACAGTGAAGTTAGGTAGAGTTTATCCCCATTTCGATCCACGACTTCGGGCGAAATCGTGTACATGATATACGCTATAATTATGATCGCCGTAATTATTATTACTATAGCATTCAATAATTGAAGATTGTATCCATCAATATTTTTTCTTGATTTATCGCCCGTATTTTCGAAGATAATCACATCATCGCGACGCTTGCCCACTGCCAAGAGTAACGCAAGCAAGAATATCATTATAATCAACCAATTAGATATTAATATACCTGTTACTGCTCCCCCTATAAAGACACGAATCACAAAACCAATTGCAACAATCGTTATATCAACAATCGTTATATGCTTCAGTTTCAACGAATAGAAGACATTCAGAACAAAATACCCTCCTAAGAGCAATATCGCTGCAAAATCTTTCAGAATAATAGTATATATAGCAAATCCCGCCACTAACAACAGAGTTATCCCTACAAATGCTTCTTTCTTATTGATTTCTCCTGATGCTAAAGGTCTAAATCGTTTTTCGGGATGCGCTTTATCAGCTTCGATATCACACCAGTCATTGATTATATATATAGAACTAGCTACTAAAGAAAATCCGATGAATGCAAAAAGACATGGTACCAAAAGCGAGACTTCTGTAAAACGGAAAGAGAAGAATACTGGCAAGAAAACAAACAGGTTTTTAACCCATTGTTGCGGCCTCATTAGCTTCAAGTAAAGTTTAGCTTTTGTCATCATCTTGCAACAGAAAAATCAGTCTAAAGGAAATAGCTCGGCGGCTAAAGTTGTAAAGTTATATATATGGCTCATATTATTAACAACCAATGCCACAAACATACAACAAATTACGCAAAAAAGTAACTTCGAAACATATACGTTTTTGAAACTTTTGTACATCCAGCCTATCAATAAAGGCACACAGTAGAGCCAATGGGCTCCATAAATAAATGGATCGAACAGACCAAATCGCAAGATCAAATGCAAGAAGATATCGAAAGACAGCAACATAACGACCATTAACGCAAAACGATTCTTATAGTTTCTCAATATACCTACTATCACGAAGAACAACGTTAGAATACCCACTATATATTGCCATAAACTTTGATAAAGTTTAACTCCTAAAAAAAACTGTTCTTTACCGGTTTCCTTGTCAAGCCATCCATTCAATTGATAATCGGAGAAGAAAACAGGAATACTATAAAATTTATTATATACAAAGATCCACATATTAGACAAAAAATCGGGATCCGTAGTCCATGCATTTTGATGCACTAGAATAGAGATAAACAAATTCTTATCCAGGAAATAAAGTGATGCAAAATGAACTGCAAAGATTATAGCCAGAAAGACTAATCCCACAACGAATATTCGCTTTACAATAGTCCAGAACTTTTCTTTCAAAAACAGCATCGGTATAACACCCTTAGTCATGTTGGTTATTGTCATACCTCCGAGAAATACGTCCGCCAACAATACCGATGAGAACAATGATGGGGATTCCCCTCTCTTTATATATGCACTATAGTAGTAAACAGTAAAAGACAGCATCATTGCCGAGAAAGTAAAACTTTCGGGCGTAAATGCCAATATCAAATTCATAAAAAAGAAGGCATAGAATAAAGTAATCAGTAATGATATCTTTGATCGCAATTCGACAATCTCTTTCAGATATCTAAAAATATACACACAAGACATACTGATCGACGAGGCACTGATCAGTACAAACATCAGCGTTTTGGCTTTATAATCTATGAGGTAAGCCAAAAAATCGCCAATTAGCACAAGCGGGTAGCAGAATGCAAACATCAGAGGATGACCCGATATATTGGTTCGTCCATACCTTAATACAATCGGATTGTCGAAAGAAAAGTACAGATCTGTATCGAAAACCTTATGATCTATAGCATAACTATTAAATACAATAACTAACGAATAGGAAAGATAAAACAAAAGCAAACCTAGAAATACAGTGATTTCGGTTCGTCCTTTAGGTAAAGCTGTTCTAAAAATATCCTTTATATCCAGAATGAACGGAAGATTCTTTATCGTCATAAATTTCTGTATGTAGTCAAGAAACTCGGCAAAATTAGCTAAAAATAGTTTTGACATAAAGTTTTTCCGTATTTTTCTGTCATTGAGCGGTTTTATTCTCGATACATCTATTCAAAAAAAGGGAGCCGGACTTCTCCGACTCCCTACTTTCCATATCAATTTCAAATCAAGCTACTGTAGTTTATAAACAACCGGCAATGTGAAATAAACCGGAACATTACGTCCGTTCTGCTTACCCGGAATCCATTTTGGCATCATCTTCACAACTCGTATAGCCTCTTTGTCACAAGCCGGATCTATTCCTCTCAGCAATTGAACATCTGATATATCACCCGCAGCAGTAACTACAAATCGAATAATAACCCGTCCTTGTATATTTTGCTCCTGCGCAGTAACCGGATATCTTAGATTTTTCCCGATAAATGCATACATTTCAGATTCACCGCCTTTAAATTGAGGCATCACTTCAACCGAAACATGAGGAGGCTCCTCTTTTTCGGTATCATTACCGACAATTACTTTATGTTCTATCAACTCATCCATAGTTACTCCAGTAGTCAAATCACTTTGAATATCATGAGTCGATATACGGATATCAGTACTATTCAATTCATCCATCGACTTCATTTCATCTCCGTCCACAACTTTATCATCCGCTGTAATAAGCGGTGGGGTAAACTTTACCGAAGAAATCAATGGCGGTGGGGGTGGTGCCAATTCTTCTCGAATTATATTTTCTTCCGGAACTGGCAAATCTACTTCAACCTGAGATATCAAAACCTCTTCATCCATTGTGCCAAGTCCAGCCCCTCTATTAAGTTCTTTCACTGCCCCAATTACCTGAGGCAATAAAGAAACAAAAAGCATAACTACAAAGATAACCCCCAAGGCCACCATATGTCTCTTTGACGAGGTCTGCCTCAGTGCATAAGCACCATATTTTTTATTCTTATCTTTGAATACCATTTCGCACCATTCGGTCGAATCAATGTTAAATCCTTTTTTCATAGCTGTAATTTTAAAAAATTGATAATCTATTTGCTGTTTTCTACTTAATAGAGTATGCAAATTGAAAAATTCCATAAATGCTCTGAAAAAAAATATTTTTCAATGCTAAAACTCGCTAATCAACTTAATTAGTAGTATTTTTGCAGACGTAATTCAAACGCTCATGAAGTCAGACTCTTTAGTAATAATACCGACATATAACGAGAAGGAAAATATCGAGGCGATAATCAAGGCAGTATTCGGACTACCTAAGGCTTTCGACATACTCATTATTGACGATAACTCGCCAGACAAAACTGCCGATATTGTTCGTACAATGCAACCTAGCTATAGTGATCAACTATTTATGATAGAACGCAGCGGGAAACTGGGTTTAGGGACTGCATATATTGCCGGGTTCAAATGGGCATTGGATCGTGACTACGAATATATATTCGAAATGGATGCTGACTTTTCACACAATCCAGAAGATCTTCCCCGACTATACGAAGCTTGTGCCAATGAAGGTGCTGATGTTGCTGTCGGATCGCGCTATTCGCACGGAGTAAATGTTGTGAACTGGCCAATGGGACGTGTCTTGATGTCTTACTTCGCATCTATATACGTGAAAGTAATTACACGCATGAAAGTTTCGGACACCACAGCCGGATTCGTATGTTATACCCGTCGGGTTCTTGAGACCATTGATCTTGACAATATAAAATTCAAGGGTTATGCATTTCAGGTAGAAATGAAATACACGGCATATACACTTGGCTTCAATATAAAAGAAGTATCCATCATCTTCGTAAATCGTGTTTTAGGTACATCAAAAATGAGTTCTGGCATCTTCCGCGAGGGTGTCGTAGGAGTCATATCGATGCGTATCCGCAAAATGTTCGGTAAAATCAAGCCGCGCAAAAAGTAAAAAACACTATCTTTGTGCCTTATTATTAATCAGTAAGGCATTATTCATATGAAAATTATTTGCGTAGGTCATAACTACAATGCGCATAACAAGGAAATGAACCGCGAAGCACTATCGTCGGCCAGTGACCCTGTACTGTTTATGAAGCCCGATTCGGCAATCCTTCACAACGATAAAAACCAATTCTACCTCCCCGATTTTAGCGAAAACATTCACTACGAATTGGAAGTAGTCATTAAAATCGACAAAATGGGGAAAAATATCGCTGAACGATTTGCTCACCGCTACTACAACGAGATTACCATAGGTATAGATTTTACCGCGCGCGATCTGCAAGACAAACTGAAAGCTAAAGGCTTGCCTTGGGAAATATCGAAAGGATTCGACAATTCGGCTGCACTTGGAACTTTTGTTCCGAAAGATAAATTTGGCAAAGCAATGGACGATCTGGATTTCACACTCCTAAAAAATGGAGAACAAGTACAGATTGGCAATACAAAAGACATGATCCACTCGATAGATAAAATCGTAGCATATGCCAGCCAGTTTTTCACTTTGAAAACCGGCGACCTCATCTTCACCGGAACACCGGCAGGTGTAGGCAGAGTCGACATAGGCGATACCCTGATAGGGAAGCTAGAAGGAGAAGATTTACTGAATGTATTGGTTTGTTAAGTATTTAATGTTAAAATAAAGGCTAGCGACAATAAATACAGAGATTATCAGTTTTAATCTATAATACACATAATAAAGAATCATAAGAAATTAAAAAATCAAGAAATACTACATGAAAAGAGTAATTTTCTCAACTTTATTGGCTTCTGTCCTGACTCTATCGACAGTTAGTCTTACTGCACAAACAAACACAGAAAAATTCAATCCTATCCAAACCGCTGTTCCATCTTTGGGTATTGCACCTGATGCACGCGGAGGAGGTATGGGAGATGCCGGTGTTGCTACTGCACCCGATGTATATTCACAATACTGGAATCCTGCAAAATATGCATTCGCACCTAACAAAGCCGGAGCAGGTATGAGCTTCACTCCATGGCTAAGCAATATTGTTGACGATATATACCTTGCATACGGAGTAGGATATTACAAAATCGGATCGGGCGACAATCAAGCATTGAGTGCTTCATTCCGCTATTTTTCGATCGGCGATGTTCACCTGAACGGGAGCAATGGGCTTGAATTTGCAGTCTTTTCTCCATACGAAATGGCATTCGACATCAGTTATTCAAGAAAACTAACCGAAACATTCTCACTAGCAGCTACACTACGTTATATTCGTTCCGACTATAATGCTCCCACTCCTGATGACGAAGGAGGTTCGGCAGACAATACATTTGCAGCCGATATCGCGGGTTACAACGAATCATATATCAATATAGGACAATCGGAAAGCTTACTTAGCTTTGGATTCAACCTATCAAACATAGGAGGTAAACTTTCGAACAACAGCGGAGCACATGGTGTTAGAGATAATTTCCTCCCTGCAAATATGCGTATCGGAGCTTCATTGATGTATCCTGTAAGCAGTGTTAGTACACTCTCATTCAGTTTAGACATCAATAAGCCTCTAGTTCCGACACCACCAATTGTAAAGGATGGAGAAACTAGCGAGAGTGAAAGTTACCAAAAACGATTAGACGACTACTATTCAACAAGCGGTATCGCAGGAGTATTCAAATCATTTGGATCTGAAGATGGTGGTTTTTCAGAAAAACTAAAAGAAATAACTTACTCGGCAGGGGTTGAATACGATTATAACGATCAATTCAGAGTACGTACAGGTTATTTCCACGAGAACAAGATGAAAGGTAATCGTCGTTACTTCACATTTGGTGCAGGATTCAAATTTAAATCAGTTCAGCTGGATGCTTCATATCTACTGTCAACTGTAAGTCAGAATCCGCTAGACAAAACTCTACGAGTTTCATTAGCTTATAATTTTGCTTCAAAATAAATATGAAAATACGTGTAGGATTTGGCTACGACATGCACCGATTGGTTGAAGGTAAAGACCTTTGGATGGGCGGAGTCAAAATAGACTATAAAAAAGGATTATTAGGACATTCTGATGCGGATGTCCTAATTCATGCTATATGCGATGCCTTGCTAGGCGCCGCCAATATGCGCGACATAGGCTTTCATTTTCCGGATACAGCAGCCGAGTATAAGAATGTAGACAGCAAGTTGTTACTTGCCGAGGTTCGCAAACTTCTAGCCGGCAAAGGCTATTCGATCGGCAATATCGACTCGACTATCTGTGCCGAAATGCCAAAGATGAATCCGCATATTCCTGCTATGCAAAAAGTAATGTCCGAAATATTACAGATCGACATTGATGATATTTCGATCAAAGCTACGACTTCCGAAAGGATGGGTTTCGTAGGTCGCGAAGAAGGTATTACTGCTTATGCAACTGTACTGATCGAAAAGAAAGACTAAAAAATTATTCCTGATATGAGAACTAAGATTGAAACAACGGCCGATGGTTCTCACACACTCTTTGTACCCGAGCTAGACGAACACTATCATTCGGTCAATGGCGCGGTACAAGAGTCGATGCATATTTTCATACGAACCGGCTTGCATCATCATCCCGAACGTGAGCTTAACATCTTCGAAATAGGATTCGGCACCGGACTGAATGCCTATCTGACAGCTATAGATGCAGAACAAAATAACCGTCTTATACGTTATACATCCATCGAAGCTTATCCGGTAGACCAAGAATTAGCCTCACAGCTCAATTATCCATCACAAGCAGGACAGCGAAGCGATTTATTCGCAAGCCTTCATGTGGCCGAATGGGATACTCCGATCAGGATAAACGACAACTTTATTCTCCATAAGATCGAAGCTGATTTTACGAAATTCGATTTCAGCCGTATCGAAAAAATAGACATCGTCTATTTCGATGCATTCGCGCCCGAGAAGCAATCGGATATGTGGTCACAAGAACTATTCGATAATCTGTATCGTGTGATGAACAATGGAGGGATACTTGTCACCTATTGTGCTAAAGGAGTAGTCCGCCGTATGATGCAACAATCGGGCTTTATGGTCGAACGACTTCCCGGTCCGCCTGGTAAGCGGGAAATGCTCCGCGCTACGAAAATCTGAACAAAACACTCAATTTTCGAGCCGGCGATTAATTAATATTTGATAGAAACCGTACTCAAAAACAAAAATGAAAATAGGTAATATTCAGTTCCCTGACAAAGCGTTATTTCTTGCTCCGATGGAAGATGTAACCGATATGGGATTCCGACTACGTTGCAAACACTTTGGCGCCGATATGGTTTATACCGAATTCGTATCGAGCGATGCTCTAATACGTGGTGTAAACAAAACCGAAGCTAAAATAGCCATCAGCGAACAAGAACGCCCCGTAGCTATTCAGATATACGGACGCGAAGTAGACGCAATGGTAGAGGCAGCTAAGATTTGTGCAGAAGCAAATCCTGACATCTTAGACATCAATTTCGGCTGTCCCGTAAAGAAAGTAGCAGGCAAAGGAGCCGGATCGGGCATGATGCGCACCCCCGAACTGATGGTTGAAATCACCCGCGAGGTAGTAAAAGCCGTAAATATACCCGTTACCGTTAAAACCCGCCTCGGATGGGACGATAACTCGAAAATAATAGTCGATCTAGCCGAAGAATTGCAAGATACCGGCATACAAGCCTTGACTCTTCATGGACGTACCCGAGCGCAGATGTACACCGGGCAAGCTGATTGGTCATTGATAGGCGCAGTAAAAAATAATCCTCGTATGCATATCCCTATTATAGGTAACGGCGATGTTACAACGCCCGAAATCTGCAAGCAACGTTTCGACGAGACAGGGGTGGATGCTATAATGATTGGTCGAGGAAGTATAGGTAGTCCTTGGATTTTCGAAGAAATAAAACATTATCTTTCTACGGGAGAAAAACTTTCGCCGAAAAGTTTTATTGAGTATCTTAACGTCTTGAAAGAAATGGTCAACGCCAACGTAGCTAATGCAGGAGAAAGAGGTGGTATACTTCACAGTCGTCGTCATTTGGCAGCTACTCCCGTATTCAAAGGAATTGCCGATTTCAAAAAAACACGTGTTGCCATGCTTCGGGCCGAAACTGTTGAAGAATTATTTTCGATTATGGACGACATCCCGAATAGTTACGAAGTAGAATAAGAAACCTGATAAATAATCCAACAAATTGCCTAATACCTCGAATCCTCAGAAAAATATATGGAAAAAGTTACAAGCTTTTTTCGGAGTAAGAAAACGGAGTAAAAAAGTTTACTTCGTTTCAGGTATGTGCAATCCATGCTCGGTTTTCGACAATATAGTTCTACCCGAGGGTTACGAAAAAGTTTACATCGAATGGCTCATCCCAAAAGAAGATGAACTGCTTGAAGCCTATGCTATACGTATGGCCGAAACAATTGACAAGTCCGAGCCATTTATCCTCATCGGCTATTCATTCGGCGGCATTATCGTACAACTGATGAATGCTTTTCTCGATCCAACGAAGACGATCATCATATCTTCAATGAAAAGCGAGAAAGAAATACCACAGTTATTCAAATTTGCAAAAACATCACACTTCTTCAAGTACGTACCTAAGTCGGTATACGGCTCAACAAATTTCGTTACCGATATATTTACCCGCTACCTGTACGAACTTCCGACTGAAGAAGTTCGCCAGCTAATGACCATAACCGATCCCGTATATGTAAGATGGTCTATCGAACAAATCACACACTGGACTCCTAAAATAAAGTGTGAGAATTTGTATCACATACACGGAACCAAAGATCAAATTTTTCCGTTCCGGCAAATCGACAATGTTTACGGCGTAATTAACGGCGATCATCTGATGGTTATTCACCGAGCTGAAGAAATAAGTGCACTCATCGATCATATTATTCTCGAAAAATAAGCTTCTTATCATCTGATTAGCTTGTTTTGAATAAATTAATGTAAATTTGTACCTCCAATTATCAGATATATAAACATGCAGAAATTATCTATTTACAATACGCTTTCACGCGAAAAAGAAGTATTCGAACCGATTCATGCTCCGCACGTGGGGATGTATGTCTGCGGACCAACAGTATATGGCGATGCACACTTGGGACATGCCCGCCCTGCAATCACATTCGATTTACTATTCAGATACCTTACTCATATAGGTTACAAAGTACGCTATGTACGTAACATTACCGACGTAGGCCATCTGGAAAACGATGCTGATGAAGGTGAAGATAAAATTGCAAAAAAAGCCCGTCTCGAGCAACTTGAACCAATGGAGGTCGTACAATTCTATAAGAATCGTTACCATCGCGCAATGGATGCGTTGAATGTACTTCAACCAAGTATCGAACCGCACGCATCGGGCCATATTATCGAACAAATTGAATGTATTAAGAAAATTATCGAAAACGGATACGCTTACGTGAGCGACGGATCGGTATATTTCGATGTACAGAAATACAATAAAGATTATAACTACGGAATCCTTTCGCACCGCAATATCGAAGAGATGCTGAATACTACTCGCGATTTGGACGGACAAGACGAAAAAAGAAGCAAAGTGGACTTTGCCCTTTGGAAGAAAGCTGCACCTGAACACATCATGCGATGGCCTTCACCATGGAGCGATGGTTTCCCTGGATGGCATATCGAATGTTCGACAATGAGTATTAAATATCTTGGTCACAATTTCGACATTCATGGTGGAGGATTGGACTTGATGTTCCCTCATCACGAATGTGAGATCGCTCAGAATACAGCTCTTGAAAAGGAACGTGTTGTAAAATATTGGATGCACAACAACATGATCACAATCGGTGGTCAAAAAATGGGTAAATCGCTAGGAAATTTCATCACTCTTGACGAATTTTTCGAAGGATCGCACAAAATGCTTACTCAGGCATACACTGCGATGACTATCCGTTTCTTTATTTTGCAAGCACACTATCGCAGCACAGTCGATTTCAGCAACGAAGCTTTGCAAGCCTCAGAAAAAGGTTTATCCCGTCTATTGGATGCTTATGCAAAGATTGATAAACTTCAAGCATCAACAGAATCGACGGCAGACGTAAAAAGTCTTCGTCAGAAATGTTACGATGCAATGAATGATGATCTGAACTCGGCAATCGTTATTTCTCACTTGTTCGAAGCTGCTACAACAATCAATGCGACAGCTGATGGCAAACAGAAATTGACACAAGAAGACATCAACGAACTGAAAGCTGTTTTCGACCTATTCCTATTCGACATTCTGGGAATGGTAGACGAATCGAAAGCCGGAGGAAATACCAACTACGAAGCTTTCGGCAAAGCTGTCGATCTATTGCTGGAAATCAGAGCGAAAGCTAAAGCAAACAAAGACTGGGCAACATCTGACCAGATTCGCGATGAGCTCGCTAAAGCGGGATTCGAAGTAAAAGACGGAAAAGATGGCTCGGAGTGGAAATTGAAATAACGAGACTTTATCTATAATTGAGAAGTTCTCTACAAAATACAAGTGACAGTAATATAAGCAATATAAAACTGTCACTTTTGTTACTTTTTTAAGGTCAAGACTATGACAGCAAAGGACATACAATTAGAACTAACAGAATACTCGACTCCTCAAAAAAAGGAGTTCCTACCCTACTTTTTCAAGACTGGGGAAGGGCAATATGGCGAAGGCGATAAGTTCTTGGGAGTAGTTGTTCCTGACACTCGGAAAGTAGCAAAGAAATACAAAGAGTTACCTTTCTCCGAAATTGAGAATCTTCTCAACAACGAATATCACGAATGCCGTCTGTGCGCATTGCTCATCTTGGTCGAACGATTCAAAAAGGCCTCAGAAGAGGATCGTAAAAAGATTTTCGAGTTCTATCTGGCACATACCAACCGCATCAACAACTGGGATCTTGTCGATCTCAGCGCAAAAGATATCGTAGGAGAATATCTGATCGACAAAGATCGATCGGTTTTATACGATCTTGTAAAAAGCCAATTATTGTGGGAGCAGCGTATAGCAATCGTATCTACATATGCATTTATCCGTCGAGGCGATTTGTACGACACATTTCTATTATCCGAGAAGCTGCTTGATCACAAACACGACTTGATGCACAAAGCTGCCGGATGGATGCTGCGCGAAATGGGTAAGAAAGATCTGAATATGTTACGGGCATTTCTTGACAACCATCATAAACAAATGCCAAGAACAATGCTGCGCTATTCTATCGAGAAATTGGACAAAAGTGAACGCGCACATTACATGAAGAAATAAACAAAATGATATATCAATCACATATACTGGAAAACGGACTCCGAATAATACACGTACCGACTGGCGGGAATGTACTATACTGCGGCTTCTATATAAATGCCGGAACCCGTGACGAATCTGAAAATGAGCATGGTATTGCCCACTTCGTAGAGCATATGCTTTTCAAAGGAACTAAAAAGCGTCGAGCACACCACATCGTTAATCGCATGGAAAATGTAGGTGGCGAGTTAAATGCTTATACCAATAAGGAAGAAACTGTTATCTATTCAATATTTCTGAAAGAACACTTCGAAAGAGCTTTCGAATTACTAACAGACATTACATTTCATTCGCAGTTTCCGCAACGCGAGATGGACAAAGAAAAGCATGTCATCATCGACGAAATAGACTCATACGAAGACAGCCCTTCGGAACTGATATATGATGACTTCGAGAATATACTGTTCGAAGGATCGGGATTAGGGCATAACATATTAGGTGATCCGGAAACTCTGGAAAATTTTACGTCTGCAGATTTAAAAGCCTTTGTAAGCAGAAACTACAAAGCCAATAACATCGTATTCTTCTCACTAGGACAATACGATTTTAAGAAGATAATTCGCTACGCCGAAAAATATTTAGCCGAAATCCCAGCTGGTTCAGACACGCTAAACAGATTGGATGTATCCAATATAGATGCTGTTTCAAAGAAACTGATAAAAGACACCTCACAAGTACATGCTCTGATAGGTGGACGTGGCTACAATATAAAAGACCCTAAAAGAAAAGCTTTCAGCTTACTGAATAATATCCTAGGAGGCCCTGGAATGAATAGCCGTCTGAATATAGAGCTTCGCGAAAAGAGGGGCTATGTATACGGAGTAGAATCTTCGGCAACAGCCTATAGCAATACAGGCATGTTTTCAATTTATTTTGGAACTGGTCATCGCAACGAGCAAAAGTGCATTGATATCATCCATCGTGAATTGAAGAAAATGAAAACAAACAAACTCAGTGCAACACAACTTGCAGCAGCAAAAAAACAAATGATGGGACAAATGGCTGTAGCCAGAGACAATAGAGAAAGTCTTACCTTATCGTTAGGACGAAGTTTTTTTCACTTCAATCACATCAATTCATTAGAAGAATCATTCGCCTTTATTGAGAATATAACTTCTATCGATTTATTGGAAGTTGCAAACGAAATATTTGACGAAAGTAATCTATTTCAATTGGTATATAATTAATTATTGTATTTTTGCAGAATACGAATTGAGAATATGAAAGTTATACTAAAGACTCTACTTATAATTCTATGCTTTGTATGTGTATCAGATATAGATGCACAAATCGGATTGAGACGTAAATTATTCCACGAATTCCGCATGGGATTAAATTCTTCGGAAATGGATATAAAAGGGGCAAACCGAGACAAAAAAGTCAAAAAGGGTTTTCATTTCGGCTATGTTGGCACCTATAAATTCATGGAACCTTTTCAAGTTCAAACCGGAATATTTCTGACCAAGAAAGGTATGAAGCAATCCATAGATCGACGTACCGAGTCGGCTATTGGAACAGATATCACATATGAAAGAACCCGATATGAAATAGATGCCAATTATGTGCAAATTCCATTAATGATAGGCTGGGAAACCGATTACGACAAAGAATGGGTATTCAATATCAATGCTGGTGTGTATGGCGCATGGGGATTCAAAGGCCGCACTAAAAAGAACATGCGGATAGAAGAAATTATCGGAGAAGGATACGAGCCAGCCATTACATATGAGAACTCCAACATAAGAACTTTCACAAAATCGGTATTGAAAAAATTTGATTATGGAGTTCTGATTAATGCCGGAGTAATATACGATGTATACCTACTCAATGTTTCATACGAATATGGCCTATATAATGTATCGCAAGTAGATCCTGAATTACGAAATAGGAATCTTACACTATCCATCGGGCTTAGATTCTGATTAAATCAAGAAAGGAATATATCACAGAAAAATTACATATACTTCAGTCTTAAATTAGAGAATATTCTAAAACTATAGCATTATGGAAAATTTGGTTAATAGATTACGCGACGAAGCCGACTTGACAGAAGAGCAGGCTATAAAAGTGCTTTCCATAGTAAAAGACTACATGGACAACAATGATGTCAAGATAGATTGGAATAAATTCTTCAAAGGTAAACTAGATGAATTCTCTCTGAGATTCCATGAACTATCGAACAAAGTAAACGAGAAAGCAGAACCTTATGTAGACAAGGTATCGGAGGCAGTAGACGACTTCGTTGCAAAGGCTAAAAGAAGTGCCCACGATCTGAGTATGAAAGCAGCAGACTTCTTCGAAGAAGAAAAGAAATAACAAGAATACTTTCTTAGAATTCAGAGACTGTGGTAGTAAAGTTATCTATCACAGTTTTTTTATTATCTAACACATTAAACTCTAATAACTTTTCCTATTCTGAAAAGAAGTCGTATTTTTGTCCCCAAGCAAAAAATTCTGATGCTTCGATTGAAAGAAAAGCATTAATAACAATTTGCAACTAATTAAATATATTAAAAAACAAATCGATGAATTTTGTTGAAGAACTGAAATGGAGAGGTATGATCCAGGAAATCATGCCAGGAACTGAAGAACAATTACAAAAAGAATTAACTTCGGGTTATGTAGGTATTGATCCAACTGCAGACTCGTTACACATCGGACACTTAGTAAGTGTTATGATTCTTAAACATTTTCAGCGCGCCGGACACCGCCCGATTGCCCTAATAGGTGGAGCAACAGGTATGATTGGTGATCCATCGATGAAATCGCAAGAACGAAAACTATTGGACGAAGAAACGCTTCGCCACAATCAAAATGCTATCAAGAAGCAACTTGCAAAATTTCTTGATTTCGAATCAGACAAACCAAATGCAGCAGTACTAGTAAATAACTACGATTGGATGAAAGACTTTTCATTCCTTGAGTTTATTCGCGACATTGGCAAACACATCACTGTAAATTACATGATGGCTAAAGATTCTGTAAAAAAACGCCTTAACGGAGAATCATCAGAAGGTATGTCATTTACAGAGTTCTCGTACCAGCTACTTCAAGGATATGACTTCCTTCATCTATACCAAAGCCATGGTGTACGCATCCAAATGGGTGGGTCTGACCAATGGGGTAACATCACAACCGGCACCGAACTTATTCGTCGAAAAATTGGAGGTGAAGCTTTCGGATTGGTATGCCCGTTGATCACAAAGGCTGATGGTGGTAAATTCGGAAAGACAGAATCAGGCAATGTGTGGCTTGATCGTAGATATACTTCACCATACAAATTCTACCAATTCTGGTTGAATGTAAGTGATGCTGATGCGGAGAAATATATCAAAATATTTACAGCTCTATCAAAAGACGAAATAGAAGCTCTTGTTGAAGAGCAAAAAGCTGCGGCTCATCTTCGCCCACTTCAAAAGCGTTTAGCTAAAGAAGTAACCATAATGGTGCATTCGGAAGAAGATTACAATACAGCAGTTGAAGCTTCTGAAATTCTGTTTGGAAATGCAACTGCCGAAGCTTTGAAGAAATTGGATGAAGAAACCTTCTTGCAAGTATTCGATGGCGTTCCAACTTTTGAAATTTCAAAGGAAGAATTAGCCGGCGGAATCAAAGCTGTTGACCTTCTAACTGAGAAAGCTGCCGTTTTCCCTTCAAAAGGAGAGATGCGCAAGACTGTTCAGGCAGGTGGAGTACAGATAAACAAAGAAAAAGTTGCGGATACTGACTTATTGGTAGATTCATCATATCTCATTGCCGGTAAATACATTATAGCACAACGTGGCAAGAAGAACTACTTTGTGTTAGTAATAAAGTAATAAAATCATGTGCGAAAATTTGGAAGTTAAATAAACTTCACGTATTTTTGCACTGCTTTTTCAAAGAAGCGTCGGATTGTCTCATGGTGTAATGGTAACACAACTGATTTTGGTTCAGTCGTTCAAGGTTCGAATCCTTGTGAGACAACGCTACAAAAGACTAATTATTCTAATGGATAATTAGTCTTTTCTATTTCGGGGAAGAACTAGGGGAATAATAAAATACGTTACAGATTAAGAGAGAAGTGCCCTCCATTTATTACTTATTTCTTTTTATTTCTTTGTGAGCTTTTTTCGTTCAATAAAACATCATCTATTTCGTCATCCTAGTAAGATAAAAGATAGAGGTTAGAGTATTTTAGCATACTTGCGTAGTATAGGTTAAATATTTGTATTAAAAGAGATGATGAGCTAATCATTATTTCCGTTATATATATTTACAACTTCCTCAAATTCCAACACAATATTTCTCAAATCATCAATTTCATTTGAGACCTCGGAGCTTGCTCCGAGGTTATTCATTAACTATATATCAACAATATTTTGTCTGTAAAAGACATACAACTATAAGTCAAAACTTCTCAAGTTATAACCATAGGCTAGAATACAGAATACAAAATCAGACATTCTCTGGTTATATCCACTCCTTGAAGCTATGAGATAAATATATTCTTTTTTTAAAGATGAAACAGAGAAAGGAGCTATATTGGTTTCGCAACCTATAGCTCCTTTCAAAAAGCAGTGTTTGTATAAAAGTCTATTCTAAGATAGATTAATTTTTATATGGATAGGATACCATTGATTTGGACAAGGTATATGAGTTATTCGGATTGGACTTGTCAGTTATTGTAATATATTGAGGTTTATCTGGATTATCTGCTGCAATAGTGTAGTTTTTCTCTGAAGAACCTAAGCCTGCAATATAGTAATTAAAGCCATAGCTATTATAAAATGCAATACCATTAGCATCGCCATCCCAAACAAATTTCAGCTTTACTTCATCCTCACTAATCACTTCAGTATCATAGTAAAGTGAACCTGAATAATTAGAGGCGTTAGCGTGGAATCCAAATCTTCCATTACGTATTCCTAAGTATGCGTAATATAGCTCAAAGCCTCTCTGACCATATAATATTGTGTATGCATTTTGCCAATATAACTTCCCAAGATCACCCATATTACTATATGAAAAATACCATGATGATTGCAAGAACTGTTGCATCAAAGGTAAAATCTGAACTACAAATCTAGCACCACTCCCATTTACATCTTCAAAATACTTAAGTTCCCCTTCATCTTTATAAATCATTTCCGATACTTCGACACCATCGATATTAAATGGTTCGTAAAAACGAATTCCATCTAGCGTGAAGATATATGGAAGAACTTCTTGTATAATCTTACCATCTTCTCCGGCATAAGTAATGATAAATGTATTGTATGATACATTGGCCGAATATTGTTTATCATTGACTTGATATTCTAGCATTTCCCACTGCATTTTATAGACAGCATCTTGGTATTTAGTCATTAGTTCCGTCCAATTTTCATCAGCTCCGATAGGTGTCAGATAATTTATATTTCCGGTTTTGGTTCCTTTTAGTTTAATACGATCTTTAGTAGCTTCTAATATGATAAAATCATAATCACCACCTAGGCCAGTATCGTATGCTCCAACACCTTTGTTCGGTCCTGAGAAGAAATGTATCAAACTATTATTATCACTAAATGATAATACCGGACCCGACGAAGCTTTCAACTCCCATTCACTCTCTTCAGTATAGCTCGGATCGCTTAGTTCAGATGCAGCTTTAACAACTTCTTTATTAAAGTCCAAGAACAAAGTATATCCTCCATAATCTCTCGTTTTACTTGGAAACATATCCATTCGCCATCCGTTTTCGGCATTCGTTAGGATTTCCATTGCATTATCTAGAGCCTCCTGCATCCTCTCTGGCGAACTCTTATCGAATACATCATCTTGATCTTTAAGACATGATGTGAATAGCAATGGAATAGTTAATAATAATGTGTATATATATTTCATAGCTTAATATTTTTAATTAAGGGTATCTAAATCTAAGTCAAGTATTTCCGACTGACGACGAAGAACTATCTTGCGTAGTGAATCCATATCCAGCTTCCATGTACCTTCTATATAATTGGTAACAATATCCAATTTATTATTGATAATAAGAGCTCCACTATCTTTAGCCTGAACTAATTTATTCTTCCACTCCTCTTCCGTTGATGTAATATACACAGAATACAATTCAACAAAATCTTCATCTTGAGACTTAGACGCATAGGCTGTTATAAAACCATCTAACAATGGAGACTTATTCTCATACTTTTTATTCCAGCTATCTTGTACATACGAAGCACCCGAAATCTCTTTGAATGAAGGTGAATATGGCTTTGTTTGGTGTAAAATATGAGCAAATTCGTGATGCAAAGTCTTAAAATAATACGTATTAAATTGAACAATGTCAGCTTCTGTAAGATCTGTAAGAGGAATATAATTTACATTATTAATCGTTATTTTATATCCATTTTCAGCAGTAGCTAGTTGTATTGTTCCATTATTATTATAAGCCGGTGATCCAACCATGAAAAGTATTTTAGGATAATAAGTTCTTATAAAATCACGACTACCTGTATGCTCGTCATAAGTACCCAGAATCAAATGTTGAATCATTTTAGCCATTCGTATTGCTTTTTTCTTGTTTGCCGGCTCCAGATTGTAATTCATATCGGACTCTTTATCATCAAAACGATATTTAAAATCAATATTATAGGGTATGATGTAATTTGCTTCGATCCATTTGTCGAATTCATTCTTCTCTGATTTATCATCAGGGATAACACTTGTACTGCTAAGATCATCTTCGGAGCATGAAAATTGCATAGCGATGAATAATCCGAGGCACAGTATATAATATATATATTTTTTCATATTCATTTATTTAAAATGTTTATAATCGATAGGAGTGCATTAGCGTGGGTTAGGTTCTATTCCTGCCTCTAGGATATCAGATGGAATTTGTATCGCACGTCTTGGATCTCGTACTTCTAAAGGATTTGGAAATACTTCTGCGATCTTGCCACTCAAAATAAGGCGACGATGAACAACTATTCCGTATCGTTTTAGGTCAAACCATCTTAGACCAGTATGAAGTGTTTCATATCGTCTCATGAACAAGAGTAGATGGATCATATTTTCCTGAAGCCCTTTCTCTACCAAAAATTCAGGATTCAATTCCTTCATAGGTGTAGGGTTTTTAGGCGTATAATAACCTCCTGTTACGCCTACCCATGAATTAATTTCTTCTGGATTTTCAATTTGATAGCCTGACTTGTGAGTAGATTTTATCCAGATATTCATATCATCTACAGCTTTTTTGTACTCTTTTTTCAAAATATAAGCTTCAGCTCTTACCAATAAGGTCTCTTCTGCTGTAAATGCTGCGTATACTGTTCTACGATATCCTTTCAATGCAACCGGATCGGTGTATTCGAAAAGGTAAGGAAAACGAGGTAATAAAATTTTATTTAAATTTGCTCCTTCATATATAAATGGTCTTAAATAATACAAATCATATGTACCCCATGGACCAGGGAAAGTAATAGATTCCGTTTTAGCTGTTTCTGAGGCGTGGTTAAATCTGGATCCAGTATAAAATGCTCCGTAAATTAACCCCAGAGCCGATTTATTCGTCATCAATAATAAATTCCCTTTTTGTCTATGATGAATATATTCGGTAGATACTTTTTCCATCGGATCTCGGGGAATATCTGCTATAGCTGCGTTATCTCTCATCATATTCAGTGGTGCTGATCCAAGGACTTTACTTGCATATTCTATTGCCTTATCAAAGTCTTGATAGTATAGATAGAATCTAGCCGCAAAAGCATTTGCTGCATTTACATTGAAGTGATATTTAGGCACAGTATAGTACTCATCACTAACTAATGGAAGTGCTATTTGTAGGTCTCTGTCTATTTTCTCATAAACATCAGCAACAGTTCCTCTTTCATATTTAGGATTTAATGTCTTTTCTGGTTTTTCGGTAAATGGAATTCCTAAATCGGTTGCTCCAAACTCTTTTGTATAATGCTGGCAGAATACATTTACCAAAACAAAATGTCCATATGCACGCGCCAATAGAGCTTCGGCTCTTTCGGCGTTTAAATCCTCCGGAAATCCTTGTTTTTCAATCGCTTCAAGTGCATGATTGGCAGCGGAAATAGCACTATAACAAGCTTCCCAAACAGCCACAGAGGATTCATTGTCAGTCTGGTCAGTATCACTCCATTCGAAAACTTCTTTAGTAAATCGTTCGAAGTACGGATTATTAACTCCTCCAATGTCATCTGTATTATCTGAATATAATTCAGCTATCAGAGAAAATGTTCTTTCAGGATATGCAGATACTAAGAGCTTCTGTATATCTTTTTTAGTTTTCACTTCGGCTCTCTGGTCGGGCATTTCGTCCAATTTATCGTTACATGAACTGAAAAATATCAAGTTTAGGGCCAGTAGTGAAAGCAATATTATATTAAACTTTTTCATAAGCGTGTATTTTATTAAAGACCTAATCTAAGTGTTAAAGTAAATTGACGAGGAACCGGAGAAGCAACTCCTCCTGTATTGAAGAATTCAGGATCCTGACCATTCAATTTCTTATCAGCATACAAAAGGAAAAGGTTTGTCGCCTGAAGTTTAAGAGACATGTTGCTTAGTTTTAAAGTTTTTAGTACTTTCTCGTCAAAATTATATGTGAGCGATACTTCTTTCAATCTAATAAAGTCTCCTTTTGCTATTCGGGCAGTCGAATAATTGTATGCATTATATGCTGTTTCTAATTCTCTATCATTTTTTACTTGACGAGCACTTGCTATAACAGGAACATTTGTATATCTCTCGTCTCCCGGGACTGTCCATCTATTTTTAAATTCTCGTGGCATAGCTGTCAAGTCTGTATAACTGTCTTTGAACACTGGATCTAGTCTTACAACGTTGCCCCATGAATAGGTAAGGAAGAAGTTGAAGTTGAAATTCTTATAACGGAATGTATTTCCCAAGCTACCAAAATCTGTAGGGTCCGCAGTTCCCGAATAAACCAGATGATCTAGGTTGTCTATTTCTTGGAAATTAATATTACTTGTAGCTTCTTTGCCTTCTTCGTTGATCACGATAGGGAACCCTTCTTCAGATAGTCCTACAAATTGGTACGAAAATATTGAACGATGAGAATAACCTTCTCGAGCAAAACCTGTTCCCGAGACAAGATCTATAGCTCTTTTGCGACTCATCAAATCTGTCACCTTATTTTTAGTATGAGAATAGATGAAATCTGTTGACCAAGAGAAGTCTTTTGTTGTAATATTTTTTGTGGAAATACTTAATTCCAATCCATCCGATTCCATCTCTGCTACGTTGCCATACTTAAGAGACTCTCCACCTACTCCTTGCGAAAACATATAACCTATCAAGTCATAGTTGTTTCTCTTATACCAAGATACTTCGGTGTTGATCCGATTGTTCAAGAATCCGATATTAAGACCAATATTGAATTCATGTTTCTTTTCATAAGTCAAATCACTATTTTCTAGATACTGAATGTAAGTGCCTGATTCTCCAACATCAGCAAATGGGCGCCAAGGAGTAAAGCTTCTGATGACAGCTCTCGAGTTAGTTACAAAGTCAGGACCTCTATCGCCGGTCAAGCTATATGAAGATTTAAGAGATAAATGCGATAAAGTTGGTTCTAATGCTTTAAAAAAACTCTCTTCATGTATATTCCAAACTGCACCAATATTCCAAGTAGGCAACCATCTCGCAGAGCTTGATTTTCCAAGCTTGTTAGTCCCTTCGTATCTCAGCGTTCCATTCAAAGTGTAACGACCTTTGTATGAATATGTAGCAACACCAAAAAAAGCAACTTGGTTGTTTAAAATATTTTTCATTTCATAGTACTGATTATTATCTTCTCGTCCTTTTTTAAATACTTGGTATGCATAATATGGGACTTCTCCTAACGAATATTGCATTCCCCAACCACGGAACCATGTTTGGCGACGTTGAGATGTGTTGTATTCCATACCTCCATCGAGATTTAATATATGGGTCTCATCAAAAACCTTACTATAATTTGCTGTAGCTCTAAAGTCATATGCTAGTAATCTACGATCTGTGCGTTTATAAATACCTCCTTCTGGTAGAATCGATATAGGTATTGCATATGGATTATCCGGATCGGTGTATAAAAGAGGATTTTTATCTCTTATTATAGTAGTCGGCATAGCTCTGTATGCAGATGCTTGATTCGAATCGTCCAAGATGTGATGTTCTTCAGTGTTAGCCGAATAACGTACCGATCCCAACACAGATAGATTCAGACCTGTTATTGGTCTCCAATTTAATTGACCTTGAAAACGGATATCTGTTACATTCAAGTCTAAGTAATTATTATCCAATTCATGAAGGATATTAAAATCTGCATATGAACGTTTATAAAACGTGTTCAAATCTAATGCTCTTGATGTATTCAACGCATATGAATATGGGTTGATATCAAAATCACGTCTGATTTCTCCACTTACAGGGTCTAGTTCACTACCTAATGTTCCGGGTGCTCTTTGTTTACGATATGAACCGCTTGTAATGAGGTTAAATGATAGATTGTCGAATATATTGTATGTTGCATTAAGATTAGCCGTATATAGTTTAACTGAACTTTGTTTTGTCCAACCTTGATCCTGTAAAGTGCTTATTGATGCATAATAGTTTGATTTATCTGTTCCTGAAGTAAGACTGACGGTATGTTTATGCATAACATTGTCATTGAACAGATTTTTGAACCAATTCGTATTTCGATATTCGGCTTGACGCAAATATTCTTTTTTCGCATCATAAGTATTGAGTAATTCTCCTCGATTTATAAGTTCAAACATTTTTCCGTAAACACCGCTACTCGAGGCATTAGAGATCTCAGCGTGATTTAACCAGCCTTTTTCATACATTTCTTGATAAATACCCATTTGTTCTTGCGAGTTTGTAATATTAAACTCATTGTATAATGGTTTCACTCGGTATGTAAATTCGCCGGTATAGTTAATCTTGCTATGACCTGCTCGCCCTTTTTTGGTGGTAACAACAATAACTCCAGCCATGGCTCTGGCACCATATACTGATGTAGCTGATCCATCTTTCAGGATATCAAAGCTTTCAATATCCTCGGCATTTAACCCTGCAATGGCAGAACTAATTAACGTTTCTGCATTTCCTGACGATAAATCATCTGCACTAACATCCATTACATCTTCAATTATAACTCCATCAACTACCCAAAGAGGTTTTGAATTACCAAAGATAGATGTTGCTCCACGTACACGGATTTTAGGTGCTGTACCAAACGTACCTGTTACGTTCTGAACCGAAACTCCGGCTGATCGCCCTTCTAATGAGCGGCTTACATCAGTAATCCCGTCCAACATAATTTTGTCAGCACTAAGCTTATCTGCCGAACCTGTAAATAGTCTTTTGTCAGTGCGTGTTATACCTGTTACAACTATTTCATCCAGCTGTTGCGATGAAGGCTTTAATGTTATTCTCATATTCTGCTTAACAGCAACATCTTGGGTTTCATACCCTATAAAAGAGAAAGTTAAAGTTTTAACATTAGAAGGAATATTAATACTAAATTCTCCATCTGCATCTGTTAATGTGCCAGTCGTAGACCCTTTTACCGAGACGGTAGCCCCAATTATTGGTTCATTATTTTCATCTAAGACTAATCCTTTTATGTTCTGAGTCTGAGCAAAGGCATACCCTAAGCTGAGCAAAAAACATAAAATGGTAAATACTACTTTTTTTTTCATAAGCTACTTAGTTAAGATTAACAACTAGAAATATTCTTTTTTTCATTCGATAGTATTGTATAAATAATCACAATGTGTTTAAAGCTATAATTAACTATTTAGATGAGTGAGCCATCTCAGAGAGATCATCTAAACCGTATTTTAAGGTCTTCTAATTATCTATAATATACTTTTGATATTGACAGTATCGATTCTATTTATTTCCTTTTATTTCCGTAAATGTATGTGCAATAACTATTTTGGAATGAAATACTATTAATTATTCTTTTTCACTCTCCAATTGAAATTCTGAGATTCAAAATGATTAATACGAACAAGCTCTTTTAGTTATTTTATCATTAGGTCATTCCATTTGCTAATATATTATAAATTTTCTTAATCCAAGTGTATATATTAATGTTACACAACATACAAACAACAAGTCCTCTACGAAAATTATTCATAGTTAAAAATAATTTAAAGAGTCTGCTTGTACATAATCTTATATATCAGCAAATAGATTTCAGTTATCTTGAATAAAAAGTGAAGCTACATTTTTATTTTCTCCCATTTGTATCCTTTTTTCTTTGTTCCTCTGAGGTTCTGTGCAAAACGTGTATAAAAAGATATTTAGATAGGTGTCGGAATTCTTTGTTTAGTATATTAGGGGAGTTGTTTAGTCGTGATACATATCATAATGTTTACGGGTTTATAGATTAATCGCTTGAGTGTTTTGATAGGAAAAATGATTATATTTATTCACGGTCAAAACTAAAGATTATGGCCAAGGCAACAACAAGCAGTGCCAAAACTCAGGCACGTAATACTACCGGTCAATTTATCAAGGAGATTCGTCGTAACACTGCAAAAATCTATACCTCTGAGCAAAAGATCCTAATTGATCTGGAAGCTATGTGTGCAGAGCTTTCCGTTTTGTGCCCAGTAATCATCATAATTGATATAACTGATACTCCTTCTAAGAATGCATTCGTTGCAAAAGATCTTCTTGCAGTATGTGCTGTTACTAAATCATATTTGCAGATGATCTTTTCTATTTTTCCATTGTCTTTCGCCTTTTTCTCTTTTCAGTATATATAGCTTCATTAATCTCTACCAATTTTGCTACTTCTTTATTGAATATTTGACTACTTGGTACTTTGGGCAAATCATTTTTATATTTATCTAAAATTTTAAGCACTTTCCAGTGTATAGGAATGCAGACCTTATCTCGTATTTTCTATGTGATAATATCAATAATGCCATCCATTGTAATATTTTCAGAGCTAAGGCGATATAGGTCAGAATATCGTAGTCCTGTATATGAAGCTATCAAAAACAAGTCTCTTACCTTGTCAAGTCTCAAATTCGTACTCAGATCAAGTCTGTATACTCGCTTTAATTCTACTTCATTAAGATAAATGAACGAAGCTTATAGCTTTGATTTACGACCAAACCACTTTCTGAAGCGTTTCTCAGAAATGTTTTTAGATTCTTTATCCTACATCCTATTGTATTGGGAGCATATGATTTATTTTCTAAAAAGGCAATGAAAACACGATAAAAATCCAAGTCAATATCTATAAAGATCAAAGTATAAAACCATCTAAAACCTCTTTTCTTCGAAGCACACTAAAAACTTTTAGATTCAACCTTGAGGCTTTCACAAATAATAAGGCTAAACAATCCTAAAACCAACATTATCCACATTAGATCGAAGAGCACGCGTTTAACAAATATCTTTCAAAACAAAAATCAAACTTATTTAAAAGAAAAGAAATAAACACATTTATGGTTTCGTAATAATTTCTATCTTTATTGTATTGAAAAGACTAAAACTATTATTAGATATATTATATTCTGATAATTGAGATAATATAATTTTACAAAAAAAATAAAGTCATACATGCTTCACAGCTCATATGACTTCCATTAACACAAACTTTACAAAACTACACAATATATCTTTATTTGTATACAATTTACTTTTTTATCGAATCAACACTAACAATTTTCTCTTATTGATTACGACACAAAAGTACGTTATTGAAGTCAAAAAAACGAGCAAAAAATATTTTTTTAATCCCAATTTAGTTTCTATTTAACAACAACAATAACACACAAGTCTCGTTTTGGCAATAATGTTAATAAATTAACGAAATAATTGTTACAAAATCAACCACACCGCTTATAAGTAGTACTGAGTCAAAATAAAAGCATCCAAATTTGCACTTCTAGATTTACCAAAGCGGAAAAATGCATTTTTTATATTTAATAATTTTGCCATTTAAGCAAAATGTTATAATTTTGCACCCCAGATAAGGACCGATCAACTAAAACTCTAACATTAGGGAAGAGAATAGGGAGTTTTAGTATCCTTTTGCAATCAGAAATTTTGCATACCCTAATAATTTAACATCATTAATTAAATTATTTGACTCATGAGCAAAACTAAGATTTTCCTTATACTTCTAATTATAGGGACTGCATTCTGGGGAATATCATTCCCGTTATCAAAAGAAGCTTACACATCAATTACTCCGTACACGTTCATGTTCTATCGTTTTCTGATTGCAGCGATAGCACTAGCTATCATATTCTACAAACAGATTCTAAACATTAATAAATCAACATTCAAAAAAGGAATAATATCTGGGATATTTCTTTTTATGGGAATCTGTTGGCAAGCAGTTGGGCTAAAATACACAAGCGCATCTAACGCATCGTTCATCGCTGGAATAGAGGTTGTGATGATACCTCTTTTCGCATTCATCTTTATGAAAAAATCGATACAGCCAAAGATATGGGCTGCATGTATACTGGCACTAGGAGGGCTATACACTATAGCAATGTCATCAGGATTATCTAATTTTAAGATTGGAGACTTAATGGTATTTGTCGGCTCAATATTTTATTCAACATATGTACTATATGTCGGAAAAATCAGCCAAGAAAAGCAATCTTCAGAATCTAAATTAGACGCAAAAGCACTAGTAATAATGCAGCTATTCGTCTGTGCTATAGCTAGTGGAATTGTTACAACCATACAAGGTGGACTTAGCGCCATAGCATTACCAATGTCAGCTAAAATATGGGAATCGCTTCTTTTTGTAGGAATATTTTCAACAGGTTATATGTATTGTATTCAAAATATAGCACAGAAATACATAGCTCCAGAGAAAATTGCCCTCACATACTTATGTGAGCCTATATTTGCAACAATCTTTGCATATTTTATGCTAAATGAAGCAATTACTACAACAACTGTAGCAGGAGGATCATTGATATTGATCTCGATGTTTATCTCTGAGGCTAATATTCCTAAGCTATTCAAATCACTGCAACGTATAGCAGTCCCCGTTAAAATAAAACACCGAGACTAAGTACAAAATTTCTCATATAAATAAAAAGAGCGGCTCTCATTTCGAGGCCGCTCTTTTCATTTATTATATACTTTATGATCGGATGTTTTATTTCAACAATGCCTCGGGGTTCAGATTCTCTTTCTCAATATCCTTAAAGTAGTTGTAAGTACCCACCTTCAAGTCGAAACAAGCCATCTCATCACACACGATAATCGCATGCTGATGCATCTGCAGTGCAGTAATTGTCCATTGCTGACTGACAGCACCCTCTACCACTTCATGAAGCGCACGTGCCTTGTTGTGACCATTGACCATGATCAATACTTCTTTAGCATCCATCACCGTACCAACACCTACCGTTACCGATGTCTTAGGCACTTTGTTGATATCGTTATCAAAGAAACGTGAGTTGGCAATGATTGTATCCTGAGTCAGTGTCTTGATACGTGTACGCGATGTCAGTGATGATCCCGGCTCGTTGAAAGCGATATGTCCGTCTGGACCGATACCTCCAAGAAACAGATCAACACCTCCAACTGCTTTCATCTTCGCTTCGTAAGCTTCGCATTCTGCTGTCAGGTCTTCTGCGTTACCATTGAGAATGTTTACATTCTCTGCTTTGATATCCACGTGGTTGAAGAAGTTGTTCCACATAAACGAGTAGTAACTCTGCGGATGATCTTGGGCTAAGCCCACGTATTCATCCATATTGAAGGTAATAACATCTGCAAAGGAAACACGCCCTGCCTTGTAGTGTTCGATCAAAGCCTTGTACATACCCATCGGCGATGAACCGGTTGGCAGTCCCAGTACAAAGTGTTTCTTTCCTTTAGCCTTAGCTTCGTTGATACGGCTTACGACATAATTGGCTGCCCATTGCGACAACTGAGCGTAGTCAGGCTGAATGATTAGTCTCATTGTATTTTCTGTATTTTTATACTTTTATGTATTTTATGCTTTTACTTTCTTTATTATAAAGGTCTGTACTGAACAAATGCTTCGATAGCCTCGTAGCTAGCCAAGCCTAACTTGTGATAAAGTTCTGCTGTTGCTTTGTTACGGTCTTCCGAACGTTGCCAGAACAAACGTTCGTCATCTCCTAAGAATGGAGCACTTTCCATTTGCGATTGGTGTTTCAGAATCGAGTTGCGTTTCGAACGGAGTTCTTCCGGTGAGATAGGAACTGCCATCTCAATATGGTCGATCTCCCATTCTGCCCATGCACCGCGGTACATCCAGATACGGCAGTCTTCCAGCCATTTCTCGCCTTTGAGTTCATCAATAGCTGCAAGGATAGCATCCAGACAAACACGGTGTGTACCATGTGGATCGGCTAAGTCTCCGGCTACGAAGATCTGGTTAGGTT
>NZ_OEPV01000010.1 GCF_900240225.1 Dysgonomonas massiliensis | reverse complement strand
CGTTATCACCTTACTTCAATCCAAAAGATCAAAGCCGGGTAGGAATTGATATGTAATACTTATATGTACTACACGCTTTGTATGTATCTATATTTTCTTATAACTATGTCAATGATCTCTTTGTTTTGTCGCTTCAGTTCAAAACGCTTATTGTTCTAAAGCGAGTGCAAAAGTAGTCGCTTTTATATTACACTCCAAATATTTTTGGAAGTTTTTTCTAACTTTTTTTTCAAAATTTCGCAACTTGCAATTACACACCAGTTTATGTTTAATAACATTTTTTCAAAAAAAAGCTTGTCCAATTTCTAAATAGAGCGAGCTTTAAAGATAGAAATTAATTTCGAACTAACAATAGCATTTAATAGGTAAAATTCCATTTAATGCACTTAATGCATTTGTTGCTAAAGCTTCCATCTCATCTTCACCCGGATAAACCCTTACTGGACCTAAGAAAGAGATATGATCTTTCAAATGTAAAACGACATAATCTGAATACGCCAAACCTCCAGTGAGGATAATAGCATCTATACGGCCTTTCAATACTACAGCTGCCGAACCTATCCTTTTAGCTATATTATATATCATTGCGTTCACAATCAATTCTGCATGTTTATCCCCCTCCTCTACTCGCCTCATTATTTCTAAAAGGTTATTAGAACCCAAATGAGCTACTAAGCCGCCATTACCAACAATCTTCTTCTTCATATCTTCAAGTGTATACTCTCCACTGAAGCACATATCGATCAAAGAACCAGAAGGCAATGAGCCCGATCTCTCTGGTGAAAATGGACCTTCTCCATCTAATCCATTATTTACATCTACAACTTTCCCGTCTAAATGCACTCCGGTTGATATACCGCCACCCATATGACAAACTATCAACCTGGACTCTTCGTACACCTTCCCGACTTCGCGCGCATAACGACGCGCAATTGCTTTTTGATTCAATGCATGAAAAATAGATACTCTTGGAATTTCTGGCAGTCCCGAAATACGAGCAATATCTTTCAATTCATCAACTACAACCGGATCAGCAATGAGAGCTTTGCAGCCAGGAAGCATAGAGGCTATATCGGCAGCCAATAAACAGCCCAAATTGCTTGCATGATCTTTCGAATTATTCTTAACATCATCAATCATCTGCTCATTAACCTCATACACACCACCCGGGATAGGCTTCAGCAATCCTCCACGCCCTATTACTGCATGAAATTCAAAATCAATATTATTTTTCTTCAGTTCTTCAAGAATCAATTCTTTCCGAAAAGGGTACTGATCTATGGTGTTTTTATATTTTGATAATTCCTCAGCCGAGTGGCGAATTGATGTTTTGAATATATTTTTATTCTCTTTGAATACAGCAATCTTCGTTGATGTCGATCCTGGATTAATAGCTAAGATTCTTTTCATTGTATGCTCATTTTATTTTAAGATATACATGCCATTGCAATACTATAATATTTAGACTCTCCCGAATCACTACGTGAGGATAGAATCACGGGGCAAGATGGGCCAAGCAACAATCCTGCAATATCCGCTTTTGCAAATAGTGTCATTGCTTTATAAAAGGTATTGCCTGATTCAATCTCAGGAAATATTAGAACATCTGCTTTACCCTCAATCGGTGAATTAATGCCTTTTATTTCCGAGCTTTCGCTATCACATGCAGTTTTCACATCCATAGGACCATCAATAATGACTGAACCAAAATCCCCAGCTTTTGCTTTTGCTTTTATTGTTTCGTAATCCAAAGTAAATGGGAATTTAGGACTCACCTTTTCCGTACAATGTGTCAACGCGACACGTGGAGTATCAATCTTGAATTTTCTACATATATTTACGACATATTCTATCATTGCGCTTCGTTGCTCAAGTGATGGACATGGAATAACCGCTGCATCAGTAAAAAATAGAAACTTATCGTATGTCGGTATTTTTATCAATGCCAGATGAGTCATAACCTTTCCGGAAGGAAGTATGCCATATTCTTTATTAAGAATTGCTCTTAGTAAATTATCAGTATTTATTATCCCCTTCATCAGAATATCCACTTCGCCGTTACGAGCCATTGTCACTGCAACACGAGCAGCTTCGTCAGAATCTTTTATATCCACATAACTTACAAACTCCGAAAACTGTTGTAATGCAGGATAATTTTTCACTTTATCTTGATCTCCAACCATAACCAAGGACACAAAACCATCCTTCAACGCTTCGGAAATAGCAGACTCTGTGTGATCGTCATAAGCACAAATCACTGCAACCTTTTTTCTTATACTCTGTTTCTTTAGATAATCAGTTAACTGGCTAAAATCCTTTATAGCATTATTCATAATTATATGTTTCTTATGGTTTATAGATTAAACAAATATCTATTTTTTTCCACAAAACAGCAAATATTCAAGAGTAATAATATACTCTAAAACGTTGATTAATAAACGATATCAGTAACTTTATTTCAATAAAAAAGCAGCATTAAAATCTATTTAATTAATTCTATCGTCAAGCGGGATTCAATTTGCTATAAAACACCTAGATTCACAAACTTTATATCAATGAAAAATTATTCGATCAGAAAAGTTACATCTTCAACATAAGCCACGCAATCTATGTAAACTTGTTTTAACACTACTTTGTCTTGGCTATTTACTTTTATCATTAATTTAGTGACTAAATCATCAAAGTTGAATATTTCACTATGCAAATATCTAAAACCAACCAAGTTTATTTTAGCGCAACCTACACAACACAAAAAGTTGTTAGCCAAATTTCATCGCAGTTTAAAACTGATAGTACCGAATATGATATTACACAAGGATCAGTATCTAACGAAGTTTATTTTTCGAACGAAGAACTCGTTATAATTGGTATGCCTGTATATTCAAGTCGTATTCCCAGTAAATGCACAGAAGACCTAAAGCTATTTAAAGGGAATAACACTCCTGCTATAATTGTTTGCGTATATGGGAATCGTGATTATGACGATGCTCTACTCGAACTGCATGACATTGTTATAAATAATGGGTTTAAAATTATTTCGGCTGGAGCATTTATTGGACAACACTCAATATTTCCTACTGTAGGAACAAATAGACCTGATAGTTCGGATTTTGATAAGATAAATATATTTGCCAATCGATCGAAGGCTATTTTAGAAAGAATTGACGATACATCTCAATTGGACAGTCTAAAAGTAAAAGGAAACAATCCATATAAGATCCCCAATAAGGCAACCTTTTACCCTGAGGGAGATGAGACTTGTACTCAATGCGGAACTTGTGCTCAATTATGCCCAGTTTCGGCCATACCCGAAAATGATCCATCTAAAACTGACAGTAACAAATGTATTGCTTGCGGTCGGTGTATTGTTGTGTGTCCTGAAAATTCACGGCATTTCAATAGCCCAGTGTATCCACTGATGTCTGAGAAATTTACAGCAGCTAACAATACCCGAAAGGAACCGGAATATGTATTTGCGAATATAAAATAGCTACAAATCTTTTTGTATGTAGGCTCAGTTATTATTATCAGAAACTATTATTACTTTTGCCGGAGACAAACAAACACAATATTATAATTATGATGAAAAACAAAATCGTCCTCTTCTTTACTGCAATTTCGATTATCTCTTTCGCAGTGAGTACATATGCACAAGACTCGAATGATAATAGGAAAATAATTTATAAACCTCAGAAAACGACTGAAAAGATTATTAAATCCTACAATGATACATCAACCGTATATAAATATGTACCGGTAGACAAAGATTCAAAACTACTAACTCCAACAGATGGAGTAAGTCTACACAAATATTTAATGTCTAAGATTAAACTTAGTTCTACAGATATTCCTATTGGTAACGTTCTTACTTTTTATTATAATGTTGATGAGAAAGGAAATGTCAAAAACCTAAACTTCAAAACTCGCGTAACATCATCTATAGAGGAGCAAGTCGCTGAACTAATAAATAGTCTAGAATATAGCCCTGCAGTGAAAAACAACGAAAATGTTGCTGTCGAAATCAAAGGAGGTTTGAATTTTTCATTTTTTAAACGTCCTCGAAAAGTAGAAGCAGTAGAAGGATCCGAATGGATGCCTGAATTTATGGGTGGAGAAAGTGAAATGTATAAATATATCAAAGATAATTTAAAATATCCTCGAAATAGTAGTAGTAAAGGACGAACTGTGATTCGCTTTGTTGTTACAGAGAAAGGTAAAGTTAATGATGTTACTATTTTGAAATCCAGCGGATCGAAGGTATTAGACAATACAGCAAAAAAAATAGTAGAAAGGATGCCTGATTGGGAGCCTGGCTTAAAGAACGGCAAGCCTGTATCAGTATATTTTAGCCTTCCCTTCAATTTCAATAGGCCATAAACAATATCTCGATATACAAAATAAGTCCCAAAAGTTATTCAACATTTGGGACTTTTATCATATAGTTTGAAAGCAAATCTAGCTCAATAGCTTCACTGCATCTACATACATTGCAATACCTTTAGCAACTTCTTTCGCCTCGCGCATTGCCAATACAACGGTTTGCGGAGTATGCACGACATCTCCTCCGGCAAATACCCCTTTGCGAGTAGTCATTCCATAAGGATGATTAGTAGTTTTCACATAACCATTATCATCAACATCTATACCTAAAGTAGTAGATACAATTCTATTAGCCGGTTTCGTTCCAATTGCAAGCATTACTCGATCTACACCAAGTATTTCTTCCCCTTCAGGAGTTTCAACTCTCATACCTGCCAATACTCCACCTTCTCCTATAAATTCTTTAGTAGCTGTATTCCATCTGAATTTAACACCTTCTTCTACTGCCTCATTATATTCGGTTTGAAGGGCTGACATATTCTCAATACCACGATAGTAAACTACAGTAACTTCTTTTGCTCCCATTCTAATTGCTGTACGTGCTGTATCCATAGCTACATTTCCAGCTCCGATGACTACAACTCTATCACCTTCTAACATAGGGACACGATGACGACCAACACTACCACTTGTATGCAAATAGACCATTCGAAGGAAATAAGATGACTGAATTACTTTGTGCAAATTAGCTCCCGGCACATCCATTGTCTTAGGAACAGCTGTTCCTGAACCAATAAAGACTGCATCGAAGCCTTGTTCGAACATCTCATCAACTGTGATATTTTTACCAACTAAACAATTACAAAGAAAAGTCACACCTAGGGCTTCAATCTTCTTCACCTCACGACTTACAATATCACGAGGTAATCGATATTCCGGAATACCATACAACAGAACTCCTCCCGGTTCATTTTGTCCTTCGTATACTGTTACATTAAATCCATCTTTTGCCAGATCACCGGCTACACTTAATCCGGCAGGGCCTGAGCCAATAACAGCAACTTTACCTCTTGTTTTTTGAGGTAGTTTTTCTTTGATTAGCTTCATTTCGCTATCAAAATCAGCAACAAAACGTTCAAGTTTCCCAACACGAACTGGATTTCCTTTTTTATTTAGAATACAATGTCCTTCACACTGTTTCTCGTGCGGACAAACTCGCCCACAGATAGCAGGCAAATTACTCTTCTCGTTAATAATACTAATTGCACCACCTAGATTCCCCATTGAAATCTGGTTGATAAATCCCGGTATATCATGACTGATCGGACATCCTTCAATACAAGTAGGCTTCTTACAATTTAGACATCTTTTGGCTTCTGTTATAGCCTCAAGCATCGTATAGCCTTTTTCCAGTTCTCTAAAGTTTTTGTTTACGTTTAATGTTTTATCTTCTTCCATTTTGAATAATCAAGTATTACTAAGCTGCAAATATAATCATTTTTGCAATCTCTAGTTTACAAAACAGAGACATAAATAATATATCAAATAAAAAGCATTTCCTAAATTCAATAATCTTTATTGTTAAAACTGTATTACATTGAACAATCATAGCTTTTCTTGGCATTGATTATACAATTTGATCAAAGAGTATTAATACGCTCAGAGCTATCATTTTTTTCTATATCCTTGATAAGAGTATTTGAACTAGTCAAAAACTAAAAAAGACAAGTACAAGATGTTTTTAACAGACAAAAGGAGTATCTTTGCGTGGTCACAAAACATGCTACAATACATGAATAAACCTCTTGTCTCTGTTTTAATGCCTTGCTATAATGCTGAAAAGCATGTAGAACAAGCTTTACGATCTATTATGAACCAGACTTATGACAATCTGGAGATAATAACGATCAATGATTGTTCGACAGATAAGACAAGAGAAATACTTATTAGTTTATCTAACATTGACAAACGAATAAAAGTAATTGATAACGAAACTAATCTTCGTCTTATACCAACTTTAAACAAAGGAATTTCCTTATGCAATGGTGAGTACATTGCACGAATGGACGCTGATGATATTTCTCTTCCTGAACGAATCGAAAAAGAAATACTTTTTCTAGAAGAGAATAAAGATATAGACATAGTAAGTACACTATTTTATGCCTTTCCGTCAAGAAATCCCAATAAAAGGAGTTTACATCATAGTCCGTCCAAACCCGAGGAACTTCAGGCCTATATGCTATTCAAAAGTGGAATATGCCATCCTGCTTCAATGATAAGAAAAAGAGTCTTTACTGAGCTAGGATTAAAATTTGAGAATCAATATCTCCATGTAGAAGACTATGCACTCTGGTCAAAAGCAATTTATAAAACTAAAATAGCAAATATAGCTGAACCACTTTTACTCTATCGTGTACATGAAAACCAAGTATCTTCGTTGAATGAACAACTTCAAGCCGATAATAAAAAGTTAGTGTTTAAAATTCATTGCGATAATTTAGAGTTACCCCAAGATGATGAATATCTCGACGTATATGCATCGGTAGCAGAATGCGTACCTAAAATTCCATCTGCTGAATATCTAGGTAAATGTGAAAAATTTATGGTTAATCTTATAGACAAGAATAGGAAGAAACCTTTTTGTGACAGCACTTTTCTGCAGCATATGATGTCTATCCATTGGTTGCGATTATGCGCAAACTCACAACTTGGATTTAAAGTGGTAAAACAACTAAAAAAATCGACTTTATATTCAAGAACAAATTATAGTAGACAGGATATGCTGATTTTCTACTTCAAATGTTTATTTAAAATTAAGTACAAACAATCATCTATATACAAATATATAGACATGTTTTCATAAATGGAATCAAGTTCTTTTATTACATACGCAAAACATTTTGGATTGCTTTTAGCATTCTACTACTATATATATCCCCAGGCTATAGCTGTGGGAAGCAGTTCGATGTTAATCCCAATGGCAGCACTAGGCTTAGGAATATATCTTCTACATGGTTATCCTTTCCGTGAAGTATTTAAGGTTCTTGCAGCCTTCACTATTCTCATTTTCTGGTTTTATACAGCACCATTTATCAATAAATTCTGGCGTGAAGACTTCCATATAATGTATACAAGAACTCAAATGGGTTTTTTCTTTGCATCATATCTGGTCACTTTCTTATTTTTTAGTTTACATAAAAAACCTACTTTCAATAAATTTGTATTGTATATTGTTGGAGCAGTAACATTACAATCTGTTGTGACATTTTTAATGTATAAGTTCCCTGATGTAAATGAATTCTTTTTATCTATTCAAGTTGGTAACGCTTTAGAAGATGCTGATCGCAGCCGTTTTCAGACCGAACGCTTGGTGGGAAATGGTACAGGCCTATTTGGAGCTGGTGTAACTTCTGGGGCTGCACTCATAATGTATGCATATGTGCTTATATCTAAAAGACATACAACTTTTCAGTTAATCTTACTAACCATCGGTTTTGCAATTACCTTCTTTATTGGATTATTTATGGCTCGTACTACTGTCATCGGACTTGCCGGAGCAGCAGTATATCTGATTGTCTTTTTCATCACTAACAAAGATTCATCGAATAAAAGACAGTTTCTCAAATTCATAGGGCTTTGTTTCATATTTTTCAGTCTCGGTACTAGTTTCGCATATGTATACATGCCTCAGTTTACCGATTGGGGGTTTGAGTTATTTATTAATTTTCAAAGAACTGGAGAATTAACCACAAGTTCATCCGAAGATCTTTTAGGTATGTTTATTATTCCTGACGATGCTATGACATTCTGGGTTGGTAATGGATCACTATTCTTTATGGGGCATGATGTAGGCTATACTAGATTATGGTTCTATTCCGGTATTATTGGAACAGTATTATTCTTTGCATATCAGGCATATGTTGTTGCATTAAGTATGACTAAAGATCATGCCGCAAATCTTATGATAGTATTTATTTTCGGGCACTGCCTTATATCAAATATCAAAGGTATAGTTGACGAAAATTATTATTTATACTTGTTCTTTTTCTTTTTTGTTTATTACAAGTATTACGTATATTATCCGAGAACTTATAGTATTGCATTATCGCATAGTCTAAAAAAATAATCCCTATATGAAAGAATGCATTATACTTGCAGGAGGACTTGGAACACGCCTGCAGACTGTAGTAAATGATGTTCCTAAGTGTATGGCTATCGTTGCAGGGAAGCCATTCCTTAAGTATATTTTGGATTATTTAGAACTGGAAAAAATCGAACATCTGGTTTTATCGCTTGGCTACAAACATAAAGTTATCCTTGATTGGCTAACTACACAAAAATATCCTTTTTCCATATCTTATGTCATAGAAGAGGAGCCTCTTGGCACAGGCGGAGCCATTATATTAGCTTTTGAGAAGATTCAGTCTGAACGAGCGTTAGTGATTAATGGAGATACATTTTTCGATATAAAATTAGATGATCTATATCATTTTCATGGTGTACATGGTGCAGATATAAGTGTTGCGCTAAAAGAGATGAAAGATTTTGACCGATATGGTACAGTTAAAATAAATTCAGAAAATAAGATCGAGATATTCGAAGAAAAAAAATACCAAGATAAAGGTTTGATTAATGCTGGGATATATTGTATCGAGAAAAAACTATTTACGAACCTTAATTTACCTCAAAAATTTTCTTTTGAAAAAGAAATACTAGAAAGTAAATTAAGGGTATTAAAGATATACGGCTTTGAAACTAGTGGCTATTTTATTGATATCGGCATTCCTTCTGACTATGAGAAAGCAAATATTGATTTCAAAAATAAGTAAATGACAAAGTTTGATCCCACAAAATATAAATTTCTTCTTCTTGACAGAGATGGCGTAATCAACATAGAACGTCCTGCGGACTATGTTAAGGACGAGAGTGAATTTATTTTTACCGAGAATGCTGTCAAAGCCATCAATATTCTCACCAATGAATTTGACAAAATATTTATCGTAACGAATCAGCGGGGTATTGGAAGAGGTCGAATGACAGTAGAGACTCTAAATACGGTTCATTCTTATATGTTAGGAGAAATAAATAAAGCATCTGGAAAAATAGATGGGATATACTTTTGTACTGATATTTCGGATCATTCAATTAACCGCAAACCGAATATAGGAATGGCTTTCCAGATCCAGATGGATAATCCTGAATTTAAATTTGAGGAGACAATCATGATCGGAAATAGCAAATCGGATATTATTTTCGGAAATAAGCTAGGTATGTACACTGTGTTGGTTGGAGACAAATATCCAAAGAACGACTCCATATATAAAATAGCCAACACCTACTTTGAAAGCCTATATAAATTTGCCGAATTCTATAAAACTGAAAAAGAAAAATGAAAATTGCTGTACTTATACGTGTATACGACAGAATTGAAGATCTGGGATATAATTTGCAGATAATTCGTGATACATGGAAAAACAACGAATATTATATTATCGTTGTTAGCAATGGTAAAAATAAAGGTTATACTATTTCAGACGACATTGCATCTAAGATTGACAAACTTGTTATTCTTCAAGAGAATGCAGGTCACAAAAAAGGGAATTCTCAACTACTAATGGAAGGAGCCAAATTCATCCCCGACAATTGTGAATATACCCTTATTCTTGAAGCTGATACTTGGATGTACGGAGATCATATACAATCGAAATATACGAATTTATTATCTCAATCATCAGATAAAGTATGGGCCAGTGCCGATTGGTATGACAAATATTATGCTTTGGCAACTGATTTTTCGATTATCAAAACTCAATATATAAAAGAGAATCCTGATATATTTAATTTCGAATTATACCCTGAGTGTCATATATCAAACTTCCTTCGTGACACAGGAAAAGGCTACATCTGGATCACAGAGAATATGCCAGTACATGTACCTAGTTATGTAAAAAAATATCCTTATATCCCAAACATTAAAGAATGTAGATTCTATGTATTTCCCAAATCAAAGATGATTACGCATCACATAGAATATCTAAAAAAAGGAATGTATCGCAAAAAACAATATTTTAATATTATTTCCGATACTGATTACTTCACAGATGTGGAGCGTATCCAAAATAAATCTTGGGAAAGGTTCAAAATGAAACTCTGGATTTCGCTAAGTAAATGCTTCATAAAACGAAGCTGGTATAGCGCAAAAACATACAAGCAGATAGACGAATAAAATTCAAATAATAAAGGCTTATAGTAAAATCTATAAGCCTTTATTATTTACACTTCATCTGTATAAAACAAAAAATGTGACTTATTAGGTCACATTCTGATCAGAGCGAAAGACGGGATTCGAACCCGCGACCCCAACCTTGGCAAGGTTGTGCTCTACCAACTGAGCTACTTTCGCGTTTGCGATTGCAAATATAGAACCATTTTTCGAATTTGCAAAATTTCATTTTCACTTTTTAGAAATAAAATTTCACATCCTATAAAGAAGCAATCACAACTATTAGAATATGAATATTTTACTTAATTTCCCAAATATCTTTAGTCATCAAGTATTCATTCAACGAACGTATAGGATTCTTCTTCTTAACCTCATTTATCTGATTTTCGACCTCACGATCGTAGACCAAAGCCTCAACATCACGAATCACACCCAATGCTAGAGGTAGTCCATCTTCCGGAAGCATCAGTCCCAACTTCATATGCAACGTACTATCTTTACATTTCGCATCGTGAACTAGAATATCATCCAAAGTATAGCCGTCTTCTCCTACAGTTACAACTTTTAAATTCCAACCATCTAAAACAAGGCCTTTTTCTTTATTTTTACCAAACAGCATTTTTTCGCCATGACGCAAAGATATTGTATTAGTTGCTCTGGCTTCTTTATCACGAACAGCTTTATGCACCTCATCATTAAATATCACACAATTCTGAAGTACTTCTACGACCGAAGTTCCTTTATGTTTAGCAGCTTCAACCATCATTTCTGTCGTATTAGCCAAATCTACATCAATGCAACGGGCAAAAAACGTTCCACGTGCTCCTAATGTTAATTCGATCGAACGAAAAGGATCCTCGATAGTTCCGAAAGGAGAAGTTTTTGTTTTGAATCCTCGATCAGTAGTCGGCGAGTATTGACCTTTCGTTAACCCATATATCTTATTGTTAAACAGCAAAATATTAATATCAATATTACGTCTCAATGCATGAATAAAATGATTACCTCCGATAGCTAAACAGTCGCCATCTCCAGTAGCTAGCCAAACTGTCAGTTCGGGCTTAGCAACTTTCACTCCTGTTGCGATTGTAGCTCCACGTCCATGTATCGTATGAAATCCGTACGTACCCATATAATAAGGCAAACGGGATGAACATCCTATACCTGAAATTACGGCCGTCATATGTGGGGGAATATTCAATTCACCCATTGCTTTGTGTAAACAATTCAATACTGCATGATCTCCACAACCCGGACACCAACGTACATACTGATTGCTTTTATAATCTTTGGCATCATAAAGAGCCATTTTAATTGCTTCCATAATTATGCCTCCATTTCTTTAATGAATGTTTCAACTAAATCTGATACTGAGAATGGCTGACCTTCAACTTTATTGTATCGAATGATATTTAATCCTTTGATTTTAGACTCCAGATAATCTGCAAACTGGCCATTATTTTGCTCTGCCACTATCACTTTCTTATATTTAGACAATAATTCAGCCGTATTTATAGGAAGTGGACTAATAAAACGAAAATGAGCTAAAGCCAATTTCTGTCCTTGCTTGTTTATTTGCTCTACAGCTTCTCGTAAATAACCATACGTACCGCCCCATCCTACTATAATTGTATCAGCATCTTGATTTCCAAAAACCTCTTGCCCCGGAATATATTTAGCAATTCTATCAACTTTCTCTTGACGAAGATTAACCATCTTCTGATGATTTTCAGCATCTGTAGAGATTGCTCCCGTAATAAAATCTTTTTCGAGGCCTCCAGTACGATACATACGACCTTCGGTACCAGCAGCAGCAATATATCTTGCCAATGTTTCCTCATTACGAGCCATACTAGTCCAATCATCTCCTCTAAATTGAGATGCATCATTTGGTATAATAGGCGGATATTTTGACGTGTCAGGTATTCTCCATGCCGAAGATCCATTTGCAATATAACCATCCGACAAAAGAATAACTGGAGTAACATGCTCTAGGGCAATCTTAGAAGCCCAGTATGCTGCATCGAAACAATCAGTAGGACTAATAGCCGACATCACTACAGCCGGACTCTCTCCATTTCTGCCATATAATGCCTGACGCAAGTCTGTTTGCTCTGTTTTGGTAGGCAGACCAGTCGATGGACCTCCTCGTTGGACATCAATTACAACTAAAGGCAATTCAGCCATTACAGCCAGCCCAATAGCTTCACTCTTAAGTGCCAGCCCCGGTCCTGAAGTAGATGTAGCAGCTAATGAACCTGCAAAGCTTGCTCCAATAGCTGTTCCTATACCCGAAATTTCATCCTCAGCTTGAATAGTCTTGACACCTAGATTTTTGAATTTCGATAATTCTTGAAGAATATCGGTAGCAGGAGTAATTGGATATGATCCTAGAAATAATGGTCTTCCTGAGTTTTCGGAAGCAGCTATCAAACCATAAGCTAAAGCTGAATTACCATTTATATCCAAATAATATCCTTTTTCTATATCAACTGTTTCAATACGATACGTAGTTGCAGTCAAATGCTGATTTTCGCCATAGTTATATCCATCAGCTAAAACTTTCAGATTGGCATGAGCCACTACTTCATTTTTCGAGAATTTTTCGGATAACATATGGTTTGCGACCTCTAAAGGACGATTAAATAACCAGCAAACTAGTCCTAATGCAAACATATTTTTACATCGTACTTTTGCTTTATTATCCAAATCAAATTCAGCTAAGCTTTCTTTAGTTAAAGTAGTAATTGGAATTGCCAAAATCTGTTGAGTAACCAACCCTAATTCGTTGAAAGGATTATCAGTCTTAAATTCGGCTTTTTCTAAGTCCTTAGGACCAAATGAATCCGAATCTACCAATATTATAGCATCCTTCTTAATGAATTTCGCGTTAACTTTTAAAGCTGCAGGGTTCATCGCAACTAGTGCATCTGTTTTATCCCCAGAGTTGAACACCTTTGTTCCTATATGTACCTGAAAGCCCGAAACCCCAAACAAAACTCCTTGAGGAGCGCGTATCTCAGCTGGATAATCTGGGAATGTCGCAATCTGATTTCCAAAAACAGCTGACAAATTCGAAAAAATTGTCCCAGTCAATTGCATTCCGTCACCCGAGTCACCCGAGAAACGGACCACAATGTTGCTGACATCTGTAACATCAACTTTTTTATTCATATGCAATTAGATCTATAAAGGTTTGTATAGTTGTCTATTGATTGATTCTTATAAATACGAGCGACATAGATGATATTAATTATGACAAGCTAATATCTATTAGATCAATTTGCAATATAATAAATTTTCTAAAAATAGACAGTTAAAAGTTAGCTAAATAAAATACGAATCATATAATAGCTTTTTTTGTACCTTTGCACGCTGAAGTTACGAAAAGAGTGTAATTTATTGGAAATGAGCATTGGGTAATCGCTCATAATAGTAATAGGTTACGAATTAGTTAGTTATCTACTGCATTATTCTTCTGTGCGTTGCGTAACCTTCAAAGAACTCTTCGTATGCAAAAGTAACAATAAAACGGGAGATTTAGAAATGAATCTCCTGATTTTTTCTTCTCACACAAGTTTTTCCGTAAAAGCGATTTTATCCGTCAGCACACCATCGCCCAAAAAGATTTTGAACGAACGTGTGCCGACTGCCGCATAAGCGGAGAAAAGGGCTTTGCCTCACGCCTAAACAATAGTTTAGACTGATGAGACAAGGCCCCTTTCTTTTGTGCTTATGCCAAAGAGGTGCTTTTACGGGGTTTTGACGATTTTTCTTTTTTCGTTGTCCTTTTGAGCCGGAAGCGGAAAGCCGTGTATGACCGCACATTCCATAAATGGAACAAGCCGTCACTCACGGCAGACAAACCGGGAAGAATGATTTTATCCATCCGACCAAACACGTTTGGCCAAACAGATAAAAACATACTTCCTTGCCGATGGTTTGCTCGGTTTCACGCTACCGGCTATGTTCTTTTCTGTTGGGGATGTCTTTTTCACGGATTTCTCTTTTGAAGTTTTCCTGTCTAATCTGCCTCCACTTCCGTTTACCTCCATTTTCGCGCCTTTCAGTGAGCCGCATCAGGCAGTCATTTTCGTGCTGGGTGCAAAGGTAACTCCGGGATTGTACGGGAAAGCAAGGTCAAGCCTCCTGTTTTCTGGAAAAATCTCCAGCCTTTCGGGTAGTATTTTTCCGAAAAACCTTGCATTCCCTAATCCCTACCTTTTTAAGCACCCGAAACGAAAACGACCGATGCGACAGAAAGACGCATTAAAAAAAATGTCGGATAAACGAGAAGCAGATAAGATAGTTTGAAACTCAACTCCCTCAGCTCTTGAATCCGCATTAAAAAACAAAAAATCAAAAACAAAACGGATATGAGAACGGCAATAGCAACAAAATTCGTGGCATGGGAAGTACCAAGTTTGGAGAACCTGCAAGGCAGCAAGGTGTACGGACTTCGCACCAAACTGAACAATGGTGAGAAATTGAGCCGAGAGGAAAAGGATTGGCTTACACGCAACGTGAACAGCAACACCTATTTCAAGAGCGCAGTACCCTTGCAAGGTTGGATGTTTGACTTTTCCGACATTCTCCGAACCTACATTGTAAAGCAGTATGGACATTGGGCGGAATACAAGGCTACCGACAAGACCGCACTCCGCAGTTTCCTATACGGCAGGATAGACAGCATCGTGGAACTTAACAAATGATACGGCTATGACAGCAACGGTAAATTTCAGACAAATGGCGCAATACATAGGGCTTGCGATATGCACCCTAATCATGCGCACCGCCTTTTGGGTGTCCGGCATCCTTTGGTACATCGTCAGAGAGATAATAAACGGAGTGTTCCGAGTGGCAATAGGGGTAATCGTGGCTATTCTTTCCGTTATCCTGTTCTTCGGCTTCATTCTTTGGTTATTCACCCTTTAATCCCTACCGACATGGCAAAGAGAAGAAGCAAGACAGTGGAGCAACAATGCAGATACTACGAGGTGGGCAACATCTTCGAGTACATGGTGGAAACATACCTCAACGGCAATATGTCCGTGTTCCGTGGACTCTACCACGAACTGAACAAGGACGCACGGAAGGACTTTATAGACTTCCTATTGAGCGAGGTTGAGCCGATTTATTGGAGGGAGATTTTGAAACATACTATTTGACAACTCATAAAAACGACAGCGATATGAAAGGAACAGACCATTTCAAGAGAACGATACAGATGTATTTGGAACAACGTGCGGAGGAAGACACGCTCTTTGCGAAGAACTACCGCAATCCAGCCAAGAACATTGACGATTGCGTAACCTACATTCTGAACTATGTGCAGAAAAGCGGTTGTAACGGCTTCACGGACGGAGAGATATACGGACAAGCAGTACACTATTATCCCAATTAGATTATTATCCAAAGTCGCATACAAATAGTGTTGATTATCAATTGGTACAACACCCAACTTTGTAAAACGACTTTGGATAATATTTTTATCTACCAAGACTTCTCAACCATTTTTTGAGTTCTTGGTCGCTTTCCCATACCCCATCCGTGGATGCTTTGGGGATTAAATCCTGATATGCGTTTTCCAGAGCTTCACGCTTTTGCTTAGAATCTGCCCGTGCATATATTTCAGTAGTTTTCATGGAAACATGCCCAAGAATGTCTCTGACATAGATTATGTTCACGCCGGATTGGAGAAGATGCATAGCCTTTGAGTGACGGAATGAGTGTGGCGACAACTTTCCGGGTATCAGGTCAGGACGCAACACTCTCGCAGGAGATGCGTAAAGTGAGATGATATATGCCAGACCAGTTGTTGTCAATTTTCGACCGTTTTTGTTCATGAAGAGCGGTCGGTTGGATGTGTCAGCAGTGTCTAAATCCCAATCTTCCATATACTTTTTGACAATGGCGCACAGTTTGTCCTGCAACGGAACGATGCGTCGTTTCCGCCCTTTGCCAAAGAGGGTCGCATGTGCCGGAATTTCAAAGAAGATGTCGCTTGGTTTAAGGTTCACCAATTCGCTTGCTCTTGCACCTGAGTCATAGAGAAAAGCGAGTATGGCGAGATGCCGCCTGCCATCCCTCGTATCTGTCGGGATTTGCGAGAGCAACAGTGCCATGCCCTCCGTAGTTAGGTACGAGAATGCATCGCGGTCGATTTTCTTTTGTTTAATCGCAAGTATTGCCTGCCACTGGCCCACGTGCATCGTATCATAGTACTGCATAAAGCAGGAGAACGACTTAATGGCGGCCAATCGTATGTTCCGTGTTGACACAAGGTTATTCTTTTCTTTTTCCAACCAAAAAAGGAAGTCCTTGATTGTCTGATGAGTCACATCTTTAAGCCTTACTTTGTGGGCTGGAACTGAACGCACCAATGACATAAAATCGTAGAAAAGATTAAACGTGTCGCTATAGCTTCTCAACGTGTGGGGACTGACACCGCGTTCTCCAACAAGATATTGTGTGAAGAACAGTGTGACATATTTACCAAAGTCTGTTTCTATTTTCATGGCGTATCAATGTTTGGGAAGATTGACTTCACGGCATCTCCGTTTTTTGTTACAATGTCAGGGAATAACTGGATGGTGAGTCTGACATAATTTTCCGTAGCATATACACTGGAGTGTCCGAGAAGCACCGACAATATCGGAAGAGCAGTATAAATGTCAAGGCCGGATTCGACCATATGCTGAAGCGAGTGTACAGCGAAGGTGTGGCGGATATCATGCAGGCGAGGTCCCTGATTGTGGCCAAGGTGAGATATTCCGCATTTCTCCAGAATTTCCTTGAACCTGTTGTATGCAGAGTTGGCGGAGATTCTTGTGCCGTCTGCCTTGACAAAGAACGGACCTGATGGAATGTCAAGGCCATCGGCCTTCAATCTGGCGCGATACCATAGGTATTGGGAGAAGATGGATTTCATGTTGTCATTCAAAGGTATCAACCGGTTCTTTCTGTTCTTGGTATTACGCAAAAGAACCATGCCTTTGACCATATCGACATCCTCGTTGTTAATCGAGATTGTCTCTCCGACTCGACAACCTGCGTAATACAGAAAACGAATCAAAGCAGGCATTGATATAAGGCAACTGTTGAACATGGGTTTTGGTAGAGTTGTAGCATCGGCAATGCTGAAAATTTTTGCAATTTCTTCTTTGGAGAAGATTCTTGGTACAAAAGAATTGGCCGGCCGTTTGGGCTTCGGCATAATGTATGAGTCGATTCCAATGTGGCACAGGTAGGTACAAAATCTAATCATTTGACAAGCCTTTGCGTATTTTGTGCGATCAGATTCATTAAATTGCATACTCTGCCATTCCTCGATAAGCTCGCGGGTAATCCGTTCCACAGGTTTTCCATGTCTGGCCATTATTTGATCCAGCTCTTTCATTATTGTCAGCTCATGGGCGATGTTGACACCTTGGCTCTGTCTTATGCGCAGGTATTCATTGATTACCCGGGCAAAAGAGCTTTTGAAGATTATCGTATTATTCATACAAGATGCCTCCTTTCTGATTGTAGAATTCATCCGGCACGGGCGGTACCGGCAACAAGCAGCATTTCATTGCCTCTATGTCCACGCGCAGGTAGTTCATTGTTGATGTCTGGCTTGTATGCCCGAGTATTCCGGAGATTGTCGGCAGCGGGACTTGTGAACTCAGAAGTTCCGAAGCGAGTGAATGACGCATGGCATGGATACCATGATGACGTCGCCCGGCGTTTATGCCGGCATCGCTGAACGCTTTTCTGAAACCTGTATTGACCGTGTCCTTGGAGACGCGCTGAAACGGAGGTTTAAGTGAGATGAACATATGCTCGTCATTGCATACCGGCCTTTCGCTGCGCAGATAATCTATTATTGCGTTGCCAACTTCCACAAGCAGAGGAAGTTCCACGACTTTTCCGGTTTTGAACTGCTCGATGCGGACGATATTCCTATCCCAGTCTATGTTTTTCAATTTTAGGCGTATGATATCGGAGATGCGAAGTGCAAGTCTTGCCGCAAGAAGAAACATGGCATATAGACGTTTCCCACCGACCTTGTTACGGTTTATAGCCTTCTCTATCAATTGTACCTCTTCCGGTGTATATACCGACGGTAGCTTTTCTCGAATTGGGAAACGATAGCCTTGAACCAGACTTCCGTAATGAGCAGGAACCAAACCCTCTTGAACAAGATATTGGCAAAAGCCACGGACGACCATCACTCTCTGTGATGGGTTTGACTGTGATGATGAGAGGAACTCAAGAAGCAGGGGTTCCGACATCTTGGAAAGGCTTGTAACCTCTTTTATACTCAGGAAAGATATGAGGCGACCCAGCATACGGTTATAAACTTGAACAGTTATGCTACTAACCAACTGTGATTTCTTTTTAGCCAAAAACGACTTGGCAATTTCTCCAATTTCGCCAGGCATGTCGAACGATACCCATTGCGGTTTAATTCGCCCGATTTTGCCATCCTGAAGGACTGTGTCAAGGATAGTGATAACACGTCTCCAGCGATTGGTTAGTGTGAGCTTGTCTCCCGGCAGGGAGTTTAAGAAATCAAAACCGACTTCAGAGGTATACATCGTAATTCTTTTCTGCTGCATGAAAGGTTTCAGATGCCATTCCCACAGTTCATTGTAAGTGGCCAGTGTTCTCGCACTGTAACCAGCTTCGTTCATCAATGCCTTGCATTGGTCAACGAGGTCTTGAAGTAATTTTTCTTGTGCCATATCAAATATAATTTGGTTACGACACAAGATAAAAATATTATCGGGAGCACATTATCAAAAGTGACGTTGTAAAGTATTGTTTTTTAATATTTTATACTTCAACAAAAATATCAACTTGTGATAAGTCACTAATTGGGATAATAGTGGTTATCACAAGTTTTGATAAGCACTACTATGACGAGAACGAGATTGAGGTGGGCAAGCCTATCCAATGCCAAGTGGCGGTGAACCACATTGTGGAACTCACGGCAGAGGAAAAAGCAGAAGCACGTCAGCAGGCAGTCCGCAGATACCAAGACGAGGAACTCCGCAAGTTGCAGAACCGCACCAAGCCGACAAAGGCGAAAACAGAAACCCAAGTTCAACCCTCATTATTTGATTTTGGCTTATGAAACCGAGAAACAAATTTGAAAAAGCAGTTCTTGCCCAAAGCAAGAAACTACGCCCGATAACCCCGATACAGATAAATTGGGCATTCCGTAATTGCGTGGAGCATTATGCACACCGCTTGCCGAAAGGTCGTACCACTTGTATGGATTGCGGTCATAGTTGGGTAATGACGGAGCAGACCGAGCATTGTACGTGTCCCGAATGTGGAGCAAGTTTGAAAGTCTGCCTCACCTATCAGCGCAAGGTAAGACAAAAGCAGTATTTCACAACCCTTACCACAAGCGGAGAATACCAAGTGCTACGAATGTTCTTGCTTGTCGTGGGTATGGAGAAAGGGGTTAATGCCAAGTCCTATGCCCTTGAAATCGGGCAGTATTGGTGGAATGAACAAGGGCGTAAGGCTGTTGTTGCCATTCCACGCACATTGGGATGCTACATCGACACGTTCTCATTCGCTTCTCCTTTTGCTATCCGCAATGACAATGAAGCGTACCGCCATATCTCATATTCCCCGATATATCCAAGATATAAGGTGTTGCCGACGCTCCGCAGAAACGGCTTTAACGGCAATTTCCACGACATTGTACCCACCAAACTAATACCGGCATTATTGTCGGACAGCCGTGCGGAAACGCTGTTGAAGGCAGGGCAATATCCCATGTTGCGCTACTATCTGTACCACTCTTTCAATATTGGAGAGTATTGGGCTTCAATCAAGATATGTATCCGCAACGGCTATACTATTGAGGACGGCTCAATGTGGCGTGACACCATAGACCTCCTGCGTCATTTCGGCAAGGACACAAACAGCCCGAAATACGTTTGCCCTGCCGACCTCAAAGTTGAACACGACAAGTTGGTGGCAAAGCGCAACCTGCAAAGGAAACATGAGCGGACTGAACAGCAACGCAGGAAAGCGATTGAGGACGAGAAACAATATCTGAAAGCTAAGGGCATATTCTTCGGACTTGCCTTTACCGACAGCCTTATTTGCGTCAAAGTCATAGAGAGCGTGGAAGAAATGGCAGAGGAAGGAAGGACGATGCACCATTGTGTGGGCGGTTACCACAAACGAAAAGACTCCCTTATCCTATCCGCCACCATTGACGGAAAACGAATTGAAACGATAGAGGTGTCACTAAAAACTTTTGAGGTGGTGCAGTGTCGTGGCGTATGCAACGAGAACTCCGAATACCACGACCGCATCATCGCCCTTGTGAACAAGAACGCCAACCTTATCCGCCAGCGGATGAAAGCGGCATAATATCGACATCTAACAACTAACATTATGGAAGTAAGATTTGAAAGCATGGTTTTCCTATGGGATGATAAAATCCCCACGATGTTCCTTGAATTTATGAACCTCCTCACTCTTTGTCAGAGTGAGGAGCAATTAAGGGCGAGCGTCAAGGACTTTGCCGAGAAACACGAACTTGACAAGTTCTTCCTTTACGGCTTCGGCTCTCATCATTTCTACCTGCACCAACGCTACACGAGCGACCCCGAAATGGTGATGCAACACAGAGTGCTGTCTGTACATTTCTAATCATCTAAATAACAACGACTATGGCAACAAAATGACAATTAACGGAGTAAGCACCTGCCAATCGGCAGGAACGGAGAACTACGAGAAATTCCAAACGGGTATCGACAGACGCAAACGCACCCTTGTGCAATACGACTACCGCCACACGGACGGGGAACTTTTCTCTTGTGTCAAACCCACATTAGACGAATGTCGAGCCGCACGGGACAAGTGGCTAACGGCAAAGGAAAGGAAGGAGGAGAAGCGATGAACGAAGCAGGCTACCAAACGCTGATAGTCAAATTCAGCGAACCCATTACGGCATTGGACGGCATCTTTGACGATGCCGAAGCGTGGGGAGTTGATACCCTAAAGGGGTGGATAGACAGCTATGAAAGCAGCCGTTTCACTGCCATTGACAGCCATACGGCAGTCATCACGAGCGAGTATAGCATGGAATGTCTGAAAGAGTGGCTGGAAAAATGCACACCCATAACCGAGAAAACAGAATTTTGAACATTGGGGCGGTGTCCGCACCGCCCGAACCATAAACCTAAAAGACAACGGATATGATAGCAAAGACAATTTTAGAGCAGATTGGCGGCAGACGCTTTGCCGCCATGACGGGAAGCAAAGACTTCACAGACATGGGCAACGGCTTGCGCATGAGCCTTGCGAGGAACAAGACCAGTGCCAACCGCCTTGACATCATCTATGACGGAGGGGCAGACCTATACAATATGCGTTTCTACCGCAAGACGTTCAGCAAAAAGACATTCGAGAGCAGGACGAAGGACATTGAAACGCACGAGGGGATATATTGCGATATGCTGGAGGAAATGTTCACGATGGTAACGGGACTTTACACCCGCTTTTGAGGGGTGGGCGGCAAAAGCCGCCTACTTTCTTTCATGAGCATGATGGCGGATAAGAAAGTAGGCAAAGAAACCTTTGTACCAATCTACGATAGTATTCACAAAAACAAGTTTTAATCATGGAAACAATCAGACAGAACGGAAAAACCATCTTGTACAGCAACGACGGCATAAGCATAAAGATGGTTTTCAAGAACCTTACGGGCAGGAATTTTCAAGGTCAGGAATATACAGACTATATCCGGCATATCGCAATCGGCAGCATGGGATTTTCACCCGGTATCATAGAGCATTGCAGGGACGGTGAGGTTGCAGGCAAAGGGACAATCCCGAATGTATGAAAACTGAAACTCCGATGAAGTTGGCGGCTTCATCGGAGTTTCTTTCGTCAGACACTTATTCTTTATGGTACATACAGCAGCGCAAACTCAGCCTTCCTTCGTTTGAGCAGCATGGCGTGGCGTTTCCCCTTATAGTTACAGAAAGCGATATACTCCCGGTAGATGTTCCTGTCACCCGCCTCCAGCTTTCGGATTAGCGTGCTTTTGGGTATCTTCCCACTCCCCAAAAGACGGTACGGACCGACATTGTAGGCGAGCGTGGCAAGCAGAAGCGAATCCTTCCCGAACTGCTGGAACATCGCGCAGAACTTCCGCAGGTCTTTTCGCAGAAGCGCGTCCGCCTGCCGCTTCGTCATGGTGCGTGCCGAATACCTTTCCCCCGGCTGCAACCGATGTCCATATCCTACATACGGGTGATGTTTTTCCGAATGCCAGCCCTCAAAATACTTCGTGCATCGCACCGCCCTCTCAAATGGTGGCAGCCGGTAGATAGCCGCCTGCCCGTCCGTTCCCTCATGGCGTCTGTTCCGTGCGGACACGGAACAGACCGCCAGAAGCGAACAGAGGATAGCCATGAATACACGCATCATCGTGTAAAGGGCTTGAAGTTCCCGATGGGGACAACAGTGATAACCCCGTCATCCTTCACGTTTCGGTTGTTGAAGTCAAATTCCAACTCATAGGAGTTGCCGAAATTGTCCTCCACTACCACGATGAAGTTGTGCGCCTCGTCACCTTGCGCCGTGTAGTACAGCCGGAACTTCTCGTTTTCGAGCAGGTAGCGGTCATTGGGCAGGAAAGTGATGCCGTTGTCCATTTTCAGTGTGCCCTCACCCTCGAACTGGAAATACCGGATGGTATAGAGGGTATTGGCGAAATCGCCCGTTTTCTTCAGCTCACAGCGGATTTCCACCGTCTGCCCCTTTGTGACCTTGTTCGGCACGGGCATGGTTTCCACCGTGAAGGGATAGGATTGCTGGATGTCCATATCGTCGTCGCACGATACGAATGTGAATGACACTGCGGCGAACAGGCAGAGTGCCAACGCCTTGAAGATTGATGTTCTCTTGTTCTTGTTGTTCAGTATGTTCATTATTCTTTGATTTTTAGATTGTTGTTCTTTTGTTGTTTTCTTGATACTTGTTGCAGGTACTCGTTCAAGTCCTTGCAGCCTTGATAGATGCCGGAACGGTCTGTCACCTTTCCTCCGTAGCGTGTCCGCAGGGCTTCCATTGCCCTGCGTCCGGCTTCGTCTCGGTCGAGGTAACAGTCGATGCGCTCGTACCCGTCCAGATGTTTCAAAGCCTTTTCCACGTTGGCGACGGAGTTCAGCACAAGGCAGTCACCCGTTGCCAAACCGAGCGTGACGGCGGACAGGAAGTCCATAAAGCCCTCGAACACGCTGCACACGTCCGCCGGGATGTCCCCCGCCTTGACCAGCGACACGTCCTTTGGTGGTACGCAACCCTTGAAACGGCGGCTTCGGGTTTCATAGCCGCCCGACACGTTCGGAAAGCCGACGGCAAAGTACCGCTTACCACGCACGCCGTAGTTCAGGCGGCAGCAGTGGCGGGATGCAACGGCATAAGGGATGCCTCTTTCCTTCAAATACTCCGTCAGCGGAGAGCGGAGCAGCGGGACGGCTTCCACTCCCTCAAAGGCAGGTTCGGACGGTTCCGGCAGGTACAACGGCTTTTCTGCTGCGGCAAGCGGCATACGGGCGGTTTCCGCTATGAATCTCGCCTGCGCCATGAAATCCCCGCTTCGGGTAAACTCCCCGACAAGCGTGAAGATGTCGCCGCCCTTGCCCAAGCCGAAGTCGTACCAGAGCTGTTTCGCCACGTTCACACGGAAGGAGGGCGTGCGTTCACTGCGGTATGGCGCACGATACCACAGCTCGTTTCCGCTCCTTCGGACAGGCTCATGTCCCAGCCGTGCGAGAAAGTCCGCAATGGGTATCTGCCTCATATTCTCAATGTCCGTCCGTTCCATGCGACGTGTCAGTTGATGATTATCTTGACGCCCGCCCCGAACTGCGTATGGAACTTCCGTGTGTCGCCACCCCACAGCAGGCGCTCCCGGAGGTTGGCGAGCAGGGCGATACGGTCAGCCACGTAAAACTCCACATCGAGCGTCAGCGCACCGCCGTAGATGAAGGCGTCCCGGTCATGGAGCGTGGAGCCGTCATGCAGCACTTTCTCGCCCCAATTCACCGACTCATATCCGGCGAGAGCCGAAGCCCCCGCATAGACGAACACTATTTTACGGGCGTCGGAGAGTATCTTGAAATAATAACCGCCCTCCGCCGTGAACTGCGCCACAGGTATGGCGGTATCCTTGTACGGGTTGTTCTTCAAGAGGTATTCGCCACCGAACACCCACTTGTTACCGTTCTTCGTGTAGGTGGAGAGAGCCGCCCCGAAACTGTAACCGCCATTGTTGCCACTTAAACGCATACCGTCCACAAGGTTAGCTCTCAATTCGATGCCCTGCATCTTCGGCAGGCATCGCTGGGCGTGCGCCTGCCCCGTGAACAGGGCAAGCGACACGATGATTATTGCGATGTACTTTCTCATGGTCAGCGCACTTGAAGTTCGTTGATGGTATTGGCACGTACCAAGTCCTCGTTTTCAATCACGAAAGACTGGTGACGCCCCCCGTTCTTCTCGTTGAGTTCCACCACGAGGCATTTGTCGTCGGGAATGGTGAACTTCGCCATCGTGAATACCGTGCGCTCGCTCTTCTTGCCCGGCACGAGTGTGGCGTAATTCTGCGCACGGAGCGGCAGGATAATCTGCTCCTGCACGGCGGTACGCTTCGCCACCTTCTTGTCCACGATTTTCCATGTGATGTAGTCCACATCGAAAGGCACGTTGCTCTGGTTCTTTATCTCCGTGTGGAAATAGAGTAACCCATTATGCGTGTAGATACCTTTCAGCAGGTACTGGATGCCGAATCGCTTGCAGCCGATGTGCTTCACCTCACGCTTGTTCTGCTTGTGGATGGACTTCATGATAAGGCGCACCAGCATCGGGCTTTCGCTGCCCAGTTCCTTCAGGTAGATTTCCTGCGCGTTGTTCGGGCGGTTCACCTTCTCGCCGTCATGGATGAAGTCGCACATCTCCACGTTGAGAAGCAGCGGTTCGGAGGCGTACTTCACGTTAAAAGTATAGAAACTCCCGTCCTCCGTGATTACCGACATATTGGTTTCGTTCGGGAAGTTACGCACGGTAGCTTTCACGCGGATGACGTTCTCCGCTCCGTCGGCTTTACCCGCAATCAGGTCGGGCGAGCCTAAATCGACGTAGCGCACCTCCGAGGGGAAAATGACGTGGACGGTCTTGTCGTAGGTCACTTCCAATCCGTGCGGGGGAACCATGCGGTCGAAGGTCAGCTTCTTTGTCAGCCCGTGATACAGATCGCCGTCCGCCTCCTTCTGCGGATAGACCTCCTTTGTCAAGGTCGGTTGTTGGCTTTGCCTTCCTCCTCCTTGCGAGGCATAGTCAAGCGAGCTTGTCTCTGCTCTCGCTTCGTTCGTCGGTTCACTTCCGTTGTTCTCTCCAACGGTTACGTTCTCCTGCGCGTTGGCAGTTATGATGCCCATAGCGAGGGCAAACATGATGATTACTTTTTTCATTCTACTTTGGATTTTAGTGGTAAATAAAAATTTGGTTGTTGTTTTTTTAGTCGTTGATTGTTATTGTTTTCAATCTCTGTCCTGATATAGCATGACCTTGTATCCGGATTTCAGATGCACCTTGACGGTACGCATCTTCTTGGCGATATACTGGCTCGTGCCTTGTATCAGCCCCTTGCCCAAGTCGGAGGCGAGCTGCGCCCCTGCGTTGGTGGAGATATTAATGCTGCTGCCCAGCGAGCCGCCCATGTTGGCGGCAACCTCCCTGACGGCGTTCATCTCCATCGAGTTTGGAATGAAGATGCCGGGCTGTCCGTCCGTGTCATACACCGCCAGTTCTACCGGGATAATCGTACCTGCGTACTCCAGCGAAGTAATTTCAATATCGAGTCGTTCGCCCTGAATCTTTGCCGTGCCTACCACCACTGCATTGCGGGGTATGATTTTGTCCGCCACTGCCATCGGCTCCAGCAGCCGTAATCTTACCGCCTGCCCGTCAGTCACACTCTGCGCCCCATAGACACACGCCGATATGGTGTTCCTGTCCGATACAGTCGTGACACCCACCGCCGTATTGAAACTGCGGTTGCGCTCCTGCGAGAAGGAGGCGACAAACTCAGCGTTGCTCATCGGCTGTGAGAGCGAAGATACCACCTGATGCGTTACCTGCCTGACAGGTGCAGCCGTGTTCTTTCCGGCTTTCTGCACGGGGTAAGGCTCTGCCGCCTGTCCGACAGGTGGCTGTGTGCCGTTCTGCCCGCCCATGTACTTCGCCGCCAGTTCATAGGACTTCTCCATGAGTGCCACTTGGTCATCCATAGCGGATGCCTTGCCTTTCTCGGTTTCCAGTTCCGATTCCAGCGAGGCGATACGCTCTAACAGTTCGTCCATTTCCGCGTTGTCGTTCTTCGGCTGCTCATAGAAGTTGCCGAGCGTGGTATTGAGGTCGCGGTAGGCAGCTGCGGAGGATTGGATGGTTTTCGGAGCGGATGATTTTGCTGTTGCATCTTCCGCATTTCCGGGATTAGCAAGGTCGAAGTCCCTGCCGCCGTCCGTTTCCGCCACCTCGCGGTCGAACATATCGCCCAGTTCCTGCATGGCGCGGCTGCGGTTCTCCTGCCGTTCCTCCATTGCTCCCTGTTCGTAGGCTTTCGCCTTGTCGCCGATGATCTGGCGGTTCGCCTTGTCAGCGTCGGGCATTTCGATGTTGTAACCACCCGTTCCCGGTTGCTGCTCCTTGTCGGAAGACGGGGCGAATATCAGCCACATAGCACCGATGAATACCAGCACTATAGCGGGCAGCACTATCATTTTCTGACGTTTCAGCCTTTGGGCTTCGGTCAGCGGCTTGCGCTCCTTCTTCGGTTTCCCGTTGTCGGGAGCCGCCTTGTTCTCGTTTTTAGGTTCATTCTTCGTCTGTTCCATATAAATAAGGTATTACATTATGATTGTTGTCCGGCTTTATGGACAGTTCCACCTGTCCGGCATGGTCTGTTACCATCCGGCTGCCGTCATTCCTGCCGATTTCATAGACGGCTTTGCCGAAGGTGTAGAGGGCAAGCACCGCAAAGGCGGCGAGCATCGCCAGCACGATGCGCCTGCGTGTCTTCGGGGGCAAACCGTCCAGATAGCCTTTGAGCCTTGCCACCAGCATTTTCTTTTTGTCGTGGAGCTTCCAGTACGCACGCCAAAATGATTTTTTGATTTTCTTCATGTCCGTTTACCTTTTGATGGTTTGTAAATCCTTGTTCTCGATGATGGTGAATCCCTCGATGGTGAAACCGTTGGGATTGTCGTCCGAACGGGACGAGTTCAAGAGGCGGCACGTAGTCACGAGGCTGCGCTCGGTGACGTTGCTCTGCCGGATGATCTTCTGCGTGGCGTAGGTCACGGCACGGTAGGGATAGCCGTTGAAATCGCACACCACGCTGTCCACCTTCAACACCTGATTGATGTTCCCGGCGATGATGCGGTTGTAGTACCCCTTCTCGGCAAAGTCCGAATAGTAGTTGTACACGCTTTTGTCCGCTAATAGCAGGGCGCGTTTCACGTTATGCTCTATCGCGCTCTTTTCGGGTGAGAGCGTGAAGAACAGCTCGTGGAAACGGCGCACGTGTTCCCTCGCTTCTGCCGGACGGTTCTGCGACAAGTCTTGCGAGAGAGCCAGCATCAGCGACTTGCCGTTGTCCAGCACGTAAATCTTTTCCCGTTGCCGCTCCGCGAAGCGGTAGGAACTCCACACGCTCCATACCGTTATTACGGCACACAACGAGAGGAAGACGATACCGAACAGGCGTATCTGCCTGAACGATGATTCGATGTTTTTAAGTGACTTAAATTCCATTGTTGTTTATTCGTTTTTAATTGTCAGTTGATTATTTCAGCAGCTTCCCGACACGTCCGACCACGTTTCCTGCGGCTGCGCCCGCCACGCTGCCCGCCATACTTCCGGCTCGTCCTGCCGTCTGGTTCACGTTGCGACCGTAGCTTCCCATGCCTCCGGCTTGGATAATCCAGCCTGCTACCGTGGGGATGGTGAAGTAACCAATGATGCCGATTATCATGAAGACGATGTACACCCCGTCGCTCGAATCCAGCGAGAAGTTCGGGTCAGCCTGCATCCGTTCGATGTCGCTTTGCAGCATCAGCACTTGTATCTTCGCCAGTATGGTGCTGAACATATCCGACACGGGCAGCCACAGATAGACCTGTATGTAGCGGCATATCCACTGTGTAAGCGTGCTTTGGAAGCCGTCCCACACCGATATGGCGAAGGCTATCGGACCGAGTATCGCCAGCACCACGAGGAAGAACGTGCGGATGGTGTCTATCACGAGGGCGGCGGCTTGGAACATCAGTTCCAGTATCTCGCGGAAGAAGTCGCGGATGCCCTTCTTCATGTTGTACATCCCGCGCTCGATGTACATCCCCGCCATCGTCACCATGTCGCCGGGCGACCAGCCCAGTTCTTCCAGTTGTTTGTCAAACTCCTCATTTGACACGAGGTAGGCGGTTTCGGGATTGCGCATCATCGCTTCGTACTCCAGTTTGTCCTTCTGCTCACGGTATCGGTTCATGTCCAGCGTTTCCGCCTCCAGCATCTTTGCCGTACCCTGCACGACGGGCGACATGATGCTGTTTATCGTACCCAGTACCACCGTCGGAAAGAACATGATGCACAGACCGATAGCGAACGGGCGGAGCATAGGGAACACGTCTATCGGTTCGGCTCTCGCCAGCGACTGCCATACCCGGTAGGCCACATAAAAGAGTGCGCCCAGCCCGGCGATGCCTTTCGCCACGCCCGCCATGTCCCCGCATAGCGGCATCATCTGTTCGTAGAGCGAGCGCAGAATTTGGTGAAGGTTGTCGAAATTCATAGGCTACCAATATCTTTCGTTCATGTTCCCGTACAGCCCCATGATGCGGTCAAGGTCGTTTTTCTTCTTCGCACGCAGGTAACTCACGCTAATGTTCTTGTTGGTGTAGTAGCTCACGAGGTTGCGGTAACGCTTCATTTTGGAGTAGCAGCGTTCCACCACGTCCATGCGCTCCTTGTCCGTCATGGAGAGCGTGGTGATATTCACCACATTCTTCAGTTCCGTCAGCACATCGTTGGATTCCTCCAATAACTTGGTGTAGCCAAAGGCGATGGCTCCCAGTTCCTCCACCGTGAAGTTGTCGTCACGCATCATCTTCTGGAAACTGGTCACATAGGTGTCGGTGATGTCACCCACCATCAGAATGGTCTGCTGCACCTTCCGGGCGTCCTTTACCAGATTGTTCACGGATTTGAGTGCGTCGTAATACTTCTTGCCCTGTTCGTAAATCTTCACGGTCTCTTGAAAATTTTTTATCATATTCTGGGCGGTCGTGGAAGTGTGTACCACGTTCTTCGAGGTGTTCACGATGCTCTGCGCGATGTTGGACGGGTCTATCACCGCCCACTGTGCGCTTGCCCTGCCGACTGCAAACAGGCACAGGCAGATAATAAGTGTTATTCTTGTTCTCATGTTACTTTGGATTTTAGTGGATTTCATTATTTATTGCTCGCCTATCGGATGGTCCGGTTTCGGGTTCACACGCACGTAGTCCCCGTTCGGCGAGAAGGTCAGGATGTCCGTCGCCTCGTTGTAGGACACGTCGATGCGGAATCCGGTGTTCATGAACAGATTGCCGTTCTCCTCCTGCAAGAGATAGGTTTCCGGCTTCAGCTTGCGGCGGATGCCGCTCCGCTTGAATACCGTCACCTTATAGGCTTCGCCCTCCTTGTAGATAAGCACGTCGGGCTTGCCCTCCACACTCTCCCAGTTTCCGCAAAGCAGGTCGCGTCGGTTGTCCGTTATGTCGCAGGATTGCAGCACCATGACCGCCAGCCCGATTAAACACTTGCTGACTTGCAGCATTTTCGTTCTTGATATACTCATACGCATTTTCTTTTTTAGTTGATGAATCTGTTTCTATTTATTCCTTTTTTCTCCGCCTTTCGGCAAGCTGCCGGATGACGGCTTCAATGTCGCCGCCCAACTGTTCCGCCAGACGGTAAACCTCTACTTTTTCCGTTTCTTCGGTGGTGTACGCCAGATACTCTTCAGCACTAACTTCGGTGGCATAGACTGCCGACTGCGTGCCGCCCAGTCCTATCCACACTTCCTTGTAGAGCCTTGACGGGTTGTTCGCCATGTTGATGGAGAGTATCTGCGACTTCTCTTTCTCCGTCAGACCCAACAGGGACTGTATGGCATCAAACTTGTTCATGTACTTCCGCTGGTCAAGGAGTATCTTGCAGTCGGAGTTGTTGATGATGCTCTCCTTGACGACGGGCGAGGAAATGATGTCGTCCACCTCCTGCGTCACCACGATTGCCTCCCCGTAATACTTGCGCACGGTCTTGTACATATAGCGCAGGTACTCAGCCATGTTCGCCGAAGATAGAGCCTTCCAAGCCTCTTCCACTATCAACTGTTTCCTTACGCCTTTCAATCGGCGCATCTTGTTGATGAAGGCTTCCATGATGATGATGGTCACCACAGGGAAAAGCTCGCGATTTTCCTTTATACTGTCAATCTCGAAGACGATGAACCGCTTGCCGAGCAGGTCGATGTTCTCCGTGGAGTTGAGCAGGAAGTCGTAGCGTCCGTCCCGGTAATACTGCCGCATGGTGGTGAGCATATTGTCGATGTTGAAGTCGGACTTCTCCACCTTTATCTCACGTTCCGCCAGTTCGCGGCGGTAGTCGTCGCGCATATACTCGTAGAAGGTGTTGAACGAGGGGACGATGCTCCGGTCAGCCCTGATACGCTCGATATAGGCGTTCACCGCACTGCCCAGTTCGCCGCTCTCCGTCTTCGTCACTTTGTCGTCCTCCGACTTCCAGAGCGTCAGCAGCAATGTCTTGATGCTGTCCTTTTTCTCCACGTCGAACACGTAATCATCGGTGTAGAACGGGTTGAACGAAATCGGTTTCTCCTCCGTGTAGGTGAAGTACACGCCGTCCGCCCCGTTTGTCTTGCACCGGATCATCTCGCACAAGCCCTGATAGGAGTTTCCCGTGTCCACCAGCACCACGTGCGTACCCTGCTCGTAGTATTGCCTCACGAGGTGGTTCATAAAAAAGGATTTGCCGCTGCCCGAAGGACCCAACACGAACTTGTTGCGGTTGGTCGTGATACCCCGCTTCATCGGCAGGTCGCTGATGTCGAGGTGCAACGGTTTTCCCGTAAGCCTGTCCACCATCTTGATGCCGAAGGGCGAGAGCGAACTGCGGTAGTTGGTTTCCTCCGTGAAGAGGCACACCGCCTGCTCGATGAATGTATGGAAACTCTCTTCCGCCGGGAAGTCCGCCGCGTTGCCGGGCATCGCCGCCCAGTAGAGCGTCGGGCAGTCGATGGTATTGTGGTGCGGCACGCACTCCATGCTTGCCAGCTGGCTGCCCACATCGTTCTTGATATGCTTCAGTTCCTCCGCGTCATCGCTCCACGCCATGACGTTGAAGTGCGCCCGTACCGAGGTCAGCCCGTAGGAATGGGCTTCGTTCAGGTACTGGTCTATCCACTCGCGGTTGATGCTGTTGCTCCGGCTGTATCGGGATAGCGACTGCATATTCCTTGCGGACTTCTCGAACTTCTGCAAATTTTCCTCGCTGTTGTCGATAATCACATACTGGTTATAGATGTGGTTGCAGGAAAGCAGCAGCCCCACGGGGGAGGCGAAGGAGAGGCGACAGTCCGAGCGGTCGGTGGAGAGTTTCTCGTAGCGGATGTCGGTAGCCACCTTTCCTGGCATATCCTCCGCGTCGGAGAGGGTGTGCAGGCACAGGCGGTTGTCACCGATACGCATTTCTTTTGCCGAGAGGTCGATGTCCTGCAAGGTCGTGTCGCCTTCGGGCATGAGCGAGAAGTAACGCTCTATCAGCCCGGCGGACTTCTCCGTCCCGACAATCTCGTCGGTGGAGAGGCGGCGCAGCCTCACAAAGCCGCTGTCGTTCATGATGCGCTCGAACTGTTCGGCGGCCTCCATGAACTTCCCGGCGGTTTCCTTGTCCAGCTCCTTCGGGATGATATGTCCCCGGCACAGCGTACTGAAGTTGCTCTGCATACGGTTACGTTCTTTCGTCGTCTTGGTCAAGTAGAGATAGCAGGAGTGTTTCAGGTACGGACGCTCGTTGAAGTGGCGTTCAAAGGAACGGCTCAAGAAACTCATGTCGTCCTTCTGTAACTCCGGCATATATTTCTCCTTGATGAACCAATCCTGCTTATGCACGACGCAGAAGTACGGCAGCACCTTGATAGCCTTGCACCAGCAGCCGTGTATCGCCTCGTACTCTGCGCCCGTCACGGTGTAAAGCTCCGGCAGTTCCACCTCAAAAGCCACCGTGATGTCGGCGTCTTTGGAGATGATGCAGCCATGCTCCACCGCCAGCAGGGGGAACTTGTTTTCCAGTGTTGTCATTTTGGATGTATTTCTCATGTCGTTTCTTCCTTTCGTTGCCGTTTGAGTAATCGGGTGATCCGCCGTCGGTTGATAAGGTATCGGGGATGGCTCCTTGCCGCTCCCAATTTCATCAGCCCGTGTTCGCCGTACCGGGCGTTCAGCGCGAAGGTCTGCCATACGAGGACGGAAGACGATGCCGCGCCGAAGCCGATACATATCCACTGGTCGATGCCGACCATATAGAGGATGACGAACAGGACGAAGAGAGCCAGCAGACCTCCGCAGAAGATGAAGAGGTACTGAGCCTTCAAACCCTTGAACTCGACCGGACGGCCGATACCCTTGTTTATCGGGTATTCAGCCATACATTGTTTATTAAAGGAAGAATGAGCGCAGGATAGTGGCGGCGACAATCAAGAAGATACAAGCCCCGAACCACGAGGCGGCGGTCTTCGAGGTGTCCGGGTCTCCGGACGAGAATTTTCCGTACACTTTCACGCCACCGATAAGCCCGACTACCGCGCCGATGGCGTAGATTAATTTCGTGCCGGGGTCGAAATACGAACTCACCATAGAGGTGGCTTCGTTGATGCCAGCCAGACCGTTTCCCTGTGCGAAAGCGGAGGCGGTTGCGGCAATCATAAGTGCCGCAGCGATGATTAACTTTTGTCTGATGTTCTTGTTCATAAACTGTTCTTTTTTGTGCCGTCCAAAGGGTGGATAGTCCTTTTTCGGGCGGTTGATACTTGATTACTTTACTTTGGTTTTAGTGGTTGCCCGTTTGTTTCTACGGACTTGGGGCTGTCCGTTGCGGGTTGGCTGTACCTTGTACCGCCGTGCGCGTGGGTGTCGTCATTTTACGTTTTCATTTCCATTCTTTTTTAGTTGTTATACATAGTTTCGGAAGTCGAACTCCTCGATGTTGTCGGGAATCACGAACACCTTTTCCTTTTGTTGTGTCACGGTCATGTTCACCGTGTCCACGAAAACTGCCATCGCCTTTGCAATCCTCTCGCTCATTGCTTCATCGGTCAGGCGTTCCGTTATTCTTGTGAAAAGCTCTGTCCCGTCCAGTTCCGTCATGACCTTTCCGGCGTGTCGCATTTCCTCATCGGATGGTGATTCCTTCCGTATGGTGTGTACTGCCATGTCAATATCCTCGAAGCTACTTCCCGAAGCCTGCTTTTTGTCTGGTTCTTCATCCTCCGGTTCATCTTCTCCGTACTCCAGTTCCGAGGGCGGGATGCTCGTGAAGGTTTCATCGAGTTTGTCCTCCGGTACTTGTGTCGGGCGTGAGACGGTTTCCGTGTTTCCGTCGTCAAAAGTAGCCTCTTCCTCCGACAGCTCAATGCCTTTTTCCGAAGTGGCGGCTTCTTGCGTCGGTATGGCAGCGGTTGTCCGGGTCGATGCCATCTTGAAACGGCTCTTGCCAATGATGTCCGAGGTGTCTGCGTGAGGTATTTCCTTATCCTTTCCTTGCTCTGCCACCGTACTGTCCAATGACCGCCACAGCCCGGCAATATGTCTGAAGAAACGGATGAGCTTCATGTCCATGATGCGGTCATAGAACAGCAGAAACAGAAACCACACGTTGCAAGCAACCGATACGATTAAAAACGCCTTTGTCATAATCTTACTTTTTGGGCGTTTTCAATCTGTTCCATGTACTGCTGCCCGTATTGTCGGAAATGGTCGCGGAGGATGTTATCCACAAACTTGCCGATGCTCAAACCGTTTCCCATCCGACTGGTAACGATAGCGACTTTCTCATGAATTTCTCGGCTGATGTATATACATTGCCGCGTTTTGATTTCCGATGCTTGCAGGAAAGTCGAGAGCGGTTTGTCTCTGCCTTTATCCTTGCGGAAGTCAACGTCGGTATTTTCATGCCCGTAGTCGGTTACACACTTTGCTGCACGGACAGCGGTTCTTTCACTCTTTCCTGTTTGCAGATACTCAGCCTGACGGTTCTTATTTGTTCTTTTCATACTTCTTTGTTGTTTTTGAGTGTTTATAAATTATAGGATTCCATGTGCCGTTTGAACGATTCGGCTATCTCGTCTTGGAACAGCGTGAAATGGTGTGTCAGCACGTTGTCAAGAAATGCCGCGATAGTCACTTCGTTGCCTCCGATTACATGAAGCATCTTCTGTATGCGGTCGTGGTACTCCTTGCGGATATAGACCTGCTTGCCGAGCCTTGCCGTGATATTGGAACCGCATATGAATACTGTGTCATAATCCAATTTTTCCGGCTTGCTGTTCCTGCGCCTGCGTTCCGGCTCCTCTTTGGAGTGCGAGGCGGGTGGAGAAACGGCTTCTTGTATCGCTTCTTTCGGAGGTGGGACAGGAGCGTTCCCGTCCGTGCTTCTCGCTTCCGGCGGAATGCTTGTATCGTCCAGTCGAAATGAGTTGATTACGGCTTCGCTGTCGATGTCCTCGATTCTTGTTTTCTTTGCCATGCCGTTCAGTTTTTGATGATGCCGAGAATCTCATCGACGAGTTTGTCGAGGTTGCTGCCGCGTACCAGTATTTTGTCCGCCGGAAACGCCGTGGAGCGGAATACCGCCTTGCGTTCTGCCGCCGTCTCCTTGCGGAAGCGCTTACTGTCCGGTAGATGTGTTTCCAGAATGGGCAGGGCGAACTCGGCACAGACCTTGTCGTATGCCTTGTAAAGTTCAGTCTTTTCGCGTCCGTCCACCATGTTCCACACGAGGTAAATCCCTTTGATGCCGGACTTGCCCGTGCTTATCATCTGTTCGTTGATGACAGTGGCGAACTTGATGGAACTCTCCATCACCACACGGTCGGCGATGATGGGCGTGAAGATATAGTCCATTTGGGAAATGGTCTGCACCACATCGGCATTGTTGATTGTTCCCGGCAGGTCGAAGAACACGAAATCGAGGTCGGGCTGCGCTGCCACCAGATTTTCGGCGGTCTTTACCGCATCTTCCGCACGGCTGCATCTGATGGTGTACGGGTTCTTCTTCAGTCGTTTGAGCTGCTCATACGCCAGCACCTTGTAATGCCCGTCCTCCATGACGGCTTTCATGTCACGCTTGCGCATGTCATGGATACTGTACTGCGGGAAATCGCAGTCCACCACGGCTACGTTGTAGCCTTTCACATAGTGCAGATAGCTTGCTACAAGCACTGTCAGGGTTGTCTTACCCGCTCCACCTTTCTGCGTGGAGATTGCCACATAAGTTGCTTCTTTCATTTTTTTGATAATTTATTTGGTTATACATCTGTCCGGTGGCGGTAGCGTATTGTCATTAGTACGTACGCACGCACTCCCATTCATTTATTTATTCACTCCTTAATCCGGCTGTGCCTGCGGGTATTCATCGGTTTGTCCAACCGTCCATGCTTTTATCCGTCCGCACGGACGTGTGCTTGGAAAACTATCTGAATACATACACCTGTTTTCAACCGTTTGGATTGATGCCCGGATTGCTGTCCGAACATCCGGCGGAAGGAGTGTATTTTCAGTCCCACATCCGAATCACACTGCAAATAAACAAGGATATTTTGGAACTTGTATCACTTCTCCGGCAAGTGGCAGCACGTTGCGCCGGTTGGCACTGATTGTCCGGGTCAAGCCTCTGTCGGACATCGCCTTAAGGGCGTAACTTTGCACCCGAACGGCAGGGTACGCCGCAGGTAGCGCAGCCCGGAGTTTGAAAGGAATCATCCCCAATCCGTCCCCGACGGATTTTTATGTTCACCTGAACATAGCAAGATGTCTTTTCAGCCGCTCAAAATATTTTGAGCAGCCACGAAAAGCACTTGCCCTTGCAGGGGGCGGGCTTTCCCTCCGAAGTCGGGAAGCCTTTCAGAACTGCGGTGCTGTAATCCGAAGCGGCGGCTTATGCCGTCAATCCGCTAAATCCAAAGTAATATGAAAGAGAAAAGGAAAAGCAAATCAGGGAGAAATCCCAAACTTGATCCGGCGGTGTACCGGTACACCGTCCGTTTCAACGAGGAGGAACACAACCGTTTCCTCGCCATGTTCGGAAAATCGGGTGTCTATGCACGGTCTGTTTTCCTCAAAGCGCACTTCTTCGGGCAACCGTTCAAGGTGCTGAAGGTGGACAAGACGTTGGTGGACTATTACACCAAACTGTCGGATTTTCATGCACAATTCCGTGCCGTGGGTACGAATTACAACCAAGTCGTGAAGGAACTGAGGCTGCATTTTTCAGAGAAAAAGGCGATGGCGTTGCTCTACAAATTAGAGCAACACACCGTCGAACTCGTGAAACTGAGCCGCCGGATTGTGGAACTTTCAAGGGAAATGGAGGCAAAATGGTCGCAAAAATCAGTGTAGGAAGTTCGTTGTACGGCGCGATTGCCTACAACGGGGAGAAGATTAACGAGGCGCAGGGGCGGCTTCTCACCACCAACCGCATCTACAATGACGGTTCGGGAACGGTGGACATAGGCAAGGCGATGGAGGGTTTTCTCACCTTCCTGCCACCGCAGATGAAGATCGAGAAGCCGGTGGTGCATATCTCTCTCAACCCGCACCCGGAGGATGTGCTGACCGATATTGAGTTGCAGAATATCGCCCGCGAGTATCTGGAAAAACTCGGTTTCGGAAACCAGCCTTATCTTGTATTCAAGCACGAGGACATCGACCGCCACCACCTGCACATCGTGACGGTCAACGTGGACGAGAACGGGAAAAGGCTCAACCGGGATTTTCTCTACCGCCGCAGCGACCGTATCCGCAGGGAACTGGAACAGAAGTACGGATTGCATCCGGCAGAACGTAAAAATCAGAGATTGGATAATCCGTTGCGCAAGGTGGCCGCATCGGCAGGTGATGTGAAGAAGCAGGTAGGCAACACCGTGAAGGCTCTGAATGGGCAGTACCGTTTCCAGACGATGGGCGAATACCGTGCGCTCCTTTCCTTATATAATATGACGGTGGAGGAAGCGAGGGGCAACGTGCGCGGACGGGAGTATCACGGGCTGGTCTATTCCGTCACGGACGACAAGGGTAACAAGGTGGGCAACCCGTTCAAATCCTCGCTTTTCGGGAAGTCCGCAGGCTATGAAGCCGTACAGAAGAAGTTTGTCCGTTCCAAATCGGAAATCAAGGATAGGAAACTGGCAGACATGACGAAACGCACCGTCCTTTCCGTGCTGCAAGGCACTTATGACAAGGACAAATTTGTATCCCAACTCAAAGAGAAGGGCATCGACACCGTACTGCGCTACACAGAGGAAGGGCGCATCTATGGGGCTACCTTCATCGACCACCGCACGGGATGCGTGCTGAACGGTTCGCGCATGGGTAAGGAGCTTTCGGCGAATGCCTTGCAGGAACACTTCACCCTGCCATACGCCGGACAACCGCCGATACCGCTATCCATCCCTGTGGATGCTGCGGACAAGGCACACGGGCAGACCGCCTACGACAGTGAAGATATATCGGGCGGTATGGGCTTGCTCACTCCCGAAGGTCCGGCGGTAGATGCCGAGGAAGAGGCTTTCATCCGGGCGATGAAGCGCAAAAAGAAGAAAAAACGCAAGGGCTTGGGTATGTAATCAGAGTATCAACAATTAAAAAATCAATGTATGTCACAACAAGAAGACGATTTGAGGGCATTGGCGAAAATCATGGATTTTCTGCGTGCCGTGAGTATCATTTTAGTGGTCATGAACGTGTACTGGTTCTGCTACGAAGCCATCCGGCTGTGGGGCGTGAACATCGGCGTGGTGGACAAAATCCTTCTGAACTTCGACCGCACGGCGGGGCTGTTCCATTCCATTCTCTACACGAAGCTGTTTTCCGTCCTTTTGCTTGCCTTGTCCTGTCTGGGTACGAAGGGTGTCAAGGGTGAGAAAATCACTTGGGGGAGAATCTGGACAGCATTTGCCGTCGGGTTCGTGCTGTTTTTCCTGAACTGGTGGTTGCTGCCCCTGCCGCTGCCGCTTGAAGCGGTGACGGGACTGTATGTCCTTACCATTGGAACGGGCTATGTCTGCCTGTTGATGGGTGGTCTGTGGATGAGCCGCCTGTTGAAACACAATTTGATGGAGGATGTTTTCAACAACGAGAACGAGAGTTTCATGCAGGAAACGAGGCTTATCGAAAGCGAGTATTCGGTCAATCTGCCGACACGTTTCTATTACAGGAAACGCTGGAACAACGGTTGGATCAATGTAGTTAATCCCTTCCGTGCGTCCATCGTGTTGGGTACGCCGGGCAGCGGCAAGTCCTATGCCGTGGTAAACAATTTTATCAAGCAACAGATTGAAAAGGGCTTTAGTCAATACATCTACGATTTCAAGTATCCCGACCTATCTACTATTGCCTACAACCATTTGCTGAACCACCCGGACGGCTACAAGGTAAAGCCGAAGTTCTATGTGATCAACTTCGACGACCCGCGACGCTCTCATCGGTGCAATCCCATTCACCCGGATTTTATGGAAGATATTACGGATGCCTATGAGAGTGCCTACACAATAATGCTCAACCTCAATAAAACGTGGGTGCAAAAGCAGGGCGACTTCTTCGTGGAGTCACCTATCATTCTGTTTGCCAGTATTATCTGGTATCTCAAAATCTATCAGAACGGGAAGTTTTGCACGTTTCCCCATGCTATCGAGTTTCTGAACCGCCGTTACGAGGATATATTTCCGATACTGACCTCTTATCCGGAGCTGGAGAACTACCTTTCGCCGTTCATGGATGCGTGGCTTGGAGGGGCTGCGGAGCAGCTCATGGGTCAGATAGCGTCGGCAAAAATCCCGCTTTCGAGGATGATTTCACCGCAGCTCTACTGGGTGATGTCAGACAGCGAGTTTACGCTGGACATCAACAATCCCGAAGAGCCGAAAATCCTCTGCGTGGGTAACAATCCCGACCGTCAGAATATCTACGGTGCGGCACTCGGTCTGTATAATTCCCGTATCGTGAAGCTCATCAACAAGAAGGGGATGCTGAAGTCATCGGTCATCATCGACGAGTTGCCCACAATATACTTCAAAGGGTTGGACAATCTTATAGCTACCGCCCGAAGCAACAAGGTTGCCGTGTGTCTGGGCTTTCAGGATTTCAGCCAGTTAGTGCGTGACTACGGGGACAAAGAGGCGAAAGTGGTGATGAACACTGTCGGCAATATTTTCTCCGGTCAGGTGGTGGGGGAAACAGCCAAGACGCTCTCCGAGCGGTTCGGTAAGGTGTTGCAGAAACGGCAGTCCATCTCCATCAACCGGCAGGATGTTTCCACCTCCATCAACACGCAGATGGACGCGCTCATTCCACCGAGTAAGATTTCCGGGCTTACGCAGGGAATGTTTGTCGGTTCTGTATCCGACAACTTCAACGAGTGTATCGAGCAGAAGATTTTTCATTGCGAGATTGTGGTGGATGCCGAAAAGGTGAAACGGGAAGAAAGTGCCTACAAGAAAATTCCCGTCATTACAAACTTCACGGACGAGGACGGCAACGACCGCATGAAGGAAACGGTGCAGGCGAACTACCGGCGCATCAAGGAAGAGGTGAAGCAGATTGTGCAGGAGGAACTGGAGCGTATCAAAAACGATCCGGTGCTGTGTAAACTGCTACCAGATAATGAGACTGTCTAACAAGTCCCCAAAATTGAAAATTATCCCTATCGAAGTTTGAAGTGACCCCCAAAAGTTGGATACAATTTTTTTGGGGGGCACTTCAGTTCTGACGGGTAAAATCGTAAAATTCGGACTTGTTAGACAAATACTTACGCGGTTTCAACCTCAGGTACTGAATCTATCGAATTGACAAATTTAACCAATTGCGGATCTGAATCTTTTTGTATGAGGTTTCGGAGACTCTTTTTCAATTCATAAGCATCATCCCCTGCTGTATTTATTAAATCCATATAAAAATCTTTGTTTTGCAGAATCAATGAACGGCATGCCCCATCGGAAATTACAGGTTTCACTATTTTATCAATAACGTCTCCAGCTTGACTTTTCAAATTACCATGCGATCTAAGCCATGTTTCGAAAAATTGAAACTTTATTGCATTGATAGTCTTTTTACCGATGCAGAAATCATTTCTTATATCGGTAACTGTCGATTTAATTTTTCGTTTATCCAATCTTTCAACTATATTCTTGAAACAATTAGGGAAAGGATTCAAACTTTGAGTTCCAGAAGCAATATCCATCAGAATCTTTTTGCCAAATTCAGTCAAGTTATCTGGCAAGGATTTGATTTTAGCCAGTAAATGTTTTATTGCGACAAACCAATAATATGATGTATGTGCTGTTCTTTGGGCGTATAATGTATCAACACTTATTTCAGACAACGCTTCGAACGCTATTTTATTGATATGATCGGTCAGGACATTGCTTATTTTAGTGGTCAAATCGTAAAAAGATGCGTCAGGAATTACATCTTTAATATTGTTCTTAGTGATATACTTATCCAAATCGGTATTCCACTCTGCTAAATGCTCGATAAATACCTCATCCGTTACACCTATTCTGTTCTTAATATCTTCAAATTGGGGCAATATGTCTGAGAGCAATAATTTATAGCCAAGTTTATGATTTACCATGTATTGTAGTGTTTCATTTAATAGCGGTATATTCCATCCCACACTATTTACTAATAAGTCTCCATGATCCACATAATAGTCCATGAGTTCTGCAACATATTTTATATCTCCACCCTCTATTAAGGAAACGGAATGACCATGTGCCAATTGCATGGCGACTAAATCGTAATATCCAGACTCTTTAATGTTTCGGCCATCAGTTTCTAATTCAGAATGCAACTGATTTATGTAGGTTGAATCTAACGTTACAGGTAAAGGTCTTTCTTCGTCAGATGCCAATAAACGATAGGTTGTAAATATAGCCCCTATATTATCTTTATTTACATTCTGTTCATCAATGCAATTCGTGATCGCTTGCAAAAGCGTTGGAAACGTATAGGTAGAATTATCTTTTAACGTTTTTACAATATCTGCATGGTCGAAATTATCGGGTAGTAAGTTTGCCAAATAATTATCGAGCGCCTCCGAATTTGTTGCTACTTGATAATATTTATATGCTTTAGTTGTCGCGTTATCCCGATAGGCAGCATCTGTTGCATTTGCAGCTTGAATATAATCGATAAATGTATTTGGCTTGACTGTTTTTGCTTCAATCAATGACGTAAAATCGCACGCCAACTTATTTTGCGCAATAAACCTGTCTATTGCATCTAACGTTTTGAAATAGTCGCCGCCATTGAAGTCATTGAACCGAACTATCTTCTTATATAATTGAGCAATCACATGGTTTTGGCTTTCCGTGTCTAAATGCAACAGCAGTTCTTGGTATTCGACAGGGAACACCTGCTTCTCTATGGATTCTTTTAATTTCAATTGTGCTATTCTTTGCCATACACGCAGAATAACATCGCTCTTTCGAGTTAATTTATGCAAACAATGTATAATCTTATCGATAAGCGCATTGTCCATACATTGTATAACTTCTTCTAATACAGTGTCAAATTGTTTATTAGTCTCTGCATATTGATTTATGTCGTGGTCTTCTTCTCCGTTGATGCAGCCTTCAATATATTTTTTCAATGGAATTTGTCGAGCATCTTCAACATCGACACCATATACCAAAGCTGCAATTTCGCGTTGTGTTTGCAGATCATTGTTAATTATTGTTTGAATGCCATTCAGATAGTCGCCGGACAATATTTGTTCTACTGGATTTGCCAGAATATCCGTCTTCTTCAAACAGAACAATGCTATGTTTATCATCAAAATTTCGTTACACCACTCTTGTTTAAGAGCGACCATCTCATTGATATATGATATAATTTCCCTAACATTGGCATTAGGATTTACCAATCTGAATATCCGATTTATAGTTTCTTTCGCTTCATTTTCTGTTTCTCCAAATGCTTCAACAAACAGTTTGTTGAATATACTTCGATAGTCGGTAATAACAGGAGGAGCAACACGATAAACAATAGGGAAAGTTTTATTGATAAAATACTTGGTCAGTTGTTTCGTTTGTTCGTCGGTCTCATCTCCGAATGCACAAGCTAAATGTGTTTCATCGAAAGGAATAACAGCCCAAACATTTTCAAAACCGCTATCGGCGAAGAACGTATGGATAGAAGACCATAATTCTTTTACTTTTTCAGCGGGGAGACGATCCATGTTGTCAAAAACAAGGACTAATTTACGTTGTCCTTTTTCCTTGATAAAATCAGAAATGTCTTGCATCCATGTTTTGAACTCGTAAACCGTTGGTTCGTCTTCGCTCAAAGTCTCATAGCAAACGTCCTTTTCGACTTTATCTTGATAAATAGCTAACATATAACTCCATCCATATTTATGATCTTTGCTATATGCCCATTTCCAAACGCACAATGCAATAAGAACTGGCAGTGCAGCTATGATAATAGACAATAAAGAAAACCACCATGTTGTGGGTGTAGGTTTTACTGCATACGCAATAAATGTAAATATCGGAGTTAAAACTGCAACCAAAAATGCCGCAACCATACCATTACTGATAAGGGGATATTTTTCGGTTACGGTCTCCGTTTTACGGGCTAATAAATATTTCAGCTTTTCAGACCATGATACGGTTTTCGTACCTCCACCTTTGACTTTTATTGTTGCATTTCCAGATAGGATACCATCATCAATAAGTTTGCTTGTAAGCAATTCCAATATAGAGCGGCGTTGCAAGTCCTCTTGATGTCCCCATGCGTCATACTCAAAAAAGTAATAGTCGTCTGATAATTCACGTTCCAACATTTTAACCACGTTGGATTTTCCAGATCCCCAAATACCTTCGATGCCGATAATTCGAGGTAAAGTACATTCCTCATCCAATGAATCATTCTGACAAAAATGGCGAGCAATAGTTTTTGCCAACCTTTCTTGCGAACCTCCATCGAATTTGTCAATACCACACGGTTTATTTTGGATAAACCGCGGATATTGCTGTTTGGATTGTAGTTTTGTTTCCATATACGTAATTTATTGATTATACGAACTCCAAATAATTCTCCCGATTTACCACATGAAACTCGGCATAGGGATAGGCTTCTTGGAAGGCTTTCGGTGCGGCCGGCATTTTATTTCCCCACTTGAACTCCAAGGCGGTAAGACTGTCGGCACTCTCCTCAATCAGGTCGATTTCCTGTTTGTCGTAGGTGCGCCAGAAATAGAACTCCCTGTGCAGTCCCTCATTGAAGTTCGCTTTGCGCCGCTCTCCGATGATGTAGTTCTCCCACAGCGCACCGACATCCTGCCGAATGGCCAGCGGTGAGAAAGCCCCGATAATGGCATTGCGAATGCCGTTGTCGTAGAAGTACCACTTGCCAGCTTTTGTAACCTCCTTGCGTAGGTTACGCGAATAAGCCCCCAGACGATAGATAACGAAGACCTTTTCCAATAGGTCGAGGTATTTTTCAACGGTCGTCTTGCTCATGCCGAGTTGTTTACCTAACTCTTCGTAAGAAACTTCGCTGCCCAACTGAAAAGCTATCAATCGCAGTAGATCGCGCATCTTGCTCGAATTTTTTAAGCCGTCAATTGCTAAGATATCTTTAAGCAGGTATGCACCGACAATATCACGTAGGTAGTCTGTTTTACGTTCATAGTTCTCCATCATTACTACTTCGGGATAGGAACCGTAAATCAAGCGCGCTTCGAGGTTCTGGCGGGTTTCAAGTGCCGTTTCCGTCTGTGCGATTTCCCGTTGCGAGAATGGTGTAAGGAGAAATTGCGTACTGCGGCCGACCAACGGTTCACCAGTCTTATTCAGCAAATCGAATGACGAAGAACCACTTGCCAAGACACTTATTCCCGGTATTTCATCAACTATCAACTTCAGAATACTACCGATTTGTGGTATGTTCTGTGCCTCATCAATAGCCAGCAAATCAATACCATCCAATAAATGCCGATAATTGGCTATTGAGCGATTCTCCAATAGTGCTAATGTGTCGTAGTCTTCGCCGTTGAGCATCATCGTCCTACCTGAATAGTTGTCCACAATTTTACGCATCATTACCGTTTTACCAACACGGCGAGCACCAAAAATCAGTACTGCTTTATTGGGCGCGATTCGTGCTGTAATCTTCTCTTGAAGTATTCTATTTACTGTTTCCATACCTTATAAAATATAATGCAAAGATAATCATATTTTTTTAATTGGCGAATTTTACAAAAAAAACGGGCTATTAAATGGCGATTTTTACAACCACAATCTTATGGAAGTTGTTTCATTGTTTTTAGTAATGATATATGTTCATACTATGATGACTCAATAATTTACCAGACATACGTTTCTGAAATTTGTCCTTATAGGAATGAAAAACTCACATATATTGTGCTAATTAATATATAATTAAATGAAAATAAAAAGACAGGATACGAGTATTCCTGTCTTCTCATATGTAATGGATATTTTTTTATTTTCTCATCCGCTCCAACTCCTCATCACGCAACATTCTCTCGTTCAGTTTTTCCTGCATCCTGTCAATGAAATAGGTGCGGCTTTCGTTCTTCCGGCGTTTGATATCAGTGTAGAAGCGGTAGCAGTCTTTAGAATCAACCCCGAATATCTTATAGAGAAGTGGGGCGAGCTGTTTGAGCGGCATATTGCCGTTGTTGATGCAGCCCATCACGTCTATGCCGTAGATAAGTTCCACGAGGTCGATGGCATTGCCCGTCCATTGAAGAAGGCTGGCGGTGGTTTCTGTTGCGTTGTTGGCGGATATTAGTGGTGGCACTTGGGGCGTGGCAAGGAATTTCTGCATCTTTCTTACGAAAGACAGAGCCTTGCTGACGTAGGCGGCAATCTCTCTTTTTTCTTCTGACAGATTACGTACGGGATGGTGCTGCAACTCGATTTCGATGTAGGCAAGCGCGATGACGGTAAGGTTCATGTCCATGCCGCCGTTGCACAGTTCGATCACTTGGGTGGCGAAAGCCGTGTATGCCGTTTCCATATTGCAGTCGCCGGCTTCGTTTATCAGGCGGAAAAAGTCGGTTTCCGCCAGCAAGAAATAATTCATGGTTCTGTCAATTTTGAAAATTACACTTTGTTTTCTGCGTGCGCACATGAATATAATTGGCAAAAAACGCGGCAGAAAATAAAAAATCCAACACTCAATTTTACAAAGTGCTGGATTTCAGAGGTATAAAATTCAGTATTTTTTCACAAGGACAAATTATCTCCGACTTAAATTGTTTGTAATCGGAACATTTATTCTATTCCTGAAAATAGAAATGTATGCTTGCCGCACATTTTGGCTATCTTGCTTTTTTATCAAGGATATAGATAATGCGACATACACCGTTGGGATAGCTTTTCAAAGAGGAAAGCGTCCAGTGTTGCTCTGGCAGAGCCGACTTAAAAAAATGTCGTCCGCTTCCGGATATGAAAGGAACGGTGTATAGTATGATTTCATCCACAGCGTGCATCCGCAGCAGTCCGTTTATATAGTCTGCCGTGTCCGGTGTGGCTTCCGCGAGGTAACGGATGTTTGTGCAGTCTTTTCTCCATTCGTGCAGCATTGAAATGGAATAGTCCGGTGTCACACGGTAAAAGGCTTTCTTCCTGATTTCATCAAGACCGCAACGGTCAAGGCACAAATCCTGATGTGCTTTATCATATAACTCTGAAGAAAGACATCCGTCCATCGTCAGTACGGCGAGAATCTGAACTTTACCCATAATCGTTTCCTTTCGTTAGGCAAGGGTAAAAAAGTAGCGTGCAATTCACACTACCTTCAAGCGATGGCTCTGGTAAAGCCTTTACGGAGAGTACGTGAATGCACGCTATGCGTAAGCATAGCATAAGCATCACGCAATCGTCTCCGTAGTTCCAATTTACCAGATTTTCGCTTGAAACGCCTTGCGGTCTTATCCTATATGTTGGCGGCGAAAAGCTCCTGCCAATCGCCGTTTTTCTCAAATGTTATGCAAAGATAGCCAAATTCAGTGAATTACGGGCTATGATTGCTTGAATTTATATTTAAGTCCATACTCTTCAAGTTTGCTGTATAGTGTTGTCCTGCCTATGCCGAGCAGTTCTGCGGCGACACTCCGGTTGCCGTTTGCCTGTTTCAACGCACGCAATATCCGCTCCTTATCCTCCGCGTCATTGCGCAAGGCGAAGCTGACAGTAGAGGTCGGTTTCGTCACGGCAAGTTCCAGATGCTCTTTCATGACAACACCTTCCTGCGCCTGCAATACAGCACCCATAACTTTCTGCCGAAGTTCCCGCACGTTGCCCGGCCATGCGTGTGTCAGCAACGCTTTACGTGCTTCGGAACTGAACCCGCTCACGCTACACTCCAGCTCTCTGTTTGCCATATCACGGAAGAACTCTGCCAGCGGCATAATGTCTTCTTGACAGTCACGCAACGGAGGAACGGTTATCCCGAAGTCGTGCAGGCGGTACAGAAGATCCTGCCGAAAACGCTTTTCATTCACCGATACCTCCAAATCTTCATTGGTAGCAGCGATGATGCGGACATTGAAATTCCGGTCTGCCTTGTCTCCGACCGGGCGATACCGCCTCTCCTGTATGGCACGGAGCAACATCTGTTGGGTTTCCAACGCGAGGTTTCCTACCTCGTCCAGAAACAACGTGCCGCCTTCCGCCTCATGGAAATATCCTTTCTTGGCATTGTCCGCACCTATAAATGCACCTTTGACGTGTCCGAAGAAAGCCGACGGTGCAAGCTCTTTGGAGAGTGAACCGCAGTCCACCGCCACAAATGGCTTGCCTGCACGTTTGCTCTTGTCATGCAACAGGTGGGCAATATGCTCCTTGCCCGTGCCGTTCTCACCAAATATCATCACGCTCATATCGGTGGCGGCTACCAGCCTTATGCGGTGCATGATTTTCTGAAAGGCGGAACCTTCACGGGCGAATATAGGCATACGGCGTTGTCCTGCCTGACGTTCTTTCAGTATGGAACGGATCAGGGGGACAAGTTTATCCTCCACAAGCTGTTTGGGAATATAGTCTATCGAGCCGAGTTTCATGCTTTCCACGGCGGTATTAACTTCGGCGTAGTCGGTCATAATGATGAAGGGCTGCATCTTTCCCTCCTTTCGCATCCAGCACAAAAGGTCTATGCCACTGCCGTCAGGCAGACGCAGGTCGGCAACCACGATATCATTATCTGTTGCCTGTTGCAGATGTTTCTTCGCGGTTGAGAGGTGGTAAGCCTTCATATTGCGGTAGCCCTCCCGTGACAGCATATTGCAGACATATTCGCAATACACGATGTTGTCTTCCACCACAATTATTTTTGTCTTATTCATCTTCGTATTTTCTCCTTTCCTCTTCTGCCAACCGTATTATTTCCACTCCCTTATCCAGCACGGCAGTCACGGCATGGCTTAACGCTTCACCATCCGGGAGAGCATCGCCACGAAGCAATCCGTAAAGTACATTCAGCGGTTGGTCGGCACGGAGCACCTCCCACGAACTGCGCAGGTGGTGGATCAGGGAATCCAGCTTTTGCAGGTCTTTTTCTTTTGCTGCATCCCGTACCGCCTGCATTTCCTTTTCTGTTTCAGTTATCAACTTTTCCAGCATGACGGCTTCATTGCCATAGGACAATAAGGCGGAAAAGTCCGGTTTCCCGTCCGGTGTCGCTTTTATGGCACACCTGTCGGAAACCTCCATCAGTTCCGATATGGAGAACGGTTTGAACAGGCATCCGGCAAAGCCTTTTGCCAATAGTTCCCCTTTGTTACAACTGCCCGAAGCGGTTGCCACAACCACCGGGATTGTTGGTGAATTGCCCACGTTGGACGAACGCAACAGTTCCAGCAATTCGAAACCGTTTATATCGGGCATATTCAAGTCTGTCAGCAACAGGCTGTATTCTTTCTGGCGTATCATTTCCATCAGTGCCGCAGCATCGGTGCAAGTGTCGCAGTGTATTCCTTCTTGGGAATACATCTCTTTCAGCATCAGAAGTAATACCTCATCATTGTCAATGGCGACAACATCATGGAATTTATTGTTATGATAAACAGGTGTATTGCTTGTATATCCAAGCTGTTCTTCAGCTTCCTGCATAGAAATTTCAACTGTGAAACGACTGCCTTTCCCTTTCTTGCTGTCTAAACGGATTGTTCCGCCAAGCATCGACACAATATTACGCATTATGGCAAGCCCAAGCCCGAAACCCTCCTTTGCGGCGGCATTTGATAGACGTTCAAACGCACCGAACGCTTGTTTCTGTTCCTCTTCTGTCATGCCTGTACCTGTATCTTCAACGACCAGTGTCAGAACTCCATTATCATATTCAGTAATCAAAGAAACACCGCCTTCTTCTGTGAACTTGACAGCGTTTGACAGCAGGTTATTCCCGATTTGTATTATTCGCTCTTTGTCGGTCAATACAATGGCATCGTGTCCAGTCTTCACGGACAAGGACAGCCCTTTGTTCACGGCAACAGGCATGAACTCCGTTTCAAGTGTGTGCGTGATTGCTGAAATCCGGCAGGGTGACAGACGGGGCTGTTCCTTGCCGTTGTCCAGGCGGAAGAAGTCAAGCAAAGTGTTAAGCATATCCCGCATACGGTCGGAGGATTGCAGTATGTTTTGGATATACTGCCCGGACTTATCCTCACACTGTTCTTTCCGTATCAGTCCGGCATAGCCTGTTATTGCTGTCAGCGGTGTGCGCAGTTCATGGGTGATAGTATGTACCGCCTTCTTCCTTGACGTTATCAGTGCCTCGTTCCGTTGTACGGATTGTTCCAGTTGCCTTATCAAATCAGTTGTCTTGTGCTTGTATTGTTTAATGCTTTTTGCATCACGATGTATGATGATGTAGGAAATTAACAACAATAGAAGAACGAATCCCATTAAACCGCCTACTTGCATAAATGACTTTTCACGCATGGCAACTATTTCGTTTTCCCGGCTTTGCAGTTCGGTTTGTACCTTTTCTTCTATTTGGCAAATCAATTCTTGCAGTTGTCTGTTAAGTTCTGCATTACGAGCTGCAAGGCTGTCGGCTTGTTCCGACAATTGGCGATCCTGCACTTTCTGTTCGCTGATTACGTTTCTATTGACCGAATGAAGGATAGTGGTTGATACTGCTGGAGTTACTTCCTTTTTTTTGCCGAATATGCCTAAGAAACCTTTTCGTTTTGGCTTTTTGGACTGTTCCTGCACACTTTTCTGTACAATAACCGGAATTTGATTGGCTATCTTCTTGTTAATAGATTGTTGTTCATCCATTAACCGGACTATCTGGAACATCTGTCGTTCCTTATCCTCTAAAAGACTGCGCACACTATCGATGCGCTCTGCTGGATAGGTGGCCTTGAAACGGCAGAGCATACTGTCCATTGCCATACGCCGTGCATGGTAATGCTCGATATCTTTATCGTTCCATTCCAGTATTGTTTCACCCAATAGAGAAAATTTTATCATTTGAATATTGATATTGTTTATTTCTTTTCGGAGCTCGTCTATTTTTTTATTGCCAAGTTCTAATGCTTCTATCTCCTGCCATTCATAGAGGCTATTATATGCCATACATCCGATAAGAATGGAGATAAGTATATATCCCAACCGTATTGCCTTATAGAAATTTCCTGACCGCTCCATTATTTTAATGACATTGATTTTTGGAACATGAATAAAAGTTTATCTTTTTCGTTCATGCGGATATTATCAGAATAACCGTCTTTTGTTATTTGATACCCACATGGCTTAACCATAAAAATGCCTAAGCCCTTAGTGTACGAACTTACTTCTGAGGCATAGTCTTTACTTGTATTTAATGGAACTTTCCCTTTAATATGACACCACTCATTATTACAACTGATGTCTTCAATCTCAGACATCAGTTTTTGCAAATCTGTAATAGCTTTGGAACTCGCTACTTGGGGTATCTGCAACTCAAAACAGAGCATCGGTTCGAGAATGTCCACACCTGACTGTTGCAAAGCCAGCCTGAAGACATAAGGGGTCAGCTGTCTGAAATCAGCAGGTGTACTTACCGGGCTATAATACTCGGCTTGAGTAAAAGTTACTTTCAGATCTGTCACTTCCCATCCATGTAAACCAGATTGGCAAGACATACGAATCCCTTCAAAAACGGCATTTTGAAAAGAATGGTTCAGATAACCATAGGAGATGTCACTTTCGATTTGCAACCCTGCCCCTAACGGTAAGGGTTCAAGAGTCAGCCCTATTGTGGCCCAGTAAGGGTTGGGTGGTACTTCGATCTGAATAATCTTATTGACCTTTTTTATAGGTCGTTCTTTGTAGATAGTCTTGATCTCATCAAAATGGACCTTTACGGAAAATCGTTCTTCCAGCAATGTCTGTATGATTTCCTTTTGGGTCAAACCATATAACGAGATTTCCAATTCATCACTATATGAGTTTATGGAAAAGGACAAAGACGGGTCTTCAATCCACAATGTATTCAGAGCGGATATCACCTTGCTTCTCTCTTCGGGCTTATTTGGCCGGACGGAGGATTTGAGAGCGGGATGCTGATGAGATAATCCTTGAATCAAACAAGGTTTAGCACCTAAATAATCTCCGATTCGAAAATCTTCTATATCTTCTACAATCGCGATATCATTGGCACCCACTTCATCAACATTTATCTCTCTGCCCTGATAAATAGTCTTTAGATTTTTAATCTTGATGAATTTTTCCGAATCGTTGATTCTTACAACGTCTCGAAGTCTCAGACTTCCGTCAATTATTTTAAGAAAACTTCTTTTATGCCCTTTGGGGTCATGCTCTATCTTATAGAGATAAGCTGAAAGTCTGTTTGAGACTGATGCCGGAGGAAGTATAAAAGAAGAAATGGCGTCCAACAACTCATTGATACCGATATTGAACATTGCTGATCCATGTAGCACCGGATAGACTTTGGCTTTTGCCACAAGAGCGATTATCGTATTCCAATAATCAGCCGGTGAAATTTCGCTATCCGCCAAATATCGTTCTAATATATCGTCGTCATGGTTGCATACAAATTCTTTGTATTCTTCCTTTATATATGTTTGGGAGCAAACCGGATAAACCGATCCATCGACAACAGTTTGCATAAACAGGACATCTTGCGACAGATTTGTTTTTATATCCATATACAAACGCTCCAAATTCACACCGGCACGGTCAATCTTATTGATAAATATAATTGTCGGGATTTGCAGCTTTTGTAAAGTACTGAACAGCAACTTTGTCTGCGCTTGTATGCCTTCCTTTGCGGATAAGATGAGGACTGCTCCATCAAGCATTTTGAATGTCCGCTCCACTTCCGCAATAAAATCCATGTGTCCCGGAGTGTCAATGATATTGCATTTCACTCCATTCCAGATAATAGATGTCGTAGAAGCCCGGACAGTAATTCCTCTACGTTTCTCTATATCCATAGAGTCCGTTATGGTGTCACCATTATCCACACGGCCGCACTTTTCCGTTGCTCCACTGGCAAACAGCAGATTCTCGGTTACGGAAGTTTTTCCTGCATCAATGTGAGCAAGAATTCCTAAATTTATAATATTCATTTGGATTAAGCAATAATATACTACAGTAGATGCATTGTCGAAACGCACCTTTTAATACCTCCTCGTAGCATATGAGAACTACAGGATTACTAACTCGTATTAATATGTATATTATTACTGCCGCATAACGATTACAAAATTACACAAAAAAATATATCTAACAAAAGTGGGAGGATTTTTTAACTTTTTACCATAGACATTTTATTAGGGAAGCGTAGGTTCAACTGGCAAGTACAAATAAGTAGAAATGTTTGAACAACACCGTTTTAGGAAGTTGAAAAATCAAGTTTCTCTCTCGGTATAGCGTTTATTTTGGCCAATATCTTCTTTAGTTTAGCATTTGTGTATTTCCCATTCGTGTTCTATTTAGCTCCTTATTATGAGTATGTAGCAAGTTACTTATCAAATTCAGCCTCTTTGAGGGTCAAATATGGTTTTGCAAATGGTGACTGACAAGACATAAACAAGGTCAGCAGGAATTTTTTACATAAATGGACATGAATGTATATAACCTAAAATAAGAATAAATTTTAATAAGGGCTGCCCAAAAAGAAAAAAATGCAGTTGCCATCCTATAGATACTTGCAGAAAGGATAAAATTTACTTTTAGACCTTTTGGGATAGCCCTTATTAATACTTCAGATAAAATTCCTTAGGTTATATTTTCAATCCTTTGGACCGGGTTTCCTCCTTGGCATACAGTCCCGGACGCCCGATTATGACATGGTTGGCAACGATACTATCCGCCGGACTGCGTATCTGCGGCGGTGCATTTTCGGGATATTGCGCCTGCCTGTTCCTCACATCTTCCGCTTCCGGCTTGAGCTGTTGCCCTTCATTCTCCTTTTCTGCGACTTCGGGCGTGGGTGGCGCAAGCTCCAGCTGAATTTTTCGGTCAAGGGCGGCAAGTTCGGACTTCAACTGCTTCAGCTCGTCCTCCTTCTTCCACACCTTACCCGCTATCTCCTGTAACTGCGGTATCTCCATCTCCAGCACCTCGTTCTTCGCCTTGTACTGGTCGATGATGGAGGGTATCCTCTCCATCGCGTTGAGGAAGTTGCGGGCGGCGGCCAACGGGTCAGCCATCGCCAGATGCCCGTTGTTGTAGGTGTACTTGTAGTTCCCCTCGACCACGAAGCGGTTGTCGGTGAACTCCAATCCCTCTTTGAGTATCCTTTCGCTCACCACCTTTATCGGAAAACCGTAAAGTTCACCGACCTGCGTGTACAACCCTCCGGTCGTGGCATTCTTGGCTATCTCCTGCAAACGCTTTCCGATGACCTTCTCATCGGCGGAATCCACTCCGTCCACCTTTATTATATTAAGGCGGTTGCCCTCCTTGTCGGTCTGCACCACCGACAGGAAGCGGTTCCAGTCCTCCGTCATGGCATCTATGAAAGCCGTGTTGTTGCGCAACTCGCCGGTCTTTGACTCCAGCTTGAACTCCGAATCACGCTTGCCCTTGTTGAACGACTTGCGTTCCCCTTCGAGCGATGCGATCCGCTTTTCCAGTTTCGCCTTGTCCAACAGGTCGGTATTGCCGGAGAGCAACGCCATGTATTCCGAGAAATTCATGCCCGATTTTTCGTCCATTGCCCCCTCGTCGATGGTACGCGCACCCATCGCACCGCTTTTGAGCTGGCTTATGAAAGTCTGCTTGCAGTGCAGGAGGTTGAACTTGTAGCTGTCCAGTGACTTCTCCACCGCGTAGATGATTACATCCACGTTGTTCCCGGCGAAATGTTTGGCAATCTCATTACCTGCCCTAACTCCGCGTCCGTCACGCTGTTGCAAGTCGGACGGTCGCCACGGCGTATCGAGATGATGGATAGCCACACACCGTTTCTGGGCGTTCACACCCGTTCCGAGCATAGAGGTAGAGCCGAACAGCACACGCACCGTCCCGGCGTTCATGGCGTCTATCACCGCCTTCCGCGCCTTGTCGGTCTTGCACTCCTGAATGAAGCGCACCTCGCTTGGCGGTATACCGTAGTCCTCCGTCAGTTTGCGCTTGATTTCCGAATAGACGTTCCACCCGTCGCCCGGCTGGTATGTCCCCAAATCAGAGAAAACGAACTGCGTGCCTTTCTGGGCGTCGTATTTTTGATAATACTCCGCGATCATCTTGGCACAGTGACTCGCTTTGTTGTCGGGATGATCTTCGTAATTCGGGTCTATCATGCGCATGTCGAGTGCCATTTTCCGGGCATAGTCCGTGGCGATGAGCATCTTCGCCTTTTCTTCCGTTTCCGAAAGCGGCAGCCTGCCCAACAAGGTGGCATCGCCCGTCTTGGCGAACTGCATCAGTTTCTGTATGAAGTCCTCCTGTTCCGGCGTGGGCGGTATATGGTGCAGTATCTCGTTCTTGGCAGGACGGTCAACGCCCACATCCTCCGCCGTGCGGTAGTCCGTGATTTCATTATAGAAGGCGGCAAGCTCCGGCACTTTGATGAAGTAGCGGAAACGCTCCTTCTGGACCACATTGTTCGTCACGTTAAATTCAAAATCCGTCGTCTTCTTGGCAAATATCGCCGCCCAAGCGTCGAAACACCTTATGTCCTGCCGTTCCAGCTCCTTCGGGCGCAGGTACTTGAACAGCAGGTACAATTCAGTCAGTGAGTTGCTGATAGTCGTGCCGGAGAGGAAGGTCGCACCCAAGTCTTTTCCTGTGCGCTCCTGTATGGTGCGTATGGCAAAGAGCATGTTAAGTGCCTTCTGGCTTCCCTCGCTGTTTCCCAATCCCGCCACACGGTCGTGGCGCGTGTTGAAAGTCAGATTCTTGAACTGGTGGCTCTCATCTATGAAGATGTGGTCGATGCCCATCTGCTTGAAATCCACCACGTCGTCCGTGCGTGACTTTATGGCGTGTTCCACCTTCTCCAGCTTCGCTTCAAGGTTGTGCTTGCGCTTCTCCAATCCTTTCAGCATCGCCCGCGACACGTTCTTTCCCTGCTGCCGTAGCACTTCGAGGTTTTCCTCCACCGTGTCAAGCTCTGCTTGCAGGATGCGCTGCTGCAATTCCGGCGACTGCGGTATCTTGCCGAACTGGTCGTGCGACATGATGACGCAATCGTAGTCGTTGTTCTTTATATTATTGAAGAAGCGCACACGGTTGGCGGTCGAAAAGTCCTTCTCCGAAGCGTACAGAATACGTGCGTTGGGATATGCCGCCTGATAGGTGGCTGCAATCTCCGCAACGTTGGCTTTCAGCCCGATAATCATCGGCTTGTGTGCCAAATTCAGACGCTTCATCTCATGCGCGGCGATGCACATTATCAGCGTCTTACCGGTTCCCACCTCGTGGTCGCAAATTCCGCCGCCGTTCTGTTTCAACATCCAGACGCAATCCATCTGTGAGGGATAGACGCTCTTGATACCCCGGCTTGCCAGCCCTTTCAGGTTGAGGTCGGGAAAGGTCTGATGGGAGCCGTCGTAGCGCGGGCGCACGAAACAGTTGAACTTGCGGTTATACATCGTCACAAGCCGCTCCTTGAACTGCGGCGACTGCTCTTCGAGCCATTCGGAGAAGCCGTTTCGTATCTCGTCAATCTTGGCGTTGGCGAGTTGTATTCCCTCGCTGTCGCGCATCTTGATGTCGTTGCCATGCTCGTCCTTGCCGATGGACTTCATCATGTCAGGGCAGGTGTTGTGCAGGGCGTGTTTTAGGAGGTGCATACCGTCATAGTTCCGGTAATACCCCTTCACCAGAAACTCGTCCGTGATTTTCATGGTGCGGTAGCCGCACACCACCGAAAACTCGTCCATGCTTGCGGAATAGGCGATTTTCACCTCCGTGTCGAACAGCCGGCTCATGTAGGCGGCATAGACACCCGTCGGAATCCAGCGTTCCCCGAAATTGAAGTCCAGATCCTCGAAGGCGATGCGCTGCGGCTCGGCATCTTTCAGAGCCTCCAACGCCTGCTTCACCTCCGGCATACGCTCATTTTCGGGATTGTCACCCATCCATGCCTCTATGCGTTCCGCTTTCTCTATGACATTTCCGGCGATGAAACGGTCTTTGATTTCGTAACCGGTCACGAGCGGATTGTAGTAGATGCGCCCTTGCAGGGCAGTGAGCAAATCCTCCGCCGTGCTGTCGGTTATCTCCCGCATATAGTCGAGATTGACCGTACCATATTTGTTGAGCGACGCAGACAGGGCTTCTTCGGGAGAGCCTACGTTGGCATGGCTCTCCACCGCGAAGGAAACAGGATGCTCGAAGATGTCCGCCTTGACGAACTTTCCGTTTTCCATCCGTTCCAGCGAAAGGATGTCGCGCCCGCCCGCATCCATCATCACTAACTTCACGTTCTGCTTGGCGTTGAGGTTGCCGTAGCGCATGACAAACTCATCGTAACAGGTATTCAGATGCTCTCGCCACGGAACATTTGCCTCGCGCCGGAGCGATTCATAACGGTACAGACGCTCGTAGGCGTCACGCAGCGACACATACAACAACGCCTTTTCCTTCTGGTATCCTTTCAGGTCGAGCGGCTGGAATGTCGCCCCGTATGGCGTGATGTCTTTCAGGTAGCCGATGTTATGACGCCCCCGGTCAGCCACCAGCGACCCTTCGCGCAGGTGCATCTCCGGCGTGCGGTGGTAGGCACGCGGAGAAAGGTCCACGACTTCCTCCTTCGGCTTTTCCGCTTCGATGTCGGGGAAAAGGAAAGTCCCCACCGCTTCCGATGGGGTATCTGTAACGGCAGGTGCGGCGACTGCCTCCGGCTGTGTTTCCTCCTGTCGTGGCTGCTCACGGGAAGTTTCCGGCACGGCTTTCACTTCCGTCTTTTCCGCCACTTGTTTCTCGTTATGCTGCCTTGCCAGTTCCCGAAGTTCTTTCCTACGCTCCGGCGTCAAACCCATCATCATTTCATAGAAACCGTTGATGGGAGGATTGGTATCCCAGTCCAGTGTGGCATAGATGTCGTCCGGGTCGGCAGGCTTGGCGGTGTTCTCCGCTTTCACCTCCTTATTCTCCATTGCGGGTTTTGCAGTTGGAGCTGTCGGTGTAACCGTGACTTTCGGTTTGGGCGGAGTGGACTTTGCCGTAACTGCCTTTTTCACCGTCTTTTTCTTTTTGGAGGTTTTCGGTTGGCTGACCTCTTCCGTCATCCCCCAGAGGTCAAGCAGGGTGAGCTGCACGCCTGCGGAATATTGCGGGCGCGGTTCTATCTCCGGCTTTTCATCTGCGGGTTGCGGCTTTTCTGTCGGAGTTTCCACCGTCTGCGCCGAGGATACTGTTTCCAATTTTATGGCAGGACGCTCTACTTTATTTTGAACGGCAACTTTTTCTTCCGTTCCTGCCTGCCGGATTGAACCCGAATACAAGCGCATGGCAAGCCTGTAATGGAAATCCTCGTCGAGCATACGGCGCAAATCCCCGGCGATGCCTGCTGCCTTGCCCTCGTGCAGATAAACCATAGCGGGCTTCCCGTAGGGGTCTGTGTCAAGTTTCGCCATCGTATGCACGATGCGTTCCGGGTGGTGGATGAAATAGGCGTTGTCGGTCAGGGCGGTTTTCGTGTCCGTCTGTATCACGGTCATCAGCCGCTCGTCCTGCGACATTTCCTTCTTGCTGAGGTTCTTTTGCAGGACAATCAGGTCACTGCCCACCTCCGTGCCCGCGTTGTCCGTGAACAGGTTGTTGGGCAGGCGTATCGCGGATACCAGATTGGCCTGACTGAACAGCTCGTTACGCACGGAGGTCTTGGTGCTATTCAATACCCCTTGCGAGGTGATGAACGCCACGATACCGCCGTCACGCACGGCATCCAGTCCTTTGAGAAAGAAATAGTTGTGGATGGTTTTCTGGGCGGAGCGTCTGCCGAAAGAGTCGCTCCGCTGAAACTCCGCGTCGAACACGGCAATGTCACCGAACGGAATGTTGGACACCGCCAAGTCGAAATAATTGTTGAACGGTCTTTCGATTTTCTCAAAACCGCAGGTGCGCATTTTCTGGTCGGGATAGAGATGCCTCAAGATTGTACCCGTGAGCAGATCCTTCTCGAAAGCCATCACATCCGCATTGGGGCTGTGCCGCAGCATGGAATCCACGAACACGCCGACACCTGCCGACGGTTCGAGCATACGGGCGGGGCGGACGCTGTAATCTGCCAGCACGTCCGCGATGGTGTCGGTTATCTCTTTGGGGGTGTAGAAAGCGGTCAGCACGGACGCTTTCAGCGAATCCACAAACCGCTTGTACTCTGTTTCGTCCTTGCTGTTCTCACGGATAAGCCTGTGCAGCTCCACCGTCGGGGCGAACAGTTCGAGGTCGGATTTCGCCCACCGGACGGCATCCGTCAGTTCCTTTGCAGGGTTGAGGATACATTTCAGACCGCCGAAACCGCAGTACCTTTGAAGTATGGCACGCTCTTCGGTTGTCGCTGTCCTATTTTCCCTGTCAAGGATGAATGCCGTCCGTATCGCCTCGATGTTGTCCCGCAGTTTCTGTTTGCGGTTAAACGCCATATTCGTCTAAGTAAAGGACGGTTGCTCCCGTCAGCTCCGTGTAGAGCAGGTCGTAATCGGAAGACAGGGCGAAATTGTCATCCGAGAGGTCATAGACGGAGAACACGTTGCCGACAAGCGGCAGCAGTTTCAGGACAAAGGCTTCACGCTTCTCTTCCGGCACTTCATCGGCAAACTCGTTTTCCACGACTTCGCGGAGGATGGCGTAACGGGAATAATGCAGCCCGCGCAGCAGCGTGTCCATCGCCAGTTCCTGCGCACCATCGGCGGGATAGCCTTCAAGCCGTGCCCTCTCATACGTTTCGGCGGCACGGTCGGCCCGTTCCCGTATGAAAGCGGTGTCGTCAGCCTGTTCAAACTTGTTCGTGCGGAGATAGTCCAGCAGGTACAGACCGTAATAGGAAAAGTCGGTCTGACCCTCGTTTTTCTTCTTGTTGTTCATTACTTTGGATTTAGCGGATTGATAATTAACGGGATAATCGGTTGGAAAAAGGAAGAAAAAGGCACTCGGTATCCCTCCGAGTGCCACCACTAAATCCAAAGTATGAGTGTAATCCGGTATCGAAGAACAATTCATTACTCTGAACAAGTGGCAAAGTTAATACTATTTCTTCCGTCCTGAAAATTTCTTGTCCTTTTTAGCCTCCGGGAACACAAAAGTCGTGTTATATTCCCCGTCAAAGGCGACAACAGCATCGAAACTCTTGCCCTGTTTGCTCTTGAACCCTTTGAGCAGCTTGGTATGCCCTTCGGTGAGCAGGTCTTTGATTTCATCGTCGGACAGGGTGCGTCCCGCTTTCAGCCGGAACACGGGCAGTCCGCACTCCGTGTTGTCGCAGCGTACCACCTTGCCGTAGAACCGCATCCTGCCCGTGCCACACTTGGGACACGCGCAGCCGGAGTCACGGCTGCCGAAGAGCTTGTCGCACGAGATCAGTTCGGAGGTTATCTCACGTGTGTACGCCTCTATCTCCTTGCGGAAGGTGTCGTCGGACAGTTCCCCGCGCTCGATACGCGCCAGCTCCTTTTCCCATTCGCCCGTCATGGCAACATCGGCGATGCGCATCGTCTTGACGACGGAATTGAGGGCAAGTCCTTTTTCGGTGGGAACAAGCGACTTCTTGCAGCGTTCCATGTAACCGCGCTTGAAAAGCGTTTCGATGATGGAGGCGCGTGTGGCGGGAGTACCGATGCCACAGTCCTTCATCGCCTGCCGCAGTGCGTCGTCCTCAATTTCCTTGCCCGCCGTTTCCATTGCCGAGAGCAGGGTGGCTTCGGTATGCAGCGGCTTGGGTTTGGTCTTTCCTTCGGTAATGGACGAGCCTTTCGGTGTCAGCGTGTCGCCTTCCTGCCAGCCGGGGATGGTAATTTCCTCTTTTTCCTCGCCATAGACGGCACGCCATCCGGTTTGCTTCACGACGCTGCCTTTTACGGTAAACTCCACTCCGGCACATTCCGCCGTGACAGTGGTCACATCCTTGACGCATTTCTCAGAGAATGCCTCGACCATGCGCCCGGCAATCATCTGATAGATGGTATTGTCCTCTTTGGAGAGGAAGAGCGGTTTCTCACCCGTGACGAGCAGGGCATGGTGGTCTGTCACCTTGCCGTCGTCCACGCTGCGGCGTGTCGGGGCGGCTTTTGCCCGCACCTTGTCTTTCCATTCGGGCTGTGTGCCGATGAAAGCGAGCAGTTTGGGAATTTCGGCAAACACGTCTTCGGGGATGTAGCGGCTTCCCGTTCTCGGATAGGTTATCAACTTCTTTTCGTAGAGTTTCTGCGCGATTTCAAGCGTCTGTTCCGCCGTGAAGCCGTGCTTGGCGTTGGCTTCTTTCTGGAGCGTGGTCAGGTCGTAGAGCAAGGGAGTTTCCTCCGTCTTCTCCTTGCGCTCGGCTTTCGTGACAGTGGCGCAACCTGCCGCCTTTACCTTATTATATAGTTCCATCGCCGGTTCTTTCTCTTTCCATTTCTCGGAGGATGAGAATTTCACGACTTCGCCGTCGCAACCGTCCGTTGCGATATGGAGCTGCCAGAATGCTTCGGACGTAAAGCGGCGGTTCTCCCAGTAGCGTTCACATACCATAGCCAACGTTGGTGTCTGCACCCGCCCCACGGAATACGTGCCGTGTCCGGCGGCGATGGATAACGCCTGTGTGCCGTTGATGCCCACGAGCCAGTCGGATTCGCTCCGCGCTTTGGCGGCGAGGTAGAGGTTGTCGTATTTGCTGCCGTCTTCGAGTTTCCGCAGTCCCTCGCGGATAGCTTTGTCGGTGAGAGAGCTGATCCACAGGCGCACGAAAGGAGTGGTGCAACCCGTATAGTGGTAGAGGTAGCGGAAGATAAGCTCTCCCTCGCGTCCGGCATCGGTCGCCACGATGATATGTTCGCTTGTGTCGAACAGTCTTTTGATGACTTTTATCTGCGACACCACGCCGCTGTCGGGCTTGTAACCTTTCTCCGTCCTGACCTGACGGGGGACGAGCGTGAATGTGTCGGGAATAATCGGGAGGTTGTCACGGACAAATCCGCGCACGCCGTAGCCGTCGGGCATGGCAAGCTGAACGAGGTGTCCGAATGCCCATGTCACGGCATAACCGCCTCCCTCGAAATATCCTTCCTCTCTCTTTGTCGCGCCCACGATGCGGGCGATTTCACGTGCCACGGAGGGCTTTTCTGCAATGATTGTCTTCATGTCTTCTTCTTTTTTGTTGATACTTTGGATTTTATTTTGGATTCAGTGGCGGACACGGGATTACATTTTCATGCCCTTGCCCGTTTTCTTCTGCGGCTTCTCCTGCTGCTGTTGCTGGCGGGCGTCCTTCGGGTTGGTCTGACCTTTCTGCAACGGCTCTCTCAGATTCTTTGTAGCCTCGTTGGTCTTGCCATCGTTGTTCACCGCCACCTGCGTGCGGCTCTCGTTGGACGGAGCAACCTGCTGTGCATTGTCAGGGTTCGTGTCGTAGCGGTACGGGCGTCCCTTCTCCGGGTTGAACTTGATATACATCGTGGCATGGAAGCCCTGCTTGTCGGTCACGTTCTCCAGCTTCACGGCTTTACCCGCCACATAGTCGGCTTTCTGCTGGTCGGTGAAGCTCACGCCGCTCCATTTGCTGATGGGGCGGATGCTGCCGTCCTCGTTCGTCCACGTGTTGCGGCGTTGCTCCTTCTTGGTCTGTGCGGCATTTTCCCCGCCCTGCGCCTGACTTTTCGATGTGTCGCCTTTGGTTTCCTGTGTCTGTGCGGTACGGGGCGACTTGCCGGTTCCCGGCACGAACTCCACGCCGCGCTGCTCCACGTTCACTTGCAGGGTGGTGACGAACTTTCTGCCGTCGTTGCGCTCGATGAGCTTGTCGCGTACGGGCAGTCCGGCGCGGAGCATGTCCCGCTCCTGCGTGGTGATTTCCGTCTTGCCGATGCGCTCCGGGATGCGCACCCTGCTTGCCGGAATGTCCGTGATTTCATTCGTCTTGCGGTCGATGCTGATGTAGGAGGGGATGATCTCGCCCGTTTCCCTGTCCACAATGTCCACGACCCTACCGAGATTGCCCGTTTCGCGGAGGTTCTTCCGGTCATTGTCGGAGAATTTGTGTTCCTTGTACTCATCCAGCTTCTGCTCCTTGCGGATGAAGTGCGGCACGAGGCTGATGTTTCCCTCACCGTCCTTCTTGAAGGAGAGGCGGGCGTCCAGCTCGAATGATTCGCCGCCGAAGGTCGGTTTGACCTTTACCAAGTCGGACTTGCCATAGTTGAGCATCTTCGTAAGGTCGCCGGACTTTTCAAGGTTGTCCCGCTTTACGCCCCATCTGTCCTCCAGCTCCTGCCAGTTGATTTTACTCTCGTCGATGGGCTGGTAGCCACGTTTGCCCTGCATCTGTTCGGATTTGTCCTGTTGCTGTTCTTTCCGTTGTTCCATGTTCTCCTGTTTTTGAGGTTCTTGTTTCTCTGTCTGTTGTGCTGCCATCTCTTCCTGCACCTTCTTCTCATAGTCGGAGGTGTCCACCTTGTGAGGGGCGAGCAGCTCCTTGTTCGCTTCGGGGTCTTTCAGCAGTTGCTTCATCACCTCTAAGAGATTTTCAGCTTGGTCTGCCGCAATGCGGTAGAAACCGAAGCGGCTGGGTTCCTTGCACTGCCGGAAGAAGTTCTTGAAGAAGTTGTCCAGCACGTCGCCATGTCGGTCGAATTGCAGGAAACTCTGCGCGTTCTCCGCTTTTGCGGGGGTGCGCTTGGGTGTGCCGTCCGCGTTCAGCCCGGCTACCACGCTGATCTCGCCTGTCTTCTCGTCACGGACTACCAGCACGTCCTTTTCGTCTTTTTTCTTTGCCATCTGAAAAATGTTTTAATGGGTTATTTATGAAAGAAATTATGGATACGAGCCTTGTAGAAGGCTATATCTTCCTTTTTGAAGTCCTTGATATGGTTGGAAAGGAATGTCAGCACGTCCTCCTCGCTGTAATAGGTCTTCTTGCCCAGCGTCTTGTAGGGCAATGCGCCTACGCTGCGGTAGCGTTGGAGGGTGCGTTTGCTTATCTGGAGCAACATGCACAAATCCTGATTGTCGAAAAGGCGGATGCTTTCCGTGATAGTGGGCTGTTTCCCCTCAGCCTTCATCGCCAGCAGCAGTTCGTCCTGACGGTCGAGCCGTTCCATCAGCTTCTGCATCCAGCCCTCGAAGTTGTTTCGTGTGAGCAGTTCCATGACCTATGTCCTCCTTCCTTTTGGTTTGCCGCCCGTGCGCAGCGTGTGGTTGTGGAACAGGGTGTCTATTGTCCCTTCCTCGTTCCTTACTGTGTTGTCCTCCAATAGCCGCAGTATCTCGGAAAGGCGGTAGCGGCAGCTTCCGCGTACCACCACATACTCGATACGGTGGTCGGTGCGCATACGCTGCATGGTGCGCTTGCTCACGTTGAGCATCTTCGCCGCCTGTGCCGTGTCAAGCAGCTTGTCTTCGGTTTCCCGCTTCCGTTTCTTCTCGTCCCTTGCCTCGCGGATGTACCCTGCGATGTTCGCAATCTGCGCCATCATCTCCTTGTAGGCGGAACTTTCCATTGTTATCACTTTCATGTTCAGTCCTTTCTTTTTGTTTCTGCGACAAAATTCGGCAATAAACAAAAGGGGCTTTAACAACTCACTACGTGACTCACGTAAGATTTTTGCGGAAGATGGCTCCGTAACCCGGTCAAACGGCGCAACAGGCAGCCTTTCAGCGGAAAACGATACGTCTTGTATGCCGTTTCGTTACCTTTGCGGCAAACTCTAAATGACATGAATATGGAAATAGTATCTATCGAGAAAAAGACTTTCGAGATGATGGTGGCGGCATTCGGCGCACTCTCGGAGAAGGTCGCCGCCCTGAGGCGCAAAAGCGACACGGGGCGCATGGAAAGATGGCTCACGGGCGAGGAGGTCTGCGGGCAGTTGAGAATAAGCCCGCGCACGTTGCAGACGCTGCGTGACAGGCGGCTTATCGGCTACTCGCAGATAAACCGCAGGTTCTATTACAAGCCAGAGGAGGTGAAGCGGCTGATACCGCTTGTCGGCACGCTCTATCCGCACGGCAGATGATTTGATTTATTCACCCACTGAATCCGAAGTTATGATGAACGAGAACAACGATGTTTTTACGATGGAAGACGAGCCGATAGCCTCTGTGGTGCAGGATATGCGCAAAGGCTCGAAATGGCTGTCCGCATTTCTGGAAAGCTACCGTCCTCCGCTGGACGGGGAACGTTACCTGACGGACGGCGAGGTGTCGGAACTGCTCCGTGTGAGCCGGCGCACCTTGCAGGAATACCGCAACAACCGCGTGTTGCCCTTCATACTTTTGGGAGGGAAGGTGCTTTACCCGGAAACGGGGCTGCGCGGGGTACTGGAAGCGAACTACCGCAAGCCGCTGGAGTGAGGCGGTTTCATGAAAAAGTAAACGGGTGACACCTTTTGTGGTGCTACCCGTTTACTTGTCTTATGGGGTATGTGCAATCAGCAATACCCGGCTTTTCCGTTCTGTATGAACATCACGTATGTCTGCCGTTTCTCTTGTGAGAGTGCCTTTCCCACCAGCCATGTGCGGAACAGGTGGGTGTTGTAGGTATTCACCCTGAAAGCGACCGGGATGATGATTTCAAGGGCGTACACGTCCGCGTGCAGCCCGTTTTCAAGCTGCATGTAGCGGCACACCTCGTAGTCGTTCAGCACGTCCGACTTGCGGACGGCTCTGATGGCGGCGTTCACTGCCGGGACGGTCGTATGGAACAATCCGGCTATTTCGGTGGCGGTCATCCACACGTCGTTACCGGTTACGCTGACTGCCTTGTCCTCGATGATGATTGTGTCACGTTTCATGGCTTTTCTTTTTAGATGGTGCAACCTGCAAATTCCTCGACGCCGTTCAATCTTGCGGCAAGGTTCTCCATGTCCTGATTGAGCTTCTCTTTGGTTATCTTTGCGTAAATCTGCGTCGTCTTTATGCTCTTGTGTCCGAGCATGGAGCTGACCGTTTCGATGGGAACACCGTTGGAGAGGAATATCGTCGTGGCTGCCGTGTGGCGGCTCTGATGCCACGTGATATGCTTGGTGATGCCGCAACGCTTGGCGACGGCACGGATACCGGCAAGGCACGTGTTATAATGCGGAACGGGAAATATCCTGCCGTCCCCGCACAGTCCCCGGTATTTGCCGATTATGCGGTTGGCGATGTCGAGCAGGCGGATGTTGGACACCACGCCCGTTTTCTGGCGGTTGATGTTTATCCACTCGTGTTCGTCGAAGTAGGTGCGGATATTCTCTTCCGTAAGGTTGCGCATATCCGCGAACGACAGCCCCGTGAAGGCGCAGAACAGGTAGAGGTCGCGGTACAATTCCTGTTTGGCGTTTTTCAGTTTCCCCTCCATCAGCAGGCGGATCTCATCTTTGGTCAGGAAACTGCGTGTTGTTTCCTCCTTCTTGATTTCATACTCGCGGAACGGGTCGCGCGTCAGCCACTCGTTGTTGATGGCGATGAATACCATCGTCCGTAACGGGCAGACGTACAGCCACACGGTATTGGTGCAGCAGTGCTTGTCCGTGCGCAGGAACATCTCGAAGTCGGAGATGAAAGCCGGGGTAAGCTCTTTTAGGGCGATGTCCTTCACATGGTAGCGGATGTCGAGGAACTCTTGCATGTGCTTGTAAACGGTGCGGTACTTCAGCAGCGTGCCTTTGGCTTTCATGCCTGCCTCCACCTGCTTCTCGTAGTCCTCGTTGTGCTGGCGGAACACCTGCATCAGCGTGTGGTAGCGGTGTTCCAGTCCGAGAAAGGCGTTCTTCACCTTCTCCGCCGTGACGAAGTTGTCACGCTCCATGATTTCCTGATAATGCCTGTTGATGCGTACCCGCATCTTGTCAAGCATACGGTTCGTTTCGAGTGCCGCCGTGCTTCTGCCCGTGACACGTCCACCTTTGGTGTCCCACAGTTTCGGATCGACAGTCAGTTTGCAGCTGAACTGTGTCTGGCTGCCGTCCACCGTGATGCGTCCCATGACGGGAACTGTCCCGTCCTTTTTCACTACCTGACGCTTGAGGTAGTAGATTACTGAAAATGTACTCTTCATTGTCCTTAATTTTTGGGTTTCAAAATTAGTTGGTGAAGAGTCCGGTGTTGGTACGCAAAACGGGGAGGAACGGCGCAATCTTTTTCCGTAACCTGATTTTTCGCATGAGTTATGGATAACTCACTATTCCTTAGAGCCTTGTTTCGCTATTCGTACCCGTTTGTCGCATTTTCGGGCATGGTTACGAACAAGTAACGTAGCGGCGTCAGGATTTGGCTTCGGCAGGGATTGTAATGGCTTCACGGATTATCGCCACTTCAACCAAAACCCTTGTAACTCAATTCTATCACTATATCTTTCCGCATTTCACTTTTTTGTAGTAACTTTGCATATTAAAGATTAATCTGAATAACTTTTTAAGATGCCAGTTAATATACCTCAGAACCTTCCGGCAATAGATATCCTGAAAAAGGAGAATATTTTTGTATTCGATCAATTGCGAGCTAATCAGCAAGACATACGTCCACTGCGTGTACTTGTATTGAATCTGATGCCGATAAAAATAACAACAGAAACGGATATTATCCGTTTACTATCGAATAATCCGTTGCAGGTAGAGATTGATTTTCTGAAGCTCGAAACTCACGAATCGAAAAATACTCCGGAAGAACATCTTATTATGTTTTACAAAGGATTCAGCGAGATAAAAGAAGATTTTTACGATGGTATGATTATTACCGGAGCTCCTGTAGAATTGTACAATTTTGAAGATGTCAACTACTGGCCGGAAATTACTAAGATCTTTGATTGGGCACGTACGCACGTTACATCTACTCTTTATATTTGTTGGGCAGCACAAGCAGCAATGCATCATTTTTATGGTGTGGAAAAAGTAGCTCTCGAAAATAAGATGTTCGGAGTCTTTAAACATTTAGTACAACAGAAGAGCTTCACTCTTTTCAGAGGGTTCGATGATGAATTCAACATACCTGTCAGCCGTCATACAACAATAGACAGAAACGATATTCTTTCGAAAAACGGATTAACCATACTTGCCGAATCTAAAGAATCTGGTGTAGGTATTGTCTGTTCCCGCGGAGGACGCGAATTTTATTTTACCGGTCACTCTGAGTATTCGCCATATACTTTGCACAATGAGTATATTCGTGACTTAGAGAAAGGACTAGAAATTGAAATTCCTCACCATTATTATAGAGATAATGATCCTCAGAAAGGACCACTGGTTACATGGACTGCTCATGCAAACTTATTATTCAATAACTGGTTGAACTACTTCGTATATCAGGAAACTCCATACAAGATAGAAGATATTGAAAAACTGGGCGAAATAGCTCAACCAAACTATGAGGACTAACCCTTAATTATAATTGACAAGAACTTGATCACAACTCGTAAAATAGAACTTTTAGCTCCGGCTAAAAATTTGGAATGTGGTATCGAAGCCATCAAACACGGAGCTGATGCGGTATATATAGGTGCACCTATGTTTAGTGCACGGTCGGCAGCTGGAAATACAATAGAAGAGATAACAGCATTGTGCGAATATGCTCATATGTACAATGCTAAAATATATGTCGCACTAAATACAATCCTCAACGATAAAGAGCTGAAAGACGCTGAAAGACTCATCAAACAATTGTATTATGAAGCAAAAGCTGATGCGCTGATTATTCAGGATATGGGAATACTAAAGCTGAATCTCCCCCCTATCCCACTTCACGCTAGTACACAAATAGATACTCGTACTCCCGAAAAAGCGAAGTTTCTAGAAGAAGCCGGGTTCAAACAAATAGTTTTAGCTCGCGAATTGACAATTGATCAGATTCACGATATAACATCACAAGTAAAGACTCCAATCGAAGTTTTTGTTCACGGAGCTTTATGTGTTTGCTACAGCGGACAGTGCTATTTAAGCGAAGCACTATCTAACCGCAGTGCAAACAAAGGTTCGTGCGCACAATATTGCCGCTTGCCATATACGATGGAAGATGCTAAAGGCGAAGAAATAATTGCTCGCAAACATCTTCTTTCGATGAAAGATCTAAATCTCTCGGATGATCTGGAAGATTTATTGGATGCAAGAGTTACTTCCTTTAAGATTGAAGGTAGATTGAAAGATGTAGAGTATGTAAAAAATACAGTTGCATATTATCGAAAAAAATTAGACTCAATCTTTGCTAGACGCCCAGAGTATACGAAAGCATCTGATGGGGTATCAACATATACTTTTGAACCAAATTTGGAGAAAAGTTTCAATCGTGGATTCACAAAGTATTTTTTACATGATCGCACATCAAACATTTGGTCGGTAGATTCCCCGAAATCGGTAGGTGAACCTATTGGTAAGGTTTCTGAAATAACAACCAAATTCATAAAGATTAATACAACAAAGCAAATTAATAATGGTGATGGACTTTGTTTCTTTAATCACAAGAAAGAATTAGAAGGCATACATGTTAATCGTGTAGAAAAAGACATGATATATCCATTAACAATGCCAACACTACGTAAAGGGGCTTATATATATCGTAATAATGATCACGAATTCAACAAACTGCTTTCAAAAGAATCGGCTCAGCGTAAAATCGATATCCGTATCGAAATAAAAGATATCCCATTGGGATTCTCACTTAAAGCTACAGACGAATCTGGGCATTATGTAGTACTCAATTTTGATCAGACGAAGGAAGAAGCTAAAAAGGATCAGACTGATAATATCAAGAATATTCTTTCTAAGACAGGAAACACGATATTTAACACAATTGAAGTGGCAATCAATTTATCAGACAATTGGTTTATCCCGTCTTCTGTACTTACAGAATGGCGCCGGCAACTTACTGACAAACTTCTTTCTCTGAGAAAAACAAAGTATAGTCAAGATATAGCTAAGATTATTGAAACTAAACATGCTTTTCCAACTAAAAACATTACTTATCTAGGAAATGTTATGAATGATAAAAGTCGACAATTTTATGTTCAACATCAAGCTAATGTATCGCAAGTAGCATTCGAAAAAGAACATTTAGATGCTGTTCCGCTGATGTTTACACGTCATTGCGTAAAATACTCGATGGGCTGGTGTCCTAAAGAGCAATCGGATAAACACCCCTATAGCGAACCATTCTATCTTATATACAATAACACAAGGTTACGACTTTCATTTGATTGCAAACTATGTGAAATGAAAGTATATAAAGATTAGTCATAAATCATTATCTTTGATTTTCAAAAATAGAAATATGCTACAAGCAATCTGGAATTTTATCAAATATACATGGGCACCATTTGTAGTGGCCGCCATTATTTTCTATCTGTGCTGCCTTATCTCGGTAGACGACATGCCAGAAGCAGGCTTCGAACTTTTCGTTCACGCCGATAAAGCAGTACATTTTTTAATGTTCTTTGGATTATCACTTGTAGCGTCATGTAACTATGTCTATTTGAATAAAGGGAAAATAATAATATTGAAAATGATCTTTTTCGCAATATTATTACCAATAATTTATGGGGGATTGATTGAAGTCATTCAACATGAATATTTTCCAAACAGATATGGAGACTGGTTTGATTTTCTAGCAGATAGCTTAGGCGCAATATCTGCAATTCCATTCGCTTTAATTTTAAGAAGAAAACTATTAATAAAATATCATACGATATGAAACGTCTTATACTATTCACACTGGCATTGACGCTAACATTTGGACTATATAGTCAAACCTCGAACAAACCGAGTGATTATCAATACATCGTTAAAGTTGGAGATATGGCTCCAGATTTTGATATGACACTTCCTTCAGGTGAAGTTGTAAAATTATCAGACTTGAGAGGTAAAGTAGTTATGCTTCAATTTACGGCTAGTTGGTGTGGTGTATGCCGAAAAGAAATGCCGCATATAGAGTCTGAAATATGGCAAAAGCATAAGAATAATTCAGAATTCGCCTTATATGGTATAGATATGGACGAACCCGCTGAAACAGTTATACAGTTTGCTGAAAAAACAGGTGTAACCTATCCTATTGGTCTAGATCCTAAAGCTTCGATATTCAAACTTTATGCCGAAGAGGGTGCGGGCGTTACGCGTAATGTCATTATTGGTAAAGACGGACGAATAGTAATGCTTACAAGATTATATAAAGTAGAGGAGTTTAACGAGATGGTCAAACTTATCGACTCGCTATTAGATAAATAAAATGATTGCAATTATAAATTATAACGCAGGTAATATTTATTCAGTCGAACACGCTTTTAAGCGTTTAAATACTGAGATTGTAGTTACTGACGACAAAAAAATCATCTCACAAGCTGATAAAGTTATTTTCCCTGGCGTTGGCGAAGCTAGCTCTACTATGCTATATCTTCGTCAAAGTGGTATGGATGAACTTATACTAGGCTTGAAGCAGCCAATACTAGGTATCTGTCTGGGGATGCAACTTATGTGTTCTTATTCGGAAGAAGGTAATGTAGATTGCTTAAAAATTTTCGATTGCGATGTAAAACGTTTCGTTGCAAATAAACACGAGGACAAAATTCCTCATATGGGTTGGAATACTATTAGCGATCTAAAAAGCAATCTTTTCGATGCTTCGCTGAATGATCAGTACGTATATTTCGTTCATAGTTTCTATGCTCCAATATGTGAGTATACGGCTGCAACGACCGATTACATTCTACCATTCAGTGCTGCGCTACATAAAGACAATTTTTATGCAACACAGTTTCACCCCGAAAAAAGTGGCTGTGTGGGAGAACAAATACTTAAAAACTTTTTAGAACTATGATAGAAGTTATACCAGCAATAGATATAATAGGCGGCAAATGCGTGCGCCTATCACAAGGAGATTACAATGCAAAGAAAGTTTACAACGAAGATCCTCTTGAGGTTGCGAAAATGTTTGAAGATGCAGGCTTGTATCGTCTGCATTTAGTAGACTTAGACGGTGCTAAAGCTCAACGTATTATAAATATAAAAGTACTTGAACGAATTGCGAATAAGACAAATCTTATTATAGACTTCGGTGGAGGTATTCAAAGTGAACTGGATATTGCTAAAGCTTTCAATGCCGGAGCTTCGATGGTAACAGGCGGTAGTATTGCTGTCCGTAACAAAGAATTATTCTGCTCGTGGATTGATAAATATGGAAGCAACAAAGTCTTTTTAGGAGCCGACTGTAGAAATCATAAGATTGCAGTATCTGGTTGGCAGAAAGAAACAGAGATTGATGTTATTCCATTTATTGGCGAGTATAAGAAAAAAGGAATCGAATACGTTGTTTGCACCGACATAAGTAAAGATGGCATGTTGCAAGGTTCCTCAGTTGATCTATACAAGGATATATTGAAAGCATATCCTGATCTATACCTCATAGCCAGTGGAGGAGTTGGAAGTATGCAAGATATCCGTGACCTCGAAAAAGCCGGTGTTCCTGCCGTTATTCTAGGTAAGGCTATCTATGAGAATAAAGTTAGTTTGAAAGAATTAAGTTATTTATGATATGCCGGAATTGCTAATAAGAAAAGTAACGAATACCGAAGATATTCCATACCATTTATTACATCTAGCCGATCCTTCGGAAGAAGCTGTGCAATACTACTTGAATAGAGGGATATGCCATGTAGCCTACCAAGGAAAAGATACCATAGGTATCTATGTTCTTTTGCCCACTCGCCCATTCACTATGGAATTGGTAAATCTTGCTGTTGACGAATCATTTCAAGATCAAGGGTATGGTAAACGTCTAATTCATCATGCTATCGAGACTGCACGAGAAGAAGGTTTTAAGGTATTGGAAATCGGTACAGGAAATGCTGGAATAAAACAATTGGCATTGTACCAAAAATGTGGTTTCACAATTAGTTCTGTAGATTTTGACTTTTTCAGAAAACACTATCCAGAACCCATATTCGAAAATGGCATCGAATGCCGTCACATGGTACGTCTAACAATGGATTTATAAAATTATGCTTGCAAAAAGAATTATACCCTGTCTTGATGTAAAAGATGGAAAAACCGTTAAAGGAACAAACTTCGTAAATCTACGCGATGCAGGAGATCCCGTAGAACTGGCTGTAAAATACAGCCAAGAAGGAGCTGACGAATTAGTCTTTCTTGACATTACTGCCTCGCACGAAGAACGAAAGACTTTTACCGACTTAGTAAAGCGCGTAGCTGCCAATATCAATATTCCTTTCACTATTGGTGGAGGCATAAATGAGCTTAGCGATGTAGATAGACTACTAAATGCGGGTGCAGATAAAATCTCCATCAATTCAACAGCAATCAGAAATCCTGAACTTATTAGTGAAATCGCTCTGCATTTTGGCTCACAAGTTTGTGTATGTGCTATAGATGCTCAATTGGAGAATAATGTATGGAGTTGTTATACTAGCGGCGGTCGTAATAAAACCGACAAAGAACTCTTCACTTGGGCTAAAGAAGCCGAAGAGAGAGGTGCAGGTGAAATATTATTCACCAGTATGGATCATGACGGTGTAAAAGCAGGATTTGCAAACGAAGCACTACGAAAACTATCTGAATCTTTGAATATACCAATTATCGCTTCTGGTGGAGCTGGTAAGATGGAGCATTTTCGAGATGTATTTATCGAAGGTAAAGCTGATGCAGCACTTGCTGCCAGCGTCTTCCATTTCGGAGAGATTGCTATTCAGGATTTAAAGAGCTATCTTAGAAAAGAAAATATAATAATACGTTAGACTATGAATTTCTTGGCACATACTTATCTTTCATTTGGTAATGATGATGCCATCGTCGGTAATCTTGTTGCCGATATGATAAAAGGGAAACAAATAGATTCACTACCTGAGAATATTCAAAAAGGTATTGTATTGCATCGCCAAATAGATGCATTTACGGATAGACACGAAGTAAATAAATCAGCCAAGAACATATTCACAAAAAGTGTCGGCAGATACAATGCCAGTTTTCTTGACGTAGCATACGATCATTATCTAGCTACGGATACTCAAAGAATACCCAACGACGGTTGGCAAAGCTTTGCCAACAAATGCTATTCAGCAATAGAATCAAGACATCAACTTTTGCCTCAAGATTTTCTAAATATGTTTGTATATATGAAAAATGAAAACTGGCTGGCAAACTATCAGAATAGTTGGCTTATCGAACGAAGTTTCGAAAGGTTGGCACGAAGAGCAAAATACCTTGATGAGTCTGTTAATGTATTCAATGACTTCGAAAAGAACTATACACTGATAGCTGATAGTTATGGAGCCTTTTTCCCTGAATTAGAAGAATTTGCAAAGAACACTTACATAGAGCTCTATGGAGATTTATGAAGCGGACATTCTTATTATTGCAACAATAAACATTACAGCCGATATTCCCATATAGATCATCCCATTTGCTAGAATATCATCTTTTTCTTTCTTATTCGCAGGCATGCGAATCGTTAGATTAGAAAAGCCCATTTTCTTTTCTAAAACTACGTGCGTTCTCTGACGGTAAAAATACGACCAAGCCATTGCACCAATAGCTCCGGCTAATTGAAGTAGAATTGTTGCAATCAGAGCAAATAGTCCAAACTTAATAAAATCAAGAGACTTTTTCTCCTTATAACCAGCATAGTCTAATATTTTACGAGCCTCTTTTTCGTCAATAAGCTCCTTATTAACCATTTCACGATAAACTCCATTGGCTTCTTCTCTAACAGGTAACATCACTAAAGCTCTGTATGCATCATAATCACGAACTTTTGAGTTTGTATTCTTCCTAAGCTCAGTTTCTTTTACTACTTGAACTTTAGGAACGATAGGCTTAGGAGATTGTTCTTTTGATACTACTTTAATCTCAGGAACTGGTGGTGGTATAACTTGAGCTGTTTTTTGTTCTTTTACTTCGGTGTCTTCACTTGTGGATACAGATTGTTTAATCGTACCCTGATTTCTATTCTCAAGCTTTCTTGTCGGAATCCTCTTTATTGGTTTATCAAGTACATCAATTGTTCGCTCGGTATTTCCTGGATCATAAATACCTTTTTCTTGCTTACTATATGCTCCTTCTTGCTGGGTAATTTCTTTATAGGATTTAACACGTCTTTCAAGCTCTTTCTTTACCAAAGCTTTATCTTCATATGATTTGACATAATCACCATCATACGTCTTTCTATATGTACTTTCCGAATAATTTTGCCCCATAAAGTGATAACCAATTTCTTGATTCTAAGATAATAAATATATTACGATTTATTAAAAGCTACTTGATACTCTTTGGACAATATTGCACAATTGTCTTACATCTGATAATTTCAATTCGAAATCAGCATATTCAGGAGAAGGATTTAAAGAATGGCAGATTATTGAAAAATCATTTATATTCTGATTTATAATCTGTTTACATAATACAGTATTATCAAGAACAATAATCCAATTAGGGAAATCATCTGTCCGTAATTTATTATGCCAATGCTCTTGTCCTAATTCACGGGCCAGAACAATATCACCATTACATAAACTCCTTTTACTATCATCATCCATGCTATCGCCTTTTATTTCAAAAGCGTAATAGCGTCCATGTCCGATTTGATCGACAATGAAATCAAATTCATCAAAACTCTCACCAACAAATTCAGCGTCTCTACTTTCATCAACATATTTAGCATAAGCCTTTACAGGTATAAAAGGAACACGCATACGGAATTTACCACTAGCCATTTCATAATACTTTGTACCTGATTTCGTCACAAGAAATGGTTCTTCAATTTTCACATTTCCCTGACGTTCCATCTGTCCCTCACCTGTAGCAAGCCATTCTTCATTGACATCAAAATACTGAGCCAATAAAGCTATATTTGATTTGTTGGGATTTGTCTTACCCTCTAGATAATTTCCTATAGTACCTTTAGTAATAGCAGTATCTTTCCAAATACGATATGCTGTTACATTATCTCTATCTAATAAGCTTCGAAGTCTATCTTTAAAATCCATAAGATTCAATATTTAACCAACAATATTATATACGGAGCAAATGTAGTTAAATTTTAAATCAAGTTCAATAATAATTTACAGAACTTGATCTAATATAAGTATTAATTCAATCAGTTTATTAACTGAAGAATAGTCGAATCATTTTGTTCTTTTATAACATACTTCTTTTTGTAGAATAAGGTATCTGGACGGCCTTCCAATTGATGTGCATAAAAGTCTAGCGCATCTAAATCTCGCAGAATATCTGATTCATCAAATATATTTTGGCTTATGCCCTGTTTATTTCCATAGTACAAAATAAGATTTTTCCCTAAACGGGTATATCCTTCAACTTTATCCCGATTTAAACCATAACCTGTCATAAGAGTTACAATATTATTATTTCCTTCTTTTGTAAATGATAAATAATATAAGCGACGTAATTTCTCATAACCTGCCAGATTAATATCTGACATAGCGTTTACATAACTTTCCATCTCAGCCTCTAATGATGGACTCATCGGACGAAGATTATTCAATGAATCCTGTTTAGCTATCTCTTTTTGGCGCGCTATCTCTTCAAACTTCTCAACTCTTTCCCTAAGCTGATCTTCCTTATATCCATAAACAAAATAACTGACAACAAGCATTACAAGGCAAACTATTACTAAAGTCTTCTTTTCCATAATTCAAAATTTAGAAGTTATACAATCTTTTACTTAATAGGTGCAAAAGATTCTTATATTCCATAAAACAGATCAATATTTTTCTACATCAATATTCAAAGATACAATTTTGGCTAAGACGACACTAATTATACAATAAAATCAATCTGATTTTTAGCAAGCAACAACTAACATTTTGCTATCTTTACACTATCATACTAATGGCTAAACACCAAATCTAAATTATAAGCTATGAGCAAATATCAAAATTTCCAACAGTACCTCAAAAAAGAGCTGAATGATATACATACAGCGGGTTTATACAAAGATGAGAGAATCATAATTTCTCCTCAAAGTGCAAGCATACGTGTAAGTTCTGGACAGGAAGTTCTCAACTTTTGTGCGAATAACTATTTAGGCTTATCTGACAATAAGGAACTTATTGAAGCTGCTAAGCAAGCATTGGACACTCATGGCTATGGCATGTCTTCTGTTCGATTTATATGTGGAACACAAGATCTACATAAACAACTCGAAGCTTCAATAGCTAAATTCTTCGGGACAGAAGATTCTATCCTATACGCTGCTTGCTTTGATGCAAATGGAGGTGTATTCGAACCACTTCTTACTGATCAGGATGCTATTATATCAGACTCATTGAACCATGCATCTATAATTGATGGCGTGAGACTCTGTAAAGCAGTAAGATATAGATATGCCAATGCTGATATGGCTGATCTGGAAGAACAATTGAAAAAAGCTCAAGCTCAACGCTTCCGCCTTATAGTAACCGATGGAGTATTTTCTATGGATGGTAACGTTGCTCCTCTAGACGAAATATACGAATTGGCTAAAAAGTACGATGCAATGATCATGGTTGATGAGTCACATTCAGCCGGAGTTGTAGGACGTACAGGACGAGGAACTACCGAATTATTCAATCTTCGTGGAGAAGTAGAAATTATCACCGGCACATTAGGTAAAGCTTTCGGTGGTGCTATTGGAGGATTTACAACTGGTAAGAAAGAAATCATAGATATGCTTCGCCAGCGTTCGCGTCCATACCTATTTTCCAATTCAATTCCTCCACTAATTGCTGCAGCAGGTATAAAAATGTTTGAAATGATAGATCGTACAAATGATCTACAAGACAAACTTCATAGTAATACAGCCTACTTTGTAGAAAAACTAACAGCAGCTGGTTTCGATATAAAACCGACTCAATCGGCAATCTGCGCAGTGATGTTATACGATGCTAAATTATCGCAAGATATGGCTGCACAACTTCAAGAAGAAGGAATATATGTTACAGGATTTTACTATCCGGTCGTTCCGAAAGGCCAAGCAAGAATACGTGTTCAAATATCAGCAGCTCATGAAATAGAACATCTTGACAAATGTATCGCTGCTTTCACTAAAATAGGTAAAAAACTAGGTGTTATATGAAGAAAATTCTAATTGTTGGTAGTACCGGACAGATCGGATCGGAACTGAGCGTAAAACTTCGATCAATCTATGGAGAGGATAATGTTATATGTGGATATTTCAAACCTCCATTTCCGGAGAACTTCTTCGAAGCTGGACCAACTGAAGAGATTGATGCCACAGACATTAATCAAATAGCATCAGTTGTCAAGAAATACAATATTGATACAATTTACAATCTTGCAGCTATTCTATCAGCCACAGCCGAGAAGAATCCGAAATTGGGTTGGGATGTTGGAATGGGAAGTTTAATGAACTGTCTGGATGTAGCTCGTGAATACAAATGCGGTTTATTCACACCAAGCTCAATCGGAGCATTCGGAGCAAATACACCCAAGGATAAAACTCCGCAAGATACAATTCAACGGCCTAATACCGTTTATGGTATTACCAAGGTTGCAGGCGAGTTACTTAGCGATTACTATTTCTCCCGATGGGGTGTTGATACAAGATCGGTTCGTTTTCCCGGACTTATCTCAAATATGACATTGCCTGGCGGGGGAACAACAGACTATGCTGTCGAAATATACTACAAAGCAGTAAAAGGCGAGACATTTACCTGCCCTATTGAAGCCGGCACATATATGGACATGATGTATATGCCTGATGCTTTGAACGCGATGGTCAACCTGATGGAAGCAGATCCTAATAAGCTTATACACCGTAACTCATTCAATATTGCATCTATGAGTTTCGATCCTGAGATGATCTATACAGCAATCAAGCAGCATTATCCTAATTTTATTATGGAATACGATGTTGATCCTTTGAAGCAAGCTATTGCAGATTCGTGGCCTAATTCTCTTGATGATTCTTGTGCCCGCGAAGAATGGAATTGGAAACCCGAATACGATCTAAATAGTATGACCGAAGATATGATTAAGGTTTTAAAACAACGACAAGTACATTTATAATAAGCTCTAATGAAATAAAAGACCTACTAAAAATTAGTAGGTCTTTTATTTACTATGCCTTCAAGTATTCATTTTTGAATATATTGACTAGGACAAAAAACATTGACAACATAAGTGGGCCAAAAATCACCCCCCAAAAGCCAAACAACGTAAGACCTGCAATAGCACCAAAAACAGTTATCAACGGATGAACATCTGCCAGCTTCTTTTGAAGCATAAATCTGAACAGATTGTCTACATTAGAGATAACAAGCAATGCATAAATCAAAAGCCCTATTGCATCTTGCCAATTACCGCTTAAAGCTAAGAATAGGACTAGTGGTGCCCATAAAAAGCCTGTACCTACAATCGGTATTATACTAGCAAAGCAAGTTAAGAATCCAAATAAAACAGGATTGGGCACATCAAACAGATAATAACCTAATGTAGCAATCGCTCCTTGCAAGATTGCAAGAATAGGTATTCCCACAGCATTAGAAGTCACCATCCTTTTCACTTCATCCAAAACAATTCTCTTGTTTGACTCATTAAAAGGAAGCAAGTCGTATATAAATGTTTCCATCTCTCGATTACCTATCAACATAAAGTATAAAGCAAATAATAAGACTACTGCATTAACTACAAAATAGCTTATTTGTCCAACAAGCGTTTGTAGAAACATTGAAAAATAGGATGTTGCTTTCGTTATATTCTCCTGACTCAATAGATCATACCCTGTTCGTTCCTGAAATACAGATACAAACCGCTGCATCACGTTAAAAAGCTCTGATGGCTGTATATTTGCCCCATAGTGACTGAGATTACCTACAACCAACCAAATTATTAGAAAAGTGGGCAAAAGAATGCAGAGTATAACTTCAAGCAGAATAATAACAGCTGACAAGTTCTTACCTAACTTCTTCGTTTCATTGAGGTATATCATCTGTCGACGTACAATTACATAAACAGTGAATGCACCCAAGAAACCTCCTAAAAAAGGAGTTAGTTCAGAAAATATCAATATAGCAAATAATAAAATAACTGCTATTAAAGATAAAAGCTTGTAATAATCTTTAAACGTTTGCTTCATATAGATAACAATATAGAGTTTGCCCTATAAAAGTACAATAAAAGGGCTTATTTTTAATGAAATAAGCCCTTTTTAGAGAAATATTTTGCTTAATGCTTTTCTTTCAGTGCTGCGAAGATCAAAGCTTCTAGTTCTTCCGCTAATTCAGGATTATCTTTTACTGTATCCTTAGCAGCTTCGCGTCCTTGACCTAATTTGGTGTCGTTATAGCTATACCAAGATCCGCTTTTCTTAATTACTCCCAACTCTGCACCTAAATCGATAATTTCACCTGCACGAGAAATTCCTTCACCATACATAATATCGAATTCTGCTTTGCGGAAAGGAGGAGCTACTTTATTCTTAGCAACTTTCACTCGCGTTTGGCTACCTTTTACTTCATCGCCATCTTTCAATTGCCCGATACGACGTATATCAAGACGGACTGATGAATAGTATTTCAATGCGTTACCTCCGGTTGTAGTTTCTGGCGAACCAAACATAACACCAATTTTATCACGTAGCTGGTTGATGAATACACAAACAGTATTTGTTTTATTGATAGCTGCAGTCAGTTTACGTAAAGCCTGAGACATCAAACGTGCCTGAAGTCCCATTTTAGAGTCGCCCATCTCACCTTCAAGTTCAGCTTTTGGAGTCAATGCCGCAACCGAGTCAATAACGATAATATCGATAGCTGATGAACGAATCAATTGCTCGGCTATTTCCAAAGCTTGCTCACCGCTATCCGGTTGAGAAATCCATAGATTATCGATATCTACTCCAAGTTTTTCTGCATAAAAACGATCGAATGCATGTTCAGCATCGATGAAAGCAGCGATACCACCTAATTTCTGAGCTTCGGCAATTGCGTGGATTGCCAATGTTGTTTTACCCGACGATTCTGGTCCATAAATTTCCACAACACGTCCACGTGGGTAACCACCTACTCCTAGAGCCGCATTAAGGGCAATCGAGCCTGTAGGGATAACTGCTACTTCAGTTATTTTCTCGTCACCCATTTTCATGATCGAACCTTTACCGTAGTTCTTCTCTATCTTATCCATTGCTGCCTGCAATGCTTTCAGCTTCTCTGCATTTGCCGGAGCCTTATTCTCTTCTGCCATTTCTTATATTTGATTTAAATTATTGATTTACTAATATTTGTGCTGTATGATCTTTTGTTTTCACTTCTTTTGGGCCAATAACGCGAGTTATAACTCCATTCTCATCAATCAAAAATGTTGTACGTAATGTCCCCATAAACTTTTTACCCATAAACGACTTTTCACCCCATACACCAAAAGCCTCTACGAGTTTCTTATCTGTATCAGCAATCAATCGGAACGGAAGTTCTTGTTTCTCTATAAATTTAAGATGCGATTTTTCGCTATCTACACTTACACCAAGCACTTCGTATCCCTCTTTCTGCAATACTGAGTAATTATCTCTCAAATTACAAGCCTGAGCTGTACAACCCGGTGTACTATCTTTCGGATAAAAGTATAATACTATTTTTTTACCTGCATAGTCCGAAGCTTTCACTTCGACACCATTCTGATCCAAACCTAAAAGGGCTGGTATTTTATTTCCTACTGTTAGTCCCATATTCTTTTATTTATTTTAGAGCAGGTTCAAACCACTTATCATTTAAAGGAGCAACATAATGTTCCATTTTATTAAGTAATTGCTCTATGTTATTATCTACAAGCATCATATCACGATATTCAGCTTTAACGAAACGTTTCTCTATCATCTGATCCACAAATGCCATCAATGGATCATAATAATTCTCTGTATTGAGTAGACCAATCGGTTTCCGGTGCAAAGCCAATTGTCCCCAAGTTAGCATTTCAAACAATTCATCCATTGTACCAAAACCTCCGGGAAGAGCAATAACTGCATGACTCAACTCATCCATTTTCGCTTTTCGCTCGTGCATAGTCTCTACCAGATAGTTTGTTTTTACTCCTGAGTGAGCTAATTCCTTCTTCTCTAGGAAACGGGGAATTACTCCAATCACATCACCTCCTGCATCCAATACACCATCAGCTACAGCACCCATTAACCCTACGTGAGCACCACCATAAACAAGTCCGTAATCGTGCCTTACCAATGCTTTTCCCAATTCGAATGCTTGTTCTCTATATATTTTTTCTTTACCTTCGGCTGATCCGCAGAAGACTGTTACGTATTTCATATTTTTGCAAGTTTACCAACAAAGATAAGAAATAATATCAATCTCGTCGGGTAGTAAACCATCAAAGAGAACGGAAGTTTTCCACAATTGATACATTATTTTTATTTAATTCATAACACAATGAAATACAATACCATAATACTTTTATCTATTCTAGCAATTCTATCGTTTGATAGCTGTAATTCTTCAAAAAAAGTACAGAATACTGTTGAGAATTGGGCAAATACAGCCGCTAGTGCTGACTTCGAAATATATGTAGATTTATCATCTATCAAGCGTGAAGGCTCTATTGTTTATGCTCGTGAAAAACGTATATATACCTCTCCTGAAGATAGGGCAAAATATGTCGAAAATATTGCCAGCAAGGGACTGAAAATGTACAAAATTGAAAGATGGAACGATTTCAGTTATTGTATATACGAATATGAATGCGATTGTGCTAACAAGAAATCTCGGGTTATTGCTGTTGAGGATTATGACTCTACGGGCAAATTGATCCTTCGCTCAACCATTGACAAAAAGAAAAGAGCATGGAAAGATGTAGAGCCCGATACGGTTGAAGATTATACCTTCTTTTTGATTTGTGACTATGAGGATTTAAAAAGTAATTCTGAATCTAATCCTTAATCAACGAAGTACCAATTGTTAAAAAGTAACACTTGTATACAGTTTTTGATTGATTACAGTATTGTATACTTCTGAAATATCAAAGAGCTTTTCTTGTATAGATAAAGCTCTTTTTATTTTATGCCATTTTATTTAGTCTAGACAATTCTTTTACCGAACGGGCTAAGAGCTAATGCCATCAGCTTGAAATGCTGCTTTCCGAATGGGATTCCTATAATTGTTATACAAAAAAAGATTCCCCACAATAGATGAGTTAGCATTATCCAGAAACCTGCAACAAAGAACCAAATTATATTCATCACTACATTCAGGTAACCAACAGTATCTTCTGCTTTTTCTATTTTATGCCCGAATGGCCATATCGAAAAAACACCTAACTTGATACTCTGAATACCAAAAGGGATTCCTATAATAGTAATCATCAGGGTAACACCGCCTAAAATATACTCCAAAGCTATCATCCAGCCTCCGAATATAAACCATATCAAATTTCCTATTGTTTTCATCGTTCTAACATTATTGGATTTCTAATCTATTCACTTATTGTACTGACACTTGTAGCTGACTTATCAAAAAAGTAACACAAAACTCCACCTATCGTATAGCAAAGCATATCGCCCCACGTGAAAACTGTTCCAAGAACAATACGTGCTACTCTATTATTTTGCAAACCAAAAAGTTCTACCATATTCAGATACTGACCAAATTCTACTAAATAGGCAAATAACAGAACTGCAACAACCAAATATAGTTTTTTAATTTCAAAAAATGCTTTTATAAAATAATATATTAGTATGACTACCAATATATCGCCGACATAAGGTCTTATGATTTTATCATCAACATACAATGCTATCAGAACTTCAACGAAGAAAATAGTTATAGCAATAAGCAACGATTTCAGATCAAATCGGAAACGCAACAGAGGGGATTTATCGGTATTTTTCATCAATATCTTCCTCCATCATACTCAAGTATGATTTATAGCGACTTTCGCTGATATAATGGTTTTCGACTGCATCTCGGACTGCACAACCCGGCTCGTTCAAGTGTAAACAATTGTTGAATCGACAGTCTTTCGAAAATTTAAAAATATCTTTAAAATAATGAGATATCTCTTCTTTTTCCATATTCACCGTACCGAAGCCTTTCACTCCAGGTGTATCAATTATATAGCCTCCCGATTCCAGTTCGAGCATCTCAGAAAAGGTTGTAGTATGCATCCCTTTATTGTGAATTTCAGAAATTGCTCCCGTTCGCAATTCGGCTTCAGGTACCAAAGCATTTATCAATGTTGATTTTCCAACTCCCGAATGCCCCGAAAACAGTGTTACTTTTCCTTCAATCAGCTCATGAAGTGTATCTAGATTCTCTTTCTCTAAAGCAGAAACTTTAATACACGAGTAACCTATCGTCTCGTACAGATTTGTTAGAGCATCAAGATAAGCTAATTCATCTTCATCATAAATATCTACTTTATTGAAAACAATACAAGTAGGTATACTATAAGCTTCACTCATAGCTAGAAAACGATCGATAAAAACTGTCGATGTTTCAGGGAAACTCACAGTTACTACTAGAAAACACAAGTCTACATTCGCCGCTAAAATATGAGATTGTTTCGATAAATTCGAAGCACGGCGTATAACGTAGTTCTTACGATCTTTTATTTCTGTAATAAAGGCCGTACCCTCAGGATTCTGAATGATAGTTACCCTATCCCCTACTACAACCGGATTTGTACTCCGGATTCCCTGCAAACGAAAGTTACCTTTAATTTTACATTCAACATCAGTACCCTCATCCGTACGAACAAGATACCAACTACCAGTATTTCTTATGACTAATCCTTCTGTCATTCAATATATTTATATAAGCAACGAGAACCCAAAGTAACAAATAGTACTTTGAGTTCTTGTTTATTTCATTGCTTCAATTTAGACTGTCAAGATTTCTTTTTCTTTCAATGCAAAAACTTCATCTATCTTTTTGATATACTTATCATGAATTTTTTGCATGCTAGCTTCAGCATCTTTCGCTAAATCTTCGCCTAAACCTTCTTTAACAAGTTTTTTGTATCCGTCAATTGCATCACGACGAGCATTACGAACACTAATTTTTGCATCTTCAGCTTCGCCCTTAGATTGTTTTACCAATTGTTTACGACGCTCTTCTGTCAAAGGAGGCATACTCAAACGGATCATCTCTCCATTATTGTCCGGTGTAATACCTACATCCGAATCAAGGATTGCTTTTTCTACTTCACGCAACATTTGCTTTTCCCATGGTTGTATCACGATTGTACGCGCATCAGGCGTATTGATCGATGCAACTCCACTCAATGGTGTCAATGTTCCGTAATAATCTAGTTTAATTCCGTCTAAAATATGAGGATTAGCTTTTCCTGCACGAATACGTGACAATACTTCTTCCAAATATTCTACAGAACCTTGCATTTTCTCTTCTGCTTTCTTGGTTATTGCTGCAATATCTGACATAGATTTTTACTTTTATATAATTATTTTATCAAATTCTCAATTTATGCATGAACATATGTTCCAATATTCTCGCCACGCATTACTTTTTCCAGATTACCCGGTGTATCCATATCGAAAACTACAATTGGCAGATTGTTTTCTTTACACATTACTGTAGCCGTTAAGTCCATCACTTTCAGCCCTCTTTCCAATACTTCGTCATACGAAATCTTATCAAATTTAGTTGCTGTAGGATCTTTCTCTGGATCAGCTGTATAGATACCATCTACACGAGTTCCTTTCAGCATAACATCGGCCTCGATTTCAATTCCTCGAAGAGAAGAACCTGTATCTGTTGTAAAGAATGGATTTCCTGTTCCGCATGAAAGTATAACAACTTCGCCGTTGTCCATAGCTTCAATGGCTTTCCATTTTGTATATATTTCGCCAATAGGCTCCATACGGATAGCTGTCATCACACGCGATTTAACTCCGGCAGCTGTCAATGCTGAGCTGAGAGCTAAGCTGTTGATAACAGTAGCAAGCATTCCCATTTGATCGCCTTTTACTCGATCAAAACCTTTGGATGCTCCGCTCAATCCTCTGAAAATATTTCCTCCACCTATCACGATACTTATCTGAACACCCATTTCAGAAATGGATTTAATTTGTTCAGCGTATTCGTTTAAACGCTTTGTATCAATACCATATTGCTGATCGCCCATTAGCGATTCGCCACTCAGTTTCAGGAGGATTCTATTATATTTAGCCATTATATTTCTTAAGTTTTTACAAATCTAATATTTTTTTCTACACTAAACAATATGAATTTGTTACTCACGTCCTTTCTGTAAAAGCTCATTATACAGATTTTCGTCAGTAATGATTTCAATACCTTTCTTATAGATATTGTTCTCTTTATTCATAATTTTATAATATGCTGCATTTTCGTACAGATCACGGGCAATTAGAGATTTAAGCTGCGCTTCTATCAATGTCTTCGAACGCTCCAACCCCTCTTTATCAGATTCCTCGTCTTTCTTCTTGATTTCTGTTTTTTCTTTTTCCGCCTCGTTATGTTGAAGTCCAGTACTGCTTATTTGTTCTGAGGCCACACTTGTTGTGTCCTTTATTTCAAGCTTCATTTCTTTATCAAGTTTAGCAAACATTTCGTCCGAAACTACATATTTTGCATCAAACTCTTCGACTGTTGGATATTTAGCCAATAGCTGTTTCCTGTTTTTATCGACTTCATCCATCGATACTTTGTAAATAGCACCACTATAAATCAACTTATTATGATAAGCCGAGTAACGCGATGTATCGATTGGTACAAAATAGTCAGGCATAATACCTCCGCCACCATAAACAGTACGTTCGTTGACTAATGTTTTATATTTTAGAGAATCAGGAAAATGAATACTATCTGCCGACATCATCTCACCTTTATTGTATCTATCAATCACATCTCGCGCGTATGATTCAGGTTTACCATTTTCATACGGCTTCTGAATACTTCTACCTGTAGGTGTATAGTATCTTGCGACAGTCAATCTTATTTCCGAATTGTCATGTAATCTGAAAGGTCTTTGTACGAGTCCTTTTCCGAAGCTTCTACGTCCAACTATTACTCCCCTATCCCAATCTTGTACGGCTCCCGAAACAATCTCACTTGCCGATGCCGATGCTTCATTAATCAGAATAACTAATTTGCCATCAGTCAATGCTCCACGGCTGTTTGCTTCTGCAACTTGTCTCGATTGTTTTGTACCTTCTGTATAAACAATCAATTGCTTCTTATCTAAGAACTGATTTGCTATTTCAATTGCAGCAGTCAGATATCCTCCGCCGTTACTTTCAAGGTCGAGAATAAGATTCTTCATCCCTTCTTTTTTCAATTTACCACAAGCTTCCATAAACTCGGCTGTAGTAGTTGCTCCAAAACGGCTCAATCTGATATAGCCAACTTCTGATGCTACCATATATGCAGCATCTAAACTATAAATCGGAATTTTGTCTCTTACAATCTTGAAACTTATCAAATCAGGAACTCCACGACGCATAACTTTTACGTTTACAGAAGTTCCTTTCGGGCCTTTCAATCGCGACATGATATTCTTATTCGACATTTTCACTCCTGCAATCACAGTGTCATTCACCATGATAATTCTGTCGCCTGGTAGAATTCCTACTTTTTGTGAAGGCCCACCCGAAACAGTCTCGATTACATACAATGTATCTGTCATCATATTGAACATGATACCTATGCCATCAAAGTTACCTTGCAAAGGTTCTTCCATTTCTTTGATATCTTCGGCACTAATGTAACTCGAATGCGGGTCTAACTTTTCTAATGTAGCTTTTATAACGTCTTCAGATAGCTTCTTATCATCGACTTCATCTACATAAAAATTTTCAATAAGAGCCATCGTATTTGCGACCTTCTTGGTTCCTTCGCTCATTCTCATACTCTGAGCATAACCTGACAAACAGAAAATTGCTAAAAGTAAAGCCGTGAATATCGTTTTTTTCATATTTGGTATATTAAAATAAAACTCGATAACAAATTATCGAGTTGTGTTTCGAATTAAGTTTATATTGAAATGTAAAGATGTAAAAAATTTACGATTCTCTATTACAGCAACGAAATCAATTAATCTTTTTTATCAATATCAATTCCTTTGGGTACAAACTTACTGACATCGTGTCCATAGCGTATAAGTTCGCGTACGATCGTCGAGCTAATATGAGTAAGTTCAGGTTCAGTAAAAAGTATAACAGTTTCTATTCCCGACATTGTTCGGTTCATATCTGCTATATTCTTTTCGTACTCAAAATCATTGATTGAGCGTATTCCCCGAATAATCATCGTTGCATTTTTCTCTTTAGCAAAATCGATTGTCAAACAGTCGTAGCTAGAAACAGAGATACGGGATTCGTTTTTATACAAATCCCGTATTATTTCTAAACGCCTTTCGAGCGAAAAGCAACTTTTTTTAGTATCGTTAATACCAATGGCAATTACCAACTCATCGACCAAATCCAACGATCGCTTAACCAGAGAGTCGTGACCAATAGTAAATGGATCGAATGTACCTGGAAATAAGCCTATTCTTTTTTTCATATTAGTTAGCCATGTCAGAGATAAACTTGATACGCACCAAGCGTATTTCAGTTTCTGTATATTCTCCTAGTTCATTGATAGCTTCTTCCAAATCATCTGATTCTGCCTCTTGGAAATACATAAATATATCATCAAGGTGATCTTCATCAATTACCTCACGCAAGAAATAATCAATATTAATCTTAGTACCAGAGAATACGATAGCTTCTACCTCGTCCAACAACTCATTAAATTCGATACCTTTCGATTCTGCCAAGTCATCTAAAGCAACTTTTCTGTCAATGGCTTGTACGATAGCTACCTTCATTTTTGATTTATTAGCAACAGTCTTAACTCGAAGATCCTCAGGGCGAACCATTTCATTCTCTTCAACGTGACGTTTGATAATATCAACAAACTCTTGTCCGTATCTTTTAGCCTTACCTGCACCTACACCCGGTATATTCTGCAGTTCATCAAGTGTAATCGGATATATTGTAGCCATCGCCTCGAGTGATGGATCTTGGAAGATAACATAAGGTGGCACATTTAACTTTTTTGCCATTTTCTTACGTAAATCTTTCATTATCGAGAATAGCTCAATATCAACGGCCGAACCTCCGCCACCAGATTTGATTGCAACTTCGTCTATATTTTCATCGTCAATCTCATCTTCATCGATCTTCGATATCTTGAACGAAGTTGGTTTCTTCAGAAAGCTATTGCCTTTTTTCGTGACTTTCAGCAGTCCATAGTTTTCAATATCCTTTTCGAAAAAGCCGTCAATTACAGCCTGACGGAACACTTCGTTCCATACCTGTACATCAACATCATCTCCCGAACCGAATACTTCCAATTCCTGATGACCATAAGTTTCAATCTCAGAGGTTTCTTTACCTCTCAATACGTTAATTACGTAATCTGTTTTAAATTTTCCTTTAAGCGCGATTACACCTTCAATCGCTGTCAATAATAAGTCTTTTGCTTCCACTAGAGTTTTTGGATTAATGCAATTATCACAATTCCCACAATTCAATTCTTTATATTCTTCGCCAAAGTAATGTAAAAGTACTTTTTTACGACACATAGATGTTTCTGCATAAGCTGCAGTCTCCAGCAATAGTTGTTTTCCTATTTCTTGCTCGGCCACAGGTTTACCTTGCATAAATTTTTCCAACTTTTGCAAATCTTTGCTCGAATAAAAGGCTATACACTTACCTTCGCCGCCATCACGGCCTGCTCGTCCCGTTTCTTGATAATATCCTTCCAAGCTCTTAGGTATGTCATAGTGAATAACATATCGAACGTCTGGTTTATCAATTCCCATACCAAAGGCAATCGTAGCTACAATTACATCTACTTTCTCCATCAAAAAAGCATCCTGATTTTCAGAACGTGTATTTGCATCTAATCCTGCGTGGTAAGGACGGGCATTTATATCATTTGCCTGTAATATCTCGGCAAATTCTTCAACTTTTTTTCTACTTAAACAGTAAACTATTCCCGATTTTCCGGGATTAGCTTTAATATACTTGATGATATCCTTATCTACTTCATTCGTTTTGGTGCGAACTTCATAATAAAGGTTCGCCCTATTAAACGATGATTTAAATACATCAGCCTCTATCATACTAAGGCTTTTTTGGATATCATATTGCACTTTAGGCGTTGCAGTTGCAGTCAGCGCAATTACCGGATGCTTACCGATCTCATTTACTATCGGACGAATACGTCTATATTCAGGTCGGAAATCGTGTCCCCATTCTGATATACAATGCGCTTCATCAATTGCATAGAACGATATTTTAACATTTTTGAGAAATTCTACATTCTCTTCTTTTGTTAAAGATTCCGGAGCAACATACAACAATTTAGTCTTTCCACTCAAGATATCACCCTTCACTTTCTCTATAGCGCTTTTATTCAAAGACGAATTCATGAAGTGTGCAATACCATCCGTCTCGCTAAAATTACGCATAGCGTCTACCTGATTTTTCATCAGGGCTATCAACGGAGAAACAATAATTGCTGTTCCATCCATTATCAATGCAGGCAATTGGTAGCAAAGCGATTTACCGCCACCAGTTGGCATTAAAACAAAGGAATCTCGTCCATCTAATACATTTTGTATTATAGCCTTTTGGTTTCCTTTAAATTTATCGAAACCAAAATACTTTTTTAGATCGAGTTGCAATTTATCATTCTGATTGGGCATTTTCTAAAAGCTTCAGTTTGGTTGTCTATTTTAATATTTGTATATATCCAGCAATGGTTCTATACGAACTTAGTTCTTTTACACTAATACGAAGTTATACCCGAATTTCAAATAAACAAACCTTTTCCATGTTTTTTTATTCACATATTCATTTTTAACATGATGCCTTCAGTCTGTCCATATTGGATTTGCTCAATTGATCTTGAGCATAATCTCTTGTAATATGCAAGCTGTCAGTCTTTGTAGACGGCACGTTATACATCGCATCGATCATAATTGTTTCTACTATAGAACGTAGTCCACGTGCACCCAACTTATACTCGATAGCCTTATCGACTACATAGTCATAGACATCATCATCAAATGTAAGATCCACATTATCCATTTTAAACAATTTAGTGTATTGTTTAATAATAGAATTCTTAGGTTCTGTCAGAATTCGTCTTAATGTTTCACGATCCAACGCATCGAGATTTGTCAATATAGGCAAACGACCTATTATCTCGGGAATCAAGCCAAACGACTTCAAATCCTGAGGTGTTACATATTGCAACATATTATCTCGATCAATATCGGCAGTACTTCCGGCTGATGCATAACCTACAACGCGTGTATTTAATCGCTGTGCTATTTTTCGCTCAATACCATCAAAAGCTCCACCGCAAATGAACAGAATATTTTTCGTATCTACTGCTATCATTTTCTGATCTGGGTGCTTACGCCCTCCTTGTGGTGGCACGTTAACAATTGATCCTTCGAGCAATTTCAGCAAACCTTGCTGTACTCCTTCGCCACTCACATCACGTGTTATCGACGGATTATCACTTTTGCGCGCAATCTTATCTATTTCATCAATAAATACGATACCTCGTTGAGCTTGATCAACGTCATAGTCTGCAGCTTGAAGCAAACGGGTCAAGATACTTTCGATATCTTCTCCTACATAACCGGCCTCAGTTAATACAGTCGCATCCACTATAGCAAAAGGCACATGAAGCAGTTTAGCTATTGTTCGAGCTAAAAGTGTCTTACCTGTACCCGTAGGACCCACCATGATGATATTCGATTTCTCAATTTCTACTTCATCATCAGTTTCCTGCAGCAGTCTCTTGTAATGATTATAGACTGCTACAGATAATGATCTTTTTGCTTTGTACTGACCAATAATATATTGATCAAGATATTCTTTTATTTCCTTTGGTGTTGGCAGCTTATCTTTCTCTACATTAAGACCACTTTTGGCAGTCTTTTTTGTTTTCAGATTTTCTGTCACTATTTGATATGCCTGTTCAACACAGCTATCACAAATTTGTCCTGAAAGTCCGGAGATCAAGAAGCTGACATCATCATCACTTCTCCCACAAAACGAACAGTAGGTATTATTGCTATTTTTTTTAGCCATTTGTTATTTTTTCTCCCTGATTAAGACTTTATCAACCATACCGTAAGCCAAAGCTTCGTCAGAAGTCATCCAGTAGTCACGGTCCGAATCACGTTCTACGTCTTCGTATGGTTTACCTGAATGGTCAGATATAATTGTATAAAGTTCTTTCTTTACTTTTCCTATCTCGCGAGCTGTAATTTCGATATCAGAAGCTTGTCCCTGAGCACCACCTAGAGGTTGGTGAATCATCACACGCGAGTGTTTAAGTGCAAAACGTTTTCCTTTCTCTCCTGCAACCAACAGAACTGCAGCCATCGAAGCAGCAATACCTGTACAGATAGTTGAAACGTCGCAACTTATATATTGCATAGTATCATATATACCGTAACCGGCATACACTGAACCACCTGGAGAGTTAATATATATCGAAATATCTTTTCCTGGATCTGCAGTATCAAGGTAAAGTAATTGAGCTTGAATTACATTTGCTGTATAATCATCAACTTGCGTTCCCAGAAATATAATACGATCCATCATTAAACGTGAAAAAACATCCATTTGAGCAACGTTCAACTGACGTTCTTCGATAATAGTTGGCGAAATATAACTACTTGTTATATCCATATACTTTTCAAGACCTAAACTATTTAGACCTAAATGCTTGGTAGCGTATTTCTTAAACTCGTTATTCATAATCTTCTTAATTTTGTTTCAAATATACTACTTTTTAATGAACAATTACCATGCCATTTAGTTTCTTCGCCATAGAAATAAGCTCTTAACAATCTTCCTTATGTCTACAAAAGAAAATTCCCCAAAACGTTTACATTTTTGGGGAATTTATATATGAATGTAAATTTCCGATTAATCTTCTGTTTGTTCTGCTGTTTCAAAGAATTTTTTAAACTCATCTAAAGAAATAGCTTTTTCTTCAAGACCTAGTTTTTCTTTCAATGTTTCAATAATTTTGATTTCCATTGCACGGTCAACTAGATTGCGAGCGCTATCTTGATTTTTCAACATATCGTTTGCATAGTTTTCAACCATACTTTCTGGCAATCCCATCATACCATATTGAGCAAATTGAGCTCTTGCAACTTGCATTGCAACCGCCTTAACATCCGCTTCTTCGATCTTCAGATCATTATCTTTTACAATTTGTTCTTTAATCAAATGGAAACGAAGGTCTGCAATAATTTTTGGATAGCTAGCTTCAAGCTCTTCGGCTGACTTATCTTTACCTGTAGCCATCAACCAACGTTTCAAGAATGCATCTGGGAATTGAATATCACCGACTTTGTTTTCTAAAACTTCTTTTGCATCAAGCAAGAATTTATAGTCACTATCTGGTGCAAACTGAGTAGAAATCGCTTCACGTACTTTCTCACGGAATTCTGCTTCAGTTTTCACATTTCCTTCTCCAAAGATTTTAGCGAAAAGCTCTTCATCAAGATCAGCCTCTTTGTAACGAGTTACTTCAGTCACTTCAAATTGAACTTCAGCAGGAATAGATTCCATATTTTCTTTTTCAATATGAAGTAGAGATGCTATTTCAGCTTCATTTCCTTCATAAGCTTTTCCTGGATTGAATACTACTACATCACCAGGTTTTACACCAATAAACTTAGCTTTTTCAGCTTCATCTTTGATATATGAAGCCATTACTACCCCAGCTTCAACTTCGATGCCACCAACTTTTACTTTTCCATCTTCAAGTTCGTTGATTTTACCTTTCACTAGGTCAGTTTCAGTAGATCCTTCTTCAATTTTCTCATACTTGCCGTAATTAGCTTTGTATGATGCTATTTGTTGGTCTACCAATTCTTCAGCAACATCTATTTTATAGTAGTTTACTTTATCTTTTTTAGATAATTCTAATGAAATTTCAGGAGCAAGAGCTACATCGAAGAAGAACTCATAATCACCCTCAACCTCAAAATTGATAGGTTGTTGTTTTTCTTCATTCGGAAGAGGTTCTCCCAAAACATTCAATTTATTTTCTTGAATATGTTTGTATATAGCTTCACCAACCAATTTATTTACTTCTTCGGCTAAGATTGATTTCCCATACATTTTTTTAACCATTCCCATTGGAATAGTTCCAGGACGGAAACCCGGTACATTTGCTTTTTTACGAAAAGTTTTAAGTGATTCGTTCAACTTTTCCTGATAATCGCCTTTTTCGATATTTACTTGTAGAATAGCATTTACGCTATCAACATTAGTCAGAATAACATTCATTGTTTTTGGCTAGTTTATTATTATTGTTACTTTCTATATTTCGTCAAAATGCCTTGAAAGTGAATTAGTTTTAACTACAGCTTTTTAGGCGGTGCAAAAATAGCCTTATTATTGTTATATTCAAAATGAAACAAGAAAAAACGAGATTGATTTTTGAAAAATTATTATCTAAACAACTTTATCACAAACGTAATTAAATAAAAATTCTTTATACAACCCAAACGACTCGTTAAGTTGAAATATAAAAAATAGGGCTATCCAAATTTGGATAGCCCTACCATAAGTCTTATCGTTTATTACGATCTTATTTTTTACGATTACCGTAACGGCTCATGAACTTATCAACACGTCCTGCTGTATCTACAAGAGTTTGTTTACCTGTGTAGAAAGGGTGTGATGAACTAGTGATCTCAAGTTTTACCAATGGGTAAGTTACGCCGTCAATTTCGATAGTTTCTTTCGCGTTAATAGTTGAACGTGAAATAAATACTTCATCATTCGACATGTCTTTGAAAGCTACAGCGCGATAGTTTTCTGGGTGTATACCTTTTTTCATTTTATAGTGATTTTTCGTTATTTTCTCTATTTCGGACGACAAAGATAATTCTTTATCGTATTATTTCAAAATAATTTACATCGAATTTTATGAATTAAAATATTTCACATATATCTGATCAATTATTATTTCTCTTTGTGATTGAAGTCAGAGAGATATCATTAATTTTACAAATACATATATAATTAAACAACTATGATAAAAAGACTATTACTAGCCGCTGCAGTAATACTGAATATAACAGCTTGCAACAATAAAAAACACGCACAAGATGAAGCAATCATCAAAACAGAGAATATGACAATAAATCAAGACTCAGCATTATATTTATTGATTGGTACATACACCCAAACTGATAGCAAAGGTATCTACATATATATGCTAGATACAATAAATGGCAACTCGAAATACATTAGCGAAGTTGAGGTCGAAAACCCTTCATACCTCACTTTAAGTAAGGATGAACGTTTTGTTTACTCAGTATCCGAAAACGACAACGAAACATCGCCAGTCAGTGCGTACTCTTTCAACAAAGAGAATGGTAATCTTACCTTTATCAACAGTATTCCTGCAGGAGGCGCTGCACCCTGCTATATAAATACCGATGAAACAAATTCGCATTTGGTTACTGCCAACTATTCTAGCGGTAGCATTACTGCGATCAATATTGCAGCAGATGGCTCACTTGTTGAAGGTTCTCAACAAATCGTCACATTTTTAGGAAAAGGTACAGATCCAGAAAGGCAGAGTCAACCACATCTACATTGTGTTCAATTTTCTCCTGATTATAAATATCTATTTGCTAATGATCTTGGGACAGACAAAATACATAAAATGGATCTAAATAAAACAAATGATGAAGGTAAATTCTTATCACTTGCTACTCCCCCATTTTTTGGCACTGGAGCAGGAAGTGGTCCTCGCCATTTAGAATTTCACCCAAATGGTAAATACGCATATCTTATAACTGAGCTTTCTGGTGAAGTCTTAGTCTATGATTATGAGAATGGCGGTTTACACGAGAAGCAGAGAATAGTTGCAGATTCTCTTCAAGCAGAGGGCAGTGCAGATATACATATTACACCGAATGGTAAATTCCTATATGCATCCAATCGCTTACAAGGAGATGGGATTGCTATATTTTCTATCGGACAAGATGGCACCCTCACTAAGATTGGATATCAAGAAACTGGTATTCATCCTCGTAATTTCGCAATCACACCAAATGGCAAATTACTTTTAGTTGCCTGCCGTGATAGTAATGTCATACAAGTTTTTTCGATTGATCAAAATACAGGGCAACTCGAAAATCTATATAAAGACATAGCTATAGATATGCCTGTCTGCTTGAAATTTGCATCATGTAAATAATTATCTGCATTAACAAGATATTCGTCTTTCAATGCGGATTTGCTGCAAATAAGAAAGAAACTTTCATTTATTTTGTTTGCATTTAAATAAAAACATATTATCTTTGCACACGCTAAAAGCAAAAAGGTGAGGTCCGGTAGCTCAGCTGGATAGAGCATCAGCCTTCTAAGCTGAGGGTCCCAGGTTCGAATCCTGGTCGGATCACTAGAGGCACAGAACTTAACAGACAGTTCAACGCCAAAACAAGACAAATATCTCTAAATAATTAATTTAGGGATATTTTTTTATATCCCCATCAGACAATAGAAGACAAAGAAAGGTAGCCAAAAGACAGGCAATCGGTACCAAGATCGGTACCATTTTCTGATATTTAGTTTGGGTACCGAATTAGAACTTAATTCTCTCATTTGTCGCATATTGGCAGCGTAATGTCTTCCATAGTTTTGTAGTTAAGATTTATTTTTACCAACAAAAAATGAGAAGATTATGAAATCTACATTTAACATTTTATTCTATTTAAGAAAGAACAGACCGAGTAAAAACGGAATGGTCCCTATTATGGGTAGGATTACCATTAATGGAGAACGTGCACAATTCAACACAAAAACGGAAGTATATCCGAGCCAATGGGATGCTAAAACAGGAAGATGTATTGGCAGAACTACCGAAATAGCCAAAACTAATCGGATATTAGATTCTCTCCGTGTCAAAGTAACAGACCTTTACCACAGCCATCTGAATGACTACGGCTATGTATTACCCGAAAAAATCAAGAACATCTTATTAGGTATTGATACCGATAAGAAGAGAATGCTTTTAGAATATTTTCAAGAACACAATGAATTCTATTTACTCAAAATAGGTAGAGATACTTCTAAAGTTACTCATGGAAGATACGAGCTAACTAAAATCCGATTGAAAGAATTTCTTAAAGCAGAATACAAGCTATCGGATATTCCCGTAATGGAACTCACCCCTATTTTTGTAGAAAAATTCTTTCTGTTCTTGCAAAACGACTATAACTGCAATAATAATACAGCATTGAAATTTGTTCAGCGTTTTAGGACAGTATTCAATTACATCAAAAGTACGGGTGCAGATATTAAGATAGACCCTTTTGTAAGTTTCAGATTTAAGACGACTAAAGTTGTTCGTGAAATACTTACGCAAGAAGAAATTGATATCATTTACAAGAAAAACTTTCTATCCGAAAGACTTAGTCATGTACGTGATATTTTCATTTTTATGTGCTATACTGGACTTAGTTACATTGATGTGGCTCAATTAACAGAAGATAATATCAAGATTGCTTTTGACGGGCATCAGTGGGTAATGACTAAACGACAAAAGACAAATGTTCCTTCCAATATCCGCTTACTTGAAATCCCTTTGAAGATAATAGAACGTTACAGAGGAAAGCATAAAAACGGAAAATTATTTCCTGTATGCTCCAACCAAAAGATGAATGAATATTTGAAGGAAATTGCTACAGTCTGCGGGATTGATAAGTCAATTACCTGCCATGTTGCCAGACATACGTTCGGAAGCACGGTTACGTTGGCTAACGGAGTGCCTATTGAAACTGTTTCAAAAATGCTCGGACATACAGATGTAAGAACAACCCAAATCTATGCTCGTATCGTAGATAAAAAACTGAGTTCGGATATGGACAGCCTAGCCAGAGTTTACAGAACAAGAAAAACTGCTAAATAATACGAACTATGAAAATAGGATATATTAGATTTTCAGAAATGAATACCATCGAAATAAAATTAGTAGATGGTACGGTTTGGATGACAGCCAATGAGATTTCCGATTTATTCGGAACGAATATTTCCACGATCAAGAATCAACTGAAAAGGATATTCAAAGACAATCTTTTGAGAAAGAATGAGGTTACCAGAGAACATCGTTACACTTGTCCGAAATATGGTGAATGTATTCGTATATACTACAACTTAGAGGTTATTATCTTTTTATGTTTTAAAATAGAAACGCTTTATACAAAGGTATTTCGGGAATGGGTGTTTTCTTCACTACGCAAATCGAACAGCGAGCTTATCGACTGTGGTTTAATTATCAAAGAGTATTCATCATTTAATTTGAATTGAAATGGAACTGCAAAAAATAGAAGAAAAGATAATTTTGATTCAAGGTAAACAAATTATTTTGGATAGTGATGTTGCTGAACTCTACGGAGTGGAAACCAAACGTATTAATGAAGCGGTAAAGAATAATCCAGATAAATTTCCTGATGGATATATTATTCAACTAACAGATGAAGAGTCAAAAGTTCTAAGGTCGAAATTTTCGACCTTAGAATCAGGTAAAGGACATTATAGTAAATATGCTATGCGAGGATTTTCTGAAAAAGGGCTCTACATGGTTGCGACGATACTCAAATCACCTAAAGCCACAGAAACGACTATTGCTATTATTGAAACATTTGCAAAGGTTAGAGAGTTATCCCGTAGTATAGCCGAGATTTCAGAAACTTCCGATAAGGATATGCAAAAATCATTGATGCAACGAAGTGGAGAATTGATTTCAGATGTATTGAGCAGTGATTTTCAAACTGTAGGAACAGAAACCACAATCGAGTTAAATTTTTCTGTACTAAAGGTCAAGCATACGGTAAAAAAGAAGTCGAAAGAATAGGCAAAGTTTAACTCTAAAATAAAGAATGGCGAACTGATATCAGTTCGCCATTCTTTATAAAAAACAGGTGATATTTTTAAAGTCAATTATCAATGTTTTTAATTACCCTACATGGATTACCAACAGCAACACAATTAGCAGGTATGGAACGTGTAACTACACTTCCTGCTCCGATAACACTATTTTTGCCAATGGTTACATTGGGAAGTATAATAACACCGCCACCGATCCATACATTATCTTCTATGGTTACAGGCAGTGCGTAACAATGACTAAATTCTTGTCCAGAATTTTCATCCCAATTTTGCACTAATCTTTCTGCGACCTTAACCGGATGAGTAGCCGTATATATTTGCACGTTTGAAGCAATAAGAACGTTATTACCAATTTCTATACGATTATTATCTACAAAAGTGCAATTCATATTAATAATGACATTATTACCTACAAAAATATGTTTCCCGTATTCGCAATGAAAGTCAATATCAACATGCACTCTTTTACCAATAGAGCCGAATATTTCAGTTAAGATTTCATACTTCTTTTTATTGTCGGCATAATCAGCAGCATTTAGCTTAGATAAAAGTCTTTTTGTACGAGTACACATCGCAACTAATTCGGGATCGGCACCATTGAACAATTCTCCTGCAAGGCATTTTTCTAATTCTGTTTTCATGAAAAAATATCTATAATAAATAATAGTTATAAATTTAGTGTTTTATTTGCAACACCCTTATTTAAGTATTCCACAAATACTAACCAAAGTTAGAATAGAGTAATGAGACAATATTTGTCATAGATTAAAATCGCAATTAATACTGAAGTGAAGTTGGATAATCTATAAGTAGTAAAAAACAGCTTGATAACTTTAATATTAGAATTTGACATAGTATTTTCTTTTTCGCTTCTCTTATTCTAATTACTCCACATATTCGATAGAGCCACCCATCAATCGGTTATTAGTTCAATGGACAAAGGTATGTGCGGATTTTAAGAGTACATATTCAAGCCTACGATTATCGAAACAAATCTTCCTCTTTCCTTTCAGGTGAGCGTATTTATTCCGATAAAATATGCCTCAATAAAATACCTATACCTCATTATTGCCCTTGAAACATAAAACGACCGACCGACGGATGACGCAAAAAAAATGTCATAATTATGAGAAACGAAAGAAAAATAGTGAAACAAAACTCCCTCCGCTTTGGAATCATCATAAAATTGGTTTTGAGGGTAATACTAGTAACTATCGGTATATGGTTGATTAGCCAATTGAGTATCAATGTCCTTATGGTGGTAAGCCTCGTTAGTGTCTATCTGATGATATGTTTGCTCTTCAAGATTGTCAAGTTTCTGATAAAGATAATCTTCTCCCTCCTGTCCCTTGTCATTCTTACATCCTTATCTCTAATGTTCTTCTTTTAAAATACACAACTATGGATAATTATAAATCATTAGATAAATACCAAAAGTTAGAGCTAATGCAAGATGTTAATTATTGCAGAATTGAAAGGCATGAAGCCGCAAAATACCTGAAAGCACTTTGGAAAAATGACACAGCTACTATCGACTATTACGAGAGCTTTGGTGATTCCCCCCGACAAATCATTATGAACAAAAGAGACTATGATCGTCATCTATTATTTGGCTTTACAAAGAAAGAATTTAATCAGTACGGATGGTTGGAGAAATCCGATTTCTTAGAAAAGGAACATTTTGAGTTTCCACATAGAGATGGATGGGCAGTGAGTAATCATATAACTATCGGCAGGGGTATAAATGGAAAATGGTCCTATGGAATGTCCTATTCTTATTCTACTGGAGGATCAGGTTATGGTCTAAATGCTTGGGGTAAAATCTTTGACTCACGAAAAGAATGCATAATTACAGCATTAGAGGAAATGATAAAAGACTTGAAAAGAGATTCCTCCACTTCTGATAAATATGCAACGAAAGTTCTGAAGCAAGCTAAAGACTTATTTGATGAACTTACTGGAAGAAAAGCAATTCAGTTATCTTTATTTTAACCTATCTGATTATGTATGAGCTGTTTTTTTATTTTACAAATAAGGAAAGTTCAAGACGATCTTTGAAGCCAAATAAATTACTCTTAACAGTGAATTATCGGGAGTATTAAGTTCGATTGGGGATGTAATCATCACGATAGTTGGTATATTTCTAGTAGACAAAATCAAAAAACACTAAATAGAACCTCTTCCCACATTATAATAACACCTATATATTCTTTTGTCATCAGGCAATTAACTAACTTTATACTCTAAGATAATGGCTAGTCGAATATGAAGAATGTAATAGAATCCATTAAAAGCAAATATCCTGTATCGGATGAAGCAATAGAATTACTGACTTCTCATTTTGAGGAGCAGATATTTCCTGCTAAGACTCATATTATAAGAGCAAATGTTCGAGATAGAAAAGTCTTCTTCATCGAATCTGGATTAACCAGATCCTATGTCTTGGCAGAAGGAAAAGAAACAACTACATGGTTTTGCAAAGAAGGAGATGTTAATTATGGCTCATTAGATATGTTTAAGAATCAAGCAGGTTTTGAATATGTGCAAACTCTTGAAGCAACTAAGGCATACACAATTCCAATAGATACTCTTAATGAATTATATAAAACAAATATTGATATTGCCAATTGGGCACGTGTATATTATCAAGACATATTTTTATTGCTTCAAGATCTAAGAATAGATAGATTAACACTATCAGCTAAAGAACGATACGATAAACTTGTAAGGGATTTCCCTAATCTGCACAATAGAGTGAATCTTGGATATATTGCATCTTATCTTGGTATTACTCTACCTACTTTGAGTAAGTTACGTGCTGAGGGTTAAAGTATTTTTTAATCTATGACAAATTTTATATCTTTTCTATTCTCTACTTTTGCTTTTGAATATGATCGCTTCAACATATATTAAAAAGTAAATAAAAATCAAAAATGGTAAAATCGGTAGTATTCGATATAGATGGTACTTTACTTGATACAGAACATGCTGTTCTATGCTCTTTGAGAGATACTATGCTCGAATATAAAGGAAAAGATGTAGAATTATCCGAATTGAAATTTGCTCTGGGAATACCGGGGGAAGTTACTTTAAAACGGATTGGAATCACTAATACTCTGGCTGCAAACCAAACTTGGAATAATTACATGGCAAAGTATTCTCATACAATTAAACTATTTGAAGGAATTGAAGGTGTTATTCAAGAGTTAAAGTCACAAGGGTATAAACTAGGTATCATTACTTCAAAGAGTAGAAACGAATACAACAATGACTTTATCCCTTTCGGTCTAAATGATTATTTCGATACCGTTGTTTGTGTAGATGATAGTGAACGTCCTAAGCCATATCCTGATCCAATGCTCAAATATCTGGAGCTATCAGGTGCGAAAAAAGAAGAAACCATTTACATTGGTGATACAATTTATGATATGCAGTGTGCATCAGAAGCAGGGATAGATTTCGGAGTAGCTCTATGGGGTTGTAATTCTGTAGAAAATATCCATGCGACCTATTATTTCAGCTCCCCTAAAGATATTCTCTACAGTTTATTGATAGACAAGAATAATTCTTCAGAATTGCCTTGGATAAAACTAGCTATGGAACTACAGTTCTTAGCACAAGGTGGTCTTGCCTATACCAAAGACTCTTTTGATATGGAACGTTTTGAAAGAATACGTGAAATATCTGCTGAAATGATAAGCTTGGGTAGCGGTTATTCATTAAGCCATGTTAAAAATGTGTTTTGTAATGAAACAGGGTTCCAAACACCTAAATTAGATACTAGAGCCGCTATCTTTAGAGATAACAAGATACTCCTTGTAAAAGAAAAGAATGCCACATGGTCTTTGCCAGGAGGATGGGTAGATGTCAATGAGTCAATAAAATCCAATACGATAAAAGAAGTGAAGGAAGAAGCGGGATTGGATGTAGTCCCAATAAAATTAATAGCTATTCAAGACCGTAATTTACATAATGCACCCCTATACGCTTATGGTGTAGCCAAAGCCTTTGTATTATGCGAAATAGTAGGTGGAAATTTTACTCCTAATATAGAAACAAGTGAAAGCAGTTACTTCAGTCTAGATAAACTACCTCCTTTAGCTAAAGAAAAAAACACCTCTGAGCAGATAAAGCTATGCTTTGACGCATATTACTCTTCCAACTGGACTACTATATTCGATTAATCTTAACAGTCCGTTTAATTTCTAATTTCTCCAGAAGATGGATTTATACCATTTTCCTCTAAAATCATGTCTTATTCACCATGAAAACTAAGATAGCAGAGATCGTATCCGATTTAAATTCTTCAATACAAATAAAGGAACTGGAACTATCCGATGTAATTCAGGATGTCCCATCAATAATAGTAATGATGGAAACTGTTTTTGAGGAACTCAAAATGATTGTGTCTGAATATAATTTTTTGAATGAGAATGAGGAGATTTATTTCTTCAAGGAAATAAAACCAAAACTATTTAGTAAACTTATTTACTTCCGAAAAATTTATTATCTGGAATTAAATCGTCCTGTTGCAGACTTTAACAGAATAAGGAAGTATTTGCATAAAGAACAATATCGAATACATTTCTTTAGCGAACGAAATGCAGATTTTATTCAATATTATCGTTCTGGGAAGACCACACTAGATAAATTCTATTTTTTGAGAAATAGACGAGAATTTGAACTTAATCTCGAATGTTTTTATTTTGAACGTGATCCTAAATTCTCTACCAATTTCGATTTTAAAGTAGCCAAATTATTAGCAAACGATATGCTTGCTGCCTATTTGAATGCTGAGTTAGCTAAGTTGACAAATGACGAAAATAATATTGGAGCAATTTGTAGCTCTAAATCTAATGAAAAGTGGACTGATACCAAAGCTGCCCTTACTGAGATTATCTATGGAATTCACCTTTTATGTAGCATCAATGCAGGCAATACCGATATTAAAATATTAGCTTCTATTTTTTCTAAAATATTTTATATTGAGATTCGGGATATCTATCACACTTTATATAGTCACGAAGCCAAACATCTGACAGAACACGCCTCACTTCGGAGCAACCTAAATATCGTCTATGACAATTTTATCAAACGATACGGAAATCTCAACGACAAAAAGAATCTGGATATTTTCAAGATGGACACAGGAGGTGTACAGATGCTTTCTTTGGAACGTTCGGTGGATGGGAAATTTCAGAAAGCGGATATCTTTCACAAAGCTGTTGCCTTTAATCCCAATGAAATTAAACACGCAGAAACCTCGCACGAGGCTTTGGTCGCTTCTCTCAACAAATACGGAGAAATACGATTGGATTATATGGCTTCTTTGTTGGACAACCAAAATAGAGATGATATAATCCGAGACTTAGAGGGGCAGATTTACTTTAATCCACTGATTCAGAACTACGAGATTCGGGATAAGTTTATTGCAGGGAATGTAGTCGAGAAAGAAGTACAGGTAAAGCGATACACGTTGGAAAATCCTAACGATCAACATGCACAAGTTTCGCTCAAAGCCTTACAGGATGCCATCCCGCAACCGATACAATATGCCGAGCTTGATTTCAACTTTGGAGAACGATGGATACCGATGCAAACCTATCGGGACTATGCCTCACAGCTATTTGATGCTAATGTGAACATTGAATATTACGCATCCCGTGATGATTTTAATGTATCGACTAACAGTAACAATCTGATTATTCGGGAAAAATTTGCCGTACAAAGCGAGAGCCAATTATTCACAGGTATTCATCTTTTAAAGAATGCTTTGCTGAATACCACTCCGACTATAACCAAGACTATTCAGGTATTGGATGATAACGGAGAACAGAAAAAAGTAAAGGTTGCCGACTCGGAAGCCATACAACTTGCCAATTCCAAGATAGATGAAATACGAAATGGTTTTACGGACTGGCTCAATGAGCAATCGCCCGACTTTCAGAATAAGTTAGCTGATTTATACAATCAGAAGTTCAACTGTTATGTCCGTCCACAATATGACGGTTCACATCAGACTTTTCCTGATTTGGACCTCAAAGGATTGGGAATACCCGACCTTTATCCGAGTCAAAAGGATTGTATTTGGATGCAGAAATTGATGGGTGGAGGTATTGCAGACCATGAGGTCGGTGGAGGAAAAACACTTATTATGTGTGTTGCTGCTTATTAAATGAAGCGATTGGGATTGGCTAATAAGCCCATGATATTGGGACTGAAAGCCAATGTACATGAGATAGCCCACACCTTCAAAACAGCCTACCCAAATGCAAAGATTCTCTATCCCGGCAAGGAGGATTTTACACCTTCCAAACGGGTAAAGATCTTTAACGAGATAAAGAATAATTCTTGGGATGCCATTATTTTAACACACGACCAGTTCGGGAAAATACCTCAATCATCTGAAATGCAACAGCGGATATTCCAAGAAGAATTGGATTCAGTGGAAGAGAATCTTCGGGTACTTGAATCAATGACAGGTAAAGCTGCATCTAAACGTATGCTGAGAGGCTTGGAGATACGAAAGAATAATCTGGAAGTAAAACTAAGTGTATTAGCAGACTAAATTAAAAATCGAACAGATGACGTCGTCGATTTTAAGATGATGGGCATCGACCATCTATTTGTAGATGAATCGCATCAGTTCAAAAATCTGACCTTTACCACTCGTCACGACCGAGTAGCAGGGTTGGGTAATCCTGAAGGAAGTCAGAGAGCTTTGAATATGCTCTTTGCTTTACGTACTATTCAAGAGCGTACAGGCAAAGACTTAGGAGCTACATTTCTTTCGGGTACGACTATTTCAAACTCTTTGACAGAGCTTTACTTGCTCTTCAAATATTTACGTCCGAAAGAGTTGGAGAAACAGGGTATCAATTCTTTCGATGCTTGGGCAGCAATCTATGCCAAGAAAACGACTGATTATGAGTTCTCGGTTACCAATCAGATCGTGCAAAAAGAACGCTTTCGCTATTTTATTAAAGTTCCTGAACTCGCCAACTTCTATGCTGAAATAACTGATTTCCGAACAGCAAAAGATATTGGAATTGACAGACCAGAAAAGAACGAAGTACTGTACAATATCCCTCCAACTCCGCAGCAGGAAATATTCATCGGAAAGTTGATGGAGTTCGCCAAGACTGGCGATGCCACCCTACTCGGACGAGCCCCACTCTCCGATAGCGAAGAAAAAGCAAAGATGCTTATTGCCACGGATTATGCCCGAAAGATGTCGCTTGATATGCGTATGATTAGCCCGCACTATGGCGACCATATCGACAACAAGGCTTCGCATTGTGCTGCTAAGATTGCGGAATACTATAATCAGTATGATTCGCATAAAGGAACACAATTTGTATTCTCCGATTTAGGTACATATAAACCCAATCAATGGAATCCCTATTCAGAAATCAAGCGCAAGTTGGTAGAAGATCACAACATCCCTGCCCATGAGGTCCGTTTTATTCAAGAGGCTAAAACAGACAAAGCTCGTAAAGCGATGATAGACGGGATGAACGACGGACGCATCCGTGTTTTATTCGGCTCTACCTCTATGTTGGGAACAGGTGTTAATGCTCAACAACGTGCTGTTGCCATTCATCATTTAGATACACCGTGGCGACCTTCTGATCTGCAACAGCGAGATGGTCGGGCGATTCGTAAAGGCAATGAAATAGCCAAGCTATATGCCGATAACAAGGTAGATGTATTGATCTATGCGGTTTAAAAGAGCTTGGACTCTTACAAGTTTAACTTATTACAGAACAAACAGACTTTTATCAATCAGCTAAAAAACAACAGTATGGGTAGCCGTACCATTGATGAGGGCAGTATGGACGAAAGTGCGGGCATGAATTTTTCGGAGTATGTGGCTATTCTTTCAGGGAATACCGATCTGTTGGAAAAAGCCAAATTGGAAAAGAAAATCAACGCTTTGGAGAGTGAGAAGAAAGCCTTTGTCAAGAGTAAATCTTCAGCAACATTCAAGTATGAAGATAGTACACGCACTATTGAAGGAAACAGCCAGATGCTTGTTCGTATTCAAAAGGATTGGGATGATTTCAATGCCCGTGTTCAGGTGGATAAAGATGGAAACAAACTCAATCCAATTCAATTGGAGGGAGTTAATTCCAATGACATTAAAATAGTCGGAGAAAAGTTGAATCAACTTTCAGATAATGCCCGAACTAATGGAGAATATTTTAAGATTGGGGAACTCTATGGTTTTAGGTTGCTTGTCAAAACAGAGGAGAGCCAAAAGGAAGGCTCTATTTTCAAAGACAATCGTTTCTTTATCGAGGGCGAAGGAGGTATCAAATACAATTACAACAATGGTCATATTGCTACTGATCCCAAATTGGCATCTATGAATTTTCTCAATGCACTGGAGCGTATTCCAAAATTGATTGAGAAATATCAAACAGATAACGAACGCTTAACCAAGGACTTGCCCATTCTCAAAGAGGTTATTGGCTCGGTATTCAAGAAAGATGCTGAATTGAAAGATCTGAAAGAGCAGCTTATTACTTTAGACAGGCAGATTTTACAAACGCTCAAAACGAAGGATGAGCCTGTACAGGAAACACAGATTGTAGAGCCTGTGTCTAAAGCTATTGTAGGCGATGATTCTATCCGTTTGGGAGAGCCAATGAGTATCAAGGATATTATTGATAGTAATCGGGATAGAATTTTAATTGGGAAGGTGGAATCCGAAGGAAATAAGCAAGAGGAACAACCTTACAAGGGTGTTCGATTATAGATAGTTAGATTCACTCAGATTGGATATTGGCATTGACAGCCCAAGTTCTATAGGTGGGTAACAGTTTTATTCTATTGAAAATAATATCTTTGCTTAGTAGTAAATACAACAGCTATGGAAGCACAAATGTTATTAAGAGATGCGGAAATATTTCCCTCAGACAAGGTTCTCAAAGATATACTAGGAGAAAATCTTTATAGTGTGTTGGTGTCTTTTATCGGAACAATTACAGACGAAGAGTATGGTTTAGCCATTGAATGGCGATACTATAACGATGGTAAAGCATGGCTTGGCAAAGTAGTATACAAAAAGAAAACTATCTTATGGCTTTCAATTTGGAAAGGCTTTTTCAAAACAAGCTTTTACTTTACTGAAAAACATCTCGAAGCAATTGCTGAACTGAATATTTCGGAGACTATTAAGGAGGAGTTTTTCAAATCTAAAACTATTGGTAGATTGATTCCAATGATTATTGATGTAAATATTGAGGAACAATTGGTAGATTTACTGACGGTTGTACGTTTTAAGAAAGGTTTGAAATGAAAAGTTATAAGACAGATATTCCCGCCAGTAGTTTAACCCAAAAGTATTTTCCTGTTGATTACTCAGATGCCTTTGCCTGTGAAGTAATGGAAGATAAGAAATTGTCAATGGAGGAAATAATGATTAGTTTCTGGACAGTTGGAACCCCTGCTTGGGTAAATACATTGTTTAAACTGCGAAATATATTGGTCCGCCCGTTTGGATTGGAAACTGGAGAAAGTGAAGACCGTTCCCAAAAAATAAAAGAGATAATACAGGCAGGAAGTGGCAATAACGGTTTGATGTCGGTTACGGATAAATCGGATAACGAAATAGTTGTTCTGCTTAGCGATAAACACCTTGATGCTTATATGTCTATCTTCATTGATAAAAAAGAGGAATTACAAACAGTTACAGCAATAACACTTGTTCATTATCACAACAGGATAGGGAAAATATACTTTTTCTTTGTTCGTCCATTTCACAAGGTAGTGGTCAAATCTATGCTTAAAAGAACTTTAAAAACGAATTCGAAATAAATATGGTAAGAGTTAATACAAAAGCAGGATTGAACAATGAAAAAATGAGCAACTTAAATTTTTTTATAACAACTATGCCTAAAACCCGCCCTGCTGATTATTATTTAGGATGCTTGGATGGATCTGTTTTCTTGGACTTCAATGATACCAATGATTTCGTTTCTTTGATAAGAATATCTTTTGATGGTTATGGTTGTTGCAATTTAGGCAGTGATTCTGTTCCATTAAACGAAAACGATTCTTCTCTTTTAAAAAAAATGATGCAAAACGGAACAATAGATCAGGATATACTCGAGGAAATCGTAAGAAAGGCAATATCATTGAATAAATCTTTGATTTGGGAAGATGCACTAGAGGAGTATTTCTCATAAAATATGTTAATATGTCAAAAATCCCTTTCTGTCGTGATGATAGAAAGGGATTTCAACTTCAAGAAAAAATCAAAACAACAAAAAACAATCAGACTAATACATCTTCATCGTCATCTCTACGTTTATTTTTTCTTCCCCATTTATCTTTATCAGTAGGATTATCTTTTCCTCCAAAATACTTTTCTATAAACTCTTTTACATCCGATTCCCGATAGTAGTTACGACGACAGATAGTTTTGAAAGGAAGTAATCCCATATTGCGGTAGCGTTGGAGTGTACGAGGGGTAACTTTCAAGAAAAGACATAAATCCTGATTATCAAGCAAACGTTCATTCATAACAGTATTGCTGCTGACTATCAACTTATCCACTTTCTCCTCAACTCTTTTTATGAGTTTAGCCAAAGCAGAGATATTCGCTTCAAATATTTCGTCATCAACTCGTAGCATAGTTATGGCATTTTAGATTTATTCTTCTTCCTTTGTTCAGCATACTCCTGATGACCTTTGATCAGGTCTTGTAGATGTTTATCAGTAGATTTTATCAATCGCTCTTTGAGTACACGTTTGATTTCTGCAATGGTATAGTAAGTTTTGCCTGAGATGATAGAATAGGATATTATTCCATTGGTACGCAAACGTTGTAAAGTGCGTTCGCTTATTTTCAGAAAAGTGCAAACTTCATAACTATCTACCCATTCATCATCCAAGACTATAGAATCATTTCTATTGTTTCCTCCTTTGACATAGTCGGCTATAGAGTCTATCTTCTCTATTATATTTTTATAAGCTTCGGATTCAAGTGTAATAACTTCCATATCAAATTTCGTTTGGTACAAAGGTCAGTAGTTATTCTATAACTATTTAACAAGGTTATACCAAGTAGATATAGATTTTTATTATAAAGCTGAATATCATCAAACTAACTATTTTTGGTGAAATGTTTTTATATGTTATATAGAAGGATTGTGGATAAATTAGCTATAAAACAAAAAAACACCAAGTCAATAGCAACTTGGTATAATATTTTGGGTACAATAAAGAATATTCCAGCAAATATTATCTTGTTATATCATTAATTATTAGTAAGTTTGTTGGTAGAAATCTATGCAGACAGAACGCTGTCATAGCTAGATAAAGGATTAAGTTTACTCTCGGTACCAAATCGGTACCACAGAAGAAAACTAAGTCTATTTGGTGCTGATTACTAATCATTTATAAGATATAAAAGTGTTCCCGCTCGGATCACTGAAAGATCGGAAAGTTTAAGACAAACAACCGACAAAATAAGACAAAACTCTCTAAAATGCTATTTTAGAGAGTTTTTTATTTTCTGCACAAAGACATCATCTGCCACTTTATTTCCAATAATTGACAACGAATCGTTACGGTATCGTTACGGATTTCACTTTTTCATAAAACCGTAACGAATAGATTCATAAGATATTCATTGTACTAACAAAAAAACTCCAATCATCACAACAGAAAAGGATTTCAACTTCAACAAAAATCAAAACAAAGCCAGCAGACGATCAAGGACAATTATGCTTATTTCGAAGTTGAATACAACGGAATAGATAACGATGATTATGTCAACGGAGGAGGTTTCTGTTGTGATGACAAACCGATGACTAAATCGTTTGTACCGCAAGAAAACGATAATCCTGAATTGTTTCAATATTATTATCATTCCGATCATTTGGGTAGTTCATCACTTATTACTAACTTAGACGGTGAAGTAGTTCAACATATCGAGTATGTTCCGTTTGGGGAAGTGTTTATCGAAGAACGCAATAACAAGTGGAATACTCCGTATCGCATCAATGCCAAAGAGTTGGATGAAGAAACAGGATTGTATTATTATGGAGCAAGATACTATGATTCGAGAATTAGTGTCTGGTTGTCTACTGATCTATTACAAGAGAAATATCCGAATAAGACACCTTATCATTATTGTTCTCAAAATCCAGTTAATTTGGTTGATCCTGATGGTCTAGATGATTACTACAAAGAAAATGGAGAATTTCTTGGCAGTGACAAGCAAAAAACTGATTTTGTACATATTGTTAACAATGATGTTATAGGTGATTCAGATGGTAATTATGTGATTTTAGATGATGATATTTTATATCAATTAACAGATAAAAATGGAAATGCTATATCTGGTGAAACATTTAAGTATATGGCTTCCGTTCTATATGCAGAAGGGGGATATGGCGCAAGTCAAAAAGAACGAAATAAGTACAGTGATCCAACTGCGAATAAATCACATAAACAAAATGCTAACAGAGGTGTAATCTTAGGTTATTCTTCTACAGAAGATTATTCAAAAGGTGCATATTGGTGGGATGGAAAAGATTTCAATGGTAAGAACAAGATAAGAGGAGGATATTTAGAAAGGTATGTTCCTGGCTATAGATTTACAGAATCATCACATGACTTATGGAAACAAGGTGACAATCTAAAGTCAGGTGTAGGACAAATGAAAAGAACATATAATTATAAATATGAATCAACTCATGCCGCTGGGAATACGACTTTTTCAAGGCTTATTGAAAGTTATAAAAACTCTTTATTTATTAACAAAGATGGAACTATTCGAGACTCGAATTGGAGTGGACAAAAACCATTATAGGATGAAATTATATTTTGGGATTTTTGCGTGTCTTTTTATGTCTTCTATAGGAATGGGATGTAATAATACATCTAAATTTCAAAGACACTCTTTAAAGATGGCAATTGATACGGTTTATTACACTGACAAATTATCATTTAGTTTGGGTCATTACTCATATTGTGATTTCGCAAATTTAGATTCATTCAATATGATTCCAGCAAAAGTAGCATTTTCTTCAACAATGAATGAATCAACTTATAATGTTAGTTATCTTAAAGATAAGATTAGTTTTATATATAATTTTAAAAATGGAAACAGAGAGATTTACGTAAATTCCCAACAAATTCCTATATGTAGATTCATTGATAAAAATGAAGAATTTATTTTTGATAATTTTAATTGCGATTATTCAAATGACTATTACTATGAGAATGATAATTATTACTTGGTAAGTTCTGTTCCTTCAAATTGGACAGGTTTAATAACTTCAAAGGTACGTTTTGTCCAATTGATAGATAAGAAAGCCAACAAATGTTTTGAGTTTTTTGTAGACATATCATATTGTTTATAAGGTAATATATAAATTAGTGAACAGGCATACATTTATTGATGTATGCCTGTTCTATTTTTATGGGACTACCATGTCGAAGGTGCTACGATAGACTATGCTGCCAAGTACAAACAAAGCCAGCAGATTATCAAGGATAACTATGCATATTTCGAAGTTGAATATTTTGAATCTTATCGTTAAACTCTTGTCGAAGATGTTGAATAAATTGCTCCATGATAATTCCATCTAAAAAACAAATTACTGATTCTACTTTGCTCCAAATCTTGAAGTATCCACTTCCTTATGTTCTTTATCTTTATATCCTCCAAACTTATAGGTAAATGACAAACTTACATATCTGGAATCAGGTATCATACGCATACTTAGATTCTGGTTGGCGAATTTCGTTTCCATCAATCTTGGTTCCGACCAATGATTAAATATATCATTAACTTTCAGACGGATTTCAGCTTTATTGTTGTTAGATATCCATTTTATTCCTGCATCTACTTTGTACATTTTATAAAGCGTAGCTGATCCTTGAATGTTTTTCGGAGTATACATACCTGACAACTCTGCCTTTATGTTTGGTTTGGAAGATATATTGAATGTATTGTTTAGGATGACAAAAAAACTGAAAAGGTCATTCTTGAACGATAAGTCATGAAAATTACTACTTTTTACGTTATCATAGAATCCAATTAATGTCAGTCTGGAATCTAATACTGATCCAAGACGTAATGGTATAATTGCATTTAAACCAATTCTACTATTATAATCAAAATTTGAGAATTTATAAATTAATGCTAACCGCTCTGTTGATTGGTAAGGTAGTTGTGCAAAAAAGTTATCCTGATAGGTTGCGTATAAGGTGAAAATATATTTGCTCTTCAGTGTATAATTAAATTGCATTTCATAAGATCTTGAAGGTCGTAAGTCTGGATTACCATGGATTTCAGAGTAACCATTTAGATGTGAAACAGAATTGATCATAGCCCAATAGCTAGGGTAATCTTTATCAGATGATATAGAATACTGAAGGATATGATTTGGATTGATGACATAAGTCAAATCCAATTGGGGATAAATACTCCAATAATCATTGTTATTATGTTTGTAATATTCACCTATTAGATATACTCTCATTGAGAGTTTATCAGAAAAGTCTTTCGTAAATCCAGCATATAGTTCATAAGTATATTCATCTAATTTGGATTCAGTATCTGAATTTGAGAGATCGTTTCCTATCAAAGATGAATAGAGTTGTGAACTTTTATCAGATGCGTAACTAAATTTTGTTCCATAATCCAAAGTCCAATTTTTACCTAGCGAATGACTTTGATCTGCATAGAATGAGAGTCTGTTAATATTTTGCTTCGATTGTGTATTGAATGCATCTTCTTTACCTGTCATCATTTCCTTATACTTTTGTATAGTATGACTTTTAAAGAAGGTGTAATTTACTCCCGTGGTTAATCCGAATCCTGTACTATAATCTAATGCCACATTATGCATTTGAGTAGGTGTGTCTGCTCCTTTCTTATTCTTAGAATCAGAGAATGTACCTTTTGACAATTCTTCTGCACAAGTCCAAGCCTTAATTTGTCCGGTATATACTAAACTCAACTTATTTTTTTCGTTGAAATAATAATCATTTCCTAAGCGAATATTATGTATTGGAGCAATACTATAACCTCTATTGTATTGTTCTATTTTATAAGTAGTACCATTAAGTGTATGATGAGAATCAATATCAAGGATTGAATGATGATTTATATATCCAAACTGATACATAAAATCGGTTGATGTCTTAGGTGTACTGTACATCAAAGTTACACCACCTTTATAGTCTGCATAGTGATATTGATTGTATTCACCATTCACTTGTCCTTGCAGTTGTGGCGCTTCTGAAAGATTACTTGTAAGAACCAGATTAATAGCTGCTCCACGAATATGATATTGAGGAGGAGCACTATACATAACTTCTGCTGATTGGATGCGTTCTTTGGGCATATTTTTCAACAATGTAGTTAGTTGATCGTTTGTCAATGTTGTAGGTTTTCCATTGATAATCACAGTCATACCATTGCTTCCCGCCAGTCGTATAGCATCACTTTGTTCATATACTCCGGGAAGCTCTAATATAGCATCATAAGCATTATTAGCCATCTTATTCTTTAATAATTGAGGCATATCATAAGTCATCTTCCCATCAATAACTCTTACCAAAGGACGTTCACCTTGAACAACTACTTCTCCCAAGTTGAATTCCTTACTTTCCATTACAATAGTTTTCATATCCAAAGAAGAAAACTCTTCATTTATTGGATTATACATAAGATGCTGTACAAGTAATCTAAAATTTTCAGGAGTTTCTTTGAAAGAAAAATAACCCAATGAGTCGCTGTAAGTAGTATTGATGAATAGAGAATCCGTTGTTTGTAAAACAATGGTCGCAAACTCTATCGGGTTATTTTCAGTATCTATTATTTTTCCGCTTATAGATTTTTGTGCATTGGCTGATGTTACCAGGCCTGATATAAATGCAACTAAAAAAATTAACTTTTTCATATTATATTCTGTTTTAATTTTGTTTCTGATACAAAGATTTACAGAATAACAGACAAAATAGGTTATCATTTACTTATAAAGTCTTATCTCGTCTTAACGGATTACGAATTGTGCAATATTTCTTCTTACATTTGTCATGGTATAATCCCGTAATATCATGAAACCCAACTTTAAGTATATTGTTTTTTCTATTATAGGCTCATTGTTTATGGTTTTTATTGCTCAACTTTTTTGGTTGAGTAGCTTATATAATACTATTGAAACTGAAACCGAAAAGAACATCTTTGAATGCCTGAATATTGCTAATTCTTATGAATTAGAATTCAGAATGGATAGTTTAGAGAGCTCATCAGATGAGGATAAACCTAAAGGCGTAATATCAATTACCCAATCTTTCGAAAATAATGATGATAAAGAAGAAAACTCATCCGAATCAGGGGGAATGGTTAAAAGTAAACGAGTCGTCCAAAGTGGAGATACAGTACAGGATAGCAAAGAAGAAATAGGTGATGAGGAATTTAGCTTAGCTCAATTTGAAAAATTAGGGATAATGATTCGTGAACTTATGCACCAAGCGATGGATTCAATTGCACCAATCAGATTAGACACACTTCATGCAGCTCTATTGCCTGCATTAGAAGTACGAGGAATTAAATCTACTATATATAAGATTGAGGTTGTTGATTTTACAAAAGATAGCGTTATACATAATTTAGATATAACAGAAATAAATAAATCTCCATTTGTGTTTGATTATACATACGACTCGACTAACCAATTGGGATATAGAGTATATTTCGAAGCATTGACAAAAACCATTCTATCTCAAATGTTCGGGATTCTGGCTACAACAGCGCTTATCATCCTTATTTTGGCTTTTGCATTTTGGTATCTGATTAGGACAATTTTTCAGCAAAAGACATTAGACGAAATGAAGGACGATTTTACAAATAATATGACCCACGAACTGAAAACACCGATAGCTGTAGCTTATTCTGCTACAGATGCTTTGCTCAATTTTGGACAGGGAGACAATAAGAAACGTCGAGAAGAATATTTAGCTATAACCAAAGGTCAATTAGAAAATCTGAGTAGTTTGGTAGAGCAGATATTATCTATGAGCATGGAACGTCGCTTGAAACTTATCCTTAAAAAAGAAGATATTTTTATTAAAAGTATGCTGGAAGTATTAACAGAGCAACATCGGATGAAAACAGAAAGGGAAGTTGAATTTAATCTCGATGTGCAGCCTGACGACCTAACGATATATGCCGATAAAACTCATCTGAATAATGTAATCAGTAATTTGATTGACAATTCTATCAAATACTCTAAAGGAATTGTTGTTATAAATATACTTGCCTGCAAGGATAGCAGATATACTACAATAAAAGTAAAAGACAATGGAATTGGAATTGCTCAGGAAAAACAAAAGTTTTTGTTCGAAAAATTCTATCGTGTACCTCAAGGCAATAAGCATAACGCTAAAGGCTACGGAATAGGACTCTTCTATGTGAAAACAATTATAGAAAAACATGGGGGAACAATTGATGTTGTAAGTACTGTAGGAAAAGGTTCTGAGTTTACAATAAAAATACCCAATGAATAATGGAAAAGATAAAAGTATTACTTGCCGAAGACGAGCAAACACTTGCCATGATTATCAATGATACGCTAACCGATCAAGGTTTTGATATAACGATGGGAGAGAATGGAATCGAGGGATTAAAATTGTTCTTTGACGTTCGTCCTGACATTTTGGTAGCAGATGTAATGATGCCTGAACTAGATGGTTTTGAAATGGTCAATAAGATACGGCAAACAGATAAAACAACCCCTATTCTTTTTCTTACAGCACGATCGGCCATCAAGGATGTTGTAGAAGGTTTTGAACTTGGTGCTAATGACTACCTGAAAAAACCGTTCAATATGCAGGAGCTGATTGTAAGAATAAAGGCTTTAGTGGGAAGAGTACAAATTGCTCAGGGGGGAAAAAACACAAGTGAATTTACGATTGGTGATTATCATTTCAATGCTGTAACACAAATACTGTCATATATTGGAGAACAAGAAGAGTTATCGCATCGTGAGTCTGAAATCTTAAAACGATTGTGTATCAACAAAAACAATGTAGTAGAAACGCAAAGTATTTTACTTGATCTTTGGGGAGATGACAGTTTTTTCAACACAAAAAGTTTACATGTATTTATTACTAAACTGAGGCATAAACTAAATAAAGACGACAGAATAAAAATCATAAATGTAAGAGGGATTGGGTATAAGTTGATAGTGTAATAGGAGAATATAACCAAAGGAAATATGAAATAATTGCATAGTTGCTTATGTATTCAAGAATAATCTCTACATTTTATAGGAGAAGTTTAGCTTACAATGGTCTGCCGATACAAAGACAAAATGGACATATTTAATCGTCACGAACTCATTATGGCGCGTCTTATGTAAGAATATAACAAAATGATAATTTATCCATTAAGAGAGAAAACCTCCGAAGTTACCAATTTTATATAATGAGATTAGATTTAATTATCTAGTCGCTTTTTTCTTTATTCGTGACGTTTTGAGTGTTTGAATATAAATATACCTGCGAACTTCATTCATCAAAGTACGGATATTGCGCATCTACATGCCGATGGTTGTATATCCCTTGCCTTTGGACAGCCAGAAGATTTCGCAGCGTTTGAGCCATTGTAGTGTAATCATGTCGAAACTGATGTTGTCTCCTGCAAACTCGGTAAGCAGGCGAAGGGTTTCTTTATAAGTCTGCATCGTACCTATACGTTCTCATTTTTCAAGGGTCTTAATTCTGGAACGGATCGCATTGTTCTGGGTATCGCGCGTTGACTTTCCCAACCGCGTGTCAAGCAGGTGAAAGGAGAATTCGTCTCTTTCGAGCAGGGATGAAACGTTGTCTTTGACCAGATAGAAACTGCTTTCAATTTCTTCACGAAGACATTTTGCCTCTTTTGACCGTTCTGTGGGCAGTTTCTCCCACTCTTCACGTGTCAGCGATTTACCTATCGGATAATATTGTCTTACACGATTCTGATTGACTCTGATTTTAACAGGATATTTTCCTTGTACATTGGCTTTGCGCGTATAGATCATTGCGGCGACAGCTACGCCGTCTTTAGAATGGGTATACACGAATGTTGTTTAAAAGTTACATTCGATATATCCCTTAAAAACATTATATATAAGTTGAACGGTTGTGTTTGCGATTTTTGAGAAGAGGATGTTTGAAGGGATAAAATCTCAAAACACCTCTCACTAATCAATGGGAACCCATTTCATTATTACGCAAAAGATCATCATAGATTAAGTATCGCTTGTTTCTCTTGATCAAAACACCGCGACTGAGATTGTTCTCTTTATTCTTCTTATTGTTAACATTCACTCCAATGACTTTTCCATTATAAAAGCTATGAACTTCAGGAAATATTGTGTGCCCTAAAAATATATGCTTTACATTATATCGTTTTAGTATAGCATCTACATCTTCTTCTGAAATAGGATTGTATTTAATATCATCTCGAACCATTCCCCGATACCACAAAGGGCCGTTACTTCCATATAGAAATTTACCGATATCAGACTTATTCCTTTCAATCCTTGGCTCTCCAAGAAATGAACTCACAGAGTCATTTAGCTGAGGAATCGACCATTTTTGATCTAAAAACTCCTTACTCAGGCCAGCGTGAACAAATAAATTATCTCCGATTATCTCTATTGTGTTACGTGTAGATAACCATCTACCAAGGATACTATTTCTATTCCAAAGTTCATTGTATTCAACATTTAGTTCTTCGGCAAGATACTTGTATTTATCTTCTACATACCTAATGTCATTGCGCAATACAAGCTCTTCATGGTTGCCTAGCAAAAAATGGACTCTACCGCCTTTCTGGATAGCTTCTCCTTCGAGCTTGTAGATAAGCCAAAATATTGGTAATACATCATTACCTCTATCAAAAACATCACCAATAATCATCAAATGATTTGTTCCGAATGTCCAGTTATATTTATCATCAATAACCTCTTGCGCACGAAGTATTGACAAAAAAGCGTCTAAATTACCATGAGGATCAGATATTACAATTAATTTTTCTGGAGAATCATACGCATACTCAGGACGTATTATTGGATGTAATTTCACCCTAAATTCATGTTCATTACAATCTGATTTTACGACGAATGAGGATGGCTCTTCTGCCGTTTTTTCTATACTTAGATTCCCATCTGACACTTTTATTATCTTAAATGTATCCTGATATTGGAAAATGTATGGACCATCATTATATATAACCTTCTCTTCAATTTCTTGGCTCCATGAGAATAGAAAGGATAGGAAATAGATAGCAGTAATAAGTTTCAAATATCTCATAACTCGACTTAATTTATATTTACATAAGGAACTAAAAGAGTAACTCTCTATCAAGAATTACTCTTTTAGATATAAATAGATTATTTCACGAATTGAATATCAATATCCCGGATTATTAATCATATTTTTATTGAGATCCATTTCTCTTTTAGGGATCGACATTAATGTTTTAAAATAACTTCTATCAAACGAACGAGACTCATCAGTCAATAATGGCGATGTATGTGAAGCTCCTTTACGCTCAATACGTTTATTATTGCGCATTGCGTCGAAAAGACGATGCCCTTCTCCAACTAGTTCTTTTCTGCGCTCTGTAAGCACCTGATCTAGAGTCACTGTACCTGTTACTGATTTTTCAGGATTTGCACGCGAAACTATAGCATTCAGATACTTAACAGCATTTGTGTTATCATTCAGTTTAACTGCTGCCTCGGCAGCAATCAAATATGCTTCTGACAAACGAAGTACTGGGATATCAGCATATGTCGGATTTTCCTGAGCGTCTGCATTTCCCGGATACTTATTGAGATAATACAATATCTTTTCTTTTGGTTTACCTTTATCTTTCACATATTTAGTTACTACCTCAAGTCTGACATCATCAGGATCAGCACTTAATAAATCTACATAATCGTAAGTCAGAATGATATCATCATAACCAGATCGCCACATAAGGTATCCTATGAATTCTTTACTATCTTTTATCTCATCAGAATGAACAGCAAGACCAAACAAAATCTCTTTAGTAAAATCTTTTGACCATACAGTACTATATTCTTCATTAGTCCACAAAGTGTATTGTCCTTTTGTCTTAGAAGCAGGCTTTTCTGCCTCTTCAATCATATTAGTTATAGTAGTATAAGCATTTTTATTATCATCTGTATATAGATATGCTCTAGCTAGAAGTTGTTGTGCTGCAAACTTATTGATTTGGCCATTATTTTGAGCGGCGCTCAATAGCTCTATTGCATCCGACAAATCTGTGATGACTTGCTTGTATACCTCAGCTACTGTATTTCTTGCTGGCTTATGTTTCGGATCTTTTTTCTTCAATTCGATCGGTACACCTAGCGATGCTCCATTATCTTTAGTAAATGGAGCCCCGAAAACTTTTACTAAATCAAAATGTCCCATAGCTCTAAGTGCAAGAGCTTGCCCTTTAATATCAAGAAGTTCTTCTGTCATATCGCTATCAGCTATACTTTCTAGGAATTCAAGTACATTATTAGCATTTCTTATGACTTGATATGGATATTCCCAAAAGGAAGCTGGTGCATTTTCTTTATTGAAATTAAAAAGATAATAATTTGAAGCCCGCTTTGTATCGCCATTTGCTTGCATATCCTCACCAGTAACATCCCCATAGTATGTATAACGCGCACCATAATATTCATATTTGCGCATGATAAAGTATATTCCATTCAATGCATATTGAGCTTCTCTGGCAGATGTAATTACTTTTGAGCTTTCATCAGATGTAGATGGTGTTGATTTATCGAGCCAACTATCTCCACAAGAAGAAAAAATGCAAGTTCCAATAATTAATAGTAATATTATTTTTTTCATATTATGATATTTTTTGAGGAATTAAAATTTAATATCAATACCGAATGTGATTGTCTTTAATTTCGGAGATTCGAAATATACAACACCATTGATTGGCACTTCGGGATCGTAATTATCATATTTAGCAAATGTCAGTAAATTAACAGCAGACATATACAGCCTTACATTGTTGAGCTTAACACGATTAACTATATTCTTTGGAATAGTAAGTCCCAGCGTTATATTTTTTAATCGGAAATGGTCTGTTGAGTGAATTCTTCTTGATGTTATATTTTTACTCATGTCATACTGATTTCCCACCATATATTTTTCTATACTGGTTTTATCACCTGGTTTCTGCCATCTTTTACTGTAGTATTGCGGTATATTATCATATCCATTAGATCCAGCGGTTTCAGTCTTCTGAGCACCACTGTCATAAGAATATCCGCCAAGTGTAAATGTCCATGTAAAATTCAGATCCACAATTTTATACTTTAATGAGTTAGTCCAACCACCGGTTAACTTAGGGGTCGCTTGCTTATACAATATTCTATTTGCTTCTTTATAATTTTCAGTAATTTCTTTCGGATTATCACTTTCCGGATCATTTACATAGAATTGAGGGACTCCCGTATCTGGATTTATTCCTGCAAATTCCACCACATGGTAGCTGTACCAAGGTTTACCAACACGACGAATAAAGGAGCCATCCCTTAATTCTTTTTCACCAGTAGCTAATTCTACTATCTCATTTTTATTGTAGCCAAAATTTAAATGCGAATTCCAAGTAAAGTCTTTAGTTCTTAAAATATCAGCCGATATATCTAATTCAACACCTCTATTACGCAGCACTCCAACATTATCCATGAACTCCTTAAAACCAGTAGTATAAGATATTGGCGATGGATTAATAAGGTCTGATGATTGGCGGTTATACCACTCAAATGATACGCCAATTCGTTCAAATAAGCGGAAATCAACTCCTATATTTAAATTTTCTTGTTTCTCCCATTTCAGGTTTTTGTTACCGATTTGTTCTTCGGCAATTCCTGGAGCTTTATTGTATGGATAAGTAAATTTTGTTAAATCCAAATAATAATAATCATTGCTAGGAGGCGTTCCATTTGTCCCGTATGAAGCCCTAAGTTTCACATCTGACAATACTGGATCAAGAGATTTCATGAATGCTTCTTCTGATACTCTCCAAGCACCAGAGACAGACCAGAATGTTCCCCATCGTTGACTAGGGCTTAATCTAGACGTACCGTCAACACGAACACTCGCACCAAAAAAATACTTTTCGTTGAAATTATAATTTGCTCTCGATAGATAAGACAACAATCTCCAACTTGATAAATAACCTGCTACATTTTTAGGTTCTGCTCCATTAGATGGATAAACTTTATCCGTTGACGGAAAATTAGTCTTTTCACCAAAAAGATAATCAGATTTATATTGATTCACCTCATAACCTCCTAGTATATCGAGGTTGTGCTTTTCTGCAAATGTTTTTACATATGTCAAATTATTCTTCCAGACAATTTGATCTCGTTGTCTTCTATAGATACTAAGAATACCATTATCTTTTCCTCCGTCATTGGTACGAGGATCACTCCATGATCTGTAATTATTATTACTATGGTCGTAGCTGAATGTAGTATTAAATACGAGACCATCCATAAATTTATAATTTGCGAAAACCGTGTTAAATGATCTGTCAATTTTTTCAGTTCTAGTATTATATTTCATAGCTTCTACAGGATTTCTAGGGCCATTAGAGAAGAAATCTGTAAAGAAAGTACCATCTTCGTTATACACTGGCTCTGAGGCAGTTATTTTATGGCGCGACGTATATATTGGAGATGCATAGGCTCCTCCTTCAGAGTTTACATCTTGCGAAATATGCGAGTAAAGTATATTTGCGCCAAGCTCTAAACGATCAGTCATTTGATATTTAACATTAAGTCTACCCGAAAGACGGTTAAAACCAGATTGATATGAGAGTCCTTCTTGTTTTGTATGTGCTAAAGACATATAATACGACAGTTTTTTGTCTCCTCCTGAAGCTGAAAAATCAATATTCTGGAAAGGTGCATTTTCTCTAAACAGCTCTTTTTTCCAGTCTGCCCAACCACTCCATGGTATTGGAGCATATGTGTCAATATTGTCTTGTACATATGCGTCTATTTCAGTCTGATCTGTCATATTTTTAATATATACAGCTTGGTTTCGAAGGCCTTCCATTAGCATTTCACGTCTTTGAGGTCCATTCATAACCTCACGGTAATCAGTCGCTTGCCTTGAAAACCCAAAATCGGCTTTAAGATTAAAGACCGGTTTACCTGCTTTACCCGATTTTGTCGTAACTAATATAACGCCATTTGCTGCGCGCGAACCATAGAGTGATGCTGCCGAAGCATCTTTTATAACAGTAATATTCTCGATATCTGATGGATTTATAGTAGACATCATATCCAGACCGGCATTATTACTTGTACTAGATGATACGTTTCCTGATATAACTGGAATACCATCAATTACATACAAAGGACTATTCGATGCATTGATGGAACCCATACCTCTAATCCGGACACTAGTGCTGCCTCCTGGTTGTCCTGAAAGTGATGTAATTGATACTCCCGGAGCATTTCCTTGCAACATCGTTGTAAAGTCTACTGCTGGAATATCTTCCAGATTTTCGGTTTTAACAGTTGATGCAGAACCGGCGTATGCTGATTTTTTATAAGTACCATAGCCAGTTACAATAACTTCTCCTAATATTTGATCATTATATAGGAGCGTTACATTTAATGTTCCTCCACCCTTGGGTACAGTTAGTTCCTGAGCATGCATTCCTACAAAAGAAAACACCAAACGAGAGTTTTCTGGTGCCTGGATACTGTATTTTCCGTCAAGATCTGAGGACACTCCCGTAGTTGTCCCTTTGACAGCAACCGAAACCCCAATTAGGGGTTCATTCAAGTTATCAACAATTGTCCCACTCACTGTTACATTCTGCGCATGGGCTATTGCAAAGCTCAATAAAAACAGATAGATAAATAAAATTTTAATTTTCATAGGTACAGATTAAGTTTAATATTTTTCAACTAAGAGTCAATAAATATAACATTTTTTCTCTACCCAGTAAAATATATGTTAAAACAAATAGATATTTCTATTATTAAAATCCATACAAAAGAGGAGAAACAAGAGTGTATTCTATCTTATTCTGGTTGTTTTCTTTACAAATTGACTATTCTTCTTAGTTACGCACGTTTTGCATATAACTTTGGAAAACAATGAAAAAGGATGTAAACAAGAGAAAATTAAAAATCGCATAAAGTATTGGAAACCAGCGAGCCATTGACTACTTAAAACAGAATAAAACATCTAAAATCTAGTCAATTACGGCTCTTAATCAATAGGAAAATGGTTCGATCCCCTCCGAGGCCACCTGAGAATCAAAAGTTTAGAATTACTTCTAAACCTTTTTTATTGATCTATAACGTTTTCGAGACGTTTAGATTATTTGAATATAATGATAGGGTTTTAAGATATAATTAATCCTTTATCTTATCCCAAAAAATTAGCAACTACAGTTTTGTCTTAGTAATACATACAAATTATAACAAGAGCAATTATATAAATTTATATAATTGCTCTTGTTATTCATATTTTATATCAGGTCATTCAACAACATTCAACCCTTCTTTCATCCTCTTATATCTTACTAAAGCCTCAATGTAATAATAATCAGCATAGTTTATAGAAGCATTAATTTCAGATCCATTAGGCCAATGCCCAGTTGAATGCAATAGGAAAGAAGATGCGCTATCTCCACTTTGATATTTATCTGATGATAACTCTATCAGCATGTTTATAGCAGCAGCTTTATACTCATCTGCTTTGTTTTTATCATCTTCAATTTGTGACAACTCTAACAGAGCTGAAGATACAATTGCAGCAGCTGAAGCATCGCGTGGCTCGTTCGGAATATTAGGTGCATCAAAATCCCAGAAAGGGACATATTCTCCTCTAGGAAGCCTTGCCAAATATAGATCTGTGACTTTTTCTGCAAAACGTAAGAATTCCTTATCTCGAGTTTCACGATATACCATTGTATAACCATAGATAGCCCATGCTTGTCCTCGTGCCCAAAGCGTACTATCGGCATATCCTTGATGTGTTACCCCTTTTATGAAATTTCCGCTGATAGTATCATAAACAGCGACATGATAGTTACCTCCATCTTCACGAAACTGATGCTTCATAGTAGTCTCAGCATGCTTAGTAGCAATATCGTATAATTTTTCATCTCCCCCATTTTTGGCAGCCCAGTACAGCATCTCAAGGTTCATCATATTATCCATGATCGTATTGTGAGGCCAATTGTTTGGCTCTACTTCTCTAGGCCACGAAAGAATTGTTCCAACCTTGGGATTGAACAGCGTAGCAAGAGTATCAGCAGCATTTAGTACGATTTGTTTATATTCTTCCTTTCCCGTTAAGCGATAAGCATTACCATAACTGCAAAATAGCTGAAACCCTAAATCGTGATCATATGCAGGTAAAGTTGTCAGAGGCTTTAATAGTTCAGTATAATGAATCGCATGGTTTTTCATTTCATTCTGCATGGAAGCCTCATAGTCATACCACAAGATTCCCGGCCAAAAGCCTACTGTCCATTCTGTTATATCTACCTGAACTAAATTCCAATCCCTTTGTCCTGTCAGAATATTACGCGGAACCAATACAGTATCACCTATGCTTGTTAAAGTCTTATTCAACTGAACATTACAATAAGACAGTTGTCTATTAACATCCAAATTAGGAGTTTTTTCGGCTGAAGAACAAGACAATAGTTCCACAAAAGAAATAGCCAAGCTAATTCTTCTTATAAATTTCACAAGTTGCATATATTTCTAAATTATATTATTTATTTCGTTATTCTAAACCAATCTATATCAATCCACGACCGTTGTGTATTTTGCTCTTTATTGAGTATAAACATTCCCGTTTTGGCACCAATCCATTTACCTTGTCGGGCTTTGAATATTTTTCCAATCGGAAAAAATTTCACACCATCTGCACTATAAGAAAATTCACATAAGCCACCTTCTTTTACTTTCACTCTAAAGTAAAACTCAACATTCTCCAACTTGGTTTGATAGTTATATTTAACCTCGGTTTTCAAATCATTGAGTTCCATTTGAACTACTCTATGTTCTTTATTTTTTTGTTCAGCGTCTTTACAAACGATCTGCTCTAAGCAATACCCTGATGCTGACCTGACTAATGCTAAGTATGAATAATCCCATCCCATCATTATCAATCCAGCCTTATCTCCTTCGTTCTGAAGAACTGCTGTCAACTTCATTGTAGCCGTAAATTCAGGGGCTGTAAGTTTTTGCATCAGCAGATTTCGAATATCCCAGAAATTACTGAAGTTATCTGGATAGTATTGTCCATACATTCTGTAATATCCAAGATTCGAGGCATATCCCCATGTTTGTTGCGGATTAGCATGCCATGACCATTGTAGACCTAGTTTCGGCGAATTAAACTCATCACTCTCTATTGGAGTCTCTTTTGGATAAACTTTACCAACATTAGGTTTCTTATATTCTAAAACAGGCTCACCACAATAATCTTTATCGTTGATACCCATAATAGGCCATCCATCTTTCCAATTCACGGGTTGCAGATGAATTATACGTCCATAAGCTCCTTTATCCTGAAAATGTATGAACCACCACTCGCCGGTTTGAGTTTCTACCAATCCACCCTGATGTGGTCCGTTGATATTAGTACTACCTTGCGCCATTACTTTCTTCATTTCATAAGGCCCGTATATACTTTTCGATCTAAGAGCTATCTGCCAACCCATTTCTACACCTCCGGCAGGAGCAAGCAGGTAATAATATCCATCTTTTTTATAGAATTTTCCTCCTTCAGTCGTATGATTACCATGCAATAGCCCATCATATATGAGTGATTCTTCACTAATTACTTTCGTCCCCTCTTCGTTCAGTTCGCAAATGGTCATAATGCTATTCATCTGAGCACGGCTACCTGCCCAAGCATGAGTCAGATATACTTTACCATCATCATCAAACAGAGGACTTGGATCGATACGTCCTTTTCCGGGTAAAACCAAGATTGGCTTATCCCATCTGCCCAGAATATCTTTGGTCTTTACAACATAAATCCCAAAATCAGGATCTCCCCAGTAAATCATATACTCACCATTGTGATATCGTATACAAGGAGCCCAGACTCCTCTCCCATGTTGTACCTTATCGAAAAAGTTTGTGGGAACAACACCTTCCAGATTTAGGTCGGTCAAAGCATAGTTTACAATTTTCCAATTGACCAGATCTTTCGAATGTAGAATTGGTAGACTAGGAACACAATTGAAACTAGATGCCGTCATATAATAGTCATCTCCCACTCTGATCACGTCCGGATCGGAATAGTCGGCATAAAGAATCGGATTCTTATAAGTATCATTACCTTTATCAGCTACCCAAACGTCTGAAACATATGTCTGAGCTGAAATTGCAGCCGATAAAACAAGGCTTATAATCAATAGTATTTTCCTCATGATTTATTTCAAATATTTTATAATATTATTCGTACCTCCATCTTCGACAACAGAATTGGTATGTACCGAACAATCGTTTGTATGATCGCTTATGACTATAGGCATATTTGTCGAATTGTATAGTTCCAGATTAGAACATGCTCCAAAACCATAAGGCGACATAGCTTCTCCATGTTCGGGATGTGTATAACCTACCAATATTGGTAATGATTGCATACGTTGCTTACCTTGCTCTGATTTTAGAATAACCTTATTATTATTTCCTTGTATAGTAGCCAAGGCATGGACTTTGCGATCTGACTCTCGCGATAAGACTTCGATTTCTATATCAGTGTTGCTACCTTCCAGAAATAATAAAGGCCCATACATGGCATCGCCTTTACAATTTTTAGCTATGGCATTGTTCCCAAACCAAAAGCCACGTTCAACACCTATAACTTCACAGCCATCCAAATCAACCCCTCCATTTGTACGCAATTCGAATCCTCCTCGCGTATTTTTAGCTGTGCAGTTTTTAAATCGTATGTTTTTATTCTGACCATATGTTCTGAAACCATCTTCACAAAGCGATTTCATATAGCCGGGCGTTACAATATATTCTCCTTCCCTGTTAGGAGTCCAAGTACGGAATTTTACATCAAATGCTGGTCCTGATGTTTCTGCCAAAACATCATCGGTAGAGCGTACATTACCTTCCACATAACAATCCTCGAAATAAATATTCCCTGCATCTTTTTGAATGAAGAAGCCATGTCCAAACGATTGCATAAACAGTTTACATCTATAAATATTCGTATAACTGCCCGTCACAAGGAAACCACTTTGCTTCTTATGACTAATAACATCCGGTCCTCCCTTACCGAATAGATCACCGTAACCATAAGGGAAAGAACCTTTTACCCAAAGCTTAAAATCTTTGATCGTATTATTTTCTCCCGAGACCTCCAATGTTGCCCCTCCAGGCGAAAGACCATCGCCAATACATCTAATATTTAGTCCTACGAAAGTATTGCCATTACCTGAAATGATAATTTCGTTGGTATGTATCGGATATTTCAATAATTCACGTAATTTCGTATCAATCTCAAACTCGACTCCTCTCAAATCAAAGTAATTATTATTACCTCTGAAATTGAAGTACTGAAAATCTTTTCGCTCCAACTTTGCAGCAATAGAATCTGCCGTAAGAAAATCGGATATTTTATAGATACCAGGTTTCAAACGTATCTTATTACCATCCGTATGTGCATATGAGGATAACTCTTTCAAACTCGAAATTATTACAGACTTGGCACAGACTACGGAAACAAATCCTAGAAGCAAATACAGAATAATTGCCGTTATAATTTTTTTCATAGTTTTATTCTCTTGTAACCTATTTTGTCAATATTTATACGATTCCCTTTTGCAGTTCTTAACATCACACTTTTTTCACATGTAAAGAAATATTCACCGTTCTTGAATTCTAAAACTGCATTGGTAGGTTGATCCGCTTCTATCGAAAATCCAAAGCCTTCTATGTAAGTTCCATTACCTAGAAATAAAGTAAAGTCTTCTCCGTTTCTGCTGATGACGGCATAAGTACCTTTAACTGACATTTCTTTATATTTAACAAGCTCATTGACGATAGAAGAAAAAATATAATCTATCCTACCCGACCTACTCTTGACTTTGATTCCTACAAAATCGTCAGATACTTTATTATCTGCATCGAAAGACTTTATTGATTCGATAGAACGTCCTTCTTGTTCTGTCGTAGGTTCGAATATCGAAACGAAAGGACGATTCCAAGCCTCGCCATGCTGGCGGGCGGCAATAGTCAGATAAGGCGCTTTATTAACTTCGTAGGGAAAATCGACATTAGAGCGAAAAGCTTTACATGATGGCGCTTTAATCGAAAAAATTTCGCGTCCATCATAACCTTTCATCCATAGATTCATGTATATATTATTACCATCAGGATAACTCATTTTCCAGATAGCTTGATAGTCTCTATCGGTTTTTGCCGAGCGTTTATCCCACATATAATCTAGAGCAAATAAGTGTCCTCCGGCAAAAGCCATCTCATCACTAGGTAGGAGCTCTAAATTTTCACCTTTGGTATTTTGAATAAATAATTCTTGTCCTAAATTATGATAGAAATAATCATGAAATTTATCTCCTTTACGTTGCTTCTTTGAACGAAAAATATCAACATAATACCCTGTTGTCTTACCTGTACTGACAATGCTCAACAAACGATTTTGATCGCTGCGGCTTTCAGGTTCAAGAAAATACACATCCGAATAGGTTATACCTGAATAGAGCCCTTCTTTTTGGCCCGATTGAGGATACGATGCCAATAGATCAAACGAATGATTGCTCAGCATCTCGGGATATTTCGATATACCATCTACCATTACTGTATTGTGTGCCGGGAACTGAGAATAATATTCCAAATAAGGTTTTTCAAAATAAGATGATCCAATACCAGATTCGGCACCTAATACGTGTCCTTTGCCATAAAGTTCCATAGCCACACCATTCGAGTGCGCATGGTTACCATAAGATGCATACTGAGAAATCATCAATCCATTAACTGGATCATCGTATTTATTTCGTTGTACGAACCAACTTACATTTGGAGCATAGAAAGTCTGTGTTACAAAATCTTGTAGCTTTCCTTTTCCTATTTTTGTGTTCAATGAAAGAGGCTTGCCTGTAAAGAAAGATGCTACCTGAGCTGGCAGTCTCTGTTTATTTTGATCTTTTCCATCTGCAGTTGGTTCGAAGAGCTTATACATCGAAGTAAATAATTGCTCATCTTCTTTTTTATTGTATTTCTGAGCCATGCGAATCATGTCGCTCATAGCCTCAGTGTTTAATCCTCCGTAATATGTGTCTCCGAAAGCTGTTATCTGATTATTCGGGAACAGATATTGAGGTAATATTTCGACAGCTTTTTTCATTACCGGAACATATTCCAAAAGATTCTGATTAAAGGTATTATCGTAATCTCTGATAAAATTGGTCAAATCGCGAGTTACGCCCTGAGCATACCCCGGACACTCGTTCCAGATACCAGTATTCTTATCATAGCCATAATCCATAAATCGGGTTAACGACCATTGACGGGACGATGTCTTATTCAAAATATAATCAATATAATATTCTCGTCCTTTACCATCTGTATAATTCTTGTTATCCTCCAGAACCATTGCGACTTTCAGTATGAATTTCGATTTATGCAAATTCCAATTATTGTGAGGGACACCATTTTTGATACTGATATCGATCCATTTTTTGAATGCTGATGCATATAAATCTATTTTATCGATATGCTTCTTTTCGATGTATGGATAAAGAAAATCGTAGAGATATGCAAGTTCATTCAGAATACGTTCTTGTATGACTTCGAACGTAGAGAGACCAACCAGAGATTGAGCATGACCATTACCTATATCAATAGGTTCGTCACGATAATACATACCATTCATATAGGTATCAAACAGATCAAAAGCAAATTTTGCATACTTTTCATCTTCGCACAACCAATAAACAAATGCAGCATCTTTACCCAAACGCATAATCTCTTCATTGATACTCTCTATTGCATTGCCAGAAGCATTCGATTGGTCTGCCCATTCCAGAGGGTTGCCTTCTTTCCCCGTATTATGGAAATAGACGCCTTTGGTATCGTCCATATAAGGAATTATATCTTCAATCTTCGGACGTTTAATAGATGAGCTTACTCCGCGAGTGCTTCCAAAACGAACTGTCGGAACCGGGGCTTGCCCATCGGCATGAGAATATACTCCTCCGTTGATATAAATGTTTGCAGCCTTGCTCTTCCAATACATCATCAACCGAGACAAGAGCCAATCGGGCTGAGTTTGAGTCTTTTCAACATACGGATCAATACGATCCAAGATTCCTGTCAAAATATCTTTTGCCCAAGCTTCATTTTTAACCTGAGTCTGCAATGCAGATTTATCCTTATCTCTTGTCATCAAGCGAGGATGTCCTTGAGGCAAATTATCGGGTAGAGGTATCGATTGACCATGAGCGGATGCCCATGCCAATACCGAAATCAACAGTAATATATATATCCTTTTCATCGTATTTTATTTTTTCAGATCCCAGTAAACAACATATCGCTGATGATGTATCTTATGAATTGGCATCAAACGAATGTTTCCATCCATAGCCACAAATACAAGTTTCTCATCTATTTTGGGCTTTATCGAGTTTGACAATTTCTTAGTATCTAACTGCAAATCAACCTTCAATGAGCTTGGAATATTATATTCGTATGTATAGTAATCATTATATAACGATGGATCAGAAAATGGAGCGTGTCCGGTCATTCCTTCAGAACCCATAGCGCCGGCCAATACCAGAGGACCATACATCACAGCAGCTTTATTAGGATTGTCGTTTGTTTCGCACAGATATAAATGCATTGGGTAGTTTATCTCTACTTTATCTCCATCGTTCCATGTACGATCCAATACGATATAACTCGAAGGCGATTGTTTTACTTTGATCTTTTTACCATTCACTTTCACCTCAACATTCGAAGCCCACGACGGATAACGCAGATTCAATGTGGTTTTAACCGGCTTCTTCACCGAAATAGTAAGTGCGACATTACCACTTTCGGGGAAACTAGTTTCTTGACGCAGCACCATTTCTTTATCTTTCCATATCAGTTCCGATGGAATGAATAAATTAACATATACACCACTATTATTATGATAATAAATTGCTTCGCCATACTTTGCATGGTTCTCGAATCCGGTACCAACGCAACACCAAAACGAATGCTCGGGTGTACTATAGACTTTATGAGCTCCCGACAGCAATGGCAAGAAATAAGCTACCATCCCGGTTTCAGGATCCTGCTGACCAAGAATATGATTATATAAAGCTCTCTCATAATAATCAGCATACTCTGGATTGGCATCCCAACAGAACAGATGACGTGTCAGTTTTAACATATTATTCGTATTGCAAGTCTCTTGCGTATATCCAGTCAAATTCTCGGAAATCTTATTAGCATGAATAAATTTCTCTTTATGACTATTTCCTCCCGTACAATATGTCTGCTCAGCAATCACCGTATTCCAGAAAAAATGTGCAATATCTTTCGAACGATTATTTGCATGAAGTTCATAATTACGTGCTTCTCCTATTACTTTTGGAATAAATGTATTGGCATGTTTGAAGTATAAGTCGCCATTATGTTCAGCTAATGGATCGATAACATCGGCATGATAGAAAAATTCGGCCAGCCACTTATGATCAGCATTTCCAGTTATTGCGTATAGGTTATAAAAAGCTTCATTGACCCCTCCGAATTCATTACGAAGCATCAATTTACGTTGCTCTTGGGTCAAAGGTTTCAATTTTTGATAAGCCCACGAAGCAGCCTTAATCATAATATCCAAAGCTTGTTTATTGTCACAATATAAATACTGGTCTAAAAGACCTGCATATATCTTGTGTAATGTATACCATGGAGCCCAGACGCTTTTTCCTGCTATATTACGATTAATCAAATTTTCGGCATAAGCACTGATATATCCTTTCTGTCCTTGCAATTCTAATGCTGTTTGTACTTCGGCCAAACCTCTCACTAAACTATCTGCTTTCAGTTTATACTTATCATCGCCCATAGATGCATACAGATAAGCTAATCCCGAAAGGATATGCCCCGTACTATGTCCTCTAAGATCGCAGTCCAGAGACTCCCATCCACCAAGTTTTTCGACAGTCATATATCCACCTTCGCGACTTGCAAACACTCCGGCCGTATTCCGAAAGCTATGTAAAAGTCTATCGGTAGACAGCGACATAATCCACTCCGATTCACGATTCATATTCTGTTTGAAAGGAGAATCAAGAAGACGGATATCTTTCAAGTCGAAACTGTAAGCTTTTACTTCACCTGTTATAGGTTGTTTTAGCTTGCCCACATGCTGTCCCGGATATACCGATTGTCCTCTAACAGATAATATAGAGAGTGCTATTGCACTTAATACGAATAATTTTCTCATGTTATATTTTTATAGTACTTGATTCTTTTTATATCCTTTATATTTTTTCAGATCTCCTTTCGTTGCAGGAACAAAATGAATAGCACATCCTCCACTAGCTTTTAGTTGAAAGTTTAGAATATCAGATGCAGTCACAATTAGTCTACTTACCCTGACTTTAGTCTTTGTCTGTATTTTATCGTCATCCGTATAAATATTGGCAACATACTTTCTTCCATCTTCAAGAAAATATAGGGGAGTCGCAAGTTTTTGTTCGTCATTATTACCTATTGTCCCAAGAAACCACTCTTCATCTTTCTGACGAGCAATTGTCACAAATTCCCCTATTTCGCCATCAATTATTTTTGTATCATCCCAAACTGTATGCACTTTGTCGAAGAATTCGATTTCTAGCTCATTATTATAGGCCGATGGCTGATCATACCAATACAAAAATTGTAAAGGACTATAATATACAGCAGCCATAGCTAATTGATGCGCATGCGTTGTTTTGATTCGTTTGTCGTAATAACAGATTGTATAATCACCAGCTCCGCATAAGAATCTGGTAAATGGAAGGATTGTATTATGTTTTGCATCCGGAAATTCTTCGTTACCACGTATGCCTTCTTGAGTGAGCAGATTTGGAAATGTTCTGGAGAATCCGGTAGGACGGTATTCGTCATGTATATCTACAAGAATCTCATATTCGGCACATTTACGGATAGCATCGTGCAACCATGTCGACCAATGTTGATTCCCGATTTGTACAAAGCCGAATTTAATACCTTTTATACCCCATTTTTTATAAAGTGGAAGTATCTCATCCAATTGTTGAACAAGAGCTCGCTGATTGACATATACCCATAGACCTATACCTTTTGATGCAGCATAAGCTGTTATAGCAGGGATATCTAAATCGCGACTTTCTTGTACTTTTGTAGCATCCGAGCTCATTTTCATCTCTGGCCCATACCATCCGGCATCAATATGTATATATTGCAAACCTCTTTCGGCTGCAAAATCAACGCATTTCAAGACCTCGGCCTGCTTCATATTTGTTGCACGAATAACTTTCCCGGGTTTGATCCACGAAGTATCTTTGATCTCGTTTTCTGGGTTAAGATTTAGAATAATATCATTATTTGCTATCAAATCAATAGGTTTTTCTCCAACCATTATCACTCGCCAAGGAGTAGAATATGGAGTTATGACATCGACTGAACTATATAGAGAAGCTTGCAATGTATTTGATTTAGTATCGTTCAATTTGAATTTCATTCGTGCATAATCTACCATTTCAGCTTCGCCAAGAGCAACAGTCAATCCATTTGCCAGCTTCATTGTCAATGGTCGTTCACATTCATCACCCCAATTTTTCAAGGGTTTCAATAGATATGGACCTTGTGCCCAACGCTCATAATAAGCCATTGTTCCTTCGGGTAAGCTAAATTGTGTTTGTTCACCTACTATATGTAGAAATAGGCCATTTGTAGCCTCCGGAAAATGATAGCGGAAAGCTACTCCTTCGTTATAAACACGAACTACGAAGTTCATGCTATAATAACGTCTTTTATCATATCCCTGATCTAATGATTTTGCATCAGCTATATCTCCTTTTTGGAATTTAAGTACCAGTTCTTTATAATTGTCACGCACCTTGCTACGTTCTCCATAAACGGGACTCCATATGTTGTCTACTGCTTTGGTTTGTTTGTCGATCAAGGTAAGATTATCTCCCCAATGTTCGTAAGAATCGTTTGGTATTCCTAAAGCCGATTCAAACAGATTATTTTCGATCAAAATACCCAACTCTGATTCTTTTATAATAGATTTATTATCATATGTAAGCTTATAATAAAGTTGTTTTGAACCTCCTACCTTTTCTTTTTGATAAACTTCAAACTTATATTTTCCATCAGGAGATTCAACAATAGAGTATGTTGCCTCCAATTTGTTCTGGGCTTCTAATCCCCACATACAGAAATACGACAACAGTGCTAATAGTACTACTTTCTTCATTTATATGCTATTTATATTATTTCTTACTTATTTTTTCATCATTTAGAGTTCGACATCTGCTCTAATCTCTAGTCAAATAAAATGTCATTTCTTTGGAGTCTGCTGTTTGAACTTTTACCCCATTCAAACATCCATACTGCCATGCAACTACCGTTATTTTTAATGGGAACTTAGAACGTGGAGGAATTTTAGTAAAGACTAACTCGTTCCCAATTATTTTCGCTGGCCCTTCTTTTATATAAAAACTAACAGGAAGCCCGCTGTCTGAAGTCGCCACCAAGGCTACTAAATTCGTCCTATAATCTACATCTTCGATAGGCTCGAAAGTTATATTTTGTTCTATACCCTCTTTATTAGGATATGGTATTCGCAAATTCAACTGTTGAACTGCACTTTTGTAGTTCTTATCACCCCGATGATTTGCCAACAGCCAAATATCACCAGTTCTTTTAGGATTATTCAGTCCCATTCTATAAAAACAAACTGAGAATGTTGTATCGTTTATTTTCTCTACTGGTCCACAAATACGGTTTATTCTGATGACATCTGAGCGAGAATACTCTGTAGTCAAAGATGTTCTTGTTGAATCAACAAAAGCCGCTGATATGTGGAATGTTAAACCATCTTCTTCCGGATCGAAATCCAATTGATATTCAAAGTGTGTATTCTGATGCTTCAACAAATTTCCATCCTTCACAAATCCAATATGTTGCATTTTTTTGTTTCTGCTACTAGCATAGTATGCCTCTGTTAGATTAGCAATTTCTTCGTCGAAATACCAGAAAGCGTCGTGTTTGTCTCCTTTATACTCGGAGTATGGAGCTACTTTTGGTCTCTTTTTCTGATTAGGATACCACCTTTCGGCTAACCAGCCATTTTTATTATTTATCTTGATGAGTTTATTAGGCTTATCTAACGATATTTCCTTCGGCAAACGTTGCTCTGCAGACTTTTTGATAAACATTGAGATATAATCGACAACATCATCCGAGACATCGAAATGACCATGCCCAGCATCGCACAAAAAAGAGATACAACTTTCGGGGTACATCACTCTGAAAGCCAAAGCCGGATTAACCCGTGCTTCCCACCACTCGTATTCTCCTTCGATCATTAGACCTGGAATACCATCGATATTGCGAGTCCTACCCCACTCTAAATTACTTCCGCCATAGCCAGTAAGATTCGTACGCGGCGCATCGCCACAATAGGAAATCACAGCCAAAGTTCGATCAGCATTCCACGCAGCAAAATTCCAAGGAAATGTGCCCATAGCCGAATGACCAATTGGCACGATCGGTGCATACTGTAACTCGGAGTATCCACTAACAACAGCAAAATCTTTCAACATTGTATCGAAATGATCTTGGCAACCATTAGTTACATCCCATGAATAGTCTATGCCTGGAGTTATCCAGATAATCGCAATATCCAAATCAGACATCGTTTTCCTAAATGCAGTATTCTCGAAAATAGTTTCCTCGCACATATTATGTTGCCCTACAACAATACCCCTTACCTGCTCGCAATCTCCGGGAATCCATAAGAAAGCTTCAGGGTTTGTATTCGTTTCTGATGATATATAATTTCTTACTTTCACAGACCATTGCCATTCGGCAGCCGAAATGCTGCCAAATATGATTTGTAATATAAGTAGTATAAAAAAATGAACTTTCATTGGTGATATTATATTGCGTTCAGATGAATCTCGTAAACTTTACCCGAGTAAAAAAGCAAGGGGCAAATCCTTAAGCTTATCTGATAAGCCCCTTCGCTCGAATTAGATTCCTATTATTCTCTATACATCATCAGAGTTCCCCATCCTAACTGATCGAATGCTCCACTATTTGTTCCATAGCGGCTATCACCAGATCCTCCTTCAGGACGAATTTTATCCGAAATTTGTTTTACATATTTATAGCCACTACCTACTTCTTTTACTTTAGCATAGTGATTATATAATATCTCCCATCCCGGACGAACTCCGCCTCGGCTTGTATCATCTGCCACAACACTCTGTGTTGCTCCATGATTTTGATCTTTGCAACTACAACCGATACAATACAAATATTCTTTGAAAGGCATTTTATTAACTGTAATAAGCCAAGTTCCGGTTGAATTCGAGTTATCAGTTCCGTTTTTTAGATTGAAAAGAGCTGTATATTCACCCATTTTCATCATCGCATTATCGTTAGCCGCAAAGAAATCAAGTTCTGGAACCGATTTATTATTTAGATACAATGTATAAGCCATCTGGCTAAGATGAGCAGCAACTGCAACTGACATAGATGCATGCCCCTGATCACGTCCGCTTTCTTGATTCTGACTTATAGATTCACCTGTTCCTAGAGGATCATCAAAAGTTGCCTGAATCAAATTCTTTATACAGCCATTGCCCTTTCCATTATAGAAATAGTTGACAACGTAATTGATCATATCATCGTTTTCGGTAAGAACACCAATTGCCCAATACGAGCACATATTCACCAAATCCCAGTTTGCCCAATAATGTAAAGGGCAGTTATTCGCCCCTTGATGATTATCCAAAAATTCACGATTTTTAGATGCAAATACGTCAACCATCCATTTCTTGAATGCAGATAGATCTGTAGCATTCCATCCTTCGTAGGTCTGCATTATCTCGGCAGCATTAGCAAAAGTATACCCCTGACAGCCGGCAGCTAATTTATGATTCGCATCGTTCGATGTAATTTCCTTACATGTCTTAGCCCAATCGTTTAAAATTTGGACAGCTCCCTTTGCATACTGATCATCTCCTGTCAATTTCCACAGAAGAGCTTTCTGATAAGCTGCTGCTGCGTCATACATTGCATAGCTATAATTTTCTTTGGCAACCCCTGTTCCGGTAACATCTCCACGAACTATTTTTTGTTGAGGATTATGCACGTAACCAAGAGCAGCATAAGGGCTATTTTTCAAATTCTGAAATTCATCTTTTACTGCCTGCGGAGCTGTATTATTATCAAGCATTGCTTTCACTCGGATAAAGTCGTCAGCACTATACATACCACTCGGATGATTGTATGTATATTGCGCTTCTACTGGCTCTATCGGCTTCTCAGGCAGAGTCAAATCAACCGTACCGTGTTCATTCTCCTGACAAGAAACTAAACCGGCAAAAACAAGTGCAAAACCAGCTATTAAATATATCTTTCTTTTCATCGCTATTTCTTTATTGAAACTTGCCGAAGTATAATTATTACTCCGGCAAGTCGGAGTTTATTATTCTGGTTATTCAAAAGTTAATCCTTCTGATATAATATAATTCTTCACATCATCTAATGTCTTAAATGTCTGTATCCAGTATACATTATAATTGATCTGACGAGTTATAGTTTTTATGTCAGCATATTTGAACTGCAATGTAGTGAAGGTAGCTACCGCATTGGTTGGAAGAATACCTCCATTAGCCCATTTCTGCTTGGTTAGGTCATATACAAACACATGGCTACCATCGCTACATTTATAATCATAAAGCCACTTGTTATTATTTCCATCCAAGCCTCCACTGAAAGTAGCTCCGTTACAAGTTCCAGATGCATCAAGGGTAATATTCCGAGCAGTTACTTCACTATATAGGTCTTTCACATCATCCATTTTAATAGCAAATATTGGATAATTTCCGGCATGTAGCCATGTTTTAGGGCTCCAGCATTTAAAGTCGCCACGTTGGTTAGTCGCATTCTGTGTATATGTTGTTACTGTAACTTTTCCATAACTCCAAACATGCGAAGAAGAAGTCCCATTACCTGATTGCTGAGCGTTATACCAAGTATAATTATTTTGATCGTGATACAACTCGCGAACTAAACCTTCCTCCAAACGAAGCTTGATTGACGAGCTGTTTCCCGTAGTAGGGCATTTTGCTTGTATCGTCACATCACCAAATACGCCATCCTGATTGAACGATACTATACCGTTTTTCACAGTTGCAATCGCTTCGTTGCTCGAAGTCCACTCAATTAGTGAAAGAGTAGCATCAACTGGGTCGGTAGTATATATAAGCGTTATGGTTTTATCGGCAATAGCACATAAATATCCTTTGTCGACTGAATATCTTTGATCAATAGTCACATTCAACGGATCTACAATCTGTTTAATTGTTATTGTCTTTGTAGCAATAATTTTTGCACCATCCAATGATGTAGCTGTTATCATAACCGATGCCGAGTTTTGTCCGTTCTCTTTACCTGTTACAAGTCCGGTCATATCTACAACTGCAATATTCTCGTCCGAGCTGGTCCATTTCACTGTTTTATATGTTGCATTTTCAGGTAATATTGTAGTTGTCAATTGTAAAGTCTCGCCTGCAAATACTTCGTCAGACGGAGAACTTATCGCAATCGATTCGGCATTCACTAAAGAATTGGCTACAACGATCTTCATCGTTCCGTAGATGTTGCTACCAGCATAAGATGCATCCGGAGCTACTTGAATAATGGTGTAACCTCCGTCATCGCCACTAATTGCTGTCAACTTATTATTTTCGTCGATAATTGCAACTTTCGTATTACTCGAAGTCCATTTCACATCATCAAATGTGACATCTTCGGGCAAAATTGTATAACCTAATGTCACTTCTTCGCCTTTTATCAGCGGAAGCACTTTTACTCCTAAGTCTTTATCGTTATAGATAAATGGCTCTAGTTCAGTTGGCACACTTATCTTGATTGCTTTGGGATATATGGCCGATGGCAAATTGGATGTTACGTCTTCATCGCTACACGAGAATGTCATCAGCACACTTATAGCCAAGGCAAAACATCCTAAACTATATTTCAATATATGTTTCATAAATATTATACTTTATTATTAGACGTATCTGATTAATTTCCCCATCCTGGATTTTGTCCTAACTCAGGGTTCAACTGTCTTTGATCAGAAGGAAGAGGATATAGATAATGCTTATTTTCCCATTTTCTGTCATTATACAATATGATGCAACCATCAGTGTTCAAAGGTCGTGCTTGTGCTGCCCAGTTTGCCTCGAACCATGTGCCTTTCACTTTTACTCCAAGCTGATCTTGTGGCATTTCGGTAGAGGCTGTTGCCCAACGTTTCAGGTCATCGATACGAAAACCTTCCAATATGAGTTCGACAGAGCGCTCGCGTCGAATTTCTTCGCGCATCGACAAACCATTTGCTGCAACCAAACTATTACTCAATTTTGGCATTTTAGTATTCACTCGTTGACGTACCAGATTTAATGAATAGTCTAATTCTTCGTCTGATATAGAACCTTTCAACTCGTAAACCGCTTCTGCATAATTGAGAAGAACCTCTGCATATCTAATTACAGGATAGTCCATCGATTCGTAAGAGTCTGCCACTTTACGTTCTACGGCCCATTTATTATTTTGATATCCACTATTCGAACGTACATTGGCAATCAAGCTATTATTTAGGTCTTCTTCATCCCAAGTTATACGCCATTTACCATCGTTATTCCAATACTTCTGTCCGTTTTGCAACATCATATTATTCATACGATTATCACGATTCAAGAACTCATCTGTTGCATATATATATCCTTTGAATAGAGGAGATTTATCAATAGGAAGGCCATCAGCACATAAATACATATTAGCCAATTTGCGAGTGATGAAAGCTACGTTACCCTGCATTCCGTGCGTAATATTTGTTCCAAGATTATCTCCATCGCGATGACGACGAGCCAGAATATATTCCAGATTATCTTTTTTACCTAGATTAGCTGGATTACATTGCCCTCCATCTTCTAAGATGAACATATACTTATAGCTTTGATCTCCTAATACTTCGTTATAAAACAACTCGTGCTTACCACCTTTTATAACTTCGTCGGCTGCATTCTTTGCTATAGTCAATAGCTCTGTACTACGTGTTGTATTCGCTGTAGCATCTGCTCCTCCGGTATGGAATTTTTGCCAAGAGCCTTCATATAGCGCAACTCGCGACAAAAATGCATATGCTGCATATCGCGTTAGACGACCAGCTTCTGAAGCTGTTTCGGGAAGATCCAAAGCTGCTGCTTTCAGGTCTTTTACAATTTGATCTATAACAATACCTCTATCATCGCGTGGACCATATAGCTTTTCAGATTTAATATCAAGCGGTTCTGTCAGAAGAATAACATTGCCCCATATTTGCACTAATTCGAAGTGTAAATATGCACGGAAGAATTTAGCTTCGGCTATTGGAACCGAAATCTCATTTTTATCTGAATATCCTTCGGCTCTATTCAGTAGAAGATTTGTATAATAAATACGTTTGTAGATCTCTGTATAATTTGCATCTGTAGCAGGAATTGAGTTTGTTCCTTGGCTGAATGCATTTATTGCTGTCGTTGCAATCAAATCGGAGCGATAGTCGCTATGCGGACCATCGGCAATAGTTGCAGCATAAGTGATACTTCCTGCTTGGAAATCACGCGTCCAGCTGTAAAACTGATTTGCAAACAATTGAAAATTATCGGCTTTATTCCATACCAGATTGTCACCCATTTCTGCCTTTGGATCGAAATCGAGGCAAGAAGACGAAAACAGTGCAACCAAAGATAGGCAAGCTACTTTTATATATTGTATCTTATTCATACTGATTTAATTAAAAAGTTAGATTAACACCAAAAGTAAAGTTGCGGGTAAAAGGATAACGCTTAACACCTTTTGCTGATGTACCTTCATCAACAGGAGCCTCAGGATCCCAACCGTCTTTGATTTCTGTTGTTTCCCAAAGATCGGTACCTGTAACATAGAGACGAGCTCCTTCTATAAATTTAGTTTTATTCAATAGTCTTTGCGGGAATGTATAACCTAGAGTTATATTTTTCAGACGTAAATAACGACCATCTTGCGCCGACAAAGTAGAAGCTTGATAGTTATAATTGTTGATATTACTATTGTTTGTATATGGTGCATAATACGCATTTCTGTTATCTTCGCTCCAGGTATTTCCTAAAGAAGATGTAATCGTATTTGTGTAATTTGCACGGAAAGGTACTGTCCAGTTATCGATTCCTCTGTATACAAATCTGTTTGCTGCTCCTTGGAATATTACGCTGACGTCGAAACCTTTATAGCTAGCACCGAGATTGAATGAATATGATATTTCGGGTGTATCACTACCCAAATGGATATAATCTTTCTCGTCCAAAACACCATCACCATTTTCATCGCAGTACATATTATCCCCAACTCTCAACTCGCTAGGCATACCTATCCCATTATTTGGGAAATATTTAGCAGTATAAGCAGCTAGCTGTTCTTCGTTTTGTATTTTACCTCCATAACGCAGACCGAAAATTGATTTCAATGGGTAACCTTGGAAATTTTTAATATATCCCGATTTCATTACCGATGTTCCACCCATATTAACAACCTTGTCACGAGCAAATGTTAATGTTCCTCCAACATGATAATCAAATTCTCCAACTTTACCTCGATAGTTTATTTCACCTTCTAATCCCCAAGTCTTGAATTTACCATCGTTCAATAATGGAGCTTTATCTCCGAGTGTTCCAGGCAAAGTAATATTGACTAACATATTGTCATTGCGTTTCATAAATGCATCAACTGATCCACTCAATCTGCCACCCAAGAAACCGAAATCCAATCCTAAATTGTAATTCTTAACACGTTCCCATTCACGCTCTTTCGAAGACAAAGTACCCGAGGTCTGTATTAATGGTAGTTTTTCCGAACCAACATATGCACCCGAACCTGATTGGAAAGAATAGAGTTGTATTCCGTCATAATTGTTAATACCACTTTGATTTCCCATTTCGGCATACGATATACGTAACTTCAGATCTTGTAACCACTCTACATCTCTCAAAAAAGCCTCTTGCTGTATACGCCATGCCAATGAAGTTCCGTAGAATAAATCCCAACGGTTGCTCGGTTCGAATTTAGACGAGCCGTCATAACGAGCATTAAATTCGAATAGATAGCGGTTATCAAAATTATAGTTTAAACGTCCGAAATACGACATCAAAGCAGTTTCATATTTACTATTCTTATCTGTTACGATATTGATTTCATCGCTACCATTAGGTATTTCCAAACCTTCTAGAATATTTTTTGCAGATACACCAAAGTTTCTAAACTCAGTATATTCGTACTGAGCTCCAAGAGTGAGGCTGAAATTATGTTTTTCGATAAACGAACGAGTAGCGTTTACATAACCCGATATAGAGTAGAAGTTATTTCGACCACTAGTTTCTCTATAGCTCGAACTTTGTTGTGTAGGACTAACTAAGACTTTTTTATCTCCTTTATAGTTATAGAATGTTACCGGATTCTCGACAATCGATCGATTAGTATTGCTTGAGTTGTATCCAGCATCAATAGTAGCTGTCAACCAATCATTTACAGCATAGTTTAGTTTCTCGTTGATATTAATTCCTGATACTGACAATTTATTGTCGCCACCTTCTTTCAGTCTTGCCACTGGTGATCCCCAAGTTCCCCAAGCATAAGCTTTTCCATTCATTGCTTCGAATGGTAATCCTGGCATAGGAATATTTGTAGTCAATGCAGATCCAATCTGAGAAGGGGCTATTTGCTCTTGACGATTGTATGCAATTGACGATTCTAAAGTTAGTTTATTCGATAATTTAAAGTTATTATTCACTCTCAGATTGTATCGTTGGTTATTATTTTTCCCAAACTGTAATGTCGATCCATCGTACATGTAATTTAAAGATATACGATACGAAGAACGTTCTCCACCACCCGAAACACTCAAGCTGTGTTCGGTAGACCATGTGTCACCAAAAAGTGAATCTAACCAATTGGCACTATCATCAAATACAAAGTCAGCCACATCAGTAAAAGCTGCAGTACCAAAAGGGTTTTGACTTGTAGACAAATCAATATAAGAACCTTTGTATTTTCTAGCCAATTCGGCATACGAATACCACACGTTCGACATATTATTATCGTTGCGAAGAGCAGTCATAACTCCTTCCGACCATTGATCTATATTCATAGCCGATGGCATTAGACCAACCGTTTTCAATGTAGCCGTAGCGCTATATTCAACTTTAGTCTTTCCAGCAGCGCCTTTCTTTGTAGTGATCAGTACGACACCGCCTGCAGCACGCGAACCATAAATTGCAGCAGCTCCGTCTTTCAGAAAGTTCATACTTTCAATATCGTTCGGATTCAGCAATCGTAAATCATTTACAGTACCAGATGCAACTCCATCAATGATAATAAGTGGCTCTGTTGTATTCATAGATGAAGCTCCGCGCAGCGACATTCCCCAACTCTCGTCACCTGGAGCCGAAGAACCACGAGTAATGATAACTCCGGCAACTTGTCCTTGCAAGGCTTGAAGTGGACTTGACAACCCGCCCTTTTCATCGAAAGCTTTCGAATCTATTACAGTAATTGCTCCTGATAAAGTTTCTTTCTTTTGTGTACCATATCCTACAACTACCACCTCACCCAATACTTGACTATCTTCTTCGAGTGTAAGGTTGATTTGATTGTCGCTACCTATCTTCACTATTTGTTCTTTATAGCCTATATAGCTAAATTTCAGATGTGTTGCACCCTCAGCTATAGATAATGAATAATTTCCATCAAGATCAGTCAACGCACCGTTTGTAGTTCCTACTACAACAACCGATACACCAATCAAAGGCTCACCTGCCGCGTCCAGAACTCTCCCTGTTATTGTCCGTATGCTTTGAGTTGTAATCAGGCTTTTACCTAAGCCACTCTCTGCAAAGAGTGTGGAGTTATAAACTCCTCCAAATAATAAGGCAAGAGCAAGTATGATGCTTTTGTTTTTTTGGAATTTTGATTTAAGTGTTACATTCATATTTCCATTTATTAATTTTAGTTATTTATTTTCATATACAGTATTTTCAATGTTTTCATTGATTTCCAATTTCAAAATAATTAAGGTTAGCCATGTTTCTATTTCATATAGTATATAGATTTTAAAAAAGGTTTATAAAAAGATGAACATCACAAATGTAATGTGACAAATTGGAGTCATCATCTTCATTCTAGTTCAAAAAAGTCCAAAAAAAGGTTTCTGGACTTAATAAACAGAGTACAAAAATATTTTAAGACCCAAATTAGAACTCTGTAATACTGAAAGTTATCGAAATGTTTAACATTATAGGGCAACCTTTACTTCACTGTGACCTCATTGACATACTTCCCTATTTTCACGTTCATATCTTTTAAAGAATTAATCTTTTTGCCATTAATAATAATATTTTCGAACTTAATGTTGTTGATTATATTCTCGTCAGAAAATCCTTCAATAATTGATGTATTTTCACCCGATCCTGAATAGTATATATTCTTGAAAACTATATTGTCAATTCCCAAACCTTTGCCTTTACTATACTTTTCATTGAATAACACTCGTAAATTTAGTAATTGCCCTTCCTGAATATTTTCAACATACACATTCTCAAATGTAATATTCTGAACAAAGTTATGATCGCTAACACTTAATGCCATACACCCCTGATAATTTCTATCATCTTCATCGTGCTCTAATATATGGATATTCTTAAAATGAATATTTTCAATTAAGTTTTTATCTACCGACGTATCACCATGAAGACCAATATTGATAGGATGTGCTACATCGGCCCACAAAATAGCGTTGGTTATTGAATAGTTCCGAGCATCTCCATAAAAATTCCATCGGTGCGAATATATTGCTATGCAATCATCCGAATTGCGCATGAATATATCATTTATGTTGACATCCGAACAGCTCATCAGATCGATTCCATCACTCCAGCCTCTACAACTAAAGGACTTCAAATTATTTATTCTAATTCCACTAGATTCTCCGCCATAAACTGTATAGTGATTGGGATTAATCACGGTGATTCCGTCAATCTCAATATTCTTCGAGTGTGTTATCTCTACACCACGCTCAGCTTCTAGTATAATCCCTCGACCAATAATTTTTACATTTTCTACTTTATTACATACAAGTTTGCCTTTTAAAATAGCTCCGGGAGCTAAATAAACTGTCTTATTAGAAGGGATTCTGAACATATTACCCGGAGAATCGGCCGGTGTATGAAAGCCTGCATCGAAATAGATTACATTAGGATCGTTACGATCTGGTACATTTTTTTCAATCTCATTTGCGAATATGTGCAAATTATGCAGACGATCACCATTTATTTCCAATGATAATTTCGAAGGCTTTGATAATGTGAAATAGATATAGTTCCCGTCTTTCGTATAGTTGATTTGTTCATGTATTGGACGTACTTTCACTTCATGTACAATACCGTTATTTACCTTGATACGCATATCTACTTGTCCTTCAAAGTCAAACTGAACCATTGATGCTTCTTGCGGTTTATCCAAATCTACCAGTACTTTGTATTCATACAAATCGCACCACTCGTTGCCCGTAAGACGAACCTGAACTGTAAAGTCATCGTTATGATATTTGTATAAAATATTATTCGGAACCGGATGAATTTTTAATTGCTGAGCTGATACAAGAACACAAAATAGTAATAGATGGATTAATAATAATTTTCTTTTCATTTTTGTAATAAATAACGTTTCTCAATTTTAGACTAAACAAATCTAGTGATGAATTGATTTGCATGCCGCCCTTTTTTTTATCCTTTAGTCCCAAATAACTATATTGGACACATTCGCTGGATATTTTTCAATAGAATCTGTTATCTAGAGATTTTATTTTAAATTTGTAAAGCATAATGTTCTGAGATGAAAAGACAGATTCTTTTATTTTGTTTGATATTATCCGTACTGTTCCTTTCAGCACGGGAGAAATCGTCATTCATTGCCATCACTACGGAACAAGGTCTAACTAGTAATACTATAAACTGTATCCATAAAGATTCTAAAAACTTCATCTGGATAGGTACGGCAAACGGATTAAATAGATTTGATGGAATTGATATTTTAGCCTTCGATGATTTTAAGAATAAAAATATACTTGATATAGCTGAAGTTGATAGTACTTTTCTATATATACTTTCTGAAAAAAATCTATATAAATATAATCGCTTAAAAAGAAAAAACACATCAATCGAGATAGAAAACAATATTTTCAAAACATTTGCTTTTGATGGTAATAAAAATCTATATATACTCAGTCAAAGTGGTATATATAGATTATCTCCGGATGATAATATAGCAACTAAAATAAAGGGAGTAGATATATTAGAGACTTCTAAATTTTCCGATATCTATATCGATAAAAACGACATATGCTGGCTTGCTAGCTCTGAAGGACTCGTGAAATATGATTTAGCAAAAAAACAAGTAGACATCTATAAAAATAATATTGATAACAATATCTTAAAATTGACTCAGGGAGAGAATAATTTATATGTTGCAACATCAACAAGTGCTATTTTAAGTTTCGATATCTTGAGTCATAAATTTTCTGATCTGGCAACTATCGAAACTCCTTATATACAAACGATATCATACAATGCTAACAAATTATATGTCGGAACAAATGGTAATGGGTTGAAAGCAGTAGATATAACTAATAAGATTATTTCTACAGTAAAGCTTGATGACAAATCAGCCACCGACAACCATCTGAATACAAATGCCATATACACAGCACTGATTAATGATAGTTCCTTCTGGATAGGTACCTTCTCCGGTGGACTTCTTTATAAACCTCATATACGAGATACATTTAAAGTCTTTTCTTTAGCAAATGATAATCTGCCAACTATTAACATTAGATCCTTCGTCGTAGACAATAGTGGCTACGGACTATATGGAACTAGAAACGGATTGGTATTTTCTACCATCTCTGGAACGACATACTATACTACAGAAAATACTCCGGAGCTAAAATCTAATATTATATTATCAATTCACCCATACAAAAAAGACATGTATTTAGTGGGGACATACGGGGGTGGTCTATATTTGTTCAATACCAGAACACGTCAAATCAATAAATTTGAAGACAAGCCGATATATACTGATAATTCATTCTATTCGGTGATCGAAAGTCCTCATTCTGATGATATTTTATGGTTCGCTACACTTTCCGGTTTGATTAAACATGATGTAAGAAACAATACACGACAAATAATAAGTACACAAAATTCGAATATAATCTCGGACGATATATATTTCTTAGAAACAGATTCATCGAATAGAATATGGATTGCAACAAGAAATGGTGTTTGTTACTTAGATGAAAATGATCAAATTCATCCATTATCAATAGAAGGATTACCTTCAATAGGGATTGTGAGATATGTATACGAGGATTCGAAAAACAATATATGGCTAGCTTGTGAAAATCAAGGTACGTTTGTTATTTCTAATGATCTCTCATCATTCAGGCACTATAGCACAAAAGATCTATTGCCGAACAACTATGTAGCATCAATCGTAGAAGATAAAATGGGACAAATTTGGATAGCTACAACTAAAGGAATTGTTTCATATAAAAATGATAATGACTATGCAATATACTCACTATCGGATGGACTTCCTAGTTATACTTTTAACGATGCAGCTGTACAAAAAACAGACAACAATTATATCTGGTGGGGGAATGAAAAAGGACTAGTCTATCTGGATCTATCAGAAATGCAACAAAAATCATCGAACAAAATCAATATTACTAGTATTATTATAGATGGATATACCGAAAGTGCAAACCTTAATTCTTTAGATGTAGCACCCGAATATATAAATACGCTTAGATTGTCATCATCCGAAAATAATCTGACATTCAGATTCTCTGATTTTTCATATGACTTTCCATCCTCGAATATATATGAATATAAGTTGGAAGGTCTCGACGATAGTTGGCAAAAAACGACAACAGGAAAAGATGTTATTATTCCTCAAATTCCAAGTGGAAAGTATATACTGAAAATAAGAGAGGCTGGAAATAACAATAATATTAAAATCATTCATGTCGTAAAAGATAAATCATATACAAGTATATATGTATTATTGGGAACCGTATTACTTATTCTCGTACTTCTATTTAGTTATAAATATCTACTGAAAAAGATTCGAAGAAATTCTGAGACGACTTCGGACAATGATAAAGTCAAATACCAGAACCTTAAATTAGAGAAAAAAGAACTTGAAGATATAAAACATTCAATAATTACTTTTATGGAAATAGAACAGCCTTATCTGGACCCGAATTTTAAGCTAGATGATCTAGCAAATGCTGTCAACTATTCCAAAATAAAGATATCTCAGGTATTGAATCAACACCTGAACACGAACTTTTCAAACTTTATATCACTATATAGAATCGAAGCATTCAAGAAAAAGGCAGAAGAAGGATTACTACAACAATACACATTGAGTGCATTAGCGAAAGAATGTGGTTTTAGTTCTAGGAGCTCATTCTTCAATAGTATAAAGAAATTAACAGGACAAACTCCTTTAGAATTTTTGAAAGAATCTGGCATCAATATTGAAAAATAATTTAGTGCCATTTCGAGATTGTAAACTGAACTGTATATAGACGATAAACAGAAAAGCTCTTACTCGTTTATTCCTTACCTTCCCAAACTTCTTCAGGATATACATTATTTTATGCCTCGAGAAGTTATTGACAAGTTCTTCTAAGCCTCATTTCTAAATACTATAAAGCCAAAGAAATGGCTATTTTCATTTATTCTTGAATAATCTCTGAAACAGTTATTCGCTTAGGCAAAGACATTAGAACATCCTCAGAGCTTATTTACTTTTGATTTAAGTTTTTTACTTCTCGATCGTAAACTTTATCGGAATAAGATTAGTAGTGCCTCACTGCAGGGGAATGACAGCAAAAATACCTTTAGCAGCAACTCCCCTATTCTACCATAATAAAGTTATCTAATATGTATTGATTTTCTTAGTATTGCAACTATAACAAATAGATTCAAACAAATAGCCTAAATTTCATTACATTCATATCATCTGCAGTTAGTTATATTAATTGTTATTATTTGCAATGGCTTGGATTTGCCCTTGTAAATTATATTTGCTCACTAATGCACTAACCTCTGAGTCGAGCATCCAGCGAAAAGCCTTTCGAGAATCTAATTCTACAGCCTTTAGCAAGTGGGCTATAGCCTCTTCTTCTTTATTTAGTCGTTGGGTAACGATTGATAGTAAATATTCAGTATTACTATTAGGAGTCAGTCTGATTAATAAATCATAGGCCTTTCCATTATATCCCATACATGCCAGACAAAGAGCAGCATTATAATCCGGATAATTTTTCAGTATTTCCAAAGCCTGCCAATATTCACGATTCTGCAAAAGACGCAAGCCTTCTTCATAGCCATCTTGAGTTTCTCGTATTATGGTATCCGACACAGCCATATCAGGATGGCTTACATGAAAGCTTATATCCATTCGTCTCAATTTCGGATAGATCTCGTTTTTTATGATCTTATAGTCATTCCTATAAAGTTTCTGAATCTCGCGTTCAGTTTCATCAGGATTAACCGTCCTCTCTATTTGAGCCAATATAGAATCTGTATTAACAATATCATCTCGTTTCTTTATCTCGTCAACTAAACCTTGCCAGTCCTCACCTCTAGGTTTAATCCTGATAATATTATCAGATACATCGTCTTTGTAATATGTTTCTAAATAGGATTTAAATGCTTCTGCCCTCTTCTCCGACAGTTTATAGTTTTGATCATAGTTGCCATCTAGTGATACACGAGAATTAATCACCATACTATCCATATTTAAGCCCATATCACGAGTCATTTTACGATAGAACTTCATCAATGTATCAACTTGCTCTCTATTGTTTTTATAGTTTAAACTGAATTGATTTCTATTAAACTCGAACTCCGGATATATAGATAAAATATCATACATATTTCGGTATAATTTAGTCTTCTTGACTATGAGTGAAGTATCTACAAGCTGTACTAAAGATGATATCAAATAATTTAGTGTATCTGATTGAGATAAATTATAGGTACTCTTATCTGTTGCTATTACCTTCCCATTCATTGTGATACGTAAACGATCAAGACCTGATGTTACAGGATATTCTTTCTTATAATAATACACAAAATCGCTGCCACCATCTACGATTGTATCTAACAACATACCGCTGTTCTCTAAAGGAAAAGGCATCATACGTTTACGAATCTCATCACGGCGTTCTTCTTTAAATTCATTTTCTGCTATTAGGTCAAAATAATATAAATGCTTTGCAATTCCTATTGAATCTTTATCTGTAGTACTACGTCCCATAAGATCATTAAAGCTTGGTTCGTTCAAGAAAAAATCTTTGTATTTCTTAGGGACTTTTTTTATTGTCAAATCCTTTTTACGGTAGAAAGGTGAAAGCAAACGAATTCGTTTATTATACCTTTTCATGTATTTATTATTTATTCCAGTAGTATCGACATCTGCAGCTAATAAGCGCATAGATTCATTATCAGCTTTTCGCATATAGTCATGATATATACCTAAACGTTTTCCTTCGTATTTTGAATTTACCCCAGCATAGCGATCGCTAACTTTATATTTCCAATCATAATAGTTCTTTACTTCATTATATTGCTCACTATATTGATTCCAATAGAACTCTTGGCGTTTGCGCAGATCTCTCGAAACACTTTTATGATCTAAAAAAAGGCTATCATATGCTGATTCAGGAATGATTGAGCTCTCATATTCAGCAAATGACTCTAAATCTGCTTTTTGCTTATTATAGAAATTACTCCCTTTAATCACTAAGTCTTGCAATAAGACAATAGAATCGTTATGAAGAAGTTTCGGAGACAAAGTCAATCTCCAATCAGTAGAAAGTAACTCTTTCGGAACCTTAACTATAAAATCGACATTGACTTTTCCATCTCGTTCTGGGGCAAACTTTTGCTTCAGCTTGGCCGTTACCGTTACCTCATTCAACCTTTGTACGTCATTGATACTTGTTTTTGCCCGGTTAGCTGAATCTTGTTTATTTATAGTTACAGAAATGTTATCTTCATTTCTATAATCTACATACTCTGAAAGAAGAGCATTTCCTTTTTCATCAGTCATACTCTCGGGTATTTCTAAATACACCCCTTTGGATTGCATGAACAAAGGTTTCGTCATCAAATCTTCGCTTTTACAAGAATGTCCACAAAAAGTGAACAATAGTCCCAAGCATGTATAAGATACAATCCGTAAAGCCGAATATTTATTAAATATTATATTCTTGCAGTAGATTTTATTTCTTTTATCATTCTCTATATCGTACTTCATACCTTTTATCATTCATGAAAACATCAATCATTTCACTATTTTTAGAAACAATCATGCTTTCCTATTCATTATTAATTCTTCTATTTAATGAGGTTGTTTTCTAAAAAAGACTCAACATCTACGGCATCAGCATCTTTCAGCAATACCGTTTTATCTTTATCCAATAAGTATATTGTTGGAATAGCCTTCAAATCGTATATCTGTTTTTTGTTTATATTCTGTAACTTATCGTAAGCATTAATCCATTCAGCGGGTATTTCATCACTGTATTCTTTCCATTTATCTAATTCTGTATCTGTGTATACAGCAAGTATATCGATCATACCTTTTTTCAACAAATGATTGATAATCGAAGATTTTCTCAGATAATCTTTGATTTCCTGACAAGCTACACAACCTGGATTATAAAAATAAATAAGGGTATACATCTTCTTCAACTGATTTAGATCTCCTTTGCTCCCGCTAATTGTTATATATGAGAAATTTGAAGCTTTTGTCCCAAGCCTATTCTTAAGCATCATTTTATATTCAAACTTGGCTCTCGATTTAGTTGACTCATCACTCACTGAGTCATTTATAATAAATTTAGTGACTTGTATATAAAACTCTTCATTCCGAAAAGGAGAATTCGGATCATTCAGATATTTCTGATATAAATCCAAAAAACAAGTATACATTTTTCTTGTTTTGTCTTCGGCTGTACACCTTTCCAAATTTGTATGAATAGAAATTATTCCAATTTCAGGCGTAGTATGAGGTAGTACTGACAAAAAATCAACAAAAGCTTGCTCTGTCACTTCTGGCATGTGGATAAAAGCAGTATCACTGAAATTAAAATTATTCCAATAATTCTGTGCTAAATATGCAGCACGATCCTCGGGTTTTGTCAGCATGGCTGGTATTTCAATGACACGAAACACCTTATCTCCTGATTCGGCTTGAAGCTTTATAGATTGATCGTCATTATTTTCTACTACCACCTTATTATTGCAAGCTGATAATGGTAACATTATTAGTAGTAACAAAGCAATACTTCCCCATAGTTTTGATATCGAACTTATTGTTTTCATTCTCTTTCAATTATCTGATATGATTATCTTATCTGCTCTTATTTCATTTAATAATAGCTTTATACCATGTACTTTTTTCATAGGCTGTATTAAGATTAGCATACCTATCTTGCATAATATATGCTGTTAACCCTGAATGTTTTTTAATAAAAAAGCCATTGTAACCTTCCATGAAATAAGGCGTAGATGCTTTCCAAATTACACACTTATTGACAAGCTGACTTAATGTTTTTTGCTGCTGATCATTCTCTAATAATCTTGAATAATAATCTTCAAAGTCACAGAATAAATGGAAGTTTTTACGATCGAAATATTGAATATTTCCGGTTTCAATAACTTTTGTAAAGTCACAATTGTCTCTAATAAAAGTGGCTAAATTCTCTAATTGCGAAGTCTCGATAATAGAGAAAGTAGCTGAGTACATATATGACGTCTGGTTATTGAAAAAATCAAATACAGCTTGTATAAAATCGGTTGGTTCTCCATTTATCAGGTCATTTATATTTGAGCTATAGACATCAGTGAATCCAGGAGAAACTATTTCAGCCGAAGATGCCACAATATATTTTGCTTTGTGTCTCAGTTCATAAACCACTTCTACTCCTGCCATATGGCAAGTTTCGAAAATAATATACTCGAACATATTATTTGGAATAGTTCGCGCGAAGTCTGATAGATCCATCTCCGAATTTTCATCAACAAGAATTGAGCGCTTTGAAGGCATCTTATCGAATGCTGCTCTAGGATCCGTATAATAACCTTGTGGCAACCACCCTGTGGCATGAGAAAAAACTAAAAAATTAAAATCTGCTTGTGGGTACAAACTTTTAGCCTTAGCTATCACTCGGCCTAAAACTGCAGGATCGGCTGAATTTTCGGAAGAATAATTTTCTAGAATCTGATATTTATTTTTGTCTGTAATTTCTATTAATTGTGGAGTTTCTCCTTTTGAATCTAAATAAACTAGAATACGTCTGTCGCGAGCTCCATCATAACCTTTTACAATGGCTTCGAATTTTTCATGGCTTTCTCCGGATAAATTATTATCTCCAGCCAGATAAACAAGCAGAACATCTTCCACTTCTATAGGTGGATTATCATCGCTCGCACAACTACTGAATACAACTGTACAAATCGTTATCAAGATGAATACAACCAATAGTATTCTAATTATCTCAAAAAATGCAGATCTTCTTTCACTATTCATAATTGTGGATTTATTATATATATAGCATCTTACGATTGAAACTATTACGAGTTAAAAAAAACCGCGCGAATTATCGCAACTCACGCGGACTTACACAAACTTTACAAAACTACATATTAGGCTAAGTCCCTAATAGTATCCAGCCGCTTTGTGCAGCAGCATTTCTTTTACTTATTTCTTTCTTTTATATCATTAAGGCTGTAGTAACGGCCTTTAACAATTCCTTTATAATTGACAAAATACATCGTTGGTGTTGAGGCTACGCCCCATAAGCTGAAATAATCTCCTGAAAATGATCTATAATCACAATATTTATCTTTCCATGGAAGATCGGCAGCATATACATTATATATATCTGGATTTACATCCGATGCAATACTTACTACTTTAATTCCTGCTTGCACTAAACTGTCATGAGCCTGTTTTAATTCTTCGATCATGTTGTGACAGTTGACACAATCACTCTCGAAAAAAAGGACAATACAGCCGTTATTCCTCAATATCAATAAATCGTCCTCTTCAATGGGTAATGGTGGTCCATTACGCCCTGAAAGTTGTAATTGCGTGAGTAGCCTATGTCCTATTTCACTGTATTCTTCTCCCGAAAGGTCTATCCCATGTGGGTAGGCAGCTATAGAAGCAGCCTTATGTTCTCGACCTTCAAGACAAAGCGCATCAGCTATTCTGCGAACAAAACCTTCCATATCATCCGGAGAATGTTCTGCAACACTGTCTATCAGTAGTCTGGCTTGATCAATAAAATTAGTATCTGCAGCATGAAGCTTTGTCCAATCTTCTATATTTTGCGTCTTACCCTCTCGTGTCGAACAAGAGGATAAGATGCTTATTAAAAAGAATGCATAAAGTAGTCGCTTCATTGGAATATCGTGGATTTGTCTTTATAAGCTATATTTACTCATTTTTGATGCAGCGAACAGAGTAAAAGCCTAGTTCTAACAAACTAGGTGCTTGTGATCTGAGTAATATCTTATTAGTACTACCAGAAGAACCAGACACAGCATAATAATTGGGAGTTGCGGTAAGATAAAATCCAGTATGACTCCAATCGAACCAATTTCTATTTCCTAAATCGTCCAGGTAAACCGCACCAGCAAAGGCATTATTTTTCCGTCCTGTACCTAATGGAAGCCACCATCTGGATATAGTTGGGTACACACCAGGATCTGTTACGAGACTAGGATCCTCAGCTCTCATTACATCAGATAAGTTTTCAAATTCATCTTTTGTAGGAAGTCTCCAACCAGTAGGACAGGCGTTGTTTGCTTGTGTTGCCTGAGAACGATTGTAATAAAAGCCATTAATTCTGTAAGGGTCACCATCAAATTCTTGAAAGCCACTAGTTCCTTCCATTGAATTTGCTACCATCCAACAATTTTCGCCATAGCGATGTGTTATATAGTTATGTTTACCAATTTTTTGTTCTACAGCATAATTATAACGACCACAATTGTCTTGAATAAAGTTAATAGTACGTCTAAGATTACCTGATACTATTATAGCTTTACCACCTCTTCCTTTTGGCATAGATGTAGTTATATCTGTTGTAGCCCATTCAATACTGACATGCTGTTCTTTTGCTCCACCCATTGTAGTAACTCCGAAATCGGCTAATGTTTGTTGAGTTTCGGCATCATCACTCCATGTCCAACCATTAATATCGGTAGTCATAACTATAGAATTTCCGCTACCTTCAAAAGCTTCTGTAACTCCATCAAGTTTTACAAAAAGAAGAGAATTCGAAACATACAAATGATTATTTCCTAAGTCAACATTTCCTTCTGCCATATTCCAATCCTCAACTTGAGCTTTGATCTTACTTATACCTCTATAAGCCTCATCAGGTGTATCAACGCCTTCTCCATCTACGCTGGTAATACTTATATTGTAAGAGTGATTGCGCAAAATATCAAAATACGTATTTGCCGTATAATCCTTAATGTCTACACGATAATAATGGGTTTCTGTACTTCCTTTATACGAACCTCCTACTACCACACAAGTAGCATCAAATACATCGGCTGCCGCTTTTGTTTTATTGTCAGCCTCGAAAGTATAAATCTTACTTTCTATTTTATTTGCAGCAGAAGTTGTGTAAGGACCAAATTTTGTTCCTTGAGCTAAATCTGCCCCTGATACAATTGTTGGAGTAACCACTGTGCTCATTGCACTGTTATAGTTATCAGGTATAACAGCACCTTTCGAGCGTGGATTATATAGGTAAGATTCTTTCAGGACAAAATCAGTAGCCGTATTCACTATATTTACACGAGCCAGCATACGAGTTAAAGTAACTGTCAATCCAACTGGATTATAGGAATCTGTTACGTTTTGATTTGTAATTTCGCCCCACATACCTATGCTCTCCATTGATGATGCATCAAATCCTGCTGCTTTACTTTGAACCAAGGCCTGCATCACTTCAGCTTTAGTCGTAACATCAGGTTGTAGCGAAGCCAATAGTGCATTTACCTCAGTACGACAATTGACCAAAACCAAAATTGTCTGATTTGTATTTCGCTCTATAAGACGAGTTGTAAAACTTGTGTTCCCCTGAGTATGGCCTACCGCTGGCTGATAAATATAAGTACCTTTAGCAATATCATTCGGAGCTGCCGGATCAGTTGCAAACACCAATACATCTACAGTCTTAACTGTAGCTTCATCGGCTGGCATCGAATAGGTTTTAGGACTATCATAAATATTTTCCATCCCAGGAACAGCCAGATTTATAGTTACTGTTTTGTCGGTCGAAGGAATCTCAACACCGTCCTGTTGACAGGATAACATTCCTATCGACAAAAGAGATACAAAAACTGTTTTTATTAATTTCATATTCATTATTCTACTATGTTTTGCTATTCTTATTTTCAACGATTACTCGTCTTTGACACAGCGAACTGATACTCTATAATCAGCATACGACTGGCTAGGGATTATCAATGTACCAGGCGTACCTTTGGCTACCCGATTTGCTGTAGATGTCCACCAGTATCCAGCTGCTCCCCATTCTGCCGCACCCCAGGTAGGAACTCCCACTCTATTGTCAAGTATACCTGCATATGATTTGTTGACACTATTTTGGGATGAAGCTCCGATAAACCATCTTCCAGTGTTATTGGGGTCAGGTTGAATAGCAGCAGCTAATTTAGTCCATTCTTCTAATGTTGGTATCCTCCATCCTTCGGCACATGATACTGACAAATAACTATCCCATCTCACATACTTTCCATTTACTCTAGCCAAGTCGTTACCATAATGCTGAGGCGCGAAATATTCGTATGACATTGGAGAATTTTCAACCATCCAACACTGCATAGTTCCACTATTACCAGTTGGGTAAGCATGTGTTAAGTAGGATAATCGGTAAAAAATCAATTGACCATTATTGGATGTAAGATCAGTAGGTATAGCTTGTTTGAGAGGTATGCCATTTATACCGCACCATTTTTTGTGAACGGGTACCTTATCCGAGCGCAATCCTCCTGCCCTTATTATGATGTAACCTTCCTTTTCCTCACTAGCATATGTTAATGCTAAATTTGACTTTAAATAGACCTCTGTTATATATCCTTCGCCTTTATAACTAGCAGCAGAAGCTTCAAACCAATCAGCAGGAGTTCCATCAAGATTATAGCAGTCAATCGAGAAACTATCTTCAGTAGTGTAAACGTTGAACGTGTTTTCTAGATATCCATCATCATAAAGTTTAGCTCCTAATACAAGCTCCACATCAGTGGTGTTGACTGCTAAGATTTCTGATGAATTATAATATATATCTGTAAATTCTCTATCGTATTCTAATATTTTGTAAGCAATGCCATTTGTAAAGCTTCCTGGGAAGTTAAGAGCTTCTTCAGCAGTTCCAAATCCAGGACCATACACCCTCTCTATCATAAAGATGTAATGATAATTGCGAATAATAGGCATTAATGTTCCTCTATAAGCACTTGACCCTGCACCCATATATTTGCTATATGTAAAATCAATCGGATAATAAGTCTTCTCTCCTTCATAAATACCCTCAACAATAATACGTGGGGAAATTGCAATCTGATCTTCTACTGCAGCATCTGATTCGAAAAGATAAATCTCACCATTCATTTCATTGCTAACACTAAGAGATGCAAAATCGTATGTAACTGGAGATACTATTTTCTGAAGCGAAGTCGGAAGATTAGGCTTTACCAGAGGTGTTGCTGTGTAATTTTCGTCAGCTACGATCAGACCATTACGGTTCATATTATACAGCATCACTTTTTGGAGCGTAAAAATGTCATTGGCTTTATTATGTATGTCTACTTTTGCCAACATACGGATTAGCTTAATATCTTTATACACCTTTGATCTACCATCTTCCACAATAAATCCATTTGAAGTTCCTGCAACAATTTCACCCGACATTGGAATGTGGTCCGGTGTTGAAACATTCCATCTTCCTGTAGCGTGTTGGAATTCTAATTCTTCTAGTTTAGAAAGATCGTCACCTCTATTTATCGAGGCAATTTGAGCATTCGCATTGGCAATCAATACAAAACGATTGTATCTTCCTTTCGTTAGAGTTAATTTAATAACTACATTTCCGTTTCCGTCATTTGTGATGCCACTTGCTGGTACTTCCATCTTTCGAGATAAAACCTCAAAAGTTCCCATATCTTGATAGGCTAGTACTGTCATTTCTTTAATTTTGTCTTCATTTACAGCACTCATTCCATAAGTTGTAGGAGTTTTAGCTCCCGGAATCTTGACTTCCAAGATGACATTCTTATCTGCAGAATCTATAGGTGGCTCAGGACTGATTTCATCCTCTGAAGAACAAGCACTGAAAAGCAGCATCAAGCAAAAGAAAAAAGGAAGTGCTGATTGCTTTAAAGCCTGTATAGATATATATTTATTTACTTTCATATCAATTAATATTTCTTTCTTCGAATATATTTTATGATTTATACCTGTGGTACAGGATTTACCGGTTGCTCTTTCCAATCCTCGATTATAGTAACAGATACTTCTCCGAAGAATGAAATTAAGATAGGAATAACGACCTCTTTTCCATCTTCAATTTTAATATCATTAGCTGCAATAAAATCTTGGAGTTTGACTGTATGTAAAATTTTATTTGTCGTATTATTCTCAATTACATCAATAGTAATTGGATTCTTTTCTCTGAATCGGAGTACGTCCAATTGGCTTTCACCTAATTTCTTATCTGAAAGAAGAGCCATAGTTGGATAATATGTTGTTAAGTCACCATGAGTAACCATTTTATAGTCATAAGCAGGAGCAAGGTTATTGACCTTGATATAAGGGAGATCAGCAATAGGTGCTCCTTCAGTTAAACTCTGAAGTCCCTCGATTTGAATCACCAGGCTTATATGAGCTGGTGTAAAATCAACCGTTTCAGTGGTTTCTGTATTTTTTATTATTGTAAAAGTGTGTATGCCATAATATAGTGCATCATTAGTCGGAATACGCGCTGGCACAAAATATCCCGGATGCGCAACTTCGTGCAAGTCTAGCATTGAGCCAGAAGTGAATCCTTCAATTTGAGTATTGTCAAAAGCATTTCCCCAGCAAACTGCCTTGTAAGCACCTTCAGACAGATTCAGTCTAATACCTTGCAATATATCTAATTCGCTTTTTTCGACTTGTCTGATTTCTACAAGCACATCATTTTCGTCGTAAATAGCCACATTTACACGGCTGATATGATCAGGAAAGTTCGGGTATTGAAATAGAAGAGTTAAATTATTATCCGGTGGACAATCGCTCATATCTTCCCCGACACACCCCGACAGAAACAAGGCTGCGGATAATACAAACAGGCATAAAGTCTTCAGCAGATTCATGTGTAAAATTATTAAGTGTTATAGACTGACAGGCAGATTTAGAATGCTTGTCATTTTTTATTTTTCTAATGGTTTTATACCACTTGTATTTTAATTTTAAAGCCTTCCCTACCCTATAGAGGGAAGGCTTTAAGTGTAGTTTTATAAATACGGTTTGTATTCTTTACGATTCAGACCGTACTTGTTGTCTATAGTGGGTTATGGAAGAACTGGAGTTACAGGCTCTTCGATCCAAGGAGTTACTTCAGCAGTTACAGTAATATCTTTCAATGCTGGAAGTTCTGGTTTTGGAGCTAGGTTTTCACCACCGATAGATAATGCCATAGTATATACTTTACCTCTTGTCAATTCTGTTAAAGTAGTAGCAGCACCAGCAACTTTGATATCTCTCACTGTTACATACATTGTTTCAGCAAATGTATATCCAGTAGCTTCTGCATTTTTGATTTTCAAGATAACGTGAGGTATAGAAGTTTGAAGTTCACCATTAATAGTTGTTCCTTTACCTGCTACTACTGGCATAACGAAATAAGCCCATTTATTATCTGGTGCGAATGAAGTTCCTGCTGTAGGAGCTGCAAATTCATCTTTGTAACGTGCTGGGAAAGTTCCATCAGCCCACTCTGTATCATCTGGTCCAAATTGAAGGATATCAGCTGCTCCAGTAGGAAGAGTTGTATAATCTGTTCCACATTTTGTGTAGGTATTGTTAATATAAATACCTGCAAGTTCGAAACTTGTTAAAGGAATTTGTGCACCTGGATTAGCTTCTACCTTAGCAATCTCGTAACGAGAAATAGCTGGTGCTAAAATAACGTTTGCAGTATTGCCTGTAACCGTATTTGAACCAAATAAGTTTAGTTTATCTTTTGGATCTAATTGTTTACTTTGTTCGAACATCAATTTATTTAATTCTGCAACAGAAGTTCCTACTGTAAGTTTAGCAGGAGAGGTTACAAGAAGTGGATTAGCTATAATAACAACATTACTAGCTGTTCCCGGTACATCTTCGAACAATTTTCCTCCTGCCATTTCAGTTGGAAGCATTGTTCCTTCAGCTTTGATACTGATACCATCTGTAAAATATACCTGAAGATCAGAAGCAACTGGAGTTACTCCAACAGCTGTAGCTTCATCGGCATACGTAGAAGGTACTGAAACCATTACTTTCACGCTTTTAGGAGAATCGTCTACTCCTGCAACATTGTCATCATCATTTGAACAGCTGTTAAAACCCACTAATAGTGTAGCTGCCATCAGCATTACATACTTAAAACTTTTTTTCATCTTGTTTAATTTAATTAGATTAATTAATTTGAATTTCTTCTTGTTTAACTGTTTGTATTAATATTGGATAGTATCGGCTATTTTTTATAGCGTTCCATTCTTGTGTTATCTTCTAACTTTGTCTGTACCTCCTGACGATTATGTGTGGCTTCTTTGATTCCGGCTCTTTCGGCCTGCTCAAATAGTTTATCAGCTTTTTCCAAATCACCTTTCAGAAGATATAAAACTCCACGATTATTTAGAGCCTCACCCGTTTCTCCAGCTTTCTCAAGATGACGTGCAGATGTCAGGGTTTCTCCGGTATTGAGCAAGTATGCTGATGCATTATTGTTTCCCACTGCATCGTCGGCAAAATAACGAGGAATTATTTCTGTCAGAATTCTGCTATATTCTTTACTCTCTTTTCCATATAATTGAGCTAAATCGTAAAGTTCTTTCTGAGATAAATCTATTGGTCTGCTATTGACCAGTGCTTTCGTTTCTTCAACTCCGTAGTCTCTAACCGAATAGTCTACCTGATATTCTACTCTTCTCAACTCCGGAAACATTTCCTTTAACATATAGCGATAAGGAACTCCACCTGCAACTCTTTTAAGAGCAGCCTCTTTACTATCTGGAGCATCTTGAGATGTGATAACTTGCAATACCTTATCTTTATCTTTCATATCACTAGCTTGCACCAGAGCTTCTAATCCAGACCAGTCTTCAGCTACAGCACTTACTTTAAGTAAAGATTCGTCCAAAGAATATCTATTTTTTAGGTAATCTTTCAATGCAGCAGCACGATCTCTCGACAAACGTTCATTCAGGCTATAAGGTGCTTCTGGTGAAGCATATCCTTCTACATACAAACCTTCTAAAGAAACATCATTGTTACTTACTACTTCTTGAATAACATCATTGATTTTTTGTAACTCTTCTGGGTTACGTCTGAAGTCCGGAAGTATCACAGACCTACCTACTTGAAAATCCAGATAAGCTTTACCCTGACGTTTTCGACGTTTCTCCTCTTTTTCAGGAACTATATACGAAACCTGAGGATTTACTCTGTATGGTGTGCGAGGTGCCAGATCTACACGATCACTCAATAAGTATCGAGTAACTACTTTTGCACCACGATAGCCTGCCACTTCCTGACGAATACACAAGCGTGCTGTATCCATCCACATCTGATATGGTAGTCGAATTTGATAATCGTATGGAATACTGTCAGGTTTCATCGTTGTTGGGGGATTACCCAACTCACTATTTTTATGATAACGATTCAATACTTTATGCTTATTTCCCCCAAGAATAGTTACACGAGGAAGAAAGACAATTGAATCACCTGCTTCGAGTATTGGAGATATACGTAAACCTTGCCCAGTTTCTACAATATAAGATGGTATATTTACCTTATAGTTTAATATCAGGCTATCATTCTTCTCTTTGAAATCGCGTATATCCATTGTCACAATCCCTTGACCAAAAGACGAGATGGCCAGCGATAACATTAATAATGTACAGACTGTGTATAGTAGATATTGTTTCATAATTATATTTTTACTTGTTTCCTTATATTTTCCCGATAATTCTTTATTATAAGCATCCATGATTCCTCCTCCTTATTTCATTATATAGATCAATGATAGGGCTAGCTTAGTAGGACCGAAATAATGCTTAGTCTCCTCTCCCAGTTTTTTCCCACACGTTTGACATTCATAGACATCATAATTCATATACATATAGCCGAAGCCAAAAGAGGCTTCAAAACTCCAGCGTGGTGAAAAAATCCATTGGTAACCATAAGAAAAACCAAGGCCATAGGCATTACCTCGAAAACGATGTTCGTCAAGTCTCGGAAATATATCGAGAGGAAGGTTCAGATTTCCGGCATTGAAGTTGTTATATAATAAATGGGTTCCTAAAAAGTGTCCATTAAATGGCTCATAAATCCAGTAACGCAATTCAGGTTGTACCATTATATGCTTAAGTTTTCGGTTATCAGAGAATGTCCACGGATTATAATTTGCAGAAACATCTAAAGTCAGGTAATCCGACAATCGGAACTCTAGTCCCAGATTGAACGTTGTAGTTAGATCGTACAGTAGATTGGTTTTGATAGCTACCGTCGGGAAAACCTCTTTACCCGGCAGACGTGTCATTCTATTTACATAGGCAGTTTCTTGTCTTATATACGAAGACTCTTGTGCACATAAACACGTCAATGAAACGACAAATAATGTGTATAGTAATGTAAATCGTTTGGACATCATTTTATTTATTTTTGATTAGACTATTTTTCAAATACAATTTTTGATTTATTATGGCAGATAATCAATCTTCAACCGATATGAATTCAATTATCTTTAGATCCATAGACATTAAGAATAATTATTATGAGTAATGGTTGTGTTATACATATGTGTGTCTGTAAAATTTGATATTTCTTTTGTTTATTTACATTGGCAAAGGAAAGGAATGAAAGATTGGAAGTGGTGTCTATTCTGCAGACAAACCCGCAAAACAGTTGTTTTTGCAGAATGTACCCCCTTTTTGCAAAAGGGGGACGCGATGAAATGAATTATGGCTTTTTTCTGTAATAATCATCTATAAAGAGATGGCATTTTCAAGCTTAGATAAAAATTCGATGTGTTAGAATATCATTTTTTATCTTAAGAAAACTATTGAATTCTATATTTTACACAAATACTTATAAGTTTACTAACCAAAAGGCTTGAAAAAACCGACTGCCAAAAAAAAGAGGAAACAAACGTTTCCTCTAAATCATATTATAAAATTAATATCGAATCCAGGTAATTACTAAAGATATTTCATAAGTATTACTGAATAGCATTTCTTAACTCGCTTGGAGTCATACCATATATTTCTTTAAAAGCTCGGTTGAATGTACCTTTTGTTTGAAATCCTGCTTCAAAATAAATTTCAGATATAGGCTTATCTGGTTCCTTCGTTATCTGATCATACGCATATTTCAGGCGGTAAGAGTAGATATATTCGTTGAAGGTCTTTCCTGTTTTTTCTTTAATAGCTTCAATCAAATATTGCCTATTGGTACCCATGTCCAATGCAAGTTCTTCTCGTGTGAGACCTGATTTTCTATAAATTTGTGATTCTTTCAGATAAGCATCTAACCGGGATACTAAACTCTGATAAGGATCAACCTCGCCACTATTACTATCCGAATCATCAAGTTTCGATGACTGAAGATCTGTAATTATCTTATTCCTATTATCGAGTTCTGAATATTGCTGTAGCAATCTTTTATTTTTCTCTTTCAAAACTTTAGAGTTTTTGAAGGATGTATAAATGATATATGTCAATAGCAATGAAATAAGAACTGAGCCAATCAGAGCATAAAGAATTATGCGCATCTTCAACTTATTCTGTTCAGATTCATTCTCTAGCTTATCTACTTTATACAATGTCTGGATTTCAGCAATCTGATTGGAGTAATTTATTGCTGTAATTGAATCATTCAGCTGATACAATTCAGTAAGTAATTCATATGCCTTATCACTATTTCCAGATTTGTATAAAAAATCGGCTTTAACTAAATTAGATTCAATATAGTAAAAAACTCCTTCAAATTCTTTTTTACTACTAGTACATTCAAGATAAAGGTCCAAATATTCTTTTGCTTTAGCGTAATTTTTCAGGGCAATATAATATTGAATCTCAACCTCATAGTAGTTACATGTGTATGCTGTCCCCCAAAAATTATCCAATGCAATTTTTTTTGCATCATCTAGTTTTTCCCGAGCTAGAGACAAATTCCCTAGCATTATAAATGCATGTGCCAACTGACTTCTTACATTAAACTTTGAAATATGATATGGATACTGTTCACTACCTGTCTGTTCATATTCTTTTGAAATCATTTCTTCAAGCTTATTATTTAAAAGGATCATTTCCTCGTAGTCTTTCAACTTCATTAAAGCATGAGACATACCCTCAAAAAAACGAGAATATCCATAAGGTTCGTTCGGTTTTGAATATTCATTATAAATTTCATAACCTTTCTTAAAACTGTCAAATGCCTGTTGGGGCTTCTGTGCATGCATATAACATATACCCAATAAGGAATAGATATCGTATTCTAAAAAGTTAGTATTTCCAGATTTATTATCTTCCAACATATCATTCAAAAAATACAGAGCTAATTCATACTTATTCTCTGAAAGATATGTCTTTACGATACTATACGCGATATTTGTTTTAACAGATTGATAGATTTTAAGTTCCTCTTTATCAAACGTTTCAGTATACTTTTGGAGTATCTTTAATTTTTCAGATGCTAATTTAGCATAATAAGAGGACAATGAGTCTTCAGCATTTTCAATAAACTGATAATGAACTTGTTTTAGATAATAAGCTTGGGCCAATCGTAAATCATCATTTTGTTTAATCGCTTCTTTCTCTAGATTTTCTATGCTGACAAGATCATTGGCATTAGCACGTTCTACTAAGAATTTTAATCTGCTTTTTTTATCAAGTTTCTCTAAAGATAACTGTATATTATCAAGTTTTTCTTGAGAAAATAACACAGGTATGATGCTAATGGAAAAGAGAAAAAGAAATAATGAGAAAATATGTTTTCTTTTCATTACATAAATTATTGAATTAACTTGTAAAGTTAGTAAGTAAGTTATCCTATATTTATAAAGGGTTTGAGTAGTGATTACTCAAACCCTTTTGGGAAATCTGTATTAAATCACATAATCAGAGAAATCTCCATCCGACTTTTTAGTTAGGGATATTATCCCAATAACCAATATTATTAATGAGTTCGATAGTAACTTTTCTATCGCCTTCACGAACATTATCATCTGCATCAGACTGCATATGTGAGATTTTTTTGCCGACACCAACTGATTTTAGTATAGATGAAGGGACACCCCTATTTATCAATGCATTAACAACTGTAGCTGCACGACGTTTCGACAGATCTAGATTATATTCAGGAGATCCTTTGGAGTCAGTGTAACCAGTTATCAAATATTTATTCAATGTATTTTCTTTCAAAATTTCAGCAATCTCATCCATTATTTTTTCAGATTTGGATGTCAGACTTGCTTTATCAAAGTCGAAATAAATATTGTTAAATAATTCATATAATTTCGTATACTCAACTCTTTCAACAATTTTTTCGACCTCAATAGGTTTTTCTATTATACGTTCTACGATTCGTTCTCTGTCGATATATTCAATACTAGGTTGAGATTTTTTAGATTTTCCACCTAAACGATACATCACACGAGCTGTACCTTGCAACGAATTGGCAATCTGACCATAAGGCATAATCAAATAGTCGGCTTGTATTCCTACCCCCCAACGATCATTGAGCCACATGTTGATACCTCCACCAATCGCTATAGGAATAAGATGCTTTTTATCACGTCCTTCTTTATTCAGATCATTCGCTAGAATCCAACTCATTTCTTCCTCAGAGAGACCTTCATATTTGTAATTCATATTAAAACCTTTGTTCATATAATTTACTCCGGCACGTAGATACGGATCAATATATTTCGATCCAAAGTATTCGCCTAAACGCCATTGAATACCTGGGCCAATCATAAACAACATCTTCGTTTTATCCTTTTCTCCAATTCGATCTTCGGTGGCTCCTATTGTTCCTTGTATATCAAGATAGAAGTGTTTGCTAAGTTCTCTCGCAACATATATATTACCTCCGTAAACGGCATGTTTCAATTTCAAGTCGAAGGAATAGCCTTTGTCTTTCAAATCGGCGAAATTAGTAAACTGAACACGGCTAAACTGAAAGACAGAAGCCCCTACTCCGAATTCCCATGCTTTTCGATTCTCCTCTTTATCACTGTCTTGCGTCAAGTCGATTTCCTGTGCAGCTAGAGGTAGCAAGCCTCCAATAAATGAACACAGAAGTATAATTATATTCTTTGTAATTCTCATAACTTTTAATTTAACTGTCCTAGATGGCACTTAAGGAACGACTGTTATAGCTATATCAGGCAATTCTGTTCCATGCCATTTATCTGATTCAATAAAGTAAGTACCATTATTATTTCTAAGGCTTCCCATCCAACCAAATCCATGGAACAGATGTGTTCTACTCTGAAAACCGACACCAGAATCAAAGAATGGAACCAATACTTTGAATTCAGGATTAGCGAGTGTACCTATATTCGTACTATTGCTTGCGGCATTACCATCTTTACTAAATACTATATATAACGTTTTTATTTTATCAGCATCATCTTTCGACATTAATGTTGGACTATATTTTACCCCTGACTTCACATATTCTTTATTAAAGAACAGGCTATAATCAATATCTGACAAATCAAATTCGCCGGTTACCTCTGACAAAAATAGAGTTTGAGGATCTTTACCTTTTAAATTCTTAACTAGAGGCATTAACTGTACTGGAACAAGTTTAACTATCACATTTGCTTGAGGACTTTCTCCATAGTAGCTTTCAAGTACGACATTGAAATAATGATCATTTCCATCCCATGGATTCAGATATTCTTCTTGCCATGACAATGATAAATAACTAACCTTTTTTGTCGGACGATTTACTTTTATTTCAACTGGTTTAGAGATATCTAACTGAGCAGAGGCTAACTTTTTCGATAGCGATGAATATGAAAGCGGATCATTCGGATCATTCAACTCGTATGCTATAATATTCTGATCCAAGCTCCCAAGTCCTATTGGTAAAGCTTCCCAGTTTCCACTTAATCCACTTCTTCTTTCCACCAAAAGTTTCACGTTGACAGTAGAATATTCCCATTCATAGGCCGTTTGCGGTTTATCCCAGCCCAGATAAGGGACTTCACTTACACTGATACGAACATACATTCTATTTGGCACATATGAGTTTGGCGCTGATATTTCTGAAACAATTGCTCCTGACGATTTTGTATATTTCACGGTACAAGTTCCTGTTCTATCAGTCTCAGATAAATCTTGAGGCAAGTCACCTTTAGGTATAATAAATGAGCCATTTGCATCTGCAATATATGTTTTTCCTGGTATACCAGGTATATTTGTTACTTCTGCATTAGGAGACGGATCACCTTTGTCATCATATACTTTAAAGAGAACACTTCCATCAGCTACGTTTATATACTCTTTCAATGTTGCATTAAAATATTCGGCAATTACATTGGGCTTACCCTTTATAATAGTTTCACCATCTTCCCCATCGTTGCCATCTTTTCCATCCTTACCTCTTAGATATTCCCAGAAGTCTTCTACTGTAGTCTGGTCTTGAGGCCAATTGCCACCAGTCTCATCATGAGGATTCAATAGACCTTCTGCTACTTTCTCCTTCCATAATTCATATGCTGATTGGCCATCTGTTCCATCCTGACCATCCTGACCGTCAGTCCCATTCTGGCCGTCCTTACCTTTCAAATACTCCCAGAAGTCTTGAACTGTAGTCTTTTCTTGAGGCCATTTCTGTCCAGGATTTTTAGGGTCATCCAGCGTTCCGGTTTCAGCTTCTTGTTTCCATAGCTCGTATGCCGAAAGGCCGTTTGCACCATTCTGTCCGTCTTGACCATCGGATCCATTCTGACCGTCCTTACCAAAAGCTGGTTTACCAGTATCTTCGCCATCAATAAACCAATTACCATTATCACCTATCTCGACGCTAGGTGTACGTCCATCTGTACCATTTGTACCATCTTTGCCATCTTGACCGTCCTTACCAATAGCTGGTTTGCCGGTATCTTTACCATCAATCCACCAATTGCCATTATCACCTATCTCGGGCGTAGAACCATTTTTACCATTTTCACCTTGCGATGGTTTACCCGTATCTTTACCACCAATAAACCAGTTGCCATTATCGCCAATGCTTATAACGCTTCCGTCTTTACCATTCTGCCCATCTTTACCATCAGCTCCAGTCTTACCACGAAGATAATACCAGAAATCATCAAGCGTAATCTTAGATTTATCCCAGTTTTGGCTTGGATTATGAGGATCTGTCAAGCCATTCATTACTTCGACAACCCAAACTTCATAAGCACTCTTGCCATCGATGCCACTAGTGCCATCCTTACCATTTGCACCGTCTTTACCTCTGGCTGGTATAGTAGTATCTTTACCGTCAATAAACCAATTGCCATTGTCACCGATGTAAACTTCTTTACCGTCTTTGCCATCGGCACCGGTTAATGGAATTCCTGTGTCTATTCCATCTATAATCCAAGTATTATTTTCACTAACTGTTATTTTAGTACCATCTTTACCGTCAGCACCTCGTGAAGGTAGTCCAGTATCTTCTCCGTCTATCCACCAGTTACCATTTTCACCAATCTGAGGAGTTGATCCGTTTTTACCATCTTTTCCGTCGGCTCCGGTCAAAAAATACCAAAAATCATTTTTATCTGTCTTACCTTTATCCCACTCCTTACCTATATTATGCGGATCATCAATACCTTTTTTAACCTCTTGGACCCAAAGCTCATAAGCACTCAGTCCATCTTGTCCGTCTTTACCATCCTTACCTTTTAGATATAAGAAGAAATGTTCTGTTTCTAGACGATCTTTTGGCCAATCAATATTTCCATTTTCAACTTCTTGAACCCATACTTCATATGCTGATTTACCTGCCGGACCTTCTGGCCCTTGAGGCATAGTAACGTGTAAATCATTGTCACACGAAAACATGTAAAATGATAGAAAAAACAATCCTATCAAATGTAAAATAAACGATCGTTTCATACTTGTTTGTTAAAATGTGTAGTAATATGTTTATATGCTTATTAGTCAAGCGCCCTTTTGTAAGTGTTCATTTCTCTCTTTATAACTTTCCGTTCATTATAAAGGTTTATAAAGATTGTGAGTGTGTGCTATAGGCTTATATAAATACTCAATAATTTATTGATCAAATATTATATAATTTGATTTCAATTAACATGCTCTCTTTTTTGTCTAGCTATTAATAATGAAGCGAAAGTATTCAGATTGTCAGATCAGGGGGTATCTAAGTTGCAAAAAAGGGTATCTATTCTGCAAATGAAGATATATTCAGCATATTACAGTATCAATAAGTTACTTTTCATAACACACTTGGTTATTATATTTACTCTCGGTAAATTTGCGCAATTGCACTTTTTCAAGTAGTTATTTTTCTGTTACTAAGTTTATTTTACTATGATGAATGAGAAAGCCTATCTGCTTAATTGCAGATAGACTTTCAATCGACCTTTTGTTGTTGGACAAACATATCTCTATAAATGTTGATGAGTATTATTTTTCTAAAATATTAAGTAAATCTTTATTCGTAGCGTCAAATTCCATTCAGATGTTCTTGATCTCATATATCTATTTTACGACTACTTTCAGATCACTATAATCACTTACTGATTATCTCAAGAATCCCTTCTCTCTAAAATTCTTATGTATTGCAACTATATTATCTGGAATTTCTGTTCGGTAAAGCCAATTGACATCTAATCCATTGTGCATAGCAATATGCATAAGATTAGGATTGTCTCCTATAAATTCGGATAATTCTTTTAGACCATCTTCAAATTCGACTAAAAAATCTTCGTGTAAAGCTTTGATTAACATCAGAATTTTAAATGCTCTAGAAATAACATAAATTCCAAATTTATATACTTCTAGCTGTTTCACTTTTCTAGTAGTATTACCTTTCTTGCGAAGAGCTTCATTAAGCATTAACAAGTTTAAGCTTGCTTCTCCATATTTATCTTTCGTAACCTTAACATGCTCCGTTATCGCGGCACTTAACGATTTCATTTCTCTTAATAAATAGGTATGAGAATAGGTAGAACCTGATATTTTAGCTAAATCATTCTTTATTTTCTTTTCGACAACCGCTCTTCTATCTTGAACGCTATCTCCACTTAATAATTGAAAGTAAAGTCTATCAGCTAGAATTTTATCACGCTTTAATAAGCGAAAAAGAAGTTTGTCTTTTTCTTGTGTTGGTAACTCAGATACGGCTCTTTTAAATTCAGAATCAAATTTCATTTTCTATTAGCATTGTATTATTTCTGTAAACTTAGTAACATTGTCTTTATCAACAATATTTTCAGTATTAATATCCTATATTTAGCGATATCTAGCTATCAATAAACCCATCAAATCGATTATAAATTTGATCTAGATCAAGCTTACTATGAATAGAAAATCCTACCTTTATGGATAATGCCAAAACACTGAACAACCAATAGAGAACCTTAGCTTATAAACAAAATATTCCCCAATAGTATGATAATGAAGCAGATTTTATATATATCAATATATCTGAACTTTTTTTTACTTGGTAGTATATGTCTTCAAGCTGAAAATAATACTTCTACGATTATCCCAGATCAAAGTAGTATTCTTTCTGCAATCGTAAATGATTCATTAAAAGGATATGATATAGAAATTAGAGACCTGACAACATGTATTGCTAAAGATAAGACGAGAGATGACATCTCTGGCATTATTACAATTGATGAAACGCTGAACAAAGCTAATATTAGGGCATATTTTGATACAAATTTAGACATTATCGACTATTGCAACGACAGCTTCTTAGACAACTATCCTTCAAATACAATCATAATAGAAAAATTAACTTTATCTGTAGGCAATGACCTGAATGGCATACAGATAACACATTTCATACCTCAACGTATATTTTCGATAAGGAAGGATCAATATTGCTTCTTTGTTTTTGAAATGTACAATTTTAGTTATACTACTGTTGGTGGAGGATACACATACATAATAATCCAAGTGGGAGAAAATAGCAGCATTGATGACTATAAAATTTATGAGTATTCCGAAGAGCCTATTATGATAGATTTATTATTAGATGAATGCTTGAGAGAATGAGTACAAAACAACTATTAATTTATAAGATGAAGAAAGTAATATTTTTAGTAATAACCTTAAGTTGTATCTGTTGTTGTATTTACGCGCAGAAAATTGCTATAGACAACGAGCAAAATATTGCAGATATTGACGGCGATCATATAATGGACTCACTTTATTATGATTTACAAGGTGATTCTATTATGGTATCGCTATCTACACATGGTTTTAAATCATTTGGCTTGGAGTTTAACCCTGGAGTAGATAAAGTGAGCCTCTCAGTTACTGATGGCAAATTTATAGTACATTCTACTGGAATGGAAACAACGGAAATAGAGTCTTATATTTATGAGAAAGAAACTGAACGTTTTCGCTTAGTTTCTCTCTATAAAGAAAATCGGGATGTGTATGGTGGTTATACTGAATACTCCTTAGATTTGCTAGGTAGTGAGTATGAAGCATCCTTTTCGCGTTATGATGAGGAAAGTGATTTTCTCAGAGAATATTCAAATATTCGCATGGTTGTCGATAATGAACCTATCTATTGGGGGAATTTCAGTAATTTGCATTTACCTGGAGACGAATTTTTCAATCAATATAAAAACAACTATACTACTGCTGCCCCTGATACCGCTATATTTATAGGAATAGACAAAGATTACGATATTCATTCTCTGATGGGTATAAACCTTAAAGGAGAAGGCATCAATATGACATTCGCTGCAAATGCAGATGAAATCTACAAAGGAGATACTATCTGTTTACATTTTGGCATCTTTTGCTCCCAAGAAGCGGGAGATGGTAATATTTTTTATGCACTTAGTTCTGTGGAAGGTATAGATAAAATTGCTGATGGTAGTTTGGCGAAATTCTATAAAACAAATAAAAAAGAGATCGTTTATCTAGATTTTGGTGAAGATGATCAACTAGCTGTAGATTATTTTCTTGCGAATACAACAGATATGACCATTACCGAGTATTTAGAATCGTCGGGACAATTTAAGATAACTCAAACATATCTAGAAAATAAACTTCCAGATTATAATTATGAAGGAAATTTGCTTATTGAGATTCTAAATATAGATAAAGGTAAAGAAACCTTTGTCTGTAAATTCATTATCGATCATACTCTGATGCGCTATGGAATAACAACTTACTATATTTGGGATGCTGGAATCAATAATTACAAAAAATGGCAATCAGAAGATGAGCAAAAAATGGAAAACATACATAAATAGTAAATTTATATTTATTATACTAGGACTAATCTTATCTAGAGGAGTAAAGGCAACTCCGGAATTGGATGTATATTCATTTGAAGGCAAACATATCAGCGTAAGTGTAATTTACAGATACAATAATGATATTGAAAAATTATACTATAAATCCTTAACCGAGAATTTAGATGAATATATAGCTGTCTTAAAACAGGATAGGAAACTAGATAGAGGTAAAATAAATTTTCAAATTATGACCGCCGCTTGGATGGATCATAGTATTGGTGTAGAAATGTATCGATATAAGAATGGTTATTATTGTTTCCTTAATGGACTTCATCAAACAATCAATCAAGACTATTTGATGAAGATTATCAATTACTTTACATCCGATACATGGGAATCTTTTTGCTATGATGAGACCAAAATATCTCCAGAAAAAGCCTTGTACATCTTTAATAAAAGGCTTGAAGAGCTTCCCGAATTACCTCAACCAGACATCGAAGAACGAAAGATATTCGATGTGAATAATGTATCTCTTTATTTTCAAAATGATTCACTAATTTGTAAAAATGAGAATTTAAGACTAGGGAAAATTGAACATATTTTGCCCTTTTCAGCAAAATCGAAAGACTTTATTACAATTGGAGAAACTATTTATGTAATAGAGAATAACAAAATCATCAATTCTATTAAGCTATCTGCATCTGAGTTCGATGGTGGTCGTATTTATGAATCCCCTTGGGTGGAAATATTTCCTAAATGGGTCAATTTCAGAAATAGAGAAGGATACTTTCTCAGTTATTCGATAGATGATAATTCATTTTATAGATTATCGGACAGTAATAACTAAAAAATATTTTGTAAGTAATTGTCATACTGATTAATTATGAGATAAAACACATAAGACTGCATTAATAAATATTCAACTAAAATTTAAATGAAAAACTTGAACATATTCGCCAGTATAATCGCCTTGATATTAATAGCATGTAACTCATCTCAGATACTTGCACAGGATAAACAATATCGAATTCGCTCCAAAGCGTTGGAGATCGGAGTTTATGATTACAGTAAAGTGAAAAAGAAACTTTATAAAATATATTATGAAGAAGAGGCTGAAGAAAAATTCAGTGAACTCCTGATGTCGGATGAGAGACTTCTAAATTCTAGAATTTTCGGGGAATATATAACATTCGAGAATGACAGCATTGAATTTTTCAGAGAGCAAGAAGCATATGAATACTGTCCTGAATTAGCATATGTAATGATAACAGGTGGTCATGGATATGTATCTGCATATGACTTGAATACTTTGGAACAGATATTTGTAAATCCATCCAGTTACATTTATTCTCCATCCAGAAAGTATCGTTTCGGTACATTTGAATTTGACGGAATACACTATTACTTAGAGGTAAAAGAAAATAACAAATATATTCCTTATCTTCTTTTTTCTGGATCAGAAGGTGATATGACCGGAGTATATTGGATAGATGACGAAACAATACACTATCTGAAAGAAAAAAAGAGGCAGGATGACTCCATATATTGGATAGGTTATTCTGCAAAATTTCATAAAATCGACAACAATGAATAAGGGGCTAACTTTAATAGTAATTCTTCTATCGGTACTGATAGCGATATCATGCAAAAACTCGAAATTACGGGATCATTATTCCGGCTTTGTTGTTGATGAAGCTGGCGCACCTATTTCAGGAGTATTGGTAAGAGAATATTTTTCTATCGAAAACAGTGATACAACGGATAATTTAGGCTATTTCAAAATAAAAAGGATCGATAATACTTTGGAAGATCTGATTTTCTCTAAAAAAGGCTATCGAACAGATACTGTTAGGACAGTTTGGCTTATGCATGGAGAAAAGGAGATATACTCAGATTTAATTACAAGCAATTCGTCAAAATGGGTCATGCGCGCAATAGTTTACAGAGATTCGATCTTGAACTGGTCTGATAAATTACGTATCTACAAGAATGATTCTATTGAAATGCGACGCGACGAAAGATTAATGTATACTCAATACCTGAACCGTCCAAAAGGTGAAGTAATCTATCGATATTACAACTATGATGGAGCACCCGAAAGAGAAGTTTACAATATAAATATGGAAGTGGGACAAATTCATTTCCGGGATTTTTACAGGCATGACAGCAAGGGAGTTGAAAACATAGGCTATTTATCTGCCGCCGATTCAATCCCTAGACCATCGAATGAGGATTGGAGTAAATATAAATACATCAGCGTAATAAAAAAGGTAAGGAACGGACTATTACTTTCTGAAACATATATCTCATGGGAATCTTTAGAAGATTGTGTTGTGGGACGAAACGAAGAATATGTCATAAGAAAAGATTATTATAAGGATAATTCATATCAAATCAAGAAAAATACAAGTGACGGAACTATCTATTGGCATTATTTCCCAAATGAACAACTCCATAGTCATGGAGCTTACAAATCATTATACGGAGGGATTTTTCAACTTTTGACATCACTTACGATTCCTTAGGTCATAAAATCGAAGAAACTAATTGGGAGCATTTATACCCTGAATGGGGCAATAGCTATAACAGTACATTTTCTGTTGCAGTAACTCGAGAATATTATTTAAATGGAAAATTAAAATCATTGACAAAAATGAAATCGTTCGCCGAAAGCGACAGCTATCGTTGTGAAACATGGATTTATTACGACGAAAAAGGAAGGATACCAAAAACTGAAAAATATGGCAATTGCTACAATTTCGAATTAGAAGACAAGTATGCCGATTACCATTTTAATGAAGTGGAATAAGAAGAGATTAATGCTCGTTAATTAATTGATCTGACTAATAATAGTGATGAAGGTAAATTTAAATATATTATTGAATGAGAAAATGTCTTTTAACAGTTATTGGAATTATAATTGTATGTCTTCAAACTAAAGTTCACCTTTAAGTGTTAAGTCTTTTATATTTTTTGAAATAGTCACGATTTAATTTGACAGATACCAATAAAAACAGTAACAATATCAAAAGATTAGTTTATTACATCATAAGAAAAAATCATTAAGAACAAGCTATAACACTGTGGAGTCAGAGAGCATTATGAATATCAACTATATCTTGCAATTGAAGGAAATAGAAATCTGACAATTATAGAAAATCTATAACTGTCAGATTAAGTCTTAGTACTACAAATCAACAAATGAAACTTTCAACTTACTCTTTAATTTTCTTAGCCGTCCATAACATCGCACAAAATACCACCGAAAGTGCTGCCGCACCAATCCAAAAATACTGAATCGATGAAAAATCATAGGCTGCCACACCCGAGGTTATCGTCTTGCTGTCCCCGATCAGATGACCACTTAGAATATCCTGAATACCTGCTCCAATATAACTGGCTATACCGACAACACCCAAGGCTGCTCCTGATGCCTTCTTAGGTGCAATATCCGTTGCCATCAAACCTCCCAAAAAGCAGATAAGCACTCCAA